>NZ_SDLH01000001.1:0-596376 GCF_013096955.1 Anoxybacillus sp. EFIL | reverse complement strand
AAAAGGACATCGCCCAGTCGATTACTCGGTTTGAACAACATGTCTTACAGCACCCAGATGAGGTGTTACGCCGCATCGGGTGTGCTGCATGAACCAGAGGTTAAAATGTCAATTTGGATGTATATAGTTGTTCGTCTAGCAATTGTTTGGCAGATAAGTTGACAGCGATTTTCATACAGTCCGTCGTATGTTGGCGCAAAAGCGAAAGATCGCGACACGCTTGACGCAACACCCATTTTCCGATGTCGTGAATGACGTTCGTTTCTTCCGCCATTGGAATAAATTCGGCGGGGCTCACAAAGCCAAACTGAGGATGTTTCCAACGAACGAGCGCTTCGACACTAAACGAACGTGCGTAGAAATTGATTTTTGGCTGATAAAGCAAAAAAAGTTCTCCGTTTTTCACTGCTGACGAAAGGGCGTTTTCAAGCTGAATCTTGCGGGTAAAAGCGTCCGACATATGCGCTTTGTATGGTTTAATCCCGCTTGTTCCTTCCAATTTCGCAAAATATAACGCTTTTTCGGCATTGTTAAGTAGCGTTTCCGCACATAACTTTGCATCGTATGCGTAGCTTATTCCAATATGAATGCCGATGCGAATTTGTTGTTGAGCGATCGGATATGGCTCGATGAGCACCTCTTTTATCACGTTGGCGAACTGCTTTACTTCTTCCTGGCTTTCGTACGAAAGAGCAATTGCGAATTGATCGCCATTCATCCGCGTCCAAATCGCTTTTGGATGTATCGTGTTATGAAGGCGCATGCTTATTTGTCTTAATATTTCGTCGCCGTTTTCATAGCCGAGAAAGCTATTGATAAATTTAAATTGATGTACATCAACTAAAAGAATAGCGACACCTTCGTGCGCAAGAAGAAGATCGGTTAGCCTTTCCATAAATTCTGTCCGACTTATATATACGTTTTTATTTTCATGTACAACGATCGGTTCGCTCGGTTTAATGATCATCAGTTCAGTCCTGTTTGTTTCGTACGGGAACGGGAGGATGTCGATTTGTACAGGGATTGTTTCGCCGTCGATTGTTGTGATGGTTGGCTCTGGGACGGTATGAATCCATTGTTGGACTGGCTTGTTTCGGACGTCTTCGATCGTTGATGCTTTGAACATATGGAGAGCGACTGTATTCGCATACGTGATTTGTTGATCGGTACAAATGATGATCGCCTTAGGAAATGTTTCCACGACATGACGATGTAATTTTTCGCTTTGCTTTAATTGTTTTTGCGTTTGGATGAGATCCGTAATATTTAAAAGGCTAGCAAAGCCTGCGATAATGTTTCCGTCTTTGTTAAATAAAGGAGATGCGTTTACAGAAACGTATATCATCTCACCGTTTTTCGTTTTCATCGTTAGGCGAATGGCATGTAACGGTTTTCCTTCGCTTAATCGTTGTAACGTTTGATTGATATTTTCTTTATATACAGGAATAATGTCGAAAAGTGTTTTCCCGACAATGTCTTTTTGTTGCAGTCCAAATAAACGTTCTGTTTTTTCGTTGACGCGAATAATATGCCCGAATAAATCAAATAAAATAAAAGCTTCTTGCGAGTGGGTAAATAAAGAGTCAATTAGTTGTTGTGCTTCTTCTAGCTGTTCTTCTTTTTTTAGCATATCGGTAATTTCACGCGTACATGCGACGATATATGATACTTCGTTTTTTTCGTTCAAAAGAGGAATTAACGTAGATTCCGCAAAACGGATGTCATCTTTTACGTTCATTCGATCGCGAAAAGTGACGAGCGACTTTGTTTTGCATGCTCTTATATATTGAAAGTTTAAATGATTTGCGACATGTTCATCATACACATCTTCAATATATTTTCCTATATCTTCTTCGCGTAAATTCGCTAAATGGAGGGCTGTCGGACTAACGCGCACGTAACGAAACCGCGGTCCTTTTTCGACTTTCATTAAAAAAACGATATCGAACAATTGATCCATCATATGAAATAGCAATTGTTCACTTGAGAAAAGAGCGTGTGGCAAGCGTATTTTTTCTTCCACCTCTTTCGTCCCTCCTTTTACATTAGAGTATATGTCTATTATTGTCGAAAGATGTTGATTTTTCAATATATAAAATAGAGATAAATATTTTATTTAAAATGTATCATAATCGTCAAAATTACCTACTTTTATTACATACTTATTTTATTTATGATAATACATATATAAAACATTTGTTTGTTAGGGGGAAGATTATGAAAAGTATTAGGGGGAAGCTACTGTTAGTCATTATGCCTCTTGTCATTATTTCTTTATTTTTAGTGGCATATTTGAACCATCAAAAAGCAAAGCAGTTTTTAGAGGATCAATTTGAACAGACGGCTCAAGTAGAGCTTGGACGACTGCAAACAGCGGTCAATCAGTGGATTACCGATCATAAAAAATTAATTGAAGGATTGAGCAGTGAAGGTGGATGGGATGTTGTTGAGCTACAAAAAAATGAGACAAGACTTGCTCATATCCAAAAAACGTGGTCAACATTTGAGCTGATTGCCGTTGCTGATCGGAATGGAAAAGCGTACGCGAATGGAAAAGAATTATCCATTGGTGATCGCCTATACTTTCAAGAGGCTTTAAAAGGGAAAACGTCCATTTCTGATGTGATCGTTTCACGTGCGACTGGGGAAAAAGTCATTGTCATTGCTTCTCCTATTCGTGAAAAAGGAGAAATTATTGGCGTACTATTAGGGACAGTAAAAACAGAAGAAATAACAAACTTAGTCATTCACGTGGATGTTGGGAAAACGGGATATGGGTATTTAATTCAGCAAGACGGAGTGCTCATTGCGCATCCGAAAAAAGAATACGTATTAGAGAAAAACTTATTGAAGGAAAAAAATGATCAGCTCGTTTCATTGTTAAGACGGGCGTTAGATGGCAAAAAAGGAATGGGGATATATGAATTTGAAGGGATAAAAAAATACGCCTTCTATGCACCGATTGAGTCGACAGGATGGGGGCTTGTGCTTACTGTGCCTGTCGATGAAGCGACAGAAAAGTTATATTATTTAGCGATTTTATCGTTTGTTACGGCGGGAGTTGTTGTGTTATTTGCGGTTGTTATAATCGTTTTATTTGCTTCACGACTTGTCCGTCCGTTGCAAAAATTAAGCCAATTAACGAAAGAAGTAGCGAGCGGTGACTTAACGGTAACGATCGACCATCGAAGCGAAGATGAAGTAGGACAGCTCGGACAATATTTTCAACAAATGGTTCATCATATGCGCCATATGCTACAACAGTTGCACGATTCAGCTGAGCAGCTTCGTCAATATGCTCAAACGTTTGTTGTGGCAAGTGACGAAACGAAGCAAACAACAAACCAAGTGGCAGTGACGATGAGCGAAATGGCTCACGGTTCCACAGCAATCGCACATTCTGTTCAAGATGTAACAGAACGAGTCAATCGCATGATGAACGAATTACAGCGATTAATTGAAGAAGCTGAAAAGATGGAAAAAGCGATGGCAGAAGCAAAGCAAGTGTCGATACAAGGAGAAACGATTCTTCATACGATGAGCGAAGCGATGATGTCGGCAACTAAACATTCAAGAGATGCAGTTGAGGCGATGAAACGATTAGGTGAACGTTCAAAAGAAGTGAGAGAAATTGTTAATGTGATTAGTCATATTACATCGCAAACGAATTTATTAGCATTGAATGCTTCGATTGAGGCAGCAAGAGCGGGAGAAGCAGGGAGAGGTTTTGCTGTTGTAGCGGGAGAAGTGAGAAAACTAGCAGAAGAAACAGAAAAAGCAACAGATAAAATTGCGCAAATGATCCAGCAAACATATAGCGATACAGAACAAGCGATCGTGATTGTGACAGAAGGCAGTAAAGTGGCGAATCTTGCTTTTGAACGAGTGAGTGAAGCGAAACAAGCGTTCCAACATATTGCACACAACTTGACGAGCGCAAGCGAACGAAGTGATCAAGTGATCTCTCGCATTCATACTGTGCAAAGTGATACGAAAACAATTGCAGAGCATATGCAAGATGTCGCAGCAGTAACAGAGGAAGCATCGGCTAGCATTGAAGAAGTGAGCGCGGCAACTGAACAGCAAGCAGCAGCAGCTCAACAAGTTTTTGAACAAGCAAAGCAAGTTGAACAGTTAGCTGATGAACTGACAGAGATGATGAATAAGTTTAAGGTAAAATAAAAAGGCTTGTGAAAAGCCTTTTTATTTTACTTGTATATCTTTTTGTAATTCAACAACCCATTCAATACTTTGTTGATAAATCGCAAATGCTTTTGATAAATCAATGTTTAAAGTAGTTGTTATCTCTTTCAATTTGTTTGTATCGTTTGTTTCTAGTGCAATGACAAGATGATACAAAATGGAATACATACTCTTTTGTCCGTTTAGACCATGTTGAATCGCTTCATCGACATGTAATTCTTGCAATATTTCTTGCAGTGGGCGTTGAAGCAATAAATCAAGCGATGAACAAATTCCCATAAAAAATAAAACGTCTTTTTCATCGCGCAAGTGAATGAGATCTGCTAACTGTTCGAGCGTTTTCGCACGTATTAAACTATTTACAATGATTTCGTTTTTAAACGGTTCGTTTGGTTCTTGTAATGCTAACACAGTTAGCCAGCTTTTTAATTGGTTTGTTCCGAGTAAAATAGCTGCGTGACGAATCGATTTAATTTTTGGTGAATATGAAATAAAAGAAGCATTCACAGCTTTTAGTAAACGATATGTTAATGTTGGATCACTTTCAATTGTTTGAACAACTTCCTCGAATTCTAATTCATTTTTATTCATTTGCTGAATTAAAGTGAGGTGTGAAGCGTGTGACATTTTCGGCAATGCCTTTTCTTTAATGACAATTGGTTTACTGAAAAAATATCCTTGGAAATAACAAAATCCTTCTTTTTTCGCCTGTTCTAGTTGTTCCTTCGTTTCCACTTTTTCAGCGAGCAGCTTAATGTTATATTGTTCAATATAATATTTGAAATCATGATCGTTTGTTTGATTAGAAAGATCAATTTTTATAATATCTACATATGGGAGAAGGGGGATATATTGATTTGAACATACAAAATCATCAAGTGCAATCATATATCCTTCTTTTTTTAACTTTCTGCATATGTTTAGCAACTCATCGGAGTAAGGAATAGATTCTAAAATTTCAACAACAATCAAATGTTTTGGAAAATAAAAAGGTAAACCGCGCTTTAACAATGTTTCAGTAAAATTGATAAAACATCTAGCCCCATTTGTTAATCTTTCTATACCTATATTCATAAAACTATTGACTAGTACATCGATCGTCGCACGGTCTCCATCGATAGCATTGTAGACGTTTTGCTCCCCGCTTCGATACAACAGTTCATATCCAATCACTTCATCTTTTCTATTTAAGATCGGTTGTCTTCCAACATAAATGTCCATACGAATCCCCCAGTTTATAAAAAATGGTTAAATTTTGCGATAAGCTGAGAACGACGCTTGACGTCAAGCTTTTGAAATACGTTATTCACGTGGTTTTTGATTGTATGTTGACTTAAAACAAGCTCTCGCGCAATTTCTTTGTTACTGTATCCTTTCAATATGAGGAAGAAGATTTGTTTCTCTCTTTCTGATAACTGTTTGATTTCTAATGCGAGCAATTCGTCTCTATATTTTTTTTGAATAATAAGTGCGAGTGTCTCAATTAAGCATGTGATGTAATGATGGGTATCATTGTGATATGGATATGAAACAAACAATAATGCTTCACAATTCTTTATTTTTGTTTCTATAGGGAAAACCATCCAATTAGTTAATCCGTATTGCAATAACATTGGTCGTGAAATGTCGGCTGTCTGTTGTTTCAAATAAGATTCATTTTTATAAAAAAAATATTTTATATCCTCCGATGAATCGTATGAAAAAATAATTTCTCCATCAACAATAAGGACTGTTGGCTGAGCGATAGAATGTTCAAAACAAGAAAGTGTAGTTTTTAATAAATGTATACAGTTCAACGAAAAAATCCCCTTTCCGTGCAAGAAAAAAGCGATATGAAGATACACCTTCTTATCGCTAATTTATTATATTTATTTCTTTTTTTGTAAATAAATTTATAAATTTATTTAATATATGTTCATCCCATTTGATACCACTTCCACTCTTTAATATGTGAATCGCTTCATCTCTGCTCTTCTTTTGTCGATAAGGTCTTGTTGACATTAACGCATCAAAAGCATCTGCTATTGAAATAATCTTCGCCATAATTGGAATATGCTTATCTATTAATTGATTAGGGTAGCCTGTTCCATCCAAACATTCTTTATGGAAAAGAATAGCTGTAAGAATATCTTTATCCTCGATTTGAAAAACTGTTTCAGCAAGAAAGTGGCTTATATTCGGGTATTGCTGAATGAATGAAAATTCATCTTTAGATAACGCCCCTTTTTTTAATAAAATATAGTCAGGTATACCTATTTTACCAATGTCGTGAAGAAGGGCAGCCTGGTATAAACTGTTTAATTGGCGATCTTGCAAGCCAACTAGCTGTCCAATTTGTAGACAATAATAAGCAACACGTCGTGAATGATCAGCAATATATTTATGTTCATCGCTTTTATTTTCAATTTTCGCTAGCAGACGTAAAGCTTTTTTTGTCGGATCGTTGTATATATTTAAAGTGTGGGTGAGAATGGAAAATTCATCGGTATACACATTTGGAATTTCTTCACGCATCGCCCGTTCTCTTAAGGTGTAGATGGTTGTTTTTATATGTTCGGATACGGCGTAACTTACTGCTAAATAAAATATCACGAAAAAAGCTAAAAAGGCGATTGATATGATGAAAAAAACAACATGCTCGTTCGGATTGCTTTGAATAAACATACGATGAATCGTCAACACATACATAATTGATAAAGAAACGCCACCCACTCCATAATGGATGAATCTTTTGAAAGTTGACGTGTGTGGAAAATCTGACGCTATGATAGCACTTCGGTATCCTAGATGAAAAAAATAATCTACATCATATTCAATTACCTTCAGTAATGAGCGATTGATGACATAAAAAAGAATGCTGTGAAACATGCCGTATAAACACGCTGATAAAAGCAAATGCATGCTAGGTAATTGAATGAAAAATAGTAGAACGAAAAAACACATAAAACAGAAAAAAACAATATGTATGATTTTTGTCGGGAATCGTCTTAAAGAGTAAACATATTGATAAATATGACTATCATTTTCTTTATTTTTCAAAGACTGCAACTCTTGTTCTTTTTTTAAAAAAAATCCAAGGAAGAGAATAATAGTAATGAACCATACACTTGCGATGTAAAAAAATTTAGAAATATTTATGCATGCCAGCACGCATGCGATAAATGTGTAACAACATACTACTCCGATCATAATGGTCCGTTTTGCATGAGCATAAACGTCCATGAATTCACCGCCTTGTTATGATAGCAAAAGATGAAGAAAGGTTTATTTGTGTAATATTATAGTTTCTTTTTAGGAATTTTTCAATAAAAAAATCCAAAAAAAGAAACAAAAAATGAAGGGAATGGTAAATGTGGATGATGTAAAAGTGGTCATCAGTGAAAGAATTAAGCAGCGACTTAAGCAGTTGAATTTAAAGCAAAAAGATTTAGCCGAACAAACAGGTCAACCGAAAAGTACGATCAATAAAATAGTGAATGGAACGGTAACACCAAGAGTTGATTTGCTTATTCCAATTAGTAGGGCGCTAGATGTTTCGATAGATTGGCTAGTAGCGAATGAATACGAAAACAGACATCACAAAATAGAAGAGGAGATCATAAAGGCTTTACGTCAAGTAGATGAAAAGAAACGGGTGCACATTTATTTCATCGTTTCTTATATTTTAAAGGTACTTGAAGAGAAAAAAAAGTAGATCAGCCAATGGCTGATCTACAAACTGAATCGTTGAATAAGTTGCTGTAATTTAGATGAGATGCTAGCCAGCTGTTTCGATGATTCATCTAGCTGTTTTGAAATGTTCGCTTGTTCATCCACTGAATTTGTTGCTTGTTGGATGTCGTACTGAACATCTTTTGCGTTTTCAACAATATTTTCAATCGATGCTGTCACTTGTTCAACACCAGCCGACATTTGTTCGGTTGCGGCAGATATTTCTTGAATTTCTTCCGATACGACATCTGTTTTTTGAACAATTCGTTCAAATGTTTGAGCAGTATTCGTGATCACCGTACTGCCTTGCTGAATGTCGTCCGCTCCTTGTTTTGTTACTTCTTCTACTTCTTTTACTTGATGTTGAACGCGTCCAATGAGTTCACTCACTTGTTTTGCTGCATCGTCCGCTTGTTCGGCTAGTTTTCGTACTTCTTCTGCAACAACGGCGAATCCTCTTCCTGATTCTCCCGCACGGGCAGCTTCGATGGCGGCATTTAAAGCAAGCAAATTCGTTTGCGATGAAATCGTGCTAATTGTTGCAACAATATGTCCGATTTGTTCGGAGTAAGATGTGAGATCATTTACTTGTTTAGAAATAAGAGAAAACGATTGTCGAATTTGGTTCATCTGTTTCACTGTTTGTTCTAGGTGCTCTTTTCCTCGTTTTGCTTCATCCGACATTTCTTTTGCAGAGTCGGCTACTTCTGATGTCGACTCCGCTAGTTTTTGAACGCCAATCGCCATTTCCTCCATTGCTTTCATACTTTCTAGCAACGCTTCTGTTTGTGAAGTTGTTCGTTCCGTCATTTCACTCATCACTTCATGGACGTAAGCACTTGCTTCGCTGTTTTGTTCTGCGTTTGTTGCGATGCGCTCTGCTTCGTCTGTTAGCAGCTTGCTTTCATCGGCTAATGTTCCGATTTGTTCACGAAGATTTTCTGCCATCGTTTTCATCGCTTTTGTTAATCTGCCGATTTCATCGTTATACGGTAATGCTTCAATATGAACGTTCAACTGACCGTGCGCAATTTGCTCAGCAACATGTGCTGCATGACGGACAGGAAGCAAAATACGTCGGAGTGTGAAAATGATAAAAAGTGCGAGTAGTAAAATTAAAAATAAAATTCCGATTGTCCCATTAACGACTAGTTTTTCAATGCGTTCAAATGCAGTGCTAGATGGAACAGATAAAACGAGCGCCCAATTCTTTTCAAACAGAGGAAATTCAATAGGTGCGAAAGCGCGCAACATATTATCTTGAAGAAGTTGTGAGTAAATTTCGTCAGTAAAATGCTCCCCATTTGCGATGCGCTTTAGCACTGTTTTTTCTTTATCAAGTGTAATGGTTTTTCCGATGAACTGTTCTCCTGCGCCGCTCGCAATAATCGTGCCATCACCAGTAATCAAGTTTAAAAACCCGCCGAGCGGTTTTTCTTTGCTTACGAGTTGTTGCAAAAACGATACTTCAAAATCGACACCGACAATACCTAAAAACTCGTTCGTTGTCGGGTCGAGAAGCGGTAAAATTAACGATGTAAGCAATATATCTTTTCCGTTGACGGTGTACGTATATGGCTCGAGTAATAGAGGCTTCTTTGTTTTTTTAGGAACTAAATAATAGTCTCCTGTTCCTTCTTTATCATAATCAATACTTGCTTCGACAATAATTTTTCCATCGCTGCGAACAACATATGGAATAAAGCGACCAGTGGCATCGTGAGCTTCTTTATTGGCGTATTCTCGATCTTTTCCATCTAACGCGTTCGGTTCCCATAACGTATAAATGCCGAGTAATTGCTCGTTACGCTCAAGTAAATCGTGCATATGTTCCAATATTTGTTCGCGGGTGAGACCATGTCTTTTTGCAAAAAACATATATTCCCCAAACGATTGGGCGACTTTTTGTGCGCCATTAAATATTCCTTCAACTTCATGGGCGTATGAAGCCGTTTTTTCTACAGAAACTTCCTCTATAAGCTCTTTTTCTTCTTTTGAAACTTGGTATAGCATTGTGCCTACAGTGGTAATGGATACAATTGCAACAATCGTTGATAATAAAAAAGTCGTTCGGAAAATAAGGCTACGATCTTTCCACCTTTTCATGTTTATCCCCCTTATATAGTCTTGGAGTCCTACTTTATTATGATAAATGGTAGTCCGATAGTCCGACAAGAGAAAAAGAGGCTACTTCGCCTCTTTTACAATTTCTTTATATACTTTTTCTTTATCGAAACCTTTTTCGCCCATGCCGAATGTGGCGATGACGCGATTGTTTTCGTCTAAAAAGTAAGTGAGCGTCGTATGAATCAGCATGCCGTTTCCAGGATCGCGATATAAGAAGTCGAAAGCGTCAGCTACTTTTTTCGTATCTTCTTCGCTACCTCTCAAAAAAATCCATCCTTCGTCATCGCTTTCCACGCCGAACATGTTCGCATACGTTTGCATCACTTGTTGTGTGTCGCGTGTTGGATCAATGGTGATCGTAATAAATTCAACTTTGTTTTTAAACAAACCGTCTTTTTCCAACCGTTCTTTTAACTGTTTCATTTGAAATGACGTACTTGGACAAATGTCTGGACAGTTTGTGTACACGAACTCTAATAGGCGCACTTTCGGTTCCATGTTACGAAATGAATACGGTTTTCCCCATGCGGTTTCCATCGTCACGTCTTTTGGAAACTCCATTTTATCTTGTCGGTAAAAAGAAAAATAAAACATTCCAATGCCGATACAAATGGCAAGTAAGCTAAAAAAGCCAATGTATAGTTTTTTCAATGTGATCCCTCCCACTTTCATCATACATAATCAACGTGCCAATGAGGAGAATGGGACGTGACAATTATTTGAATTTTTTCGTTGTTCTAAATGGCGAATGAAAAACTAAACTAGTAGTAACGATGGACAAGGGGGAAGGAAAATGAGAAAAATTGCTTTTTGGACGTTGTTTTTGTATGCGATATATGCGCTGTTTTTTGCATTTTACTTATTTCAATGGACAGACTCTTCCATTCCACCACAATATAAAGGAACGAGCGCAGATCCGGCGACGTTTTTAACGAAAAAAGAACTGATGTTGACTGAACAGTTTTCCGAAGTAAAAAACTTTTTATTCTTTTTATCTATTCCGTATGAGTGGGTCATTTATATATTTGTGCTGCTGTTTGGCTTGTCGGCACGATTTCAACAATGGGCGGAAGCGACGACGAAGCGTCAGTTTATGCAAACGGCCATTTACGTATTTTGGCTATCGCTTCTTGTACAAGTCGTCACGTTTCCGCTTAGCTATATAAGCTATTACGTGACGAAAATGTATCACATTTCTACACAAACGTTTTCAAGTTGGATGCGCGATGAACTCATTGATTTTTGGGTAAATTACGCCATCATGGTTGTCATCGTTTACGTGTTATATGTGCTTATGAAAAAATTCGAAAAACGATGGTGGGTGTACGCATGGCTTTGTTCTATTCCGTTTACGCTTTTTTTAACGTTTATTCAACCTGTTTTTATCGATCCGCTTTATAACGATTTTTATCCTTTAAAAGACAAACAGTTAGAAGCAAAAATTTTAGCGTTAGCAGAAAAGGCTAACATCCCTGCTGAACACGTATTTGAAGTAAATATGTCGGAAAAAACGAACGCGCTTAACGCGTATGTCACAGGCATCGGCAGCAATTCACGCATTGTGTTATGGGATACGACATTGGAGCGGTTAAGCGAAGATGAAATTTTATTTATTATGGCGCATGAGATGGCGCATTACGTCATGAAGCATATGTATTGGGGGATAGGACTATATATTGTTGTCACGTTTATCGGACTGTTGTTGACAAATCGATGGATGAAGAGGGCAGTTGAACGGTTTGGCACACTTTTCCGAATAAAAAAATGGAACGACCTTTCTTCCTTACCTGTTTTTTTACTTCTTATTTCCCTATTAAGTTTTGCAGCGAGCCCTGCGATGAATGCGATTTCCCGCTATGAAGAACACGCGGCAGACAAATATGCAATTGAGTTAACGAAAAATAAAGAAGCGGCGATCTCGACGTTTCAACAATTGACGCGTTCAAGTTTAAGTCAAGTACATCCACCGTATGTCGTCAAACTATTTCGTTACAGCCATCCAACGATTTTAGAACGAATTATTTTTTTAGAACAGCAGTAAACATATTTTTTTGAAAAAAATTCATAAAAATACTTTCTTTTCTGAAAATTGTGTTATATAATAAAGATGTCAAAAGGAAAGTGTGTATTATAACAAAAGGGGTGGGAAACAAATCACAGCTCGTACATAGAGAAAAGAGCATCACAGTCATTTGGGGGTCTTTTGTACGGAAACAGAGGGGTTACGATAAAAAATTAAGGGGGAGAAGGAAATGGCAACATTCGAAGAACGTGTGAAACAATTAGAAGAAAGTTGGCAATTAGATGAACGGTGGAAAGGGATTACGCGCCCATATAGCGCAGCAGATGTCATTAAATTGCGCGGTTCGCTCGATATTGAATATACGCTTGCGCGCCGTGGGGCAGAGAAGCTTTGGCATTTATTAAATACAGAAGATTACGTTCATGCGCTCGGAGCATTAACAGGAAACCAAGCGGTACAACAAGCGAAAGCAGGCTTAAAAGCGATTTATTTAAGCGGATGGCAAGTTGCGGCGGATGCGAACTTAGCTGGGCATATGTATCCAGACCAAAGCTTATATCCGGCAAATAGCGTACCGCACGTTGTGAAACGCATTAACCAAGCGCTTCAACGCGCCGATCAAATTCAATATGTTGAAGGAAAAGAAGAGATCGATTATTTCTTGCCGATCGTAGCCGATGCGGAAGCTGGGTTTGGCGGCCAGTTGAACGTATTTGAATTAATGAAAGCGATGATTGAAGCAGGGGCAGCGGGCGTACACTTTGAAGACCAATTGTCTTCTGAGAAAAAGTGCGGCCATTTAGGTGGAAAAGTGTTGCTTCCGACTCAAACAGCGATTCGCAACTTAATTGCGGCGCGACTTGCGGCAGATGTGATGGGAGTGCCGACAGTATTAATTGCGCGCACAGATGCAAACGCGGCGGATTTAATTACAAGTGACATCGATCCGCGCGACCAAGAGTTTATTACAGGCGAGCGGACACCAGAAGGGTTTTTCCGTACGCGTGCCGGCTTAGACCAAGCGATTGCGCGCGGATTGGCGTATGCACCGTATGCTGATTTAATTTGGTGCGAGACGAGCGAACCGAACTTAGAAGAAGCGCGTCGTTTTGCGGAAGCGATTCATGAAAAATTCCCAGGTAAATTGCTTGCGTACAACTGCTCACCTTCATTCAACTGGAAGAAAAAATTGGATGACGAAACGATTGCGAACTTCCAAGTGGAGCTCGGAAAAATGGGTTACAAGTTCCAGTTCGTTACATTAGCTGGCTTCCATGCCCTCAACTACAGCATGTTTATGTTAGCACACGGCTATCGCGATCGCGGCATGGCTGCTTACTCCGAATTGCAACAAGCAGAGTTTGAGGCGGAAAAATACGGTTACACAGCAACACGCCATCAACGCGAAGTCGGAACAGGCTACTTTGATGAAGTATCGCTTGTCATTACAGGCGGTCAAGCATCAACTGTCGCTTTAAAAGGCTCCACAGAAGAAGAACAGTTTACAAATGCGTAAAGTCCCCTCCGAATGGTTCGTTTATCCGAACCATTCGGAGGTTCTGTTGTAATAAAACAGCATCATGAGTCCGATATTTTTTTATATTTTTCTACCTTTATCCCTGCTTCCAACATTTTGTTCTCTCCGTCTTTTTCTATCACATCCTTAAGTTGACTAAGAAAGGAATCGAAATTAACATGTTCGGACATTTTGTATAACATTTCATACTCTATTTCCAGCCATGTTGAAATGTGTGCTTCATTATGTTGAAGCTGTACTTCTAGTTTGTCAAGAGCGTTAGCCACTTTTGCTTCATATGTTTTTTTCTCCTCAAATTCTAACCACAAGTGAAATACTTCTTCTCCTATTTCTTTTGGGAGAATGTTTTTTATTTCAAGAGCAGCTTCGAATTCCATTTGTTCTTTTTTGTTTTTCTCTTCAATTTGATAAAGTGTATTGAAAGCAGGGATATCTCCCACAATAGCTTCCACTAGATCATGAATGATAATCATTTTTATTAATTTTTCATGATTTATATTTTTTATGTAAGGAGCAATCAATATAGCCATGAAAGACATTCTCCATGTATGTTCTGCCACGCTTTCCTGTCGCCCATTAGATAACCAACTATGTCTTAATTCCATTTTTAGATTTTGTGCAAGTTTGATAGCATTTATAATTTTAGCTATATCGTTCATAAAAAATACTATCCTTTCGTTCAATGTATATTTTAGGTAGAAAAACAGATGAGGAGATACAAATTTTTGCATTTTTCCTCTGTCAAATTAAGAACAAGATATTTGCTCTGATTGAAATACTCTGTTTGAACTGTATCTCTCTTACAGCCCGACATTTGATTAAATAGTTACATTTATTTTAAATGATGAGTTAGATTTTTGAAAGCATTTCAAAGTAGTTTTTATATTTGAACTTTATTTCTTTTTAAGTTATAATTTTACATGTTATTTCGTGTATTTTTAGAATTTTTATGCTCTTATGAGGAGGAAGGTATGATGAATAAAATGTCTATTTACCAAAAAAAAGGTTGAAGATGCTATTTTAAGTTTAGGGGGATATTGGTCGCCTCTTTCTGCTTTAGCGCGATTAAGTGAAGAAATTGGGGAGGTCGCACAGGAGATTAGAGTGAACGGAGTGGGAAGCACTTTAATCAAAGAACTTTCTGATGTATTTATTATTTCTACATGTTTGGCTAATCAGTACTGCGCTAATTTAGATGAAGAACTCATTAATATAGGTTATAGCAGAAATATTCATGAATTATATGATTCGACTTCTGAATATCATGATATTACAGAAGCTTTCCTAGATATGTCCATTCAGGCGTCTAAAATTTCAAGAATTTTAAATCACTATGAAGGAGATAAAACGCCGAAATGTGGAGAGGATACATGTAGAGTTGCCTCAGAAATTGCCAAGTTACATGTCATTCTTGTATCGATATCTAAAAGTCTAAAAGGTAACTTATTTGAAGAAATTGAAAGGGTCTTGCTAAAAAATCTATCTAGGGATAAAGGGAGATTTGGTCATTCCCAAGATCCTACTACATCATCAAGTATTCAAAGGTTTAAAAAGGTAGCTGAAAAAACAAATTGCATTTTTTCATCGAGAGCAAAGATTTGGGGAAGCTATAACTTTGTTGAGGACTTATCGCTAGAAGAAAACCTTGAGAACAATTTGAAACTATTAAAGCGTTTCAATAGAGTTGCTCCTTGTGAAGGGCTCGATGGATTTGTTATTGAAGTTTATGGTAAAGAGTATGGAGATCGATTAGATAATTTATCTAAAACGTTAAGACGAGTTTTGACATATCTAAGTGATAAAGATCCAGCAAAGATTCATTGCATGAATCAAAATATTCTCAGATCGGATTGGCGATTTTCTTTTGGTGGTCAAACTTTTTTCGTTACTACATTTGCTCCATGTTATCCTAAGAAACATCCTAGGTATTCACACAACCCATTTTCTACGTTCGTGCTTTTACAACCAGAGTTTTCTTTTGATCATAATGGTATTCATGCTGGGAATCCTAAGCGTGAGTTAATAAAAGAAAAGATTAGAAGCAAATTCAGAGAGAACGGATCTGAATATAATATTGACTTAGTAAGGCAGCCGTTAGAAGTCTATAAGTATGTAAAACCTATAAATATTGATGATGTACCTGTAAGATGGTGGGAAGAAAAGTGATGCAAGGAATGTAAACTTCCAATTAATTAAATATGTAGTGCCCACGATCTAGATTAAACTAGCATCGTGGGGGAATAAAAGATAAGGGAGGGAGCGATATGCTCATCGTCGAGCATCTACATTTAACACGCTATACGATGGGTCTTTTTCCGTTTTTTTATGACAAACATTTGTGGACGAAAGCGTTAGAGGAAGATGGAGAAATTGTTGTGAAACAAAGTCCGATGGACATTATTGAACAAAGTTGTTTGTACTATGGCGCTAGTTTAAGAGGAAGGAAAGATGGATCAAAACATATTATTGGCACTTCGCATAAAGCACCCATTGCAGTCGAACCAACGAACGAAATTTTCTTTTTTCCAACGATCTCCCCAACGAATCCTCAATGTATATGGCTATCGCATTTACATATTCGTCATCATGAGCATGTTCAAGGTGGAAAAACACGCATTACTTTTTCAAACGGGACGAGCGTCGAGCTATGTATTTCCCATCATTCATTTGTGAACCAATTGCATCGCACAGCTCAGTTGCGGACAAAGATGAGCGAACGAATCGAAGCGCGCGAACGAAAAATGATGTATTTGTTATATTTGCGGGAAAGGGAATTGTCGTAGTAGTTTTCTCTTTTCCTCTAAACTTGTACAATATAAACATGAGCACGTAGCAAAGGGGTTACTGTATGAGTTTAGAGGAATTAAAACAATGGTTTACGATCAAACATATGCTTGACATGTTAGCGGAATATCGTTCATTTGGCGTTATTCCGGGCATCGTCTTGCCGATGGCAGAGGCGTTTTTACCGTTTTTGCCGCTTTTCGTTTTTGTCATGGCAAACGCGGCGGCATTCGGTCTTTGGAAAGGGTTTTTCATCTCATGGATTGGAACGAGCGCAGGCTCACTGCTCGTCTTTTTTCTCGTTCGAAAAATCGGGAGACAACGATTTTTCTCTTTTTTACATCGCCATCCGACCATTCGCCGCATGATGCATTGGATTGAGCGTCGCGGCTTTGGGCCGCTCTTTTTACTGCTTTGTTTCCCATTTACACCATCCGCGGCAGTGAATGTCGTGGCAGGATTATCAGGTATTGCGATGCAGCAATATATGCTTGCCGTGTTGCTCGGAAAAATGGTGATGGTGTTTACGATTAGTTTTATCGGCTATGACGTTGTCGCTTTAATTCGTCAACCGATGCGCACCGTATTTGTCGCAGCCGCTATTTTTCTTCTTTGGTACGTCGGAAAAAAAGTCGAGCAACGTTTCGCATTGCACGATGGAAAATAAGAAAGGATGAACAATATGTCTGTACGTTTTATCATCGGGCGGTCGGGAAGCGGAAAAACGACGATGTGTTTAACAGAAATGATCGAACAACTTGCGCATGAACCCGATGGCGATCCGATTATTTATCTCGTTCCTGAACAAATGACGTTTCAATCGGAATATGCTCTTATGAACGCAAACGTCAAAGGAATGATTCGCGCACAAGTGTTTAGTTTCACGCGCCTCGCTTGGCGCGTCTTGCAAGAGACAGGCGGCATGAGCCGCCATCATTTAACGCAAACAGGCGTACATATGTTGCTAAGGAAAATTGTTGAACAACAAAAAGAACAGTTAAAGCTGTTTCGAAAAGCAGCCGACAAACGCGGCTTTATTGAACAACTGGAACAAATGTTGACGGAATATAAACGATATTGTGTGACGCCAGCAGCATTAAAACAAACGGAAGAAGAGCTGCGCCGTCATGCGACCGCAAACGAAATGGTACTTGCTGATAAATTAAAAGATACAGCGATGATTTTTGAGCAATTTGAACAACAGATGGCACATCATTATGTCGATTCAGAAGATTATTTGCGCCTGCTTGCGGAAAAAATTCGCCATTCTTCCTATATGAAACGTGCGCGCATTTACATGGACGGCTTTTATGAATTTACCCCGCAAGAATATATGGTGATTGAACAGTTGTTTATTCATTGCCCACATGTGACGGTTGCGCTTACGTTAGACGCTCCGTATGAACAACTACCAAACGATTTGCACGTATTTCGTAGCACGTGGCGAACGTATGCCCAACTGCGCGAAATGGCGCTACAAAATGGAGTGGCGATTGAAAAAGTAGAACAACTTCATGAAAACGTCCGCCACAAACATGAAGAGCTTCGCCATCTTGAAGCACATTACGATGATCGTCCTGTACGTGTATGGCCAAAACAAACGGAAGCGATTGTCATTGGAGAAGCGACCACTCGCCGAGCAGAAATGGAAGGCATTGCTCGTGAAATCATTCGGCTTGTGCGCGATGAAGGATATCGCTATCGTGACATCGCTTTGCTCATTCGCAACGTTTCAGACTATCGCGACGTGTTAAAAACGGTATTTGCAGATTATCGCATTCCGTATTTTATTGATGAAAAAGAACCGATGCTTGATCATCCGTTCATTGAATGTTTGCGCGCAAGCATCGAAGCAGTACGGACGAACTTTCGTTACGAAGCGGTATTTCGTGCTGTGAAAACCGACTTGTTTTTTTCGTTTGATGAGCCGATACATGAGATGCGCATGGCGATCGATCAACTGGAAAACTATGTGCTCGCTTCGGGCGTACAAGGAGACAAATGGACAGAACATTGGACGTATCGCAAGTATAAAGGGCTCGAAGGGATCCATGCGCCACAAACAGATGAAGAAAAACGATATGAGCAACAATTAAATGAATGGCGCAAGCTTGTTATTTCTCCGTTGTTGTTTTTACAAAAGCGGTTAAAACAAGCAAAGACAGGACGTGAACAATGCGAAGCGCTATATGCATACGCAGAACAACTTCACATTCCACAAAAGCTGCAACGATGGCGCGATGAAGCGGAAGAGAGAGGCGACTTGTCCGCTATGCGTCACCATGAGCAAGTATGGCAAGCGTTTATTCATTTGCTTGATGAATATGTGGAAATATTAGGCGATGAATCTCTTTCACTCGAAACGTTTTTTACCATTATTGAAACGGGATTAGAAAGTTTGCAGTTTTCTCTCGTGCCACCGGCAACCGACCAAGTGTTAATTGCTCATTTTGATCGTTCCCGCCTTTCCAACATTCGCTGTACGTTTCTTGTCGGGGTGAACGAAGGCATTATTCCGATGCGCAAAAACGATGATGGGATGTTGTCGGAAGTGGATCGCGAATTGTTGCATCATTATTCCGTACGCGTTGCCCCAGCGAGCCGCGATCGATTGCTTGATGAGCCGTTTTTACTTTATTTAGCGCTCGTTAGCCCGTCTGAACGTTTATATGTTACGTATGCGCTAGCTGATGAGCAAGAAAAAACGTTGTTGCCATCGATGTTTATCAAACGGTTAACGGATATGTTCCCGCATGTGAAAAAAATGCAATGGGGAGCCGATCCGTTTTTCCTTCCGCCTCACGAACAATTGTCATATATGACAAACGATATCGCCACGCTCGGCCCGTTAGTGCAGCAACTTGAAGCGTGGAAGCGACAATACACTATCGCTCCGATGTGGTGGGATGTATACAACACCTACGTGCAACATGAGCAATGGAAAGAACGAATCGCGGTCGTTGTGCGGGCGTTATTTTATGAAAACCGCGCAAAACAGTTACGTAAGCAGTTGGCGAAAGAGCTATATGGAAAAAAAGTGAAAGCGAGCATTTCGCGTATGGAGACGTTTAACCGTTGTCCGTTCGCTCATTTTGCCGCGCACGGTTTAAAGTTAAAAGAACGGACGGTCTTTCAATTTAAGGCGCCAGATATGGGTCAGCTGTTTCATGAAGCGTTAAAAGTGATCGCAAATCGCTTGCGGGAAGAACGGCTACCGTGGAGTGAATTATCAAAACAACAATGCGAACAGTTGTCATATGAAGCGGTCGAGCAAATTGCTCCATACATTCAACAAGAAGTGTTGTTAAGCACGCACCGTTATCGATATATGAAGAAAAAGTTACAGACGATTATGACGAAAGCGACGACCGTATTAAGCGAACATGCGAAAAGAAGCGGATTTGTACCGATTGGCGTTGAATTAGGGTTTGGTGAAGGGGAGTTGCTCCCGCCGCTTTCGTTTACATTATCGGACGGGACGATGTTGCAGTTTGTCGGGCGCATCGACCGCGTCGACCAAGCAACGAGCGAACAAGGTGTACTTCTTCGCATTATTGACTATAAATCGAAACAAAAGACGCTTGATTTAACGGAAGTATATTACGGTTTAGCGTTACAAATGTTAGCGTATTTAGATGTCGTGCTTGAGTATGCGGAAAAGCTCGTTGGCACATCGGCGTTTCCAGCAGGGGTGTTGTACTTTCCGATTCATAACCCGACGATGAAACTGAATGAATGGCTTGAAGAACACGAGCTAGAGAAAAAGTTTTTAGAACAGTTTAAAATGGGTGGCTACGTATTAGCCGACGAACAAACGGTGCGGCTGATGGATGAACAAGTAGAGCCGGGAACGAGTTCTCTCGTTATTCCTGTTCGTTTCAATAAAAATGGAACGTTTGCGCAACATTCAAAAGTGTTAACAGAGCAACAATTTACGATGTTAAGGCAACATGTGCGCCGTCTAATCGTCGATGTAGGTGAACAAATGATCGACGGCGTGACGCATATTGCACCGTACAAACAGAAAAATAAAACAGCTTGTCAATATTGTGAGTTTCGCGATGTGTGCCAATTTGACGAAGGGGTCGATGCGGAACAATATCGCGTGTTCAAACCGAAAAATAATATAGACGAATGGTTAAAGGGGTGATCGTGTGATTCCGCGAAAACCACGAGAAAGTCAATGGACGGATGAACAATGGAAAGCGATTTATGCCACAGGTCAACATACGCTCGTTGCCGCCGCCGCAGGTTCAGGAAAAACAGCGGTGCTTGTCGAGCGCATTATTCAAAAAATATTGCATAAAGAGCGGCCGATCGATGTCGATCGGTTGCTTGTTGTGACGTTTACGAATGCGGCAGCAGCAGAAATGCGCCAGCGTATCGGAGAAGCGTTAGAGAGAGCGCTCGAAAACGAACCGCACTCGCTTCATTTGCGCAGGCAACTCAGTCTTTTGCAAAAAGCGTCTATTTCCACGATTCACTCGTTTTGTTTAGATGTCATTCGCAAATATTATTACATGATCGGCATTGATCCGGTGTTTCGCATCGCGGATGAAGGGGAGATGGCGCTATTAAAAGAAGAAGTGTTAGAAACGTTATTTGAACAATATTATGCGGAAAACGATGAAGCGTTTTTAGCTGTTGTTGACAAATATACGAGCGATCGGACAGATGCGGATTTGCAAACGCTTATTTTACGGCTATATGAATTTTCTCGTTCGCATCCAAACCCGAACGAATGGTTACAACAAATCGTTCATATGTACGATGTCGAAGAAGGTGCACGCGTCGACGATTTACCGTATGCACATTACCTTTTTCAAGCGGTTGATTTGGCGCTAGAGACAGCGGAACAACGATTGGCGCAAGCGTTGCAAAAAACGAAAGAGCCAGGTGGACCGGATTATTTGCATGCAACGCTCGTTAGCGATCAACAAGTTATTGCCAAGCTCAAAGAGGCGCGTGCTGAATCGTGGCAAAAGCTACATGAAACGATGAAAAACGTATCGTTTGCGACGGCAAAAAGAAAGCCGAAAGACGGGACATATGATGAACAATTGATTGATGAGGTAAAAAAACTGCGCGAGCAAGTGAAAAAAGAAATAAACAGTGTAACAGAAGAACTGTTTTCGTTTCAACCCGCGACATACGTGCGCCATTTGCGCGAGATGAAGCCGATGGTTGCTACGATCATACAAATGGTGCAACGGTTTGCCGATCTATTGCAAGCGAAAAAAGACGAAAAAGGGATCGTTGATTTTTCAGACTTAGAACATTATTGTTTACACATTTTACGCGATCGTTCTGCGGAACATGAGTTCAAGCCGTCGGAAGCGGCTCTTTATTATCGAGCGCAATTTGCCGAAGTGCTCGTCGACGAATACCAAGATACAAATATGGTGCAAGAGTCTATTTTACGGCTCGTATGTAACGACGATGAAGCGACAGGCAATTTGTTTATGGTCGGCGATGTGAAGCAATCGATTTACGGCTTTCGTCTTGCGGAACCGTCGCTTTTTTTACAAAAATATGATCGGTTTACGAAAGACGGCGAGGGCGGATTGCGCATTGATTTAGCGAAAAACTTTCGCAGCCGAAAAGAAATATTAGATGGAACGAACTTTATTTTCCGACAACTCATGACGGAAACGGTCGGGGACATGCGTTATGACGATGACGCGGCTCTTCGCTTTGGCGCGCGCGATTATCCGGAAAAACAAGTGCCAGTCGAATGTGTGTGGATTAATGAAGCAAAAGAAGAAAGCGACGAAGAAGAACAAGAAGATGTGACAGCCGTTCAGCTTGAAGCGAGATGGATCGCGAAAAAAATCAAACAACTGCTTGCCGAGCCGTTTTTCGTTTACGACCGTCGCTTAAAAGGAGAACGGCGTCTCATGTATCGCGACATCGTCATTTTATGTCGCTCGATGTCGTCTGCTTCAGCGATGTTAGAAGAATTTCGGAAGCAAAACGTTCCGGTATATGCCGAGTTGTCGACAGGTTACTTTTCAGCGACCGAAGTGTCAATTATGTTATCGCTTTTGAAAGTGATTGACAATCCGTATCAAGACATTCCGCTTGCAGCGGTGCTTCGCTCACCGATTGTTGGATTGGACGAAAATGAGTTGGCGCGCATTCGTTTGGCGAAAAAAGACGGGGCATTTTATGAGGCGTTGCTTGCTTTTGTCGAGCAATCACAAGATGATGAGCTTTATGAAAAAGTGAAACGTTGGCTTTCGTATTTATCGGAGTGGCGTACAGCCGCAAGACAAAAGCCGCTTGCTGACTTCATTTGGCAATTGTATCGTGATACAAACTTTTACGACTACGTCGGCGGAATGCCGGGAGGAAAACAGCGGCAAGCGAATTTACGCGCGTTGTATGATCGCGCAAAACAATATGAAAAAACGTCGTTTCGTGGCATTTTTCGCTTTTTACGTTTTATTGAACGGCTAAAAGAGCGCGAGGACGATTTTGGAGCGGCGCGTTCGCTCACAGAACAAGAAGATGTTGTGCGCATGATGACGATTCATAAAAGTAAAGGGCTTGAGTTCCCGATCGTCTTTTTAGCAGGTGCTGCAAAACGATTTAACACGAAAGATTTGCGCGGCGACTACATATTAGATAAAGATTTCGGGTTAGGGATGCGCTATGTTCATCCGACGTGGCGGGCAAGCTATCCGACGATCGCGCAGCTAGCGATCAAGAAAAAAATGAAACTGCACATGCTTGCGGAAGAAATGCGCATTTTATACGTCGCGCTGACGCGTGCAAAAGAAAAGTTATATATCGTATCGACGGTAAAGGATATCGAAGCGGAAAAGAAAAAATGGCAAGAAGTCACTTATACATCCACGTGGGAACTTCCTGCGTATGTCATTGAAAAGGCAAAAAGCTATGCGGATTGGCTCGGTTATGCCCTCATCCGTCATCCACAAAGCGTTTGTCCGTCGAAAACGGTGCTTCACGATGCATCGCTATGGGAGATGCACGTTGTGTCGGCGCATGCGCTTGAGCAAGAAGATGAGCAAGCAAATGAGCATCGTGACATCGTTGAAGCGATTCAACAACTGCAACCTGTGGCGATTAAAAGCGAATATGAAGAAGAAGTCAAGCGCCGCCTTTCTTGGACGTATACGTATGCGAGCGCAACGACGTTAAGGGCGAAACAAAGTGTATCGGAATTAAAACGACAACGCGACATATACGGTGGACATGCCGAACAGCCGTTTCGAAAAGAGATCGTTGAACGGCCGCGCTTTTTGCAAGCGAAAACGATGACGCCAGCCGAACGAGGAACGATTATGCATCTTGTGATGCAACATATTGACGTAACAAAAGAAGTGACTGCTCATGAGGTGCAGGAGCAAATCGCGCGCATGATAAACGGAGAATGGCTCACCGAAGAGCAGGCGAAAGCGGTTGATATAGAAAGCATCGTTGCCTTTTTCCACACTCCGATCGGCAAGCGAATGCAACGTGCGAAGCGACTTGAACGGGAAGTGCCGTTTTATTTGGCGCACGAGATGGAGGGGGAAACGGTGATCGTTCAAGGAGTCATTGACTGCGTATTTGAAGATGAATACGGGCTCGTTTTAATTGACTATAAAACAGATCGCGTATCGTGGATGAATGACCCACAGGAACAACTAAAGCGACGATATGAAGGGCAATTAGCGTTATATCGTGAGGCGATCGAAGCGATTTGGAAAAAGAAAGTAACCGAAACTTACGTGTACGCTTTTGACGGTGCGCTACTTGTAGCGATGGGAGGGGATTAATTTGCGTATTTTGCATACGGCTGATTGGCATTTAGGGAAAACGCTTGAAGGGCGAAGCCGCTTGAGCGAGCAAGAAGCGGTGATCGATGAAATAGTAGAAATCGTACAGAAGGAAAACATCGATGTCGTATTGCTTGCTGGCGATGCGTTTGATACAGTCAATCCGCCTGCTGATGCGGAAAAGCTTTTTTATGAATCGCTTTCACGTTTGAGCGATCACGGAAAACGTCACGTTGTTGTCATTGCGGGAAACCACGATCACCCGGGTCGTTTAAGTGCGGCCGCTCCGATTGCCGCAAAACATGCGATTACGTTGTTAGGATTTCCAACGGATGTTGTGCAGCGCTTGTATGTTCCATCAGCTGATGAAATATTAATCGTTGCGGCGCTTCCGTATCCGTCAGAGTCGCGCTTGAACGAATTGCTTTCCGACGAATGCGATGAAACGTTGTTGCGCGCACGATATGATGAACGCATTCGCGCCATTTTTGCAAAAATGAATGCATCATTTCAAGAAGATGCCGTCAATATTGCAATGAGTCATTTATATGTCGCTGGAGGGGCAACGTGCGATTCCGAGCGCCCGATTGAGCTCGGCGGAGCATATACGGTGTCGCCAGCAAGCTTCCCTCAGCGTGCGCAATATGTCGCACTCGGTCATTTGCACCGTCCTCAAGATGTGAAACATGCGGTGATGCCGGCGCGCTATTCCGGCTCACCGCTCGCCTACAGTTTTTCCGAAGCAGGATACAGCAAGTCGGTGACGATCGTTGACGTGCAGCCGCGCTCTGCTCCTGCCATTTCAGAATGTTGGCTTTCCAAAGGGCGTCCGCTTGTCAAATGGAAAGCGACAGAAGGGTTAGCGCAAGTGTATCGTTGGATTGAGGAAGGGCGCGATCGCGGGGCGTGGATTGATTTAGAAATTGATGTCGAGCAATCGTTAACGTTAGAAGAAACACATCGGTTGCGTAAATTGTATGACGGATTTGTTCATATTCGCCCGAATTACTTAAAAAAGGACGATGTTGTGCGTGAAGTGCGCACCGATGTTCCGATTGAAACGTTGTTTACGCGTTTTTATGAACGGCAAACAGGCGGGGGAAAGCCGTCTGAAGAGCTCGTTCAACTATTTTTGCAGCTCGTTGCTGAGGAGGATGAACGATGAAACCGATTCGTTTAACGATTGCAGGGTTGCATAGTTTTCGCCAGAAGGAAACGATTGATTTCGAACGGCTATGCGAAGGGGGATTGTTTGGCATTTTCGGTCCGACAGGAAGCGGAAAGTCGTCGATTTTAGATGCGATGACGCTCGCGTTATATGGAAATGTCGAACGCGCGGCAAATCAGACGAACGGAATTATGAACCATGCGGAAAATGAACTATTCGTTTCGTTTACATTTGAATTACAACATGCGGAAGGAGTAAAGCGATATACGGTTGAGCGCTCGTTTAAGCGCGCGGATGCGCTGCGCATTCGTTCTGTCGTCAGCCGCTTCATCGAAGAAGGAAACGAGCGCGTCGTCATCGCAGATAAGACGCGTCTTGTTGATGAACAAGTAAAACAACTGCTCGGTTTAGAAATGAAAGATTTTACAAGAGCTGTCGTTTTGCCGCAAGGAAAGTTTGCTGAATTTTTGTCGTTAAAAGGATCGGAGCGCCGTCAAATGTTGCAGCGGTTGTTTCATCTAGAACGGTATGGCGACGAATTAAATAAAAAACTAAAAAATAAATTGGCCGAAGCGTCTGCGAAGTTAGAGGCGATCAAAGGGGAGCAAGCTGGGCTTGGCGACGCTTCGAAAGAACAAGTCGAAAAACAAAAACAAGCGTTGACAGAAAGAAAAGAGGCGCTAGAGAGAGCGAAAAACGAGTTGCGTCACATGCATGAACGATATGAAAAAGAAAAACAATTATGGCAATGGCAATGCGAGAAAGAAAAAGTAGAACAACAGCTGAATGAATGGAGAAAGCAAGAAGAACGGATGAAACAGCTTGAGCAGACGTATGAACGAAGCAAAGAAGCTGAACGTCTTGCTCCGTATATTGAACAAGTAGAACGAAGCGAAAAAGAGGTTGCACATTGGCAACAAAAAGCAAGTGAACGATCTTTTCAATTACAGCAAGTGCGCACGATGTATGAACAAGCAAGCAAACAATATGAACAATGTCGTGCGAAAAAGAACGAAGAAGAGCCGAAAGCGTTGCAAAAGCAAGAGCAGCTGAAGCAAGCGCTACAAACGTTGGCGCTTATGCGGTCGCTTGAACAACAACAAGCAAAGCTACGCGCGAGTTTGCAAGAGATAGAGCAAAAAGAACAACAAGCGCGCCTTCAGGTTGACATATGCACGAAAGAATATACAACATGGAGTGCAAAACAAGCGGAATTAAAAAAACAATGGGAAGAGAAAAAAGTCGACGTGCATGTGAAAGAGCGTTTGGAACAAGCAGATGAAAAAAAGAAGCATATTCAATTGCAGTGGCAAGCGCTTGAAGAAATAGAAAAGGAAAAACAAGAAAAACAGAAAACATATGAAGCGATGAAACAAACATATGACCGAGAAATGAAACAAATGCAACAACTTGAAGCGCGTCTAGCTGAAGAGTTTCGCCATGTAGAATGGTTGTATCATCGCGTCTGTGAGCGGGAAAAGCAAGCGATGGTGCTTGTCTATCAATGGAAAGAAGAAAAAAAGCAAGTGGAAGCGGCACGATTACATGATTTAGCGGCTACGTTAGCCGAACGCTTGCGTGATGGGGAAGCTTGTCCGGTTTGTGGTTCGACGCATCATCCGAGTCGGGCAAAAAGAAAACAAGTGGCGCTCGATGAAGAAGCGCTCGAACGGATCGACCGTTCTATTCAAATCGGGGAACAGCTCGTTGCGGCGATACAGCAAATAAAAATGCAAGTCGAACAGCTGTCACAACTCATGTTACGCCACCCTTTGCCACAACGTGTCGATGCAGAAAAAGTGAAACGAGAAGTGGAAGAAGCACCGCTTTCTTCTTTAAAAGAAATCGAAACGGAAGGAAAGGCGCTGCAACAAGATTATATTGCATGCCGCGACCGGATGTATCGCTATATCGAGAAATGGAACGAACAAAAACAAAAAGAGCAACAATATGCATATCAAATGGAAACCGTTCGTCAACAAATCGCTGAATTAGAGGAAAAATGTGCAGAGCGACGCACGCGCATCGAACAAGAAAAAAAGATGTGGCATGAGGCGTATCCAGATGTATCGTTTGAACAAGTCGATGACATCGTTCGCAACCTTCGCAAGCGCGAACAGGAAGCCCAGCAGTTGCAACAGCGCATTGAAAAAAGCGTGACCGTACTAGATAATAAACGAGCGGAATTAGAGCAATGGAAAGAAACGTATCAAGAGGTCATAAAACAAAAAGCAGAATGGACAACTGAATGGAATATGCAACAGCAACAATATGAACAATATAAACAAACGCTGCCAGAAGGAATGGATGAGGAGTCTGTAAAACAACAGCTCATTCGTATAGAGGAAACGTTACAACGTGTCAAGCGTGAAGAAGAAGAGGCGTATGCCCGATGGATGTCATTACAACAACAACTGCACACGTTGCAAGCGGACAAACAAGCCGCAGATGTCGCTTTACAAGAAGGAGAGAAGCGAAAACAAGAAGCGGAACGAATGTTGGCAGAACAATTCCAAAAAACTGTTTTCAAAACGGTGGATGATGTGCTTGCGTCCCGCTTAGATGAACAAACGAAACAACAAATCGCTCATGACATTCAACAATATAAAGATATACTCATGAAGCTACAAAATGAATGGCAGCGATTAAATGAGGCGATGAATGGCGTCGTCATGACGAAACAACAATGGGAAGAAACGATGTGCGCGTACGAACAAGCGAAGCAACAAGTGGACGAACATATGCGGCAACTCGGTTCACTTGAAGCGATCGTCGCTGATTTAGAGGCGAAACATGCGCGCTTTGAACAATTGCACCAAGAAAGAATGCAACTAGAAAAGCTCGTCGGTCAGTACGAGGAGCTGCAAAAAGTGTTGCGCGGAAATAGCTTCGTTGAATTTATTGCGGAAGAACAGCTCGTTCATGTGACGCGCTATGCATCGGAACGACTTGGGGAATTGACGAGACAGCGTTATGCGATTGAGCTAGATTCCGAAGGAGGTTTTGTCATTCGTGACGATGCAAACGGAGGTGTACGTCGTCCGGTGACGACATTATCGGGAGGCGAAACGTTTTTAACATCTTTATCGTTAGCGTTAGCGCTATCGGCGCAAATTCAGCTGCGCGGGGAATATCCGTTGCAATTTTTCTTTTTAGATGAAGGATTCGGCACGCTTGACCAGGAGTTGTTAGATGTCGTCATGACCGCATTAGAACGATTGCGAGGAGAACATATGGCGATCGGGGTCATTAGCCACGTTCAAGAGTTGCATGCGCGCATGCCGAAACGGCTCATTGTAAAACCAGCAGAACCGTCTGGAAAAGGAACGACAGTCCAACTTGAAGTGATGTAAAGGAGACGGGCGATGAAAGGAATATGTGAACTGTGCGGGAGAGACGATGTTGTGTTCACCGCTCATCATTTAACGCCGAAAGAGTATGGCGGAACAGAAACGGCCAAACTATGCTTTCCTTGCCATAAGCAAATTCACGCGTTATATACGAACGAGGAATTAGCGAGTCGGCTATATACGATCGAGCGGTTACAACATGATGAACGCATCGCGTCATTTATTCGGTGGATTCGAAAACAACCAGCTGATCGGTTGCCGAAAATAAAAAAGGCGAAGCGGCAAAAGCGTTAAGCATTGCCGACAACGTTTTGATCGAATGCGTCGCAATCGAGCGTATTTGTTAAGCTAATGCCGTTGTTGGCGATAATAAAATTGCCTGTATTAAACGCGCCTGCGCCAGCGAATGTTTTCGATGATATTTTCGGTGAGACATATAACGTATCCCCTACTTGCATGACGGCGCCGCTAGCGACGAGGTTAATTTTAATCGGACCGACGAGAGCGGGCATGTCGTTCTCTCCTTTCTGTCAGCTGACGAATATGTTTGACTCGTGATTCCGCTTCTACATTTTTCGTGGAACCGATATGCACGACAGATGTAGAAGAAACCCCGATGATGCGAATGGAATGAACAGCGATGAGCGGGCAATCGTGCAACGTATAACGACAAACGTGTTCATGATCAACAGGTGGAAGCGGAATCAGTTTTGTAAAGATCGGAAAGGCGAGCGGAAATTCGTTGCTGTCGACATATTCAAATTGTCTTTGAACGGCAAGCGCCCGCCCAGAAAGACGAATGTGTTGGCTGTCTCCAACTTGCACGACAGAGCTAAAGGAGACGGCATTTGCTTTTAGTAAATGAACGACGGAAAGGCGGCTCATCGCTTTTCCTCATTTTTTTTATTGTTTTGTTTTTGTGGAAACGGACCGATAATTAACGATTCTGGCGGTGTGTCGAATGCGGAAGCTAATTGGATCGTTTCGCTATCGCCGATTAAAACGAGCGAGGCGCTCGCCACCCCCCCGATGGCGATATGACCAACCGATAAATGATGATTCACAACTGTCATATTCATTCGTTCGTCTCCTCTCGTGGTAAATGTTTTAAAAATGTCTCGATCGAATGTTCAATGTCTCGTTTTAAATAAGCGATAATGTTTTGTTGTAATTGTTCGTTTTCTGTTTCGCTTTCCCCATATTGTCGCAAATAAAAATGAATGCGATCATCAATTTGTCGAGCAATATCTTGCAATATAAATTGGCGATATGTTGGATCAAGCGACCGCTCATACGTTTGCTCGATGCGGGCGATGATGTGTTCTCCTTCTTCTTTTAAATATGAATGAACGGCTGTTTGAATGTTGCGAAAGAGCGGTGTCGGTTGCGGTGTCGGTTGTGGAATAATTGTTTGTGTTTTTGGAACCGCAAAATTTTCAATCGTATCTTCCCCGAACGTTGCAGGATTTAGACCGATATTTAACGTTCCTTCTAACGTTTCCACTTTTAGTTGATCAAAATGATATTCAATTTTTTCAATCGTTGTGCGCGGCTTTTTTTTTAACTGTTCATATTGTTGTTGTAAATCATGTATCGCTTGTTCAAGCGATTGCATTTTTTGTTGTTGCCATTTTAAATATGCCTCGAGCTGTTTAAAGTAATCGTGCCACATGCGCGCTGCCTCCTTCTTTTTCGGCCCGTTTATTTTCTAGTTTATGGCCGAGCCAAAAGAAGTAGCACTGTTTTATACAGGGGATTGAAGCGGGACGAACGGTCCTTCTTCCCCTTGAATATTGATTTTTGCTTCCGGAGCGGGTTCGGTAAATTGTCCGGTATTGCTTAATGTGGCGAGCGGTTGTACCTTTCCGGTCGTTCCGATTTGAAGGACGGATGAGTTCGTGAGCGAGCCGATTTTTAATTGATGAATGGAAATCGTTTGTTGAATATAAAAGTTCATGTTCCCACCTCGCTAGGCGTTTCCGGTAATATTGCTATCGGCAATATCACGGTCGTTCGTATTCGTGTTGCTATATTGGTTATAAATATGCAAGCCGTCTCCTGTATTAAATGAACCAGCGCCAGCAAACGTTTTCGCTACGCTGTATGGAGAGATGGCAAATACATCGCCGATATGAAACACGCCGCCGCTTCCGATGCTGTTAATTTGGACTGCTCCAACAATGGCAGGCATCGGCTATCCCTTGCTTTTTACGTTGCTATCGGCGATGTCTGGATCGATTGTATTTGTAAAGCTGATGAACGTGTTCGTTTGTAAAAAATCTCCTGTATTTCCGCCGCCGGCACCTGCGAGCGATTTAGATGAACTTTTTGGTGCGATTTGTAACGTATCGCCGAAATTGACGGTCGCGTCGCTACTGACGTTCGTAATTTTAATCGGACCTGCGATATAGGAAGGCATGGCCATCGTCCTTTCTCTCATTCTTTCCCTTATCCAATCATATGAAAACAACGAAAGAAATGTGCTCCACAAAAAGAAAGATATGTTATAATATTTCTGAAAAATGATAATTTTTAGATAAAAATGGGGGGAATGGGGATGAATGTGCCATTAGTATTAACGCATTTTTTAGATCGCGCCGTATCGCTTTATGGGGATAAAGTCGGCGTCATTAGCGAAGAACAATCGTTGACGTATCGCGAGCTGTATGAACGTGTGAACCAATTGTCGCACGGGTTAAGCGATATCGGAGTGAAAAAAGGAGATCGTGTCGCTTATTTAGCTCCAAATACGTTAGAAATGCTTGAAGGGTTTTATGGGGTGTTTCAAACAGGGGCGATCATGGTACCGTTAAACATTCGTTTAAAGCCAGACGATTACGTATTTATTTTAAACCATAGCGAAAGTAAAGTGTTGTTTGTTGATGCGGAGTTGTATCATTTAATTGCGCCAGTCAAAAACGAGTTGCAAACAGTTGAGCATATCATTGTGCACGGCAAAACGGACGACATTGCTGAAATCGCTTACGATACATGGCTTGCTCAATATACGACAGAGCCGTTTGCTCGTCCGGATATCGATGAAAACGACGTATGTAGTTTGTTATATACGAGCGGAACGACGGGAAATCCAAAAGGGGTCATGTTGACCCATCGCAACAACTATTTGCATGCGTTAAGTACGATGCACCATTTACGCGTGTCGGATCGGGATGTATATTTGCATATTTTGCCGATGTTCCACGTAAACGGATGGGGGGCACCGTTTTACTATACAGCGAACGGAGCGACGCACGTTTGCTTGCGTAAAGCGATTCCTGAAGTCATTTTCGAATACGTCAATAAATATAAAGTGACCGTTATGCATATGGCGCCAACGGTGTTAAATACGTTGTTGCAATATTATGAGCAACACGTGCCGACAATTGAGCATGATGTGCGTGTCGTCATTGCAGGTTCTGCTCCGCCGCCAGCATTTGTCACGCGTGTTGAAAAAGAATTAGGTTGGGAGTTTATTCAAGTGTACGGCATGACGGAATCATCGCCATTAAGCACGGTTTCTACCGTCCGTTCGCATTTGCAACATTTACCGCTTAGCGATCAATATCGTATGAAAGCGAAAGCAGGTTATGCGATGATTGGCTGTGAAGTGAAAGTCGTCAATGAGCATGGGGAAGAAGTGCCGCGCGACGGAAAGTCGATCGGAGAAGTCATTGTGCGCAGCAACGGTGTGATGGCAGGCTATTGGAAAAACCCAGAGGCAACGATGGAGACGATTCGCAACGGTTGGCTGCATACAGGAGATATGGCGACGATTGATGCATACGGAAATATCGACATCGTCGATCGGAAAAAAGATATTATTATTAGCGGTGGGGAAAACATTTCATCGATTGAAGTCGAAGGGGTGTTGTACGAGCATCCAGCGGTGTTAGAGGCGGCAGTGATTGCTGTTCCGCATGAAAAATGGGGCGAAACGCCGCATGCGTTTGTCGTTGTCCGTCCTGGAAAAGAAGTGACCGAACAAGAACTCATCGCTTTCTCACGTGAAAAACTTGCTCATTTTAAAGCGATTACCGGTGTGACATTCGTTCAAGAATTGCCAAAAACCGCATCAGGAAAAATTCAAAAAGTACATTTACGCAACGAATATTGGCAATCAATAGGGAAGACAGGAAGATATGTGAATTAATGAGAAAGAGCCGTTGTCGATTGACAGACGGCTCTTTTTTCTTTACGCTGAAATGGAAAAGGAGGGAAAAGATGCGTATTTCAATCATTGATGCGGTGCGCGGGGTGGCGTTATTCGGCATTTTGCTTGTGAACGTTCTTGATTTTTCGCTTCCGACGATGTATGTCGATGCTACGGTGTTTGCGAAAGATGGGGTTGATCGTTTCCTGCTTGTATTTGTAGATATATTTGTGCAAGCGAGCTTTTATCCGCTTTTTTCGTTGTTGTTCGGCTGGGGAGCGTGGATCATGCTTGAAAAAGGTGGCGAGCGGTTTCAAGTGATTTTTTTGCGCCGATTGCTTGCGCTGTTGTTATTTGGTATGATTCATGCGTTTTTTATTTGGCATGGCGATATTTTAATCGGGTATGCGATCGTTGGTTTGTTTCTTTTTCCGTTTTTTCAAGCGAGCGCAAAAACGTTGCGTAACTGGGCGCTTTCGCTTTGGAGCAGTTGGGCTTTCGGTTCCACCGTACTCATGTGGCTGATGTGGAAAATGAGCGGTGATGTCGATTTTTCAGAGCCAGAGCTGGCAAAGCAGGCGATCGCAAATTATCAACAAGGCACGTGGGAACAAATTTTTATGCAGCGAGCATATGATTGGTTGTACGTCAACTCATTGACACAAGCATTCATTTTTATTTTAACGATTTTCCCATTTTTTTTATTTGGGGCATTTATCGCAAAAGAAAAATGGTTTCATGACGTCAACCGACATCGCGCAACGATCCGAAAATGGTGCATCGGCTCGTTTATTATTGGCATGGCTTTCAAATGGCTTCCGTATGTCGAAAAAAATATCGTAACCGAGTATGCCCAAGATATGATCGGAGGTCCTGCGCTCGCCCTGTTTTATTTGACCGCGTTTTCGTTTGTGACAGAGAAAGTGATTCGTTTTTTTGCGCCTGTCGGCAAAATGGCGTTCACGAACTATTTGATGCAATCCGTCGTTTGCACGACCATTTTTTATTCATATGGCTTCGGCTTATATGGGAAAGTAACGCCAAAACAAGCGCTCGCTATCGCACTCGTTGTATATGTCATGCAAATATGTTTGAGTCATTGGTGGCTGAAAAAACATACGATCGGCCCGCTGGAACGCGTATGGCGATGGATGACGTACGGAAAAAAGAAAACGACATGAACAGATCATGTCGTACACGGCTTGTCCTCTTTTTCTTTATGAAAAAGCACGGCTTCTTTCAAATGCTTATTTAACAATTCGTCAAGCTCTTGGCTGCATTGGATCGTTTCCTTCGCAGAAAAACCGTACATTTGCGCCAATTCAATTAATTGTCGTCTTTTCTTTTCGATGAGGGAAAGAGACATAAGATTCACCAACATTTTTCATTTTCGTCAACAGTCTGTAAATGACTGCGTGTATAAACTATTATACATATTATAAAGAAAAAGGAAATAGGATAATGTGCTGAAAAATGATTTTTTTTTCAAAGGAGTTTAGCTATGAAAAAGAGAACATAATGATGTTCGATCATACAAAAGAGGGGATGAGGACATGAAATTTGTTACAGCGCACGCTGGATCGGATGTGTTTGTAGGGGTTGTTCATGGGAAGAAGGTCGTTCATTTATCGAAAGCGGATGAAACGATACCGAATACGATGATCGAATGTCTCGAACTTGGCGAATCGTTTATTGAAAAAGTGCAGCGTGTGCTTGAGCGCGCACAGCGAGAGTGGACGTATGATCTTCATGATGTGCAGTTGCTTGCGCCGATTCCACGTCCGACAAAAAACATTTTTTGCATCGGAAAAAATTATGCCGATCATGCGCAAGAAATGGGAGGCGTAGCGGATCGCGAAAATATGATTGTATTTTCGAAAGCGCCAACGACAGTGATCGGGCATGAGGCACCGATTTTACGCCATGCGGATGTGACCGATCAGCTAGATTATGAAGGAGAGCTTGCGATTGTGATTGGGAAGAAGGGAAAAGCGATCCCGAAAGAACAGGCGCTCGATTACGTATTTGGTTATACGATTGTAAACGATGTGACGGCGCGCGATTTGCAAGAACGACATAAACAATATTTACTTGGTAAAAGCTTAGATACGTCATGTCCGATGGGACCGTGGATCGTTCATCGGTCGGCAATTGCTGAGCCGCATGCGTTACATATTGAAACGAAAGTAAATGGTGAAGTGAGACAATCGGCAACGACAGCGCAATTTATTTTCGACATTCCAACAATCATTGCGACGTTGTCGAAAGGGATGACGTTAGAGCCGGGGGATGTGATTGCGACAGGAACGCCAGCTGGTGTTGGAAAAGGAATGAATCCGCCGCGCTTTTTACAGTCGGGGGATGTGATTGAAATTACAATTGAGCAAATTGGAACGTTACGAAATGTCGTGAAATAAAAAGCTGGGATATCCCAGCTTTTTACTGTTCAAATACTTTTTTCACTTTTTCAATCGCCCAGTCGAGCTCTTCTTTTGTAATGACGAGCGGAGGGGCAAAGCGAATAACCGTATCGTGCGTTTCTTTACATAATAGCCCTTCTTGTTGCAGTTTTTCGCAATATGGACGCGCTGGGACGTGTAATTCAACGCCGATAAACAATCCTCTGCCGCGCACTTCTTTAATATCTGGATGGTTGATTTCGCGCAATTTTTCTTGGAAATATTGACCGAGCTCCAATGAACGCTCTGGTAATTTTTCCTCGATGATGACATCAAGCGCAGCGATCGAAACAGCGCAAGCGAGCGGATTGCCACCGAATGTCGATCCGTGCGAGCCCGGATTAAATACGCCAAGAATGTCGCGATTTGCGGCTACGCATGAAATTGGGAATACGCCACCACCGAGCGCCTTACCGAGAATGTACATATCTGGTTCAATTTCTTCCCAATCGCATGCAAACATTTTACCAGAGCGACCAAGCCCGGATTGAATTTCGTCGGCAATGTATAACACGTTATGTTGTTTACATACGTCATAGGCGGCTTTTAAAAATCCTTCTGGTGGAATGTTAATGCCTGCTTCCCCTTGAATTGGCTCAAAAATAAACGCGGCTGTATTTGGTGTAATGGCTTGTTTAAGTGCTTCGACATCACCGAACGGAATGACTTTAATGCCCGGAAGCATCGGACCGAATCCGCGTTTATATTCTGGGTTCGATGACATCGACACTGCTGTCATCGTCCGACCGTGGAAGTTATCTTCACAAACGATAATTTCCGCTTGATCAGCAGGAACGCCTTTGACGTCATATGCCCAGCGCCGCGCTGCTTTCACAGCTGTTTCGACCGCTTCTGCCCCTGTGTTCATCGGTAAAACCATCTCTTTTTTTGTTAATTTTGCCACTTTTTCATACCATGGACCGAGCTGGTCGTTATGGAATGCGCGCGATGTTAATGTAATTTTATTAGCTTGTTCAATAAGCGCTTGTACGATGCGCGGATGGCGATGTCCTTGGTTGACCGCTGAGTAAGCGCTTAACATATCCATATAACGATTACCTTCTGGGTCTTCTACCCATACACCTTCGCCTTTTGATAAGACGACTGGGAGTGGATGATAGTTATTTGCTCCGTATTTTTCTGTTAGTTCGATAATTTGTGCTGTTTTCACGTCAATCCCTCCTATTTCGATAGTCACATATATAACATACTTGAAGTGCATATAGAAAGTAAATAGAAAAGGCGAGCGTTTTCTTTTTCAATTCATATACAGACGTGCTATCATAGGCATATATGAATTTGAGAAAGAAAGGAGCATGGTTATGACACATGCACATATTACAACGTGGGTCGTTGCGCTCATTTTATTTGTCGTTGCGATCTCTTTTCAAGCTAAGGGGCATGAAAAAACAAAAATGGTACACATGTTGTTGCGCCTGTTTTACATTTTGATTATTGCGACAGGTGCGTGGATTTTACATAGCATGTCCTCATTTCCGTTTCTGTATATCGTCAAAGTGATCGTCGGCTTATGGGTCATCGGAACGATGGAAATGATTCTCGTTCGGACAGCAAAAGGGAAAAATACGAACGTTCTTTGGCTTCAGTTCATCGTAGCTTTCGTCGTTGTGCTATACCTTGGCTTTAAATTGCCGTTTGGTTTTTCATTCTTTTCGTAAAGTTGGCATATTCGCCAACTTTTTTCTTTTTCTATCATATGGAAATGTGCTATAATACAAATTGATTAATAATTGAAAAAATATTATAAAGAGAAAGAAAGAGTGGGAAAAAGGGGATGAAATTATTTCAAACAGTTTGCAACACGTTTGCGGATTGGGAACGGTGGGTAAGTGACTATCGTTTATATGAGTATGACCAACTAACGATTTTCGTTTCTTCGCTTTCTCCTTCGTTTCGCATGCAAGTCGAACAATACGTGCAACATCATTTACCCCAAGCAAAGTTGTTTCCGATGATTGGGGATGCATCGGAAATAGCAGTCATCTGTGCCCTCGTTTTTGACGAATGTCGAGCGGATTTAGACGAAATGCGTCAAAAAATGAAAATATCTGAACAATATTACCGCTCCTTATTTGAACACAATCCAGACATTGTATATTCCACTGATTTAGAAGGTAATTTCACAAGTGTCAATCCTGCATTTGAACGAGTATTTGGGTATAAAGCAGACGAAATTTTGCATACAAACTCGCTTGATTACATTAAAAAAGAAGACATTCCGCGCGTGCGTCGCTATTTTTATCGTGCACTAAAAGGGAAGGTGCAACAATACAATTTAGAAATTCCAGCGAAATCAGGAGAGGTATATTTATTCCAAATTAAAAACGTTCCGATTATCGTTGACGGAAACAAGGTTGGTATTTACGGCATCGGACGTGACATTACTGAACAAAAGCGCGCGGAAGAACATATCAAATATATTGCATATCACGATATTGACACGGGGCTACCGAATCGACTGCAATTTACAAACATGGTGAAAAGCGCAATTGACAAAGCGAAAGAAAAAGGGGATTCCCTTGCAGTATTGTTTATTGATATGGATCGATTCAAAATCGTGAACGATACGATCGGTCATTACGGAGGAGATGAAATATTAAAGCAGATCGTGGAGCGAATAAAAAATATATTGCCATCTGGGGCGCATTTCGGTCGTTTTGGCGGAGATAAGTTTAGTTTATTGTTGACGAAACAAACGGATGTGCAAGCGGTCGTCGAATGGGCGAAAACATTGCTTCAGCATATTGCTTTACCGATTGTGTATGAAGAAAAAGAGTTTTTTTTAACCGCAAGCGTTGGTGTCAGTTTTTATCCAACGGATGGTGTAGATGCGCAGTCGCTATTAAAAAATGCGGATACAGCGGTCAATCGAGCGAAACAAAACGGTGGCAACAATGTGAAATTGTACGCGACAAAAATGAATGAACAAGTGTTGCATCGTGTCGAGCTGGAACGATATTTACGAAAAGCGCTCGATAAAAATGAATGTTTTCTCGTTTATCAACCGCTTCTCGATTTAATGTCTGGAAAAATTATTGGGAGCGAAGCGTTGTTACGTTGGAAACATCCGAAAATTGGTCTTGTTTCTCCACTTGAGTTTATTCCGATCGCTGAAGAAATTGGTTTCATCCATGACCTCGGGCGTTGGGTGCTTACTGAAGCGTGCATGCAAACGAAAAAATGGCACGATCTCGGCTTTCGTTCGTTAATAATTTCAGTCAACGTATCCGCTTCGCAATTTCAACATCCGACATTTTTTGAAGACGTCCAACAAGCGCTCAAACAATCGCAACTGCCCGCGCATTGTTTACATTTAGAATTAACGGAAAGTTCGATGTTGCGCAATATGTATTACAGTATCCACGTCATGAAAAAACTGCAACAGCTTGGTGTCCATGTGTCGATCGATGATTTTGGCACAGGCTATTCATCGCTTAGTTACTTAAAAGATTTGCCGATTAACACGTTAAAAATTGACCGATCGTTTATTTATCAGCTTCATAAAGATCGCTCGGATATTGCGATCGTCAAATCAATTATTACGATGGGGCACGGCTTGCGCTTAAAAGTTGTCGCAGAAGGGGTAGAAACGGCTGAACAAATTAAATTATTGAGACGATTAAAATGCCATTATGCGCAAGGATACGCCATTTTTAAACCACTTCCTGCCGAACGGTTTGAACAACAAGTGCTGCAAGGAAGCGAATCCATCATTCAATGATCGAGTTGTACACCAATCATTTTTTTTCCTGTTTGCAATGTCAGCTCGAAACGGTGTTGTTTCCCATCAAAATAATGTTGGACGTTACACATGTCGAGCGAGTTGTCGAACATTAAAAAATTCACCCCTTTTTCAGCAAATAACATGTAGTTATAACAATACAAACAGTCATATACCGAAAAATTCCATTCGTTAATTAAATGAATAAAATGGAAAAACGCGTGATCGGGTAGCTGAGCGAGCCATTGTTCGTATGCGTGCGACAACGGTTTCATGTAGCGAAGACGATCACCGTTTTTTAATGTATAACGTTCCGACATATATATGTCTCCATGTTCCCCGAGCCATCCTTTCACCCATTGACCGAAGCGAAACAATTCCACTTCTTCAGGCAAACTGATGAACTCATGCGCTTCATCATCTTCATCAAAAAACACCCATTCGCCATTTACTTGTTCAACAACACCATAGATGTAAGCACGTTTTTGTGTGCGCAATGTTGTAAGGCGATCCATTCGTTTCCCTCCTTTTTGTGTCAATTCCCTCCGTACGCCATTATAGACAACTCATCATTTATATAAACGATGCATAAAATAAAAGCATGCTTCATACTTGTTCACAACAGAAGGGAATGATTGACGTGTGCGGAATTACCGGATGGGTTCATTTTGGACGTCGTTTACATCAAGAGAAAGAAACGGTGCTCAAGATGGCCAATACGCTCTCTTTTCGAGGGCCGGATGATACGAATGTATGGCTTGATGACCATGTTGCATTTGGACATAAGCGGCTTGTCGTTGTCGATCCAGCAGGTGGCGTTCAACCGATGACGCGAACGAAAAACGGCTATGATTATACGATTTGTTATAATGGCGAACTGTATAATACGGAAGATATTCGCAAGCAGTTATTGAAAAAAGGATATACGTTTCAAGGACATTCGGATACAGAAGTGTTGCTTACGGCATATATGGAATGGCGTGAACAATGTGTCGACTATTTAAATGGCATTTTCGCGTTTGCGGTGTGGGATGGTGAACGAAAGCAGCTATTTTTAGCGCGCGATCGTCTAGGGGTCAAACCGCTCTTTTATCGCTATGAACAAGGAGAGTTTTTATTCGCTTCAGAAATTAAAGCGATTTTGGCGCATCCAAACGTTCGAGCGGAAATTGATCGCGAAAGTTTGTGCGAAATTTTAGCGCTTGGTCCGTCACGCACCCCGGGGCATGGCGTCTTTCGAACGATTCATGAACTGCGATCGGCCCATGCGATGATTGTTGCCAAACGTGGCGTGCAGAAATGGCGTTATTGGAACGTACAAAGCATACCGCATGTGCATTCGTTCGATGAGACGGTCGAGCATATTCGAACATTGCTTATTGATGCGATTACACGTCAACTTGTGTCGGATGTTCCTGTGTGTACGTTTTTGTCAGGTGGCGTCGACTCAAGCGCCATTACAGCGATTGCAGCGCAGGCGTTTGAACGAGAAGGAAAAGGACCGCTTCATACGTATTCGATTGATTACGAAGAAAACGAACAATATTTTACAGCCAACGCCTTTCAGCCGAACAGCGACGGGCCGTGGATTAAGCAAATGTCCGATGCGTTTCAAACCGTTCATCATACGTGTGTCATTTCGCAACAACAGTTAGCTGATGAATTACAAGCGGCGGTGATCGCTCGCGATTTACCAGGGATGGCGGATATTGATTCATCACTTCTCTGGTTTTGCCGTCAGATTAAGCAACAGTTTGTCGTTAGTTTGTCGGGTGAATGTGCCGACGAAATTTTTGGAGGTTATCCGTGGTTTCATAGAAAAGAAGACTTCGAGCGTGACGGATTTCCGTGGATGCGGTCGTTACATGAACGGTTCGATCTTCTCAATGAAACGTGGCGAGAAAAACTGCCCCTTCATGAGTATGCACATATGCGTTATACAGAAACGCTTCGTGAAGTTCCTCACGCAGACGGAGAAAGCGCGGAAGAAGCGCGCCGCCGCGAATTATTTTATTTAAATATGGTTTGGTTTATGACGACACTGTTAGATCGAAAAGATCGCATGAGCATGGCGGCAAGTTTAGAAGTGCGCGTGCCGTTCGCCGATCATCGTCTCGTGGAGTATGTATGGAACATTCCGTGGGAGATGAAAATGCATAACAATCGTGAAAAAGGTATTTTGCGTAAGGCATTGGAAGGGATTTTGCCCGATGACGTTTTGTATCGGAAAAAAAGTCCGTATCCAAAAACGCATCATCCGCGTTATACCGACATCGTTGCAGAACGGTTAGAGACGATTTTAACAAATCGTTCATCCGTTTTGTACGAATTGTTTGATGAAAAGAAGTTAAAACAATTAGTTGAGACAAAAGGAAATTCGTTCCGCATCCCATGGTTCGGTCAACTCATGTCTGGTCCGCAACTTTTAGCGTATTTCATTCAATTTCACGAATGGTTTGAGCATTACAACATTCATTTAAAAGACAGCTAAAAACGGCTGTCTTTTTTCTTTCTTGTTTTCTTATTATCTTGTATAATGTTTGTATAACTTTTGTTTAATGGAGTGGATAACGTGAAAAAAATTGTTGTCGTTGGTGCGGGACCTGGTGGGCTTGCTGCGGCGATGTTGCTTGCCTCGAAAGGATATGACGTTTCCGTATTTGAAAAACAATCTTACGTAGGTGGGCGAAATGGACGATTCGAGCTTGGGCCGTATCGCTTTGACATCGGTCCGACATTTTTAAGTATGCCTCATATTATTGAAGAACTATTTACAGCCTCAGGAAAAAACATACATGACTACGTCAAACTAGTTGAGTTACATCCGATGTATGAACTTATTTTTCCCGATGTGAAGTTAACGATGACGATGAATCGACAACGAATGAAAGAGCAAATTGCTGCGCTATTTCCTGGGGACGAAGATGGTTACGAGCGATTTATGAATGAAAACGAGCGGAAGTTGCAGGCGCTTGCTCCCATTTTGCAAAGTAAAATGGATAGATTATACCATTATTTGCGACCGACAGTGTTAAAAGCGTTGCCGCAATTGACGTTATCACAGTCGCTATACGACATATTAAGCCGATATTTTCATGATGAGCGCCTTCGTTTAGCATTTACGTTTCAAGCGAAATATTTAGGCATGTCCCCGTGGGAATGTCCAGGTGCATTTTCCATTTTATCGTATATGGAACATGCGTACGGCATTTATCACGTCATCGGTGGATTAAATGAAATTCCAAAAGCGATGGCACGCATCGTTGAAGAATATGGAGGGCGCGTGTATGTCAACACCGGAGTAAAAAAGCTTTGGCTTGATGGTCGTACGGTGAAAGGCGTCATATTAGAAAACGGTGAAAAAGTGGCGGCTGATGAAGTCATTATTAATGCTGATTTTGCTCATGCGATGACAAACTTCGTTGATGATGGGGTATTAAACAAATATCGCAAAGAAAAATTGCAACAAAAGAAATATTCATGTTCGACATTTATGATGTATGTCGGGATAAACAAGCCGGTGGATCTTGCCCATCATACGATTATATTTGCGGATGATTATAAGCGAAATGTCGATGAAATTACGAAAGAAAAAGTCATTCCACATGATCCATCGATTTACGTACAAAATGCGATCGTCACAGATGCGACAGTAGCACCAAAAGGAAAAAGTGCGCTTTACATTTTAGCGCCTGTGCCGAACAATATGAGTGGAATTGATTGGGAAAAAGAGAAAGAACCGTTTCGCCAAAAACTATGGGATACGCTCGCGAAAAAGTTAGGATGGGGTCGCATGGAACAACATGTTGAATATGAAAAAATCATTACCCCACATGACTGGGAGCACGACATGTTCGTTTACGAAGGGGCGACATTTAACTTAGGGCATCAGTTGTCGCAAATGATGGTGTTTCGTCCACATAACGAATTTGAAGAATTAAATCATTGTTGGCTTGTCGGTGGAGGGACGCATCCGGGAAGCGGTTTGCCGACGATTTTTGAATCGGCTCGCATTACCGCAAACGGCATATTGCACGCTCATCGTCAACCGCTTATTCCTGTTGGTGTTTTGCCGAAACGGAGGGAAGCGTAATGCACATAGCCATTGTCGGTGGCGGAATTGGTGGAATGATGACGGCGTTATTGCTGGCAAAGAGCGGGGCGCATGTGACGATTTTTGAGAAAAACGATCGACTTGGTGGGCGTCTTTCGTTTATTGAGCGAGACGGGTTTCGGATCGATGCTGGTCCAACGATTGTATTATTGCCAAAGAAGCTGCGCACCTTCCTTTCCGATGTTGGTATAACAGAAGATGAATACGAGCTTGTTCGCTGCGATCCGATGTATACGATTCATTTTGCAGACGGCATATCGTATACAAAATATGCGGATGTGGAAAGACAAAAACAAGAAATTGCTCGTGTTTTTCCGGGGGAAGAGGAAGGGTTCAGCCGATTTATGCGCGAGATGAATGAATATTTTGCGACAGGTGATCGACTCATTTTAACAACATCGTTTATAAAGAAAAAAACGTTTTTTACGAAAGAGACGCTGTCACTTTTTTCGCGCATGCGCGCCTATCAATCTGTGAAAACGAGTATGGCGCGTTATTTTCACGATGAACGGTTGCAGCTTGCTTATTCGTTACAAACGTTATATATTGGCGGCAATCCGTATGCAACGCCATCGCTTTATTCGCTCGTTTCGTTTAGCGAGCATGCGCACGGTGTGTATTACGTAAAAGGAGGGTATGCAAGCCTCGTTTCTTTACTTGCAAGAAAGCTAGAAGAAGCGGGGGTCACCGTCCGACTGCAGACGAAAGTCGAGCGGTATGAAGTGAACGGTTCAAAAATAGAAGCGCTTTATGCACAAGGAGAAAAATATCGTTTTGATGCATTTGTTATGAATACAGATGAGCCGACGATGATGACGAAAAAAAGAACATGGACACCTTCATCTAGCTGTGTACTGCTTTATATAGGGCTTCGGAAAACGTACAATGCGCCGATTCATCAATTTTTTTTACCTCATGATTTTCAACAACATATGGACGATGTATTTGTTCGGAAAGTTGTTCCGCAAGATCCGTCATTTTATACGTTTTATCCGTCAGCGGTCGATCGTTCGTTAGCACCTGAAGGGAAAAGCGTGTTGTATGTGCTCATTCCTGTGCCAGCTGGGCGGCATATCGATTGGACGAAACAAGATCGTTGGATTGCTCGTATCGTCGATGAAGTAGAAAAACGGGCGTTTCCGAATATAAAGCAGGCGATCGAGTGGATGCATGTGCGTACGCCGCTCGATGCACACAACGAAGGATTGTATGATGGCGGCATGTTTGGGATCGCACCGACGTTATTTCAATCCGGTCCATTTCGCCCACAAGTGAAGTCGACACGTTACGAAAACGTATATGGCGTTGGTGCGTCGATTCATCCCGGTGGAGGGGTACCAGTTGTCATGCAAGGGGCAAAGTTATGTGCCCAACAAATATCGCGTGATTGGAGTGGAGAATGATGAATATAAGGCAAGCGTATGCGCAATGTGAAGCGGTGACGGCATATCATTCGAAAACGTTTTATCGTGCATTTTCCGTTTTACCGTTACATGACCGCAATGCCATTTGGGCGATTTACGCATTTTGTCGTCGCGTCGATGATATTGTTGACGAAGGCAAACAGCCACATCAAGAACTACAGCAGTTTGAAAAACAGTGGGAATCGTTTTTAGGTGGATATACAGAAAATGACTTTATGTGGGTAGCGCTTCGCGACGTATTTTCTCGCTATGACATGGACGCTGAACCGTTTTCGCATATGATTGAAGGACAAAAAATGGATTTAACTGTTCATCGTTATGATACATTTCCCCAGTTGTTGCGTTATTGTTATTGTGTCGCAAGTACCGTTGGCTTAATGTTATTGCCGATTTTAGCCCCGCATCGTCGCGAGCAGTTAAAAGAAAGCGCCATCGCACTTGGCGAAGCGATGCAACTGACGAACATTTTGCGCGACGTCGGAGAAGATATGGCGCGTGGTCGTATTTATTTACCGCGTGAATGGATGAACATGTATGAAGTCAGTGAACAAGATATCGCTTTTGGTCGGGTGACGAACGCATTTATTGATTTATGGGAACATATTGCACAAAAGGCAGAAGAGAAATATGCGTATGCCGAAGCGGCATTTTCGCTTTACCCACTTTCAGCACGTTTTGCCGTACGGGGAGCTACATTGATGTACAAAAGTATTTTACACGCTGTTCGCGAGCAACAATACGACGTATTCACGAAGCGGGCGTTCGTGTCAGATGAGCAGAAAAAAGCATTGTTGCAACAAATAGGAGGAGAAAACGTTGAAGTGGGGTGAGCGTTTATATCGCCTTTTTCTCATTTGGTATGGATGTGGACTTGTGCTTGTCGGTTTCCATCTTTTGCCACCGTGGTTAGAATGGGCAAATGTTGTCTTTTTAATGCTCGCAGGAATGATTGGCGCATTATTTTTAATCGAAAGATACGGTCAACGGGGGATCATCGCAACGATTGCGATCTTCATTGGTACAATGGCGGTGGAGTATGTTGGGGCGACGTATAGTCTCATTTTTGGCTCATATGATTATACGAATCAATTTGGTATGACCATATTTGGCGTTCCGATAGCGATTGGGTTCGCTTGGCTTGCCGTGATCGGTTGTACGCATGCACTCGCATTACGTTTCGTATCGCCAACAAGGACGTTTGTTGCTTCTGCTGTTGGTGCGTCATTAGCGGTTGTATTAGATGTAGTTATTGACCCGGTTGCCTATGTTGCAAAGCAATATTGGATTTGGGAAGAGACGAGCGTATATTATAACGTTCCGCTTCAAAATTTTGCTGGGTGGTTTGTTGTTGCGTTTGTTATTCATCGGTTATTGTTCATTTTTCCAGCGCGTGAAGGAAGTTCGGATCGACGAGCGATTTCTCTTTTTTTCCTTCTTGACGCGATGTTTTTATTTCTTGCTTTACTAGAACAATTGTATGGTGCTTTCTTCCTTGGGTTATCGCTTACCACGTTTATTTTTTGGAAATGGAGACGGTCGGCATGATTGAAGCGAAAAAAAGTCGTTCGTTTGCATGGATGTTTTCCCTTTATAACACATGGTTGTTGCGCACATCGTTTCATCGTCTATACGTACGCGGACACGTTGTGCGCACACCCGCATTATATGTGGCGAACCATAGTTCATGGTGGGATGGACTGATCGCCTTTCAATTGAGCCGTTTTCTGTTTCAACAAAATAGTTATGCGATGATGAGTGAAGAAGGGTTAAAACAATATCCGTTTTTTCGTAAGCTTGGCGGTTTTTCGATTGATCGGACGAAACGAAAAGAGATGATGAGGTCGCTAGATTATGCTGTTTCATTATTGCGCGATGGAAACAGCGTTTGGGTGTTTCCACAAGGGGAAGAACAACATATCGAAAAACGTCCACTTCATTTTTTTACAGGAGCTATATATGTAGCCGAACGAGCGAACGTGCCGATCATACCGCTTGCGTTTTACCATAGTTTTCGCCATCATCGCAAGCCGGAATGGTTTATTCATATTGGCGAGCCGCTATGGGCGGCTCGTATGACGGGAAGCGATCGGAAGGAAAAAACGGTTGAACTCGAACGCATTTGCACCGCACAACTAGATGAAGTGAAGAGGTTCGTTGTGAGTGAACAGCTTCAATCGTTTACACGTTGGAACGGAGGGGCGTTATGATCGGGGTGTGGGTAAGTTTTTTCATTTGGACCGTTTTTAACGCTTTGTTTCTTATTTCGCTTCCGAAACGTCCACAAATCGTCGCTCGCCCGCTTGTGAGCGTGCTCGTTCCACTCCGCAATGAAGAGCGAAATGTCGTACGTCTCGTGCGCTCGTTAAAGCAGTTGACGTATGAGTCAGTCGAATTTTTGCTTCTTGATGACCAATCGACCGATTGTACGTATGAGTTATTGTTGAAAGAAACGAAAGAGGACGATCGTTTTCAAATATGGCAAGGGAAGCCTCTTCCTAACGGTTGGGTAGGGAAAGTGCATGCGTGTCATCAACTGGCGAAACAGGCGAAAGGGGCGTATTTATTTTTTATTGATGCGGATGTCGAGTTAAAGCCCGCAGTCATTGAAAAATTGTTGGCGGTCGCAGCCGCGTATGATGCGAAATTAGTGACGGGTTTTCCATCGTTTCATCCGTCGTCGCTTCCGTTGATCGGCAAATGGCTCGTGCCGTTGCAACATTTTTTTATTTTGTTTCATTTGCCTTTATTTTTAGCAAATTATACGCATATGCGTTCGGCGACCGCAGCGCATGGGGCGTGTTTGTTTTTTGAACGCGCGGCGTATGAAGCGATTGGTGGGCATGCGTCTGTAAAAAGTGAGCTTGTTGAAGATGTAATGATTGCCCGCAAAATGAAAGAACATCGGTATCGTGTCATCCTTGCGAACGTAGGCACACATGTTGTTTGTTATATGTATGAAACGAATAAAGAAGTATGGGAAGGTTTTTTAAAAAATGTATATATCGGGTTAAATCGCTCACCGTTTTTTGTCGTGATGCTCACGATGTTTTACGGACTATTTTACGTCGCACCGCTCGTTGTTGCTCCGTTGTCATTTATGTATGGAGCGGCGTATGCGACGCCACTCATCATCGTTATTGCTCAAAAAGCGTATGTCGAATGGAAGACGGAGCGCTCGATTTCGACGTGTTATTGGATGCCGATAAGCGCAGCGGCGTTTATTGCATTAATGTATGCGTCGATGCGCGCGAAACGTTATGAATGGAAAGGGAGGACGTACACGTGAAAAAAGTCGTCATTATTGGCGGTGGGCTCGGTGGGTTGTCTGCCGCTGTGACGCTCGCCCATCGCGGTGTGGATGTGCAGTTATTTGAAAAAAATCGCCATTTTGGCGGGAAGTTAATGCCCGTTCAACTTGGCGACTATTATTTTGATTTTGGGCCGAATACGATTACGATGCCGTTTGTGTTTCGCCACGTCATTGAGCAAACAGGTGAGCGCCTTGAAGATTACATGACGTTTCGGAAATTGGCTGTCCATACGAAAAACGTGTACGAAGACGGCACAACGTTTTTTCTTTCGAGCGATCGCGACTATATGAAAGAGCAGCTTGCGCGAATGGATCGCATCGGGGCGTTGCGATACGACGATTTTTTACGCGAAGTGGAGAGGTTGTATCAACTCGCAAAAACGTACTTTTTTCCGCGCATGTTTCGCTCGTTTGTTGATTATATGTCGCCATCGCTTGCGACTGCTCTTTTTTCTGCTCGCCCGCTTGAAACGCTTCATTCTTTTTTCAGCCGTTATTTTACAAATGAACATGTCATTCAAGCGTACGATCGTTACGCAACGTACATTGGTTCATCACCGTATATGGCGCCAGCGACGTTTGCGATGATCGCCTATTTAGAAATGGTTGATGGCGTATATTATGTAGAAGGGGGAAACGCTCGAATTGCTCATACGTTTGCGATGCTTGCGAAACGAGCAGGGGCAACGTTACATACGAATCGGGCGGTCAAACGCGTCATTGTAAAAAACGGTACGGTAAAAGGAGTCGAGCTTGAAGATGGGGAAAAGGTGGAAGCGGACGTCGTTATTATGAATGCTGATTTATTGAGGGCATATCGTGAGCTCGTCGATCCGCATGATCGTTCGTATGAACGAGCTGAGCCGTCTATTTCTGCATTTGTCATGTTAGTTGGCACAAAACAAACGTGGGATGATTTAGCTCATCACAACGTTTTCTTTTCCGCTCATTATAAGCAAGAGTTTGATCATCTATTTGCCGGACGGTATAGCGAACATCCGACGATATACGTTTGCGCCCCGCCGTTTACGAAAGAAGGTTCGTCTTTGTTTGTGTTAGTGAATGCCCCGCCTCTTACGAAAGATGGGCGTATGCAAGTCGATGAACAAGCATATAAGCAGCTCGTGTATGAAAGGCTTCGGGCATATGGGTTGGACATTGTACCAGATATCGAACAAGTGATCACTCCGCTTCATATTGCGGAACAGTTTGGTGCATATCGTGGGGCGTTATATGGGATGGCGTCCAATCGACGTCGTGATACGTTTTTACGTCCGTCGAATGCATGTCGGCGAGTGAAAGGATTGTATTTTGTTGGAGGGACGACCCACCCAGGAGGCGGGTCGCCGATGGTTGTCATTAGCGGACAAAATGTTGCGAACCATTTGCTCGGTGTTAAGCTGTCGCTTCCTTTTTGACGAACGATTTTGTGCGCCATACGTTTGATTTCCAACGCCAATAGACGAGCAAGCCACGTAACCATTCGTCCGCAGTAAACGCGAGCCAGATACCGACTAAGCCGAGATCGAACGAAATGCCAAGCACATAAGCAAGCGGAACGCTCACCCCCCACATCGATGCGATACCGATGTAGACAGGAAATTTTACGTCGCCAGCCGCGCGTAAAGAGTTAATGATGACGAGATTGAACGAACGCCCTGGTTCAAGAAGCATCGTGAGCAAAATGAGCGTTCCGCCTATTTCAATCATCTGTTTGTTACTTGTGAAAATGGAAAACAGTTGATCAGAAAAAACGGAAAACAACGCTGCCATCGTAAACGAAATGATGACTGCCAGACGCAAACTTTGTAAGCAACGGGTATACGCTTCATGAAAGCGTTCTGCCCCAACGAGATGACCGACGATAATTTGCGTCCCTTGCCCGATGGCGACGCTAAATAAAAAAATAAACATCATGATGTTTTGTGTATATACTCTCGTCGTTAACGCCTCTGTGCCAAGCATCGTGATGAAATAGGTGATGGCAAGTTGTGACGTATTGTAAGCGACATGCTCGCCAGCCGATGGGATGCCAATTTTTAATAATTGTTTGATGTAACGAAATGCAAACGCCTCTTTCGATAAAAGCGGGAGAGGGTGCGGGAGACGTTTCATGATGAGCAAAAATCCAATGACAAGCCCGATGATACGGCTAATCGTTGTTGACCAAGCGACCCCTTCAACACCTAAAACCGGTAAGCCAAACGGTCCGAACAACACGAAATAGTTGCCGATGATGTTTAATATGTTGACACCAATTGTAATATTCATCATATCGCGCGTAAACCCGTAGCTACGTAAAATGGCGCCAAGCGTCATAATAAGCGCTTGCACAAACGAAAAGCCACCAACAATCCATAAATAAGCACGCGCATCAGCCATCAACTCGTGTGGAACGTTCATTAGTTGAAGTAAACGATCGCTTCCTGCCCAAAGCGCAATGCTTAATATGACGCCAAATAACAAATTCGCCCAAATGGAAGCCGCTCCAATATAGGAAGCTGTTTTTTCATCATTTGCTCCAGCATATTGCGCAATTAAAATCGATGTGCCGGTCGCGATAAAACCAAACATGACAACGACCATAAACAATAGTTGATTCGCAACACCGACAGCCGCCACCGCTTCATCAGCATATTGACTGAGCATAAACGTATCGGCATTGCCCGTCAACATATGAAGCGTCAATTCAATAAAAATGGGCCATGTGAGCGCAAATAAAGAAAGCTTTTTTGCCAAACAAGACAACCCCTTTACGATTTCCGACTTGCAAACTGTTTTTAGTTTAATGGATTGTATATAATAGTGAAAAGAGAAAAAGGCGATGACTTTTGTACATTTCCGACTTAAAGGGGAGATTGTATGTATATATCGTTTTCCGTACCACCGTTTCCTGTTTTTATTAAAGGAGGGGAGGCGGTTTTTCAAAAAGGAATGAAACATTTTCGGCGTACATTTTCCGTATTTGATTTACTGTATGTACAAAAAGGGACGTTATATATGACAGAACAACAAGAAACGTTTGCTGTTCGTGAGGGGGAATACGTCATTTTATGTCCGGGCTTTGAACATTACGGCCATGAGCCTTGCGATGAAGATACATATTTTATTTGGCTTCATTTTTCTGCCCCACAATACGAGCGTGTTGAAAAACAGCCGTACGGATGGAGCGATATTATTGAGAGAGAGGCTACATATGTCGATTATGCGCAATATCGTTTATTCATTCCGCAATATGGGAAGTTGAACCAAACAGGAATGGAAACGATGCTTCAACATATCGTGCATGAACAGCAAACACCTGATCATTCACTGTCGCAACAGTTGTTATTCGCACAGTGGATCGTTCAACTGCAAAAACAAACGCTTCATATTCCATCAGCGGCTGAACATGTGTGTAGAGAGGCGATGGAATATATTCATCGTCATTACGGAGAGCCGTTTGAAATGGAGCATCTTTCTCATGCGCTTCGCCTTCATCCAGACTATATTTCGCGCTGTATGCAAAAAACGATTGGAATGAGCGCGTTGCAATATGTAAACGATTATCGATTGAAAGTAGCAAAGAAAAAACTAGCCGCAACCAACGAGACGGTCGCGGCGATTGCAAAACAAGTCGGATTTGAAGATGGCGCATATTTTTCGCGCGTATTTAAAAAAATGGAAGGCATGACGCCAAGCGAATATCGCCGTTTTATACAGCGGACGTAGGCTGTACAAGCAGCATGCGAAAGCCGTACGGCTCAATATTCATTATTTGTTCAGTTATGCATTCGTTTGTCCAAAGGTTGATGACCGTTTTGTCTTTTAGTGAAAATGGAACGGTCCATGTAAGCGATGTATCTGCATTGTTTAACAAGCAAACGATCGTTTCATCGTCGTACGTTTTCACGTAAGCGATATGATTTGTTTTATCGTTTGCTTCTAACATATGAAATTCCCCAAAACGCAAGGCGCGATATTGTTTGCGCAACGCAATGAGCTTTTGTACATGCGTGAATATATCGCGATCTTGCTTTTCTTTTTCCCATACCATACATTTGCGGCAAAGCGGGTCTTGCCCACCTGTTAAACCGATTTCATCCCCATAATAAATGCATGGTGATCCACTGAAAGAAAGTTGGAACGTAAACATGAGTTTCACTTTTTCTTTTCGTTCACCGCATTGCGTTAAAATGCGTGGTGTATCGTGGCTGCCGAGCAAGTTAAACGCCACTTCGTTTACGTTTTGCGGATAGTTATGCCATACGTTCATGATCGTATAGGCAAATTCGTTTGCTTTTACGTTTTCTTTCGCAAAGTAGTTGAGCGCCCCGTTTGTGAACGGATAGTTCATAACCGCATCAAATTGATCACCGCGAAGCCACGGCATTGCATCGTGCCAAATTTCACCGAGAATATAAACGTCCGGTTTGATCGCTTTTACCGCTTGACGAAACTCGCGCCAAAATTGGTGATCGACTTCGTTCGCAACGTCTAAGCGCCAGCCGTCGATGTCAAACTCGCGAATCCAATATGTCGCGACGTCTAATAAATATTGTTTCACTTCCGGATGTTCTGTGTTTAATTTCGGCATCTCTGGCACAAACGCAAACGTATCATAATTTGGAATCGGTTCCGTTTGAAGCGGGAATTCACGAATGTGGAACCAATCTTTATAGCGTGATTTCGCGCCGTTTTTTAATACGTCTTGAAACGGGGCGAAATAATAGCCGCTATGGTTAAACACAGCATCAAGCATGACACGAATGCCTTTTGCATGGCATGCTTCAACAAGCCGCTTAAATGTTTGTTTGTCGCCAAATTGTGGGTCGATTTCGAAATAGTCAATCGTATCGTATTTATGGTTCGATGGCGCTTTGAAAATAGGTGTAAAATAAATGCCGTTAATGCCGAGTTCGACGAGATAGTCTAATTGTGCGATGATACCTTCAAAGTCGCCGCCGAAAAAGCTCGTTGTTGTCGGATCGACGCTTCCCCATGGCAACGTATTTGGTGGGTTTAAGTGTGGATTGCCGTTGGCGAATCGTTCAGGGAAAATTTGATACCAGACGGTGTCTTTCACCCAGCTCGGTGCGTTAAACACGTCGATACGGTTTAAAAACGGGAAACAAAAATAGTATGCTGTATCGTCTGTCGGGGCTTTTTTATAAAAGCCTTTTTCTGTATAGATGAGCATGTCTTCTCCTGCGTGCAATTCAAACCCATAGCGCAAGCGGCGATACGGGGGTTGCACAGCGATAAACCAATAATCAAACAAAGCGTCACAACCGCTTTTTTGCATTGGTTGTTTGTCAAATTGCCATGCGTCGTCTTTCCAAACGTATGGATCCCCAAATAACAAGTATACCGCATCGACATCATCTTTTTTTGTTCGCAGACGAATATGTAGCGTTCGCTCGTCGTATGCATAAGCAAACGCATCTTTTGGACGGTGGTAAATCGCTTCTTTTAACATGTTTCAAACACTCCTTTCAACTGTAAGCGCAATCGATTGCGCTTTTTATCACATGTTTAGACGCTCTCTCTGTTTTGAATGAAGGAAGCGGATACAATGCTTATGTCAAGCGTAAAATGAACGGAACTAAAAAGTCAACATTCATTCAAAAAAAGATGAAAAAAATAGTTGTCAAAACGGAAAATGATTGTATAATGAAGATAAAGATTGTGCAATCGTTTTCGCAAAAATGAAAGCGTTTGTACGTATTGCTTAAAACACAGGAGGGGTCGAAATGAAAAAGACGGTATCCATTTTTTCATCGCTTGCATTACTTGCAGGTGTGATGGCAGGTTGTGGTCCACAAGATGAGGCAAAGCCGAAAGAAAACGAAAATGAAGGAAAAACAGAAGTATCAGAAGATGGCATGCCGCCAAAACCGGAAAAACTTGTCGTTTGGGAAGACGTGAAGCGCGGTGTGGCGTTAGAGCCAGCGATTAAAGCGTTCGAAGAAAAGTATGGTATTAAAGTCGAGTACAAAGAAGTGGAAATGGCAACAAAACAACGCGATCAATTGCGTTTAGACGGTCCGGCTGGCACAGGTCCTGACGTCATTACTGTTCCACATGACCAAATCGGTCAGCTCGTTACAGAAGGGCTTATTCGCGAAATTCAAGTCGATCAATCGGTATTAGATACGTTCACAGAATCTTCGATCGCAGCGCAAATGTATGATGGAAAATTGTACGGACTTCCAAAAGCGGTAGAAACTCCTGTATTCATTTACAATAAAAAGTTAATGGACAAAGCGCCAGAAACAATGGATGAATTGTATCAGTTCGCAAAAGAGTTTACGAAAGGTGATAAATACGGTTTCTTAGCGCTTTGGGATAACTTCTATTTTGCACACGGTGTGATCGCTGGTATGGGCGGTTACGTATTTAAAAACAATAACGGTGCGTTAGATCGCAACGACATCGGCTTAAATAATGAAGGAGCAGTCAAAGGAACAGAATATATTCAAAAATGGTATAAAGAATTGTTCCCGAAAGGTATTATCGGTGAAAACGGCGGTTCAGCGATGGACGGCTTATTCAACGAAGGAAAAGCAGCATCTGTCATGAACGGTCCGTGGGCGTTCCAAGGTATGCGTGATGCAGGCATCGATATCGGTGTCGCACCAATGCCGAAATTACCAAACGGTGAGCCTGTGAAAACATTTATGGGTGTAAAAGGATGGCACGTATCTGCGTTCTCTAAACATCCTGAATGGGCAACAAAACTTATTGAGTTTATTACAAACGAAGAAAATGCGAAAAAACGTTTCGAGTTAACGCGTGAAATTCCGCCTGTGAAGTCGCTCATTAACGATCCATTAATCGCAGAAGATGAAGGGGCAAAAGCGGTTGCGATCCAATCTCAATACGCGATTCCAATGCCAAACATTCCTGAAATGGCAGAAGTATGGGGACCAATGGCGACAGCACTTCAACTTGTGGCAAACCAAAAAGCGGAGCCAAAACAAGCGCTTGACGAAGCTGTAAAAACAATTAAAACGAACATTGAAACAAACCATCCAAGCAAGTAAGAAGTGAGCGGTACCTCTCTTGTAGAGGTACTGCTTCAACTTTCTTTTATTTGTTTAGTTATTCACATTCAAGTGCGCTCCTCGCCATTGTTTAGAAAGGAGACAAAATCAATGGAAACACCAATGTATCAATCGAACCATCGGAAAATTGCCCTCGGTTTATCACTTATTCCGGGATTTGGACAACTATATAATCGTCAATACGTGAAAGGTATCTCATTTTTTATTTTAGCTGCTTCGTTTTTGATCGTTTTTAAAGATTTATTAAATATGGGATGGTGGGGAATCTTTACGCTCGGTGAAGTCGTCGGACGTGACCATTCCATTTTCTTGCTCGTTGAAGGAATTTTAGCGGTTATTATTTCGGTGTTTGGTCTTGGGTTTTATACGTTTAATTTGCGCGACGCCTATAAAAATGGGCAAAAACGCGATTTAGGGTTGAAAATTAGCTCGTTGCGCGAGCAATATCGTGCGCTTGTAGACAACGGCTTTCCATATTTAATGATTTCACCAGGTTTTATTTTACTTGTGTTCGTCGTTATTTTCCCGATTATTTTCGTCGTGTTATTGGCGTTTACAAACTATGATTTGTATCATTCCCCGCCAGCAAAACTTGTTGATTGGGTCGGATTTCAAAACTTTATTGACTTAGTGAAGCTCGATCTTTGGCGGAAAACGTTTATTAACGTACTTGCCTGGACGATCGTTTGGACGTTCGGTGCAACAACGTTACAAATTGCGCTCGGTATTTTCCTAGCCATTATCGTGAACCAAAAAGACTTAAAAGGAAAAGCGATCATTCGGACGATTTTCATTTTACCTTGGGCTGTTCCAGCGTTTGTGACGATTCTCGTTTTCTCAGGTATGTTTAACGAATCGTTCGGGGTCATTAATAAAACGATTTTAGCTGCATTTGGCATCAAGCCGCTTGAATGGATGACCGATCCATTTTGGACGAAAGTAGCGTTGATTCTTATTCAAACGTGGCTCGGCTTCCCGTTCGTCTTTGCGATGACAACAGGGGTATTGCAAGCGATTCCGAATGAATTGTATGAAGCGGCGACAGTCGATGGTGCTTCAAGTTGGCAAAAGTTTACGAAAATTACACTTCCGCTTGTGTTGTATGCGACAGCGCCAATTTTAATTACGCAATATACGTTTAACTTCAACAACTTTAACATCATTTACTTATTTAATGGCGGTGGCCCTGCGGTATCTGGGCAAAATGCAGGTGCGACAGATATTTTAATTTCGTGGATTTATCGTTTAACGATGACGTCTGCGCAATATTCGAAAGCAGCAGCGATTACGTTATTGCTTTCGCTCGTTGTCGTATCTGTCGCATTATGGCAGTTTAGAAGAACAAAATCATTTAAAGAAGAGGATATGATGTAATATGGATATGAAAAGACAAAAACTCATTCGGCTTACGTTGTCGTATGCAGTCATTTTGGTGATGACGATCATTATCGTCTATCCGCTTCTTTGGGTCGTTGGCTCGTCATTTAATCCGGGACAAAGCTTATCTGGGTCAAAAATGATTCCAGACAACGCCACGCTAGCGCACTATAAAAAGTTGTTTGATACGTCGCAAAGCGATTACTTGATTTGGTATTGGAACTCGTTAAAAATTGCGACGTTGACGATGATTTTTTCCGTTATTTTAGTAAGTTTAACGGCGTATTCGTTTTCCCGTTACCGCTTCGTCGGGCGTCGAAACGGATTGATGACGTTTTTAATTTTGCAAATGATTCCGAACTTTGCGGCGCTCATTGCGATTTTCATTTTAGCGCTTTTAACAGAATTAGTTGATACGCATTTAGGGTTAATTCTCGTATACGTCGGTGGAGCCATTCCGATGAATACGTGGCTGATGAAAGGATATTTAGATACGATTCCGAAAGAGCTTGACGAATCGGCGAGAATTGACGGAGCAGGGCACTTGCGCATTTTCTTCCAAATCGTTTTACCGCTTGCGAAGCCAATTATTGCGGTCGTGGCGCTCTTTACGTTTATTGCACCGTTTGGTGACTTCATTTTAGCGAGCGTTTTGCTGCGCAGCAAAGAAAAATATACGCTTGCGGTCGGATTGTACGATTTAGTCGCAAAACAATTTGGTAGTGAATTTACAACGTTTGCGGCAGGTTCCGTTTTAATTGCGGTGCCGATCGCTATTCTCTTCCTTTCATTCCAAAAGTATTTCGTCTCTGGCTTAACGGCAGGTGGAACAAAAGGGTGAGAAACGGAAGGAAAGAATCGCTTAGGTTCTTTCCTTTCTTACTATTTCGAGATATATTAACATAAGAAGCTTTGGAATGAATGGGGAGTGAATAGGATGAAACATGTATGTCGTGCGCTACTTGTTTTTGTGTTTTTATTTTCAGTTGCGTTGCCAACAAGCGCAGAAACGGAGCGAACGTGGCAAGATGAACGCATTTATTTTATTATGGTCGACCGTTTTAATAACGGAAATCCGAAAAATGACTATGAAGTGAACGTACATGATCCGAAAGCGTATCATGGCGGTGATTTGCAAGGAATTATTGACAAGCTCGACTACATAAAACAAATGGGCTTTACAGCAATTTGGTTGACCCCGATTTTTGCAAATGAAAAAGGCGGGTATCACGGTTATTGGATTGAAGATTTTTACAAAGTGGAAGAGCATTTTGGCACGCTCGATGATTTTAAACGACTTGTAAAAGAAGCGCATAAACGCGATATGAAAGTTATTTTAGATTTTGTAGTGAACCATACGGGTTACAATCACCCGTGGCTAAACGATCCAGCGAAAAAAGATTGGTTTCATGAGAAAAAAGACATTTTCAATTGGGCGAACCAGCAAGAAGTCGAAAATGGCTGGCTATTTGGTCTCCCTGATTTAGCGCAAGAAAATCCAGAAGTGAAAGCGTACTTATTTGATGTTGCAAAATGGTGGATTCAAGAAACGGATATTGATGGCTATCGTTTAGATACGGTCAAACATGTGCCGAAATGGTTTTGGGACGAGTTTTCAAAAGAAGTGAAGTCGGTGAAACAAGACTTTTTCCTTCTTGGAGAAGTATGGCATGACGACCCACGTTATGTCGCGGAATATGGGAAGCACGGCATCGATGCGCTAATTGATTTTCCGTTTTACAAAGAAGCGTCAACCATTTTTTCAAACGTCGATCAATCGCTTGAGCCGCTTTACAACGTATGGAAGCGAAACGTGGCGTTTTATGACCGACCGTATTTGCTCGGAACGTTTTTAGACAATCACGATACCGTTCGGTTTACGCGTTTAGCGTTGCAAAATCGCATCAATCCGGTGACGCGTTTAAAGCTCGGATTGACGTATTTGTTTGCAGCGCCGGGCATTCCAATCATGTACTATGGAACAGAAATTGCGCTTGACGGCGGGGAAGATCCAGATAACCGTCGTTTAATGAATTTCCGTACCGATAAAGAGTTGATTGATTATGTGACAAAGCTTGGGGAATTGCGCGAGACACTTCCGTCGCTTCGTCGCGGTGATTTTGAATTGCTTTATGAAAAAGATGGCATGGCTCTATTTAAGCGGACGTATGGAAAGGAAACGACGGTAATTGCGATCAATAATACGTCAAAAACGCAAAAAGTGACGCTCGACGATGAGCTAGAACAAGGAAAAGAATTGCGCGGGTTGCTGGCGGGAGATTTAGTGCGCAGCAAAGACGGCAAGTACGACATCATTTTAGATCGCGAAACGGCGGAAATTTACGTGCTTGCGCCAAAAACGGGATTAAACATACCATTTATTGCGGCGCTTGTGGCAGTATATACGGCATTTGGTCTGTTTTTATACTTCGCGCGCAAACGCAAAGTATCATGATGATGGGGGGAAGAGGATGCTAGAAGATACGAGTTTTGCGATTCGGCCGGTCGATCAGGCGGACGAAAAAGAAGTGTGGCAACCGGTTGGGGATGTGCAAAAAATTGAAGAAAAAAAGCAAATTTGTTCATTCACATGCGAGAACGCGTCGGGTAAAATACATTTTTACCGTGATGATATCGTGCGAGTAACGATCGATCCGTTTGATGGGAAGTACGATTCCGTCAGCCCAGCGGTGATCGCAACGCCAGAAAAAGTGGATGTGCACGTTCAAGAAAAAGAAAACGGTTGGACACTACAGACGAAACAGCTGACGGTCATCATCGAGCGAAGTCCGTTTCGTTTAGCGATATACGATCAGGAAGGGACGCTTCTTGTTCGCGACGTACAACCTGTATGTTTTGAAGCGAAAGGGCGCATGCGTTGTACACATGCGCTCGCTCCGACAGATGTCGTATACGGTTTAGGGGAGAAAACGGGTGTATTAAATAAGCGCGGGGCAGTATGGACGATGTGGAATACGGATGTGTATGCGCCGCACAATTTAGAAACAGATCCGCTATATCAGTCGCATCCGTATATGATGGTGTTAAAAAATGGACATGCGCACGGCATCTTTTTCGATCATACGTATAAAACGACGTTTGATTTACGCCATGAATCGTTTTATACGTTTACGTCTGATGGTGGGGCGCTTGATTATTATGTGTTTGCTGGGCCGCATCCGAAAGATGTGTTAGCGCAATATACGCATCTTGTTGGGCGGATGCCTTTGCCGCCAAAATGGGCGCTTGGGTATCATCAGTCGCGTTATAGTTACGAAACCGAACAGGAAGTGCGTGAACTCATCGATACGTTTCGGGCGAAACACATTCCGCTTGATGCAGTATATTTGGACATTCATTATATGGATGAATATCGTGTTTTTACGTTTGATCAAAAACGGTTTCCACATCCGCAATCGCTCGTTCAATATGCAAAAGAACAAGGAGTTCATATCGTTCCCATTGTTGATCCGGGCGTGAAAGTCGATGCGGAGTATGATACGTATCGTGATGGAGTGCAAAAAGATTATTTTTGTAAATATGCTGACGGAACGCTATATAAAGGAGACGTTTGGCCGGGGACGAGCGTGTTTCCAGATTTTTTAAAGAAAAAAGTGCGCAAATGGTGGGGCGAACAACATACGTTTTATACGGACATTGGCATTGAAGGCATTTGGAACGATATGAATGAGCCGTCCGTATTTAACGAGACAAAAACGATGGATGAACAAGTTGTTCATGACGGATGGAAAACACATCGTCAAGTGCATAACGTATACGGGATGATGATGACAGAGGCGACGTACCACGGATTGAAAAAGCAACTGAAAGGAAAACGTCCGTTCGTGTTGACGCGTGCAGGATTTGCCGGTATTCATCGCTACGCAGCGGTATGGACAGGCGATAATCGTAGCTTTTGGGAGCATCTTGAACTGTCGATACCGATGTGCTTAAATTTAGGGTTATCCGCAGTGGCGTTTTGCGGGGCAGATGTCGGCGGATTTGCCCATGATGCGAATGGAGAACTGCTCGTTCGATGGACGCAAGTTGGGGCATTTTTCCCATATTTCCGCAATCATTGTGCGATCGGTTTTGCACGGCAAGAACCGTGGGCGTTTGGGGAAACATATGAACAAATCATAAAACGATATATTGAATTGCGATACGAATGGTTGCCTCACTTATATTCGTTATGCTTTGAAGCGCATCAAACAGGTGTGCCAATGATGCGCCCGCTGATGATGGAATATCCGAACGATCGCGAAACGTGGAACATCTCAGATCAATTTATGGTTGGAAATGAAGTAATGGTCGCTCCGGTGATGCGTCCGTATACAGCGCATCGTATCGTGTACTTCCCAGAAGGACGTTGGGTTGATTATTGGACGAAAGAAAAGTTTGAAGGTGGTCAGCGGTATATTGTCGAAGCACCGCTTGATCGTTTGCCGATATATGTGAAAGAAGGGGCGATGATCGCTCACGCTAAAGCGAAGCTATCGACGTTCATTAAGGATGAACAGTTGACATTATATGTGTATACAATGAAGGAAGGGACATCGACATATACGCTTTATGATGATGACGGTACGACGTTTGCATATGAAAAAGGAGAGTATGTACACATGCATATTCGTGCGACGTTTTTGGATGATACCGTTTATTTCGAAGTAGAAACAGAAGGGGCGTACGAACCAACTTGGCAGTTGCGTGTCGTGTTCGTTGGAGACGTACCGTCAACGGTCGTTGTCAACGGTGAACAACGGGCGATAGAGGAAGCGTCAATTGTTTTGTAAGAGATGGGGGATTTTTATGACAGTAACGATTAAAGATGTAGCGAAGCGAGCGAATGTGGCGCCATCGACCGTTTCCCGCGTCATCGCAGATAGCCCGCGCATTAGCGAAAAAACGAAGAAAAAAGTGCGCGAGGCAATGAAAGAGCTTGGCTATCATCCGAATTTCATCGCGCGCAGTTTGGCGAATAAGTCGACGCAAGTGATCGGGCTCGTCATGCCGAGCTCAGCTGATAAAGCGTTTCAAAACCCGTTTTTCCCAGAAGTTATTCGCGGCATTAGTAAAGCGGTGCATGATCGGCAATATGCGTTGCAGTTATCGACAGGGGAAACGGAAGCGGAAATTTACGACGGGGTCGTGCATATGGTGCAAGGAAAGCGCGTCGATGGTGTCATTTTGCTGTATTCGCGTGCGAACGATAAAATTATGGCGTATTTACAGAAAGAAGATGTGCCGTTTGTTGTCATTGGAAAACCGCATAAAAAAGCAGAGGAGATTACGCACGTTGATAACGATAACGTTCGGGCGGCGCGTGAGGCGACAGAATATTTAATTGAACTCGGTCATGAGCGCATCGCGTTTGTCGGTGGAAACGTCAATCTCATTGTAACGATGGATCGTTTGCGCGGTTATGAAAAAGCGTTAAAATCTGCAGGTCTTGTATATCGTAAAGATTACATTGTGCATGAAGAATTTTTAAAAGAAGGCGGACAAGAGGCGATGAAAGAGTTGCTTTCACTTGCTGAACCGCCAACTGCGCTCGTTGTCGCCGACGATTTAATGGCTCTTGGGGTATTAAATACGCTTGCTGAAATGGGATTAAGCGTGCCGGGAGATGTATCGATCGTCAGTTTTAACAACGTACTTTTATCGGAAATTTCTCGTCCACCGCTTACATCGGTAGACATTAACATTTTCCAACTTGGCTTTGAAGCAGCAAGAAATTTAATTCAACAAATCGAAAACCCAAATGAGCCGATTAAGCGAATCATTATTCCACATACGATCGTGAAACGATTTTCGTGCGATTACTACAAAGCGCCTCCTCGATAGGGAGGCTCTTTTTTGTAAACAGGATAGGCAAGAAGAAAAAAATGGTGTATCATATGATTAACACCATGTTCTTTGAAAACGTATATATGATGAGCAAGTACGGTGCATACGTTTGTATGCTTAAAAGGGAAGAACGGTGCAAAGCCGTCGCGGTACCCGCCACTGTGATGGGGAGTTTCGCTGCAACGTGCCACTGATTTTTTGGGAAGGCGCAGCGAAATGATGAACCTAAGCCAGGAGACCTGCCTGCTTGCGATACGTCGGCTGCCTACGGGAATATAGGGAGACGTGCGGGAACGATGGACGTTATATATGCTTAGTGGCGTATGCTCTATTTTTTGAATCTTTCGTTTTTTCTGCACCTCTGCCTAGAGGTGCTTTTTATTTTGAAAAAAAGGAGCGACGATATATGGCAACGTGGAATTTGCAAGGAACGAAACATCATGTACTTATTTGCAATGGAGCAAGCTGCATGCGAAAACGGGGAGAAGAGGTGACGCAAGCCATTCGTGATGAAATTGATCAACTTCAACTACATGCTTACGTGCATACGACGCGGACGAGGTGCAACGGTCGCTGTGAAGATGCATGTGTGGTCATCGTGTATCCAGAAGGTGTTTGGTATCGTACGATCGATGAACAAGTTGCGCGGGACATTGTCCGAAAACATGTACGTGATGGTGAAGTATTGCATGAATATGTGACGTACACATATGATGAAGGTTTTGTTATGCCTGAATATAGCGTGGCGACAAGGGGGAAGGAGAAGTGAAGAAATCGTTGTTTTTGTTCGTTAGCGTGTGCCTTACTGTCTATATTTTATTTGCACTCTCGCCTTCTGTATATGCGATGCACATTATGGAAGGGTTTTTACCTTGGCAATGGGCTCTCGTTTGGTGGTTGCTATTTTTACCGTTTTTCTTTATTGGTTTGCGTACAATGACGCGCCTCATGAAACAAAAGCCAGAGGCGAAACTACTTCTTGCGCTTGCGACGGCGTTTACATTTGTTCTCTCAGCATTAAAAATTCCATCGGTGACGGGAAGTAGCTCGCATCCGACAGGGACAGGATTTGGGGCGCTTTTATTTGGCCCGTTTATGATGACGGTCATTGGTACAGCAGTATTATTGTTTCAAGCGCTTTTGCTTGCGCATGGTGGCTTGACGACGCTTGGGGCGAATGCATTTTCGATGGCGGTTGTTGGCCCGTTTGTTGCGTACGGCTTGTTCGTTCTATGTAAAAAGTGTGGAATATCGTTGCGTATGTCTGTCTTTTTAGCGGCGATGATGGCTAATTTGGCGACATACGTTATGACGTCGTTTCAACTCGCTCTAGCATTTCCAGATGTAACGAGCGGCGTATGGGGCGCATTTTTGAAATTCGCTTCCATTTTTGCGGTGACACAATTACCACTTGCGATTACGGAAGGACTTCTTACCGTCGTCGTATGGAACTTTTTGCATACGTACTCGAAGCGAGAGTTAGATTTGTTAGAGGAGAGGGGAGTGTTTTTTAAATGAATCGTCTATTGTTGTTCATTGCCGCATTGTTGATCGTGTTGCCGCTATTTATTGTGAAAAATACGGAGTTTGCTGGGGCTGATACGCTTGCGGAAAAAATGATTCAACAAATCTCTCCACAATATGAACCGTGGTTTGATGTTTTATTTGAGCCGCCGGGCGGTGAGGTAGAGACGTTGCTGTTTTCGGTACAAGCAGCGCTTGGTGCTGGAGTGATTGGATATATTATCGGACTGTATAAAGGGCGAAAGCGAAATGGTTAGTTGGCTTGATGAATGGGCTTATCGAAACAAGCTTGCTAAATTAAATGTCACATTTAAATTGACGCTTACGTGTATGTTGCTCATATGGGCATTATGTGGAACGAATGTCGTTCGCTGTATTATTATCGTTTGGCTATTCGTCTGGCTTCTTTATCATGCGCGCTTACCTTGGCGTGTTTGTGTTCGCTTTTTTATCATCATGGGGCTCATCATTATCGGAAGCTGTGTTCCCCTTCTTTTTACAGTTGATCGTACGATTCATTTTGTCAGTGAAAATATGGCGCAAGCGGCGACGATTTGCTTGCGAGCATTGGCAAGTTCGTTTACTCTCTTTTTTCTCGCGATCACAACGCCATTTTTTCGTATTGCTCATGCATTAAGTAAATGGCACGTTCCTAAAGCATTTATTGAGCTATTGTTGTTGACGTATCGCTTCATTTTCGTGTTAGAAAAAGCAGCGATGCATTTGTTTATGACGGTGCGAACAAAAAATGGTGAACGAAGCTGGCACCTCGCTTCACTTGCTGTTGCACAACTGTTTCGCCAAACGATGCGCGAATATGAAGCAACGATCATTGCACAAGAGGCGAGGAACGTATCATTTGTTTTTCCGATCTGTGCGGACGAACAATTGCCGCGAAAATATGTGATCGAAACATGTGTGTGGCTCGTTGTTTTACTTATGATGGAGGGCTTATATGTTAACGTTTCATGATGTTCATTATACGTACCAAAACGGCGCATATGTGCTAAAAGGTGTATCGCTTACGATTGAGCGTGGGAAAAAATATGCGTTAATTGGGAAAAATGGTTGTGGAAAAACGACATGGCTCCTTCATGCAAACGGCATTTACCGTCCGACGAGAGGAGACGTGTATTGGGAAGGAAAAAAGGTAGAAGATCGGCGGTTAAGGCGCGAGTTACGACAACATGTCGGCGTCGTTTTTCAAAACCCAGAACACCAATTTTTAGCTCCGACCATTGAAGAAGAACTGGCGATTAGTTTGGAATCAAATCGTGAGCGGATGGATGAAGTGATGGAGCAGTTTTCACTTCATCGATGGAGAGATATACCGATTCACCACTTAAGTCTTGGACAAAAAAAATGGTTATCGCTTGCGGTAGCTATGGCTCCGCAACCTCGCTTACTTATTGTCGATGAGCCTTCTGCTTATTTAGACGGTTTGCAAAGCGAGCGCTTAATCAGTAAATTAAATGAGTTGCACGAAGCAGGTACGACGCTTGTCGTTATTACACATGATCTCGATTTTGTTTGGCAGTGGGCGGACGAAGTGTTTGTCATGCATGACGGGCGCATCGTTTTGCACGGAACACCCGCCTTTGTATTTACGCAAACGAATATATTTCGTGAACTTCATTTCCCATTACCGCTTCTTTTACGCATATGGGAGTATGAGAAGAAAACGTATACTGAACAACAATTCGCGCAATGGATTGAACGATGGAAAAAGGGGTGAAAATGTATGGCAGGAAAACTGTTTGTTGTTGGCTTTGGACCGGGAAGTGTGGATCATATGACGAAACGGGCACGTGAGGCGATAGCGGAAAGCGATGTCATCGTCGGCTATAAAACGTATGTTGATTTAGTGAAGGATCTCATTCATGGAAAAGAAGTCATTTGTACCGGAATGACGGAAGAAGTAGGAAGAGCCCAAGAGGCGATCAAGCAAGCGGAGCGCGGCAAAAAGGTAGCTGTCATTTCAAGCGGAGATGCTGGACTTTATGGGATGGCGGGACTCGTTTATGAAGTGTTAATTGAAAAAGGATGGAAAAAAGAAACAGGAGTAGGGGTGGAAATTATTCCAGGTATTTCAGCGATTCATTCTTGCGCTGCTTTGTTAGGGGCGCCGATTATGCACGATGCATGTACGATTAGCTTAAGCGACCATTTAACTCCGTGGCATATGATTGCGAAAAGAATTGAAGCGGCTGCCGCAGCGGATTTTGTCATTGCGCTATACAATCCAAAAAGTGGCCGCCGTACGCAACAAATCGTTGAGGCGCAGCGCATTTTATTAACGTATCGCTCGCCAAATACGCCAGTTGGACTTGTTAAAAGCGCGTATCGCGAGCGGCAACATGTCGTCATTACAAATTTAGGAGATATGTTACAACATGAGATTGGTATGCTAACGACTGTTATTATCGGAAACTCTTCTACATTCGTTCATGATGGTTTGATGATTACCCCGCGCGGTTACGAGCGAAAATATACGCTATCAAGTGCTGTCCAACCGTTAAAGCCGCATGAACGGTTACGACCAGAAGCGGAACCGTGGGCGCTCGCGAACGTGCGCACATTAGCGGAAGAAGCATATGAAAAAGTGACGTCTCCAAAAAAGATGGAACGGTTAGAAGTAGCGGTTAGTCCGGGAGTGGCAAACAAAACGTTGACACCACAACAAATGACGAACATTGCACGCATCGTTGGGGAACGAGGGACGATTGTGTATACTCCTGATCATTATTTGAAGGTGACAATGGAAACAGAGAGGCCGGATGAAGTCATTGCATCTTTTTTAGCAGCAGGATTAACGGTTGCGCCAGTGGGAGATGTGCTTGTGATGAAAGCGTGCGATTTTTGCGACGGGGAGAAAAAAGATGCTATTCCTTATGCTGAACAGTTGTACAAGCAATTTGGTGGGACGTCTTTGCCGAAAGAGTTACGTCTCGGATTTAATGGGTGCGGTATGGCGTGTTACGGTGCAGTAAATGAAGATATTGGCGTCGTTTATCGAAAAGGGGCATTTGATTTATTTTTAGGAGGAAAAACAGTGGGAAGAAACGCTCATCCGGGTCAGCTTGTTGCTGAAGGAATTCACCCTGATGACATTGTTGCCACGATTGCACGTATTATTGAGCAATACAAAGAAGAAGGATATGCAAACGAACGTTTTCATAAATTTTTTGAACGAAAAAGGGAAGTCGGTGGCTTTGTTTACGGACAAACAATGAAAGTAGAGTCGGCTGCATGTGGGGAGTGAAAAAGATGAAAGCTGTTTTATTTGTTGGACACGGAAGCCGTGATGAAGAAGGGAACGAACAAGTTCGCCAGTTTGTACAAACGATCCGTCCGCAAATCGATGAAACGTTTTATGTGCATACATGTTTTTTAGAGTTTGGTGTTCCATCGGTCATTGACGGCATTGCTCATTGTGTGGAACAGGGGGCGAAAAATGTCATCATCATTCCAATTATTTTGCTACCAGCTGGTCATTCGAAATTACATATTCCAGCAGCCATTGACGAAGCGAAACAACGCTATCCGCATGTTTCGTTTACGTATGGACGACCGCTTGGCATTCACGATGCAACGTTTACGATTTTACAAGATCGTTTAAAAGAAGCAGAGGTTGTTTTAGATGAGCATACAGCGATCATTTTGCTTGGGCGCGGCGGGAGCGATCCAGATGCCAATAGCGATTTATATAAAATTGCCCGTTTATTTTGGGAGCGAAATAAACAGGCGATCGTTGAACCTGCGTTTATGGGCGTCACAAATCCGTCATTAGATGAGGCAGTCGTAAGATGTGTCAAGCTCGGTGCAAAAAAAATCGTTGTTTTACCTTACTTTTTATTTACAGGCGTGCTCATTAAGCGATTAGAAAAGAAAGTTTCCGAGTTTCAAAGCGCGTATCCGCACATTTCGTTTATACTTGGGCATTATTTCGGTTTTCATCCGTCGCTACAGACGATTGTGCTCGATCGGTTACAAGAAGCAATGAGTGATTCCGTGCAAATGAATTGCGATACGTGTCAATATCGCATTCATGTCGCTGAACATCATCATCACCACCATCATCACGACCATTGAGGTGAAACGAATGATTATGATGTTATCTGGAACGAGTGATGCACGTCAATTGGCTTTAGCGATTCGCGATGCTGGATACGATGTGTTTGCAACAGTTGTGACAGAGCATGCAGCAGAACAAATGGCACATGTTGGATTGCATGCGCATGTCGGGCGTTTAACAGCGTGTGAAATGGTTCAGCTTATCCAGCAACATAGAGTGACAGCGATTGTTGATGCGAGCCATCCGTTTGCAGAAGAAGCGTCGCGTCAAGCGATGAAAGCAGCAGAAGAAGCAAATGTCCCGTATATTCGGTATGAACGAAAAGAAAGCGTCATTACGTACGATCGCGTCACATTTGTTGATAGTTATGAAGCAGCAGCACAGTATGCTGCAAATAAAAAAGGGGTAGTGATGTTGACGACGGGCAGTAAAACGTTGCCGATTTTTGCTGATATGTTGCTTCCGCTTCCTGATGTTCGTTTAATTGCCCGCATGTTGCCGCGAAAAGACAACATGGAATTGTGTGAACGATTGCGTTTTCCGCAAGAAAACATTATCGCGATGCAAGGTCCATTTACGAAACAATTAGATATCGCTTTAATGCAACATTTCGGTGTGACGCTTCTTGTGACGAAAGAAAGCGGACGGGTGGGATTTGTCGATGAAAAAATTGCAGCAGCCCAAGAACTCGGCATTGAAACGGTCGTCATCCGCCGTCCGAAACTTTCTTATCCCGTCGTGTATCATGAGTTTTCTGACGTCATTCGCGCGTTGGAAGAAATGAAAAAGAAAGGAGAAAAATAAATGGATTTTCAAACAACGTTTCGCCCATTAACTGTTCAGCCAGAACAAATTGAACAAAAAAGCTTTCAAATCATTGATGAAGAAATCGGAGAACACTCATTTACAAACGAACAATATGCGGTTGTTCAGCGCGTCATTCATGCGAGCGCCGATTTTGAATTAGGGAAAAGTTTATTGTTTCATCCACGTGCGATTGAAGCGGGTATTTCAGCGATTCGCGCAGGAAAAAAAGTCGTTGCTGATGTGCAAATGGTGCAAGTTGGAATCAATAAAGTGCGTCTTGAAAAATATGGTGGGAGTGTGCACGTGTATATTTCTGATGATGATGTCATGAAAGAGGCGAAGCGATTAAACACGACGCGAGCGATTGTTGCGATGCGCAAAGCAGTAAAGGAGGCGGATGGGGGAATATTTGCGATCGGGAATGCGCCGACAGCGCTTCTTGAGCTTATTCGCCTCGTGAAAGAAGGTGAAGCGCGCCCAGGGCTCATTATCGGTTTACCGGTCGGCTTCGTTTCGGCAGCGGAATCGAAAGAGGAATTAGCAAAGCTTGACGTGCCGTTTATTACGAACGTTGGACGAAAAGGGGGGAGCACGGTTACGGTTGCCGCTTTAAATGCCTTGTCTATTTTAGCGGAGCGAGAATAAGTATGGAGAAAGAGAAATTGCGTGAAGGATATACGACTGGCGCATGTGCAACCGCGGCGACAAAAGCAGCGTTATGTGCGCTTATTACTGGAAGGAAGCAAACAGAAGCGACAATTATGTTGCCGATCGGGCGGGAAGTCACTTTTCCGATCGTTTCTTGTGAAATTGAGAAAGATCGAGCGAGTGCGACCGTGGTGAAAGATGGGGGGGACGATCCTGATGTGACGCACGGTGCTTCCATTGTTGCGACAGTTTTCTGGACGGAAGAAGGAATTCATATTGACGGAGGAGAAGGCGTCGGAAGAGCAACAAAACCGGGATTGCCTATTCCAGTTGGCGAAGCAGCGATTAATCCCGTACCGCGTCAAATGATGACGGACGTTGCTCGTCATTTACTGACCGAACATCGCTTAACACGCGGAGTACGCATTATCATTTCTGTTCCAAATGGAGAAGAAATCGCGAAAAAAACGTTAAACGGTCGTCTTGGTATCGTTGGAGGCATTTCGATTTTAGGCACCCGCGGCATCGTTGTTCCATTTTCGACATCAGCGTATCGAGCAAGTATTGTGCGTGCGCTCGAAGTGGCGGTTGCTTGCGGTTGTGATCATGTTGTTGTCACGACAGGCGGAAGAAGCGAAGCGTATGCGATGAAACAATATCCTCATTTGAAAGAAGAAGCATTTATTGAAATGGGTGATTTTGTTGGATTTACGTTGAAACAATGCAAAAGGCTTGGGATTCAAACGGTGTCGCTCGTTGGGATGATGGGGAAATTTTCAAAAGTCGCCCAAGGCGTCATGATGGTTCATTCCAAAAGTGCGCCGGTTGACTTTCAATTTTTAGCAGATGTTGCGAAGCAAGCAGGTGCTCCGCCACCCCTCATTGAAGCGGTGAAACAAGCGAATACCGCGTCACAAGTTGGAGATATGATGTACGAAGCAGGATATTTATCGTTTTTTGATTTGTTATGTGATTATTGTTGTCAACATGCGTTGCGGGAAGTGCGTGGCGGAATGGTCATTGAAACGACGCTTTATACGTTAAAAGGACAACGGTTAGGAAGGGCGGTGCGAAACGATGGAGCGAATGAAATTAATCGGAATTGGAGCTGATGGGACAGATTCTCTTCCGGCGCTGTATGAACGATGGATTCATGAGAGCGAACGGCTCGTTGGCGGAGAAAGGCAACTGTCTTTTTTTCCTCACTACAAAGGGGAAAAAATCGTTATTCGAAGCAACTTATCATCGCTTTTTGAAACGCTTGTAAACGGGTCGAAAAAAACGGTCATTTTAGCATCTGGTGATCCGCTATTTTACGGAATCGGTAGTTATTTAGCGAAAAAAGTTCCGATTGAAGTATATCCTTCTGTCAGTTCGCTCCAATGGGCGTTTGCGAAAATAGGAGAAAGCTGGCACGATGCATATGTCGTTAGTTTGCACGGACGTTCGATGAAAGGGCTTGCTCAGCGTATAGATGGAAAAGAAAAAGTAGCCATTTTAACAGATGAAACGAACGATCCGCGTGCGATTGCTTCATATCTTTTAGAATATGGAATTACAGAATATGAGGCGTTTGTTGGGGAAAACCTTGGGGGAGAAAACGAACGCTGCCGATTCATGACGTTAGAAGAGATGAAAGATGACAAGTTCTCTCCCTTAAATATTGTCGTTTTACGACGTGTTCATAAAGGACCGAGTTGGACGTTTGGTATAGAGGATGAAGAGTTTTTTCAGAGAAAACCAGAAAAAGGGCTCATTACGAAAAAAGAAGTTCGCGTCTTAAGCTTGCAAGCGCTTTGTCTTCATGAAAAAAGCGTCGTATGGGATATCGGAACGTGTACAGGATCGGTAGCGATTGAAGCGGCAAAAATGGCTCGTGAAGGGGCTGTATTTGCGATTGAGAAAAACGCTCATGACATAGAAATGTGTCAGAAAAATATGAAAAAGTTTCGCGCCGATTTTACACTTGTTCACGGTCGAGCGCCAGAACAATTAGAGCTGTTTCCTGATCCAGATGCCGTCTTTATTGGAGGGACATCAGGAAGTTTACGGGATATTGTTGGAGTTTGTTGCGCGCGGTTAAAACAAGGGGGGCGCATCGTCGTGAATGCGGTGACGATTGAAACGTTATATGAAGCGATGGAAGCGTTTCGTCAATATGGGTATCATGTCGATATTTTGCTTGCCCAATTTTCACGAAGCAAACCGATTTTACAATTGACACGTTTTGATGCGTTAAATCCAATTTACATCATTTCAGCACGAAAGGATGAAAAAAATGATCGGTAAGTTATATGGTATAGGCGTTGGTCCGGGCGATCCTGAACTATTGACGGTAAAAGCGTTTCGGCGTTTAAAAGAAGTAGCTGTCATCGCCTATCCGAAAAAGACAAACGGCAGTAAAAGTTATGCGCAACAAATTGTAGAGGCATACTTTTCCCCGTCCGAAAAGCATATGCTTGGTCTCGTTTTTCCGATGACAAAAGATGAAAACGTGCTGCGCGAAAAATGGGATGAAACGGTAGATAATGTATGGGAACATTTGCGCGAAGGAAAACATGTTGCATTCGTGACGGAAGGAGATCCGCTTTTATACAGTACGTGTATTCATTTTATGCGCACTATGCAAATGAAATATCCGGATGTATCGATCGAAATCGTTCCAGGTGTTTCTTCTATCAATGGGGCGGCAGCACGGTTGCAATTACCGCTAGCTGATGGAGATGAGACGATTGCGATCGTTCCTGCACGAGATGATTACGATGCGATGAAAAAAGCGATCGAAGCGCATGATTGTGTCATTTTTTTAAAAGTCGCGAAAGTGATGCCCCTTCTTTTATCGATTTTAAAAGAGATGAACTTAACAAAAAAAGCGGCAGTTGTGACGAAAGTGACGTCACATGAAGAAGTGATATGGGACATCGAGCAATTAGATCATGTGTCGTTGCCATATTTAACGTTAATGGTGGTGAGAAAGTGAAAATATATATTGTTGGAGCTGGTCCAGGAGCGAGCGATTTAATTACAGTCAGAGGAATGAAGTTGTTGCAGCAAGCGGATGTGATTTTTTATACTGATTCACTCGTCAATGAAGAACTGCTTACATATGCGAAAACAGAGGCGCGTATTTTTCGTACGTCTGGCATGCATCTGCAACAAATCGTTTCGCTTATGTGTGAAGAAGTAAAGAAAGGACACGTTGTTGTACGGCTTCATACAGGTGATCCGTCGATTTATGGAGCGACGTTGGAACAAATTGCTCTTTTGAAAAAAGAGGGAATCGACGTGGAAATTGTACCAGGGGTCAGTTCAGCGTTTGCTGCTGCCGCTGCGGCGCAAGTGGAGTTGACGGTGCCGAACTTAACGCAAACGGTTATTTTTACGCGTGCAGAAGGAAGAACGCCTGTACCAGAAAAAGAACAGCTCGCTTCTCTTGCTAAACATCATTGTACGATTGCCCTATTTTTAAGCGCGACGTTAACGAAAAAAATAACTGCTGCTCTTCTTGAAGCGGGATGGAGCGATCGAACGCCTGTCGTTGTTGTGTATAAGGCGACGTGGCCAGACGAAAAAATTGTACGCACAACGGTTGGTATGCTTCATGAAGATATGCAGCGTCACGGCATTCGCCAACACGCTCTTATTTTAGCGGGATGGGCGCTTTCGAATGAACTAGATGAATCGTATCGCTCGAAATTGTACGATGAAACATTTACTCACGGCTATCGCAAGGGAGGGAAGTGAGATGTATGCTGTTGTCGCCATTACAAAACACGGGGTACATATTGCGAGAAAGCTATACGATCAACTTCCGCATGCGCACATTTATTATACGGATAAATTTGCGAAAGGGGACGAACACGAGAAAGGAATTCATTTATTTTCAGGAAATGTTCGATTGTTGTTGCCGCAATTGTTTTCAACGTATCGCGGGCTGATTCTCATCATTTCACTCGGTGCCGTCGTACGAATGATTGCTCCGTTGCTAAAAGACAAAAAAACAGATCCTGCTGTTGTTGTGATTGATGATAAAGCAGAACATGTCATTAGTGTATTATCTGGTCATTTAGGAGGAGCCAATGAGCTGACAAAAAAAGTGGCGAATTTGCTTGACGCTCGTCCGGTCATTACGACAGCATCCGATGTGCAGCAAACGATTGCGGTTGACTTATTCGGTCACTCGTTCGGATGGGAATGGGAAAATGAAAACAATTTGACACCTGTGAGCGCTGCGGTTGTTAATGAGCAACATGTCGCGATTGTCCAAGAATCAGGAGAGCGCAATTGGTGGACGTATGATACGCCGATTCCATCAAATATTCGGCAATATACCTCGATTGTTGAGGCGCTTGAAGCGAAGCCGGATGCGGCGCTTATTGTCACGCATCGCTTGCTCGAAAAAGAGGAAGAAGCGATTTTACAAAACGGGGTGTTATATCGCCCAAAAGTGATTGTCATTGGTATCGGCTGTAATCGTGGGACGAGCGCAGAAGAAATTGAACACGTCATTGATGAAACGCTACAACAGCTTCGTTTTTCAATAAAAAGTGTCAAAGCATTATGCACGATCGATTTAAAAAAAGATGAAGAAGGGTTGCTAGCCGTCGCAAACAAATATCAATGGCCGCTTATTTTTTACACGCCTGAGCAGTTGAACGACGTTCCGATCGATGACCCTTCGGAAACGGTATTCCGCTACACGGGAGCATACGGGGTAAGCGAACCTGCAGCGAAGCGATATAGCGGACAAAATAAGCTTGTGTTAACGAAAAAAAAGAGCGGGAATGTAACGATTTCTGTTGCACTATGGGAGGGACAAGAGTGAGGAGAATTGTCGTTGCAGGAACGGGAAGCGGTGTCGGCAAAACGACGGTGACGCTCGGCTTAATGAGCGCATTTAAACAAAAAGGATATGTTGTGCAAGGCTTTAAGTGTGGGCCTGATTATATTGATCCGACGTATCATACAGCGGTAACAGGAAGACGTTCGCGCAACTTAGATAGTTGGATGGGGAACGAACAAATTGTGCGCCACGTATGTAGCCGTGGGAGCGAAGGAGCGCATTTGTCGATCATCGAAGGGGTGATGGGACTATTTGATGGGAAGCGAGCGACGACAAATGAAGGTTCCACTGCAGAAATTAGCATCATCACCGAAAGCCCTGTTTTGTTAGTCATCGACTGTTCAGGGATGGCGCGTAGCGCTGCGGCAGTTGTGCGCGGATTTCAACGGTTTGATGAGCGCGTTCGCATCGTTGGAGTTATTGCGAATCGCGTTGGGAGCGAAGGGCATTTTCGCCTCGTCAAAGAAGCGATTGAACAACAATGCGGTATTCCTGTCGTTGGCTATTTGTTAAAAGAAAACGATTTGAAGATTCCAGAGCGTCATTTAGGGCTTGTTCCATCTGTGGAACGTGGAGAGCTTCAACCGTTTTTTGAGAGGCTTGGGAAGCGCATCGCGCAAACGTTCGATTTAGATGCTATATGGAAACTAGCGGAAACGACCATCCTTCATAGCGAACCGTTTTTTACACCAAAACAAACGTACGATGTGCGCATAGCTGTCGCGAAAGATGCTGCATTTCATTTTTATTACGAAGAAAATTTAGAAATGCTTCAGGCGTATGGGGCAACACTCGTTTATTTTTCTCCACTCGTCGGTGAATGTGTGCCGAACGATGTGCACGGATTGTACATTGGCGGAGGTTTTCCAGAGGAATTTGCCGCGGAGCTTGCGCGCCACGAAAAAGTGAAACGATCGGTTGCCGAAGCCATTCAGCGCGGTTTACCGACGCTTGCCGAGTGCGGTGGATTTATGTATTTAACAGAAGGCATCGAAACGACTGACGGGCAATATTACGAGATGGTCGGCGTCATTCCGGGGCACGTGTGTATGCATCGAAAGCTTGTGGCGCTCGGATATCGCGAAGTGACAGGAATGGAAGGAAACTTTTTGTTTGAACAAGATGAAGCGAAAGGACATGAATTTCATTATTCAACGTTTATTCGACGCGAAGAAGAAAAATTTTCATATGAAGCGAAAGGGCTGCGCGGATGTAAACGAGACGGATATATGGATCAGCGGTTAGTCGCTGGTTACATTCATTTTTATTTTCCGTCGAACCCTTTGCTTGTTGAGCGGTGGTTGAAGGCGTGCTGCGAGGTGAAAGGCGATGCGTAAAGCGCTGCCGATTATGTTTCAAGGAACGCATTCAGATGCGGGGAAAAGTGTGATCGCGACAGCTTTTTGTCGCATATTTGCCCGCAAAGGTTGGAAAACGGCACCGTTTAAGTCGCAAAATATGTCACTTAATTCATACGTAACGATTGACGGAAAAGAAATCGGACGCGCGCAAGGAGTGCAGGCGGAAGCGGCAGGCGTGTTAGCGACGACGTATATGAATCCAATTTTAATTAAGCCGAGCCGCGATCAAGAAGCGCAAATTGTTGTACATGGAAAACCGTACAAAAACATGCAAGCGGGTGCTTATCGAACCGAGTTTTTTCATACGGGACTGAACATTATTCAACAGTCGCTCGATGTATTAATGAAACAATACGATCGACTAGTCATTGAAGGAGCGGGAAGCCCTGCGGAAGTAAATTTGAACGATCGTGAGCTTGTAAATATGCGCGTGGCACGCATGGCGAATGCTCCCGTTGTCTTAATTGGTGATATTGAGCGCGGAGGAGTGTTTGCGAGTTTAGTTGGCACATTGCAGTTGTTAGATGAGTGTGATCGGAAACGTGTCATCGGGGTGATCATTAATAAATTTCGTGGCGATGTTGCGCTTCTTCAGCCGGGATTGCGTTGGTTCGAGCAATATACAGGCGTGCCGGTGCTTGGCGTCGTTCCATATGTGCATTTGCGCATCGATGCGGAAGATTCTGTGACACTTTCTCGTTATGCGACAAAAAAAGATGATACGAAAGCGATCGATGTAGCGGTCATTCAATATCCGCGCATGTCTAACTTTACTGATATCGATCCGTTTTTTGCCGAGCCGGACTGTTCGGTGCGGTTTGTGACGGACGCGTCGTTGTTAGGTGAGCCAGATATACTTATTTTGCCGGGCAGTAAAAATACGATTGAAGATGTGCAGTTTTTAAAAGAAACAGGATTATTTGTAGCGATCCGCCGTTTATATGAACGAAGCGATACGATCATGATCGGTATTTGCGGTGGCTATCAAATGCTTGGAGAACGTATAAAAGATCCGTTTCATGTCGAAACGTCACTCGATGAGATAGAGGGATTAAATTTGCTGCCGATTGAAACGACGCTCGCTTGTGAAAAAACGACGGTGTTATGTGAAGGGATATTGACGTTTCAACGCGAAACGTTTCATGTGAGTGGGTATGAAATTCATATGGGACGTTCGATCGTAAAAAGCGGTGCGCCGCTTATTTCGCTCAATGGAAAAACAGACGGCTGTAAAACGAAAGATGAACGCATTATTGGAACATATATGCACGATCTATTTCATAACGATGCGTTTCGCCATCATTTATTAAACGACGTGCGGAGAAAAAAACAACTTCCGTCACTTCCTACACGAGCTCTTTATCGACAATTGCGCATGCAGGCATTTGATGAACTAGCTAATTGCGTCGAAGCGAGCGTCAATGTGACAACAATTGAACGAAAAATGATGGAATTTCAAGGGGGAGACAATCATGCTTTATGAACAAATTGGGGAAGAAGTACGCAACTATATTGATCAACTAACGAAACCGCGTGGAAGCCTTGGACGACTTGAAGAGCTAGCAATTGACATTGCGAAAATGACAGGGGAGCGTTTTCCGAACGTGACGCCGCCGGGCGTGCTCGTGTTTGCGGCCGATCATGGTATTGCGAAAGAAGGGGTGTCTGCGTATCCGCAAGAAGTTACCGCACAAATGGTGCTCAATTTTGTGCGTGGCGGAGCTGCCATTAACGTATTTAGCAAACAAATTGGCGCCATATTTTCAGTTGTCGATGTTGGCGTGGCAACTGATATTCATGAAGAACGTGTCATCGACGAAAAGGTAGCATATGGAACGAACAATTTTGCCGATGAGGAAGCGATGACGAAAGAAGAGGCGGAGCGAGCAGTGCAAGCAGGATATCGCCAAGCAAATGCTATGATTGATTACGGCATCCGCTGTTTGATCGTTGGGGAAATGGGGATCGGCAATACGACGACAGCTAGCGCTCTGTTAGCAGCGATAAGCGGCCGCAACGTGGCTGAACTTGTCGGCAAAGGAACCGGTGTTCGTGATGAAGCATTGAAACGTAAGCGAGACGTGATTGAACGTGCCCTTGCAAAACATAAGCCGAGTGCGTCTGATGCCATCGATTTATTGACAAAAATCGGAGGGTTTGAAATTGCGGCGATGGCGGGAGCGATGATCGCAGCCGCAGAGCGACGCATTCCGATTTTGCTTGATGGCTTTATTTGTACCGTCGCGGCGTTAATCGCCGAACGACTGGATGAGCGGGTCGTTCATTATATGATTGCGGGGCATCGGTCGCAAGAACCGGGTCATCGCATCGCTCTTGAGTTGTTACATAAAGAGCCGCTTCTTGATTTACGTATGCGTCTTGGAGAAGGAAGTGGAGCGGCGGTGGCCTTTCCGATTGTCAATATGGCGCTGGCGATGCTTCATATGGCGACATTTTCATCAGCAAACGTAGCGACAGGGAGCGATCATGATGAATAAAGGAAAAGTATATATTGTTGGGGCAGGTCCAGGGGATCCGAAGCTCATTACTGTATACGGACGTGAATGTATTGAAAAGGCGGATGTCATTATTTACGATCGGCTCGTGAGTTCACAGCTGTTGACTTACGCAAAAGAAGGAACAACGCTTTTATATTGCGGCAAAGAGCCGAGAAAGCATGGGAACATTCAGCAACAAATTCATCAATGGCTTGTTGAACATGCGTTGCAAGGAAAGACGGTCGTCCGTTTAAAAGGCGGCGATCCGTTTATGTTCGGTCGCGGCGGGGAAGAGGCGGAGCATTTACGCGCATACGGCATTCCGTATGAAATCGTCCCAGGTGTGACAGCTGGCGTCGCTGCTCCGGCATATGCTGGCATTCCTGTGACGCATCGCAATTATGCTGGAGGGGTGACGTTTATTGCAGGACATCAGAGCGGGGAACGTGATCGCATTCGCTGGGACGCATTAAGCGAGGCAACAGATACGATCGTATTTTATATGGGGATGGCAAACATCGCTTATATTTGTGAACAACTACAACGTCATGGTAAAGATGGCGAGACGCCTGTGGCAGTCATCGAATGGGCAACAACGACAGAGCAACGAACCGTTGTTGGTACGTTACAAACAATCGTTGACATCGTTCATGAAAAACAACTTTCTTCCCCTGCCATTATCGTTGTCGGAGATGTCGTCCGCTTACACGATCAATTAAAGTGGGTGGAAGAAAAATGGTGATTGTTTATACGGGGGATGGAAAAGGAAAAACAACCGCAGCGGTCGGCCTTGCCGTTCGCGCTGCGGGACATGGAAAAAAAGTGATCGTCATTCAATTTATTAAATCGCCCTACCGTCCATATGGCGAGGCGAAAATATTGCAGCAACTTGGTATTGACGTGCATCAAACAGGGGTTGGCTTCACGTGGACGAAAACGCCAGAAGAACATCGCCAAGCGCTACAAAAAGGGTGGGCGTTTGCACAACAGCATGTGTTATCTGGTTTATACGATGTCGTCGTTTTAGACGAATTAAATGTTGCTTTAGCCATTTCGTCGTTTCCGATTGATGATGTTTTACCGCTTCAAGATGTTGTGCATACGTTGGCGAATAAGCCGGCGCATACGCATGTTGTCGTGACAGGAAGAGGGGCAAAAGAAGAAATCATTCAACTTGCCGATTTAGTGACGGAAATGAAAGAAGTGAAACATTATTACCATAAAGGCGTTCATGCGATCAAAGGAATTGATTTGTAGATGATTCGTTATTTCATCTTTACCATTGAATAATGTAAAGATAAAATAAAAGTAAAGAATATGTGGGGGGATACGATGAAAAATAACACATATGTTTATGCGTCGACGCTTTCTTCGAAACATCAAGTGACGATTCCGACGAAGGTGAGAGAATTGCTCGGGGCAGAACCGGGCGATCAAGTTGTGTTTGTTTATGGCGAAAATCAAGAAGTAACGTTGAAAGTAAGAAAGAAAGATTCGTTACTATCGTTATTTGGAAGCATGCCACCAAAGCGGGAACAAGAAGAGATGAATTGGGAGGACATTCGAAAAGAAGCTAGAGAACAATGGCTTGCTAGCAAGCAGAAGAAAGAAGATGAACGATGTACATTTTAGATGCAAATGTAATTGTTCGCTTTTTAACTAACGATGATAAAATCCAATCACCAATTGCTTATCGATTATTCGAAAAGGCGGTAAACGGAGAACTGTCGTTTGTACTACATCCGTTAGTGATTGCAGAATGTTGTTGGGTTCTCGAGTCAAAACGTTACGGTTATCGGAAAGAAGAAATAGCTGAACGCTTAACACAGCTCGTTGAGGCTCCTTGTATAAAAACGATCGATAAAGAAATTGTGCTGCAAGCGATAGCGAGTTACGGAAAGCATCGGGTTGACTTTGCGGATGCTTATCTTAGTTCACTTATGAAACATTCCCATACTGTACAAGCGGTCATCACATGGAATGAAAAGGACTTTAAAAAACTAGCATGTGAATATTATTTGCCTGATCGTATTGTGTGAAAAAGCTGATGAAAGTCAGCTTTTTCACAACACGTTAAAATATCTTGCTTCCGGATGGGCGAAGACGATGGCAGAAACGGACGCTTCTGGTTCCATCATATAGCCTTCCGTTAAATGAATGCCGATTTCTTCTGGGCGTAAAAGGCGGAATAGTTTTTCTTGGTCTTCGAGATTCGGACAAGCAGGGTAGCCGAAAGAAAAACGCTGTCCTTGATATTTTGCCGCAAATCGTTGTTCCATCGTAAAATCAGGAGAATCTGGAAAGCCCCAACGGTCGCGCATAATTTGATGGACGCGTTCTGCTAATCCTTCCGCTAGTTCAAGCGCTAACGCTTGAATGGCGTGGCTTTTTAAAAATTGTCCTTCTTCTTTTAGACGTTGTGCCATATCGCGCACACCTGCCCCGGCCGTCACAGCAAATAGCCCGACATAGTCGATTTGTTCATTCGAAAGATAATCTGCTAAGCATAAATATGGCGCTTTCGTTTGTCTTGGAAACGTAAACGTTTCAATGACCGTTTGTTGATCATGCGGGTCATAAATAATGATCGTATCGCCATCGCTTCTGGCTGGGAAAAATTGATATACCGCTTTCGGTGAAAGCGACTTTGTTTGTTTTGCTTCAGTGAGCAGCTCATCGATTAACTCTTTTAACATGATCGCTTTTTCGTTTCTTTCCGCCAACAGCTTTTTTACATTTCCTTTTAAACCGAGATGGTGCCCGAGAAGCATTTGCCAATTGACGTACGGTTCAATATGTGAAAGCGGAATGTCTTTTAATATATGTTTTTCTGTATCGGTCGGCACGTAAATCGGTGCTCGCTTCACATTTGATTTTGTCATGACAGCGACTGCGCTTTGCTGTTCGATTGTTTGTTTCGTTTTTTCTTTTTTCTCATAAGAAATGTCTTGTTGGACGATACGGTTGGCAAGCGTCAATCCTTCCATCGCATCTTTCGCGTATAAAACAATGCCGTCGTATTCTGGCGCGATTTTCGTATCGGTAAATTTCCGTGAAAGAGCGGCGCCGCCAACTAAAATTGGCAAGGAGATGCCCGCTTGTTTTAAGTCTTGGGCGGTGAGCACCATTTGTTGAGCTGATTTCACAAGCAGCCCAGATAAGCCGATCATGTCTGGCTGTTCGTTTCGCACCGCTTCGATGAGCTGTTGCGGCGTGACTTTAATGCCTAAATCGACGACGTGAAACCCGTTGTTACTTAAAATAATATCGACTAAATTTTTTCCGATGTCGTGCACATCGCCTTTGACTGTTGCGAGCAGCACTTTTCCTTTGACGCTCGTTTCGTTTTTTTCCATATACGGCTCTAAAAAGGCGACGGCCGCTTTCATCACTTCTGCGCTTTGTAACACTTCCGCGACGATGAGCTGATTATCATTAAATAGGCGACCGACTTCGTCCATTCCGTTCATCAGCGGACCGTTAATAATATCAAGCGGGCTGTACGTTTGTAAGGCGAGCGTCAAGTCTTCGATGAGCCCGTCTTTCGTTCCTTCAATGACGTATGTGGCAAGCCGCTCTTCTAACGTCATATGGACGTTTGTTTGTTTCGGTTGTTTCGTTTTATCGCGATAAAATTGAATAAATGCGTTTAACGTTTCATCGTTTGTGTGAAATAACAACGCCTCTGCTAAGCGCACTTCTTCTTCAGGAATGGACGCAAAGCGCTCTAATTTTTCCGTATTGACGATCGCGTAATCGAGCCCTGCTTGCGTGCAATGGTATAAAAAGACGGAGTTTAACACTTCGCGTCCGACAGGTGGCAAACCAAATGAGACGTTGCTAATGCCGAGCATCGTTAAGCAGTTTGGCAAATGTTTTTTAATGAGGCGAATGCCTTCGATCGTTTCTTTTGCTGCGCCAATATATTGCTCATCTCCAGTGCCAATCGGGAAGACGAGCGGATCGAAAATAATGTCGTGCGGTGAAACGTCATATTTATTGACGAGTAAATCGTATGAACGAAGGGCGATGTCAAGCTTTCGTTTTGCTTCAATCGCCATTCCTTGTTCGTCAATTGTGCCGACGACGACTGCTGCACCGTATTGATGAAGAAGCGGAATAATTTTTTCAAACCGTTCTTCCCCGTCTTCTAAGTTAATGGAGTTAATAATCGCTTTTCCTTGGGAATACGATAACGCACAGGCGATGACGTCTTCATCGGTCGAGTCGATGACGAGCGGCACTTTCACTTTTTTCACGACTTGTTGAATAAATTGTTCCATATCTTCTTTTTCATCGCGGTCAGGGTCCGCTAAACAAATGTCGATGACGTGCGCTCCATTTTTCACTTGTGCGCGCGCAATTTCTGCCGCTTCTTCATATTTGCCTTCTGCGATGAGCCGTTTAAATTTACGTGAGCCAATGACGTTCGTTCGTTCCCCGACAAAAAGCGGACGCATCGTTTCATCATATATCAACGCATCAATGCCAGACACAGCGTGCATGGCAAACTGTTTTGGGATCACGCGCGGCGGAATGTCGCGAACAGCTTCCGCGATAGCGCGAATATGTTGTGGCGTCGTGCCGCAACAGCCGCCGACAATGTTTAACCATCCTTTTTCAGCAAATTGGCGAATTTTTTTCGCAAGCATGTCTGGCGTTTCGTGGTAATGCCCTTCTTCGTCAGGAAGCCCAGCGTTCGGATAACAGCTGACGGCCGTGTTCGCTAATGAAGCGAGCGAGCGCAAATGGTCGGTCATAAATTCCGGACCTGTGGCGCAGTTTAAACCGACGGCAAAAGGTTTCATATGTTGAATGGAAATAAAAAACGATTCGATCGTTTGCCCGGCAAGCGTCGTTCCCATCGGTTCAATCGTTCCAGAAATCATCAGCGGCACTCGTTTTCCGACCGCTTGAAACGCTTCAGTAATACCGAGAAAGGCGGCTTTGACGTTTAATGTATCTTGGCACGTTTCTAACAACAATAAATCGACGCCGCCAAGTAATAGCCCGCGCGCTTGTTCTTCGTATGCGGAAACGAGCTCCGCAAACGTCGCTCCGCCTGTGACAGAAAGCGTTTTTGTCGTCGGGCCCATCGAGCCGGCAACGAAGCGCGGCCAATCGGTTGTCGTATATTTTTCCGCTGCTCGTTTTGCAAGTTTAGCTGCTTCGATATTTAACTCAAGCGCTAAATGGCCGAGGTCATATTCATCTAGTACGATGCGCGTTGCCCCGAACGTATTCGTTTCGACAATGTCAGCTCCTGCGGCAAAATACGCTTCATGAATGTGAGAAATGACGTGTGGGGCAGTGATCGTTAAATATTCGTTGCATCCTTCATATGCTTCACCGCCAAAATCGTCTGCGGTTAAGTTGGCGGCTTGGATCATCGTCCCCATCGCTCCATCAATAATTAAAATTTTCTTTTCAAGCTGTTCAAATAAACTAGCCATGATAAACCGTCCTTTCTTTTGCGAGCCGCTCTTTTTCATGAATGTAGCGAACGAGTTCGACCGTCATATCGTAACGTAAAAATGGTGTAATTAAATAAATGCCTTGGAATAAATCGAACGCGGCATCGATGAGCGCTTTGGCGATCGCTAATCCTTCTTTCGTTGATTGAACACGGTCGTTTGCGCACATGGCCATGCGGTTGCGAATGTCGTCAGACAATGTAATGCCCGGCACTTCGTGATGTAAAAAGTCAGCGTTGCGTGCGCTTGTGAGCGGCATAATGCCGATGTAAATGGGCGTCGGTAAATGTTTCGTCGCTTCATACACGTCTTCGATTTGTTTTTCGCTATAAAGCGGCTGTGTTAAAAAGTAGTGCGCCCCGCATTCAATTTTTTTCTCGAGCCGCTTCACCGCTTTATCTAAATGGCGTACGTTCGGGTTAAAGGCGGCAGCGATCGAAAAGTTCGTTTTTTGTCCGAGCGGTTTGCCTGAGTACGAAAGCCCTTCGTTAAATTGGCGAATTAACGAAATGAGGTCAAACGATGATAAATCGTAGACGGACGTTGCGCCCGGAAAATCGCCTACTTTTGATGGATCGCCTGTTAAAGCGAGCACGTCGGTCATGCCGAGCGTATGAAGCCCCATTAAGTGCGACTGCAAGCCGATTAAGTTTCGATCGCGACATGTAATATGAATGAGCGGGCGCATGCCGAGCTGTTGTTTGACGATCGTGCCGACAGCGACGTTGCTAATGCGCGGTGTCGCAAGCGAATTGTCGGCAAGCGTTAAGGCATCAATGTTCGCTTCTTTTAACGCCTTTGCTCCTTCTAAAAATGTCGTTAAGCCGAGTTTTTTCGGCGGATCGAGCTCGACGATAATCGATCGGCGCGTGCGAGCGATGTCAGCAAGAGAAGGGGCTGTCGTTTGTTTTTCTTCTTGGACGACGATCGGATGGCGCTGTTTTACTTCTTTTTTATATACAGGTGTGCGATCGGAAAGGGCGCGAGCAATGGCGGCAATATGTTTTGGCGTCGTACCGCAACAGCCGCCGATAAGCCGAACCCCTTGTTCACGAAAGGCGCGCGCCGTTTCTTCAAAATATTGTTCGCTCGTTTCGTAAATAAAGCGACCGTCGCGATATTGCGGCAAGCTTGCGTTCGGATATACCGATAAAAAAGCGCGTGTTGGAATCGGCACTTCTTCAAGCGAGCGCAACATATGATATGGACCGAGATGGCAATTTAAGCCGACGACATCGGCACCGAGTTGTTCTAACTCGGTCAGCGCTTCGGCAAGTGGCATTCCGTGTTGCAGAACGCCGATATCGTGCAACGTGACGTGGGCGATGATCGGCAACGTCGTTTCTTTGCGAGCGATGGAAAGCACCGTTTGCAATTCTTCAAAATCGTAATACGTTTCAAGCAAAAGTCCGTCGACACCTTCGTTTAACAACACGTACAGCTGTTCACGAAACGTTCGTTTCACTTCTTCAAGAGAAATCGTGCTTTTATTCGTGCTACGCAGTCCTCCGATCGTACCGAGCACGTAGGCGCGCCCTTTTGCCGCTTTTTTGGCAAGTTCGACCGCGGCTTCGTTTATTTTTTTTACGTCATCTTGCAGCCCGTAACGTGCTAGTTTCACGTAGTTGGCGCCGTATGTGTTCGTTTGAATGATTTCTGCGCCTGATTCAATATACGCTTCATGAATATGGACAATTTCTTCAGGTTTTGTGACGTTTAATTCTTCAAAACAACGATCGATGCCGTGCGCATATAATAATGTCCCCATCGCTCCATCAGCGATGACGATGCGTTCTTTTAAATCATCTAACAATCCCACGTCCATTCCTCCGTTTCTTCGTTTAAAGTAAAAAAGTCTTCCCCATAAGAAGAAGACTTGACGCGCTCCTTCTTATCTTCCAAGCGAATCGCTTGTCTGGACTTAGCACCTTGACGATCGTCAGGTTGCTGAAGGTTCATCGGGCCAGTCCCTCCCCTTCTCTCGATAAGATGTTGTATGAAGTTATTCATAAATGTAACTGATTTTTTAGAAATATTCAACTATTTTATTTCAAAAAAGAAAAAGAAGGCAAAGCGCCTTCTTAACGGTAGTTGACGAATTGAACGTCAATCGGTAAATCTGCCTCGCGAATGGCGGCGATCACTTTTTGCAGGTCGTCTTTACTTTTGCCGCTGACGCGAATTTGGTCTTCTTGAATTTGACTTTTTACTTTTAAGCCTGTATTTTTAATGATTGTGTTAATTTTTTTCGCATTGTCTTTGTCGATGCCTTGGACGAGTTTCGCACGTTGACGCACCGTTCCGCCAGATGCTGCTTCCACTTTTCCGTATTGAATGTTTTTTGTCGGCACGCCGCGTTTAATGAGTTTGCCGATGAGCACATCTTTGAGTTGCTCCAGTTTAAACTCATCGTCAGAAATGAGAATGAGCTCATCTTTTTCAAGCGAAATGTCGCTTTTGCTTCCTTTAAAGTCGTAGCGGTTTTGAATTTCTTTTAACGCGATGTTGACTGCGTTCGTCACTTCCGACAAATCGACTTTTGACACAATATCAAATGAACTTTCTTTTGACATATGAACCACCTCAGCATAAATTCGTTGTGCTTCCATTATAGTCGATTGTTGTCATACGAACAACTTTACAAAATCTTTATATTATAAAAAGTAAATAAAATGTCGGAATGTGTCGATATAATAAATGAAGCACGATTTGATCGAGAGATAAGGAGATGAGGAAATTTTATGAAAAAAATGATTTCACTCTTGATGGCATTCGTTTTGTTGCTTGCCGCGGGATGTTCGCAAACGAGTTCTTTTCAACCGAAAGAGCGAATAAAAGTGGGCATTATGTTGTCAGACGTCGGACTCGGTGATCAGTCATTTAGCGATTCGGCGTTTAAAGGATTAATGAAGGCGCGCGATGAGCTCGGCATCTTTTTTGACTACCGTGAGTTAAAAGAAACCGAGACGTATGAAAAAGGGTTAACAGAGCTCGTTGAAGCAGGGAACGATCTCGTCATCGGATTAGGATTTATGGTGCAACAAGATTTAGAAAAAGTCGCGAAAAAATATCCGAAACAGCAATTCGTATTAATTGATGCGGTATCTGATCTGCCGAACATTACATCGATTACGTTTAAAGAAGATGAAGGAAGCTTTTTAGCGGGCGTAGTGGCTGGCATGTTGACGAAAACGAACAACGTCGGTTTTGTTGGCGGAGCGGATGTGCCGCTCATTCGTAAATTTGCGAACGGTTTTATTCAAGGGGTAAAAGCGGTTAAACCGGAAGCGAACGTGCAGGAAGTGTATGCCGGCAATTTCGGTGATGATAAGCTTGGGGCACAAATTGCAAAACAAATGATCGCAAATGGGGCAGACGTCTTGTATGCCGCGGCTGGATTTACCGGTGTCGGCGTGCTGCGCGAGGCGGAAATGAATAAAAAATATGCGATCGGTGTCGATAGCGACCAATATTTTTATGCGGAAAAAGCGGTTGTCACATCGATGTTAAAAAATGTCGATGTCGCATTATATACAGTCATTAAACAATACGTTGAAACGAAAGAAGTGCCAAAAGGGACGGTTCAACTTGGCTTAAAAGAAAACGGCGTCGATTTGGCGCCGATTCGCGTCGTGACGTTCACTCCAGAGCAACAAGCGACGCTTGAAAAATGGAAAGAAAAAGCGACAAACGGCATCGCAAAATAAAGGAGGAATATGATGACGATTAAACAACGATTGTTATTTCACTCATTAGCTACACCCATCATTGCAGGGGCTATTATTGTGTTTATTATTATAAATATGCTTTCGATTCAATCGTCGAATCAAGATTTTGTGCCGCTCATGATGAAAGCGCAACATTTGCAGGCGGAGCTAAAAGCGACGAAACAAAGTTTAAGCAACTATGCTTACAGTCCGACAGAAGGAAATAAACAAGAAGTGATCGTTCGTTTAGCGGAATCGGAAAAGCTGCTTCAAGCATTAAATAAAGGATTAACTGAGCCGTATTTTCGTTCTGCGCTTGAGCAAGCGAATAAAAAATTCGCTGAGCTTGCGAAACAATCGAATGATGCGCTTGATGCAAACGATGTAGCGGAAGTGCGCCGCCAGTCGATGCGTGCCGAAGGGGTATTGAACGATGTGTACGTCATCAACACGTATGTGAGCGAATATTATGCGCACATGCAAAACACGTTACAAAAACAAATTGATCGCGTCATTACCGTTTCGCTTGTTGCGATTGCGGTTGTGCTATTGTTTGCAGGATTTAGCGGCGTGCGTTTAACACAAAAAATGTCGACGCCGTTGCGAAAAATTGCTGAAAACGCAAAACAAATTGCGAACGGCAATTTGCGCATTGAGCCTGTGAAGTATAGTGGAAAAGACGAATTGGCCGATTTAAATGCGGCGTTTACGGCGATGGCTGATCAATTGAATGTGTTGCTTCAGTCAGTTGATACAGTCAGCAAGCAAGTCGAAGCGTTTGCGAAAGAAATTGATGAAGAAACGAAGACGTTAACAGAAATTAATAACCAAGTCGCTGTATCGACGAACGAATTATCTGCAGGGGCGCAAAGCATTTCTGAAGACTTACAAAGCGCCGTACAGCTCATTGAGCGAATGGAAGGAACTGTGCAGCAAAACGTCGGTCGGACGGAGCAAACGGCCCGTTATAGCGATGAAGCCGTTGAAGCGATTACGCATGGTCAAGCCGCGTTAGCAGAACAAAAAGGATTTATTGATGAAAATACGAAGGCGACCGCTTCGATTGAACAATCGACTGCGCAGTTTGCGACGTATGCAAGCAAAATTCAAGATATGGCAAAAGCGGTTGCTGATATTGCAACGCAGACGAACTTGCTTGCGTTAAATGCGGCCATTGAAGCGGCGCGAGCAGGGGAAGCGGGCAAAGGATTTGCCGTCGTTGCCGAAGAAGTGCGCAAGCTTGCGGAAGAATCGTCAAAAGCGACAAGCCAAATTTTCGAAATGGTACAGCTTATCCAATCGGGGTTGACGAATGTGACAGAAGCGGTTCGTCGTGGGGTTGACATTGCCGAAGCGCAGGCGAAAGCGATTGAAACGACGACGGAGGCGTTTGCACAAATTGAAAATAAAGTGCATCATATTACGACAGATATTCAAGCGCTTGTCGTCGGCATGAACGAATCAAAAGAGCTCGGCAAAAACGTTTTACAAAACGTTGAAAGCATTAGTGCGGTTGTCGAACAGTCAGCCGCAGGAAGCGAACAAATTGCCGCTTCCATGGTCGAACAGTTAGAAGCGTTCAAAAAAATGAGCGAAAAAGTGACGACGTTGCGTCAACTAACAGACGACTTACAACAAACGATGGCAAAGTTTCAAATGAAGTAAAAAAGATGCTCCGCGCGAGCATCTTTTTTACTAAGTATTGTTCAACTTTTTCGTTTTCAGTCGTATGTTGCAGTGATATAATGTGAATGGCACGGTGATATGCAGGGTGGGCAGTGGCTACTCCCTTATAGAAAGGGGGGCTACTGATGATTGCAGTTGAAGATGCACTAACGTTAATGATTGCCTTTGCATCTTTAATTGTCGCAGTAATTGCGGTTGCTAAAGATAAAAAGTAACCCACCCTGCTAGGCCCAAGTGAGGGTAGGTTACTTCCTAACATGTCTCGGGCCACTGCACGTCTTGCAGTAAGCCGTGTATCGTAGGGCATTGGTGGCAGCCAATGCCCTATTTTTAAAAGATAAGAAAGTATAAAAGTTCGAATTGATGTCTAGCTCCAAGCGCCATCGGCTCGAGTCGCTCCGCCCCACACTGCGGCGGCGACACATTGAGATACTTCGGTGTTGTTGCCCACGCAGAACCAAGCGACCGCTTGGTTCGAGCTCTCCTCGGTGGGGCTTGTGCGCTCTTCGCCGATAGGCGGGCGCTTTGCGCTTTTCTTATGTCAATTCATTTTCACCTTTCATTATAACGCGAAAAGGGAACAATGAAAAGAGATACTGCGATCCTCTTGTTTTTACAAATGATTCGTTTCTTTTGAATAGGCGCGTTTGCCAGCTTGGCGGTTTTTTTCGCGCTCCATATTTTTTTCATGTCGTTTGGCATTATTGTCTTTTGCTTTTTTGTCGTTATCGCTTGTCATCATCTCGCCCTCCTTTATCGGTAGTGTAATCATTGCTCAACCTGTTTATTCAAGAAAAAGAGGGCAATCGTTCCCGGTCCGGCATGCGCTCCGATGGCGCCGCCGATTTCAGAAATGAAAAATTGTTTGCATCCGAACGTTTCTTCAATCATCGCTTTTAGTTCGAGCGCCGTTTGTTCATCGTCGCCGTGACTAATGCCGATGAGTTGGTGTTCAACGTTTGCTCCGCGCTGTTGCATCAGCTCAATCATGCGCTTCAACACTTTTTTCCGTCCGCGCACTTTTTCAATCGGAATTAACTTTCCGTCCTCGACGTGAAGAAGCGGTTTAATGTTTAACACTCCACCGACGAACGCAGCGGTTTTGCTGACGCGTCCGCCGCGCGCTAAATATTGCAAGTCATCGACGGTGAAAATATGTTCCATATGGCGACAATACGTTTCGATTGTCGTGACGACATGTTCATACGGCATGCCGCTTTCAGCTAGCTCAACCGCTTTTTTTACGACAAGTCCAAGGCCGAGCGATGCGCATTTCGAGTCGATGACCGTCAATTTTGCATGAGGATATTGTTCAAGCACTTCGTTTTTCATCATGACGGCTGTTTGATATGTACCTGACAAAGCAGAAGAAAAAGCAATGTAAATGGCAGGGATGTTTTCTTGCGCAAGTGTCGTAAATAGCTCTTTCATTTCGGAAGGTTTCGCTTGCGACGTTTTCGGCACATCGCCTTTACGCATCGCTTCGTATACTTGTTTTGGTTGAATCGTCAGTTGGTCATCGTAATCGTGGTCGTTAATATGAACAACTAACGGCAAAAAGGCAATTTGTTTTTCTTGTATAAAAGAAAGTGGCAAATCGCACCCGCTATCCGCTATAATTTTAATATTCATTTCAATCACCCCTATGTATGTACTTATTTTAAGTGTAGCGATTCTTATAAAAAAAAACAATCTTATCGTTTTGTAGGAGGATGTTCTGTGGATGTAAAAAAATTGTTTGTCGTCGTGATTGGCGGATTATTAAATGCGATCGGCATGAATTTATTTTTAATTCCAGCAAACGTATATACGAGCGGATTTGCTGGAGCAGCTCAGCTCATTTCAAAAGTCGTTGGGGACTATACACCTTATGCGATTTCAACCGGTTTGTTGCTTTTTTTATTTAACATTCCGGTAGCTATTTTAGGGTGGAAAAAAGTAGGGAAGTCATTTACGTTTTACAGCTTTTTAAGCGTTGTGTTCATGTCGTTATTTCTCGAGCTCATTCCGATTCGTTCGCTTTCGGAAGATATTTTATTAAATGCGGTATTTGGTGGGGTGATTGCGGCCATCGGAACGGGCTGGACGTTAAAGTGGGGGGCGTCAACCGGCGGTTTAGATATTATTGCGCTCGTGTTGTCGCGCGTGAACGATCGTTCCGTTGGGACGTACATTTTTGCGCTTAACTCGATTATTATTTTAACGGCTGGATATATGTACGGTTGGGAAAAGGCGCTCTATACGCTTGTGACGTTGTATGTCACGACGCGCGTCATTGACGCCATTCATACGCGCCATCAAAAGCTTACGGCGCTCATTATTACGACAAAAGGGGAAGAGATGAAGCAGGCGATTAAATCGCAAATGGTTCGCGGCATTACCGTCATTCCAGCCAAAGGTGCATTTTTAAATGAAGATAAAGATATGTTAATGATCGTTATTACGCGCTATGAATTGTTTGATTTAAAACGAATTATTAAAGAAGTCGATCCAAAGGCGTTTACGAACATTATGCAAACGACAGAAGTGGTCGGCTTTTTCCGAAAAGAGTAGAAGCTGCGCACGAGGCGCAGCTTTTTACAATGCATCGAGTTCGTCTCGCAAGTCGTGCAACTGTTTTCGTTCGGCATCGTTGGCGTTGGCGAAAGCGGATGAGAGCGTATTTTTTGCCACAGCGATGGCGCGTTCTGTTTTTTCTTCTTTCGCTCTGGCGACTGCTTTTTTCGCTTGTTGAAATAACGGATTGCCCATATTAAAATCCCCCGAGGTTCGTATGGTCTGCTTTCTCTGCTTTGCGTCGTTCCGCTTCTTCATACGTCATATGATACGGAATGCGCTCATCATGTTTATAAACAGCATCGGCACCTTGCTGAATGAAACGTTTTGATTTATTTCGTTTGCCCACACGACATTCCCCCTTGTTCGCCGCTTGTGACGCATATGGCGTCGATGATAGTTTGTTCATGTTTGCGCCACAATACGTGAGGGAATTTTTTATAACTTTAATAACGATTGCAAATAAACGGCGATGCCATCTTCTTCATTTGTTTTTGTTACATCGTCTGCGATTGCTTTTAACGGTTCAATCGCATTGCCCATCGCGATGCCTACCCCAGCCCATTTTAACATCTCAATATCGTTATCTTCATCGCCGAAAGCGATGACGCGCTCGCGTGGAATGCCGTAAAAAGAAGCAATTTTTTCAAGACCGACTGCTTTATGAATGCCGGTTCGGACGATTTCAATGACGTGCCATGGGGCTGTCCAACTGCGATGGTCGATGACGTTCGCATGCACGTCTGATAAATATGTGCGAATGCGTCCAACGTTTTGTTCATCAGATAAAATTAAAATGCACGTCGGATCTTTGCGTAAAATGTCACGCAAGTTTCCGATATATACATTTGGGTTTCCTAAATTAAACAAATCAAGCAACTGTTCGTCATGTTCGTGAAAATACACATCGTCCATCACTTCGGCTAAAATGTTGCGCACGTTGTATTTTCGGCTTACTTCAACAATTTCTTTCACCGTCCCTAACTGAAGCGGCGTATGGTACATGCCCCAGCTGTCGTCTTTCGGATGATGAACGAACGCCCCGTTAAAATTGACGATTGGCGTCGTTAATTGTAATTGTTCATAATACATTTTGCTTGCGCGATACGGCCGTCCTGTCGCAATGACGACGATATGTCCCGCTTGTTTTGCTTTTTGAATGACGTCATATGTACGATCAGAAATCGTTTTATTATCTTTTAATAACGTGCCGTCTAAATCAATCGCAATTAAATGTTGGTCCATCGTTTGTTCCCCTTTTCGTTAAAATGATTCATTATTAGTGTATCGTTTTTCCAAAATATTTGTCTATATGGTAATATAATGTTAAAACATAAAATGGGAGATGAGAACATGGTATCCATTATTCGTGAGTCAATCGCAAACGTTCCGTGCTTGCATGTAGTGAAAGAAGATGATAAACATCATATGCGACCACTTGTCATTTTTATTCATGGATTTACAAGCGCAAAAGAACATAATCTTCATTTCGGCTATTTGCTTGCCGAAGCCGGATATCGTGTCGTGCTGCCGGATGCGCTTTATCACGGGGAACGTCCAAATCCGCTTTCTGACGATAAATTATATTTGTCGTTTTGGGATATTGTGTTAACGACTATACGTGAATTAGAAGAGATAAAAAATGAACTAGTCGAGCGAAAACTTGTTGACCCTGAGCGTATCGGTGTCGTTGGTACATCGATGGGAGGCATCGTGACGTTTGGGGCGTTAACGCAATATGATTGGATTCGCGTCGCTGGTTCGCTCATGGGCAGCCCATGCTATCAAACGTTTTTTGATTTACAGCTGCAATTTGCTGAGCGAAAAGGAATGACGTTGCCGCTTTCTAACGAACAAATTGAAACGTTGCGCAACACGTTAATGGCGTACGATTTATCGTTGCAGCCTGAAAAATTAAACGGCCGTCCGCTTTTCATTTGGCACGGAAAACAAGATGATGTCGTCCCGTTTGATTATACATACGCGTTTTACAAACAAATCGAGCCGTTCCATCAGCCGCTTATGATGCTAGTTGATGAACATGCGGGACATAAAGTGACGCGCGAGGCATTTTTACAAACGGTTCAATGGTTTGTCACACATTTATCGTCGTGCAAATAATAATAAATGGAAAATCGCTGTCGATTAAAAAAGTAGGGATTTATGAAATTGTGAATGCTGTTTATTTTGCGCTTGTCATTATAATCGTTTATTAAGCCGACAAATGTGTCGGCTTATTTCATGTTGCATATATCGATGGGGCAGCCTTCACAGCGAATTTCATCTTTTAAAAATTGCACATCGTGAATCGTGATTTTTCCTTTCTCGACAGAAACGATGCCGAGTTCTTTTAATTCTTTTAACAGACGGCTGACGACTTCGCGTGCGCTGCCGCAAAAATTGGCGAGCTCTTGATTGGTCATCGGCATATCAATGAAAATGCCGTCTTCTGTTTCGACACCGTAGCTATTCGCTAAGCGAATAAGCGTCGAATACAACGCCCCTTTTTTTCCGTGCAAAATTAAATCGCGTATTTTCGTTTGCATTCGTTGCAATTGCAAATGAACCCATTGCATAAACTGTAACGAAAACGCATGATCCGTCAACAGCTTTTCTTCAAGTTGCTGTTTGTGAATAACAGCTAACGTTCCTCCTTCCATCATTTTTGCACTTACCGTACAGATACACGTCAATTGAAACGGAACGACCTCCCCAAACGCATCGCCTTGTTCACAAATGCGAAGCAATAGTTCGCGCCCTTCCTCCGTCGTTTTGCTTAATTGCACTTTCCCTTCACATACAATATATAGCTCGTTTGCCGCTTCTCCTTCGCGAAATATATATTCTCCTTTTTGCATATCAATCATATGGTGAGGAAGGGAAAGAAGATCGGATAAGGAGATCGGTTGAATTGTCATACACTAACCACCTTTAATTATTGTCTACTTCCATTAAAAAGAAAAATACATATTCGGTCAATAAATGAATGAGAAAAATGAAAAAATATTTAAATATACATTTGATTTTATTTTTATGCAGTATTATAATGATAACTAAATTTATAACAATATACAGAAAGTGGGGAGCTGTTTCATGAAAGTCTCCATTATCGGAGCGACAGGCTATGGGGGCATTGAGCTCATTCGCTTATTGCAACATCATCCGCACATGCGCGTCGCTTCTGTTCATTCATCTTCACAAGCAGGTGTTTCGCTGCAAGATGTGTATCCGCATATTGGGGGGCGTTTCGTCTTGCGCGATATTCAAAGCGACGATATTGAAGGCGATCTTGTTTTTTTAGCGACGCCACCCGGCGTATCGAGCGAATGGACGCCGAAATTGCTTGCGGCGGGACATAAAGTCATTGATTTATCTGGAGACTTTCGTTTGCGCGATGGGAACGTATATGCGAAGTGGTATAAAAAAACGCCGCCGAACGAAGAAGTGCTCAAACAGGCGGTATACGGTTTAACGGAATGGAATCGCGAGCACATTGCAAACGCCAGTTTAATCGCCAATCCCGGCTGTTATCCGACAGCGACGTTGCTCGGATTAGCGCCGCTTGTCATTCAAAAATGGATCGTGCCTCATTCTGTTATCGTTGATGCGAAATCGGGTGTATCAGGTGCAGGACGTGGGGTATCGCTTGGCGTTCATTTTGCGGAAACGAATGAAAACGTAAAAATATACAAAGTAAATACACATCAACATATTCCGGAAATTGAACAAATGTTGCGCGATTGGAACGAACAAATGGGGCCGATGACGTTTAGCACGCATTTAATCCCGATGACGCGCGGCATTATGGCGACGATATATGCGGAAGCGGCATGCATCGTATCGCTTGATAGAATGATAGAGTTATATAAAGAAACGTATAAACATTGCCCGTTCGTTCGTGTTCGGGAAGCAGGGTCTTTCCCATGCACGAAAGACGTGTACGGTTCAAACTATTGCGATATTGGAGTCAGTTACGATGAACGAACGAATCGCATCACGGTTGTGAGCGTGATCGACAACTTAGTGAAAGGGGCGGCGGGGCAAGCCGTTCAAAACGCCAATGTGATGCTTGGATTAGAGGAACAAACCGGACTAACATCGATGCCGATGTATCCGTAAATGGGGTGGAGAAGATGAAGTTGATCGAAGAAAAAGTGAAATATGTCGCAGATGGAACGATTGTCACACCAAAAGGATTTCAAGCTGCTGGTGTGCATGCAGGGTTACGCTATACGAAAAAAGATTTAGGGGTAATCGTTTGCGACGTGCCGGCATCGTGTGCGGCCGTTTATACGCAAAACGTGTTTCAAGCCGCACCGCTTCAAGTGACGAAACAAAGCATTGCGGTCGAACAAAAGCTTCAAGCGGTCATTGTCAACAGCGCATATGCGAACGCATGTACAGGGGAACAAGGATTAAAAGACGCATACGAAATGCGAAAGTTGTGCGCGGAGGCGTTTGGGCTTCCAGAACATCTCGTTGCTGTTGCATCGACAGGAGTGATCGGTGAATGTTTACCGATGGAAAACATTCGCGCGAGCATCCCAAAATTGAAACCGACGGCACAATTAGATGGAGCCGTTGATTTTCAAACAGCGATTTTAACGACGGATCTCGTCATGAAAAAAACGTGTTATGAAACGGTTATAGACGGTCAAGTCGTGACGGTTGCAGGAGCGGCAAAAGGATCGGGAATGATTCATCCAAATATGGCAACGATGCTTGCTTTTATTACGACGGATGCAAACGTCCCATCAGACGTATTGCAAGATGCGCTTCGTTCCATTACGAACGTATCGTTTAATCAAATTACGGTCGATGGGGAAACGTCAACGAACGATATGGTCATCGTCATGGCGAGCGGGTTAGCTGGCAACGAGCCACTTTCTCCACAACATCCAGATTGGGCAAACTTTTATGAAGCGCTCCGTCAAACGTGTGAACATTTAGCGAAGCAAATTGCTCGCGACGGAGAAGGGGCAACGAAATTAATTGAAGCGCGCGTCAAAGGAGCGCGAACGGACGAAGAAGCAAAATGGGCAGCGAAACATATTGTCGGTTCCAACTTAGTGAAAACAGCAGTGTACGGAGCGGACGCAAACTGGGGACGCATTATTGGTGCAATTGGACATAGCGGAGCATTCATAAACCCGAATTGCGTGGACGTATGGATCGGTTCGATTCAAATGTTAAAACAAAGTCAACCGGTGCCGTTTTCGGAAGAAGAGGCGAAAGCGGCTTTAATGGAAGATGTCGTCGTGATTACAGTCGATTTACATGTCGGCAACGGGGAAGGCATTGCGTGGGGCTGTGATTTAACGTACGACTACATTAAAATTAATGCAAGTTATCGCACGTAAGGAGGGGATGAATGTGATTGTCATCAAATGCGGGGGCAGCGTGCTTCATGAGTTATCCCCATCGTTTTTTACAAGCGTGCAACAATTAAGAAACAGCGGGCTTGATGTTGTTATCGTGCATGGCGGGGGGCCAGATATTGGACAATTGTTACATGCGCTCGACATTCCGTCTGAATTTGTAAATGGATTGCGAAAAACGACAAAAGACGTGTTAGACGTTGTCGAAATGGTATTAAACGGAAAGGTGAACAAAACGCTCGTCTCGCTTTTACAAGCAAACGACATTCGCGCCGTCGGTTTGTCCGGTGTCGATGATTGTTTGTTGCAAGCGAAACCAATCGACGTACAAACGCTCGGCTATGTAGGAGAAGTCGTACACGTTCATGCGAAGATTGTGCATACGTTGTTGCGTCACGGATACGTGCCCGTCATTGCACCGATCGGAATGGATGAGCATGGCCAGACGTATAACATTAACGCAGATACAGCGGCGGCGGCGATTGCACAGGCGCTTTCAGCTGACAAACTCGTTTTTGTGACAGACGTCGCTGGCATTTTAAGCAACGGAGAAGTTGTCAAAGAAGCAACCGCTCATATGATTGAAGCGATGATTGCAGATGGAACGATTTCAGGAGGAATGATTCCGAAAGTGAAAGCGGCTCTTCATGCGCTCAACTCGGTCAATGAAGTCGCTATTGTGAGCGGAAAAGTCCCATTTTATAAAGAAGGAACGTGGCATGGAACGATGATGAAGAAAGAGGTGTACGTATGATTTTCCCAACGTATCAACGGTTTCCGATTACGGTTGCTAAAGCGGAAGGAACGAAACTCATCGCCACAGACGGAAAACAATATCTTGATTTTGTCGCAGGCATTGCGGTATGTAATCTCGGCCATCGCCACCCTGCTGTACAGCAGGCGCTCGAGGCGCAGCTAAACGAAGTATGGCACGTATCTAATTTATTTCATCTCCCTATTCAAGAAGAAGTCGCTTCCCTTCTTGTGCAACATTCCGTTGGCGATGCGGTGTTTTTTTGCAATAGCGGAGCGGAAGCGAACGAGGCGGCAATCAAGCTTGCACGCAAACATACGGGACGTTCTAAAATCATTACGTGCGAACAGTCGTTTCACGGTAGAACGTTTGCGACGATGACAGCGACCGGGCAAGCGAAAATTCACGATGGATTCGGCCCGTTGTTGCCGACGTTTACGTACGTGCCGTTTAATGATATCGCTGCGTTAGAACGAGAAATGGATGAAACGGTGGCAGCTGTCATGGTTGAAGTCGTGCAAGGCGAAGGCGGTGTTGTTGTCGGAGAAAAGTCATTTTTACAGGCAGCCGAGCAGCTTTGCCAAACGTACGGAGCATTGTTGATCGTCGATGAAGTGCAAACAGGCATCGGACGAACAGGCACGTTGTTTGCTTATGAGCAGTTCGATCTTTCCCCTGATATCATTACCGTCGCAAAAGGATTAGGAAGCGGCTTTCCTGTCGGGGCGATGATCGGAAAGAAACATGTCATATCGACGTTTAGCGCCGGAGTGCACGGCTCAACGTTTGGCGGAAACGCTTTGGCGATGGCGGCGGCGAAAGCGACGCTTCACATCGTGACACAACCGTCATTTTTACGGGAAGTACAAGAAAAAGGGACGTATTTTAAACAAAAATTAGCCGAACAGTTAAACAACGTTCAAATCGTGCAAGATGTGCGCGGTTTAGGGCTCATGATCGGCATCGCATGCAGTGAACCTGTTGCGAATATATTGCCGCATATTCATGAGCGTGGGCTTCTTGCTTTAGCAGCGGGGCCGAACGTCATTCGTTTATTGCCACCGCTCATCGTGACGAAAGAGGAACTTGATGAAGCGATAAATATATTACAAGAAGCGTTAACGTCATATGAACGTGATTTTTTATACGTATGAATGAATAAAAATTCTGTTTGTTTAATAAACATTCGTTTGGGGTGTGAACATGGAGGCGTATTTACATTTACAAAACGGCAAAATGTTTGCCGGAAAATTGGAAACGGCATGGACGGGAGATATTGCGGGGGAAGTTGTCTTTTTTACAGGGATGACAGGATATCAAGAAGTGTTAACAGATCCGTCGTATAAAAATCAAATCGTCGTATTTACGTATCCGCTTATTGGAAATTACGGGATTAACGAAGTCGATTTTGAAAGCAAACAGCCGCATGTAAAGGCGGTCATCGTTTATGAAGCGGAGGAGACAGGGTATCATTACGAAGCGACGTATAGTTTGAAACAATATTTGCAAAAATGGAACGTTCCGCTTCTCACCCATGTCGATACGCGAGCGGTCGTGAAACAAATTCGTGAGCACGGGGCGATGCCTGCGGTTATTTCAACGAGCCGGCAGGCGGTCGTGCAAGTGGAAGAACAAGCGCCCGTGCCGCTCGTGAGCACATCGGACATACAAACGTACGGAAACGGTCATATGCACGTTGTTTTGTTTGATTTCGGATATAAAAAGTCAATCGTTCATTCGTTAATGGCGTACGGCTGTCGCGTGACGGTCGTTCCGTACAATACGACGTTACAAACGGTCGAACAACTTGAGCCAGACGGAGTATTATTATCGAACGGACCGGGGGATCCGAAACAATTGTCTTACTATTTGCCAAATATTTTAGCGGTCATCGAACGGTATCCAACGCTTGCGATTTGCCTTGGGCATCAACTCGTTTCGCTCGCTTACGGCGGGGATACGGAAAAATTGCCGTTCGGGCATCGTGGAGCAAATCAGCCGGTATATGATGCGAAAACGAAAAAAGTGTTGATGACTTCGCAAAATCACGGCTATGTGGTGAAGGCAGAAAGTTTAGCGCATACGCCGCTTTCCATTCGTTTTATTAACGTCAATGACGGTTCGGTGGAAGGTGTCGCCCATGAAACGAAGCCGATTTTATGTGTGCAATATCATCCGGAAGCGCATCCTGGACCAAACGATACACAATTTATTTTTGCTGAATTTGTTGACATGATGAAAGCAGCAAGAAAGGAGAAAGTATATGCCTAAAGATTCAACGCTTCGTTCGATTCTTGTGATCGGTTCTGGTCCGATCGTCATCGGGCAAGCGGCAGAGTTTGACTATTCGGGAACGCAAGGTTGCTTAGCATTAAAAGAAGAAGGATACCGCGTCATTTTAGCAAACAACAATCCAGCGACAATTATGACGGATGAAGTGCATGCGGATGCGGTATATTTTGAGCCGCTGACGGTAGAAAGTATGGAAAAAATTATCGCAAAAGAGCGACCCGATGGGCTATTAGCGACGCTTGGCGGACAGACGGGACTGAATTTAGCGTTCGCTTTACATGAACAAGGTATTTTACAAAAGTATAATGTCCGCTTGCTCGGCACACCGATCGAATCGATTAAACGTGGCGAAGACCGTGAAGCGTTTCGGGCGTTAATGTATGAATTAAACGAGCCGGTGCCAGAAAGCGAAATTGTGACGACAGTTGAAGAAGCGGTACAATTTGCGAAACGAATCGGGTTTCCGATCATCGTTCGCCCAGCGTATACGCTCGGGGGAACGGGTGGCGGCATCGCACAGACGATGGAGGAGCTTGTCGACATCGTTACAAAAGGATTGCAAGAAAGCCCGATCACGCAATGTTTAGTGGAACGGAGTGTCGCGGGATTTAAAGAAATTGAGTATGAAGTGATGCGCGACCATACGAATACGTGCATTACGATTTGTAATATGGAAAACATCGATCCGGTTGGCATTCATACCGGTGATTCGATCGTCGTTGCGCCGTCGCAAACGTTGACAGATGTCGAATATCATATGTTGCGCTCAGCTGCCATTAAAATTATTTCGGCGCTCGGTGTTGTCGGAGGATGCAACATTCAATTTGCGCTCGATCCAAAAAGTAAAAAGTATTATTTAATTGAAGTGAATCCGCGCGTGAGCCGATCTTCTGCTCTCGCATCAAAAGCGACAGGGTACCCGATCGCAAGAATGGCGGCAAAATTAGCGGTCGGTTATACGCTTGCGGAACTAGTGAATCCAGTGACAGGACATACGTATGCGAGCTTTGAGCCTGCACTCGATTATGTTGTCGTGAAATTTCCGCGCTTTCCGTTTGACAAATTTTCGTTTGCCGATCGTCGCCTCGGCACGCAAATGAAAGCGACAGGAGAGGTAATGGCGATCGACCGTAATTTCGAGCGTGCGTTACAAAAGGCGCTTCATTCGCTTGAGTTAGATCATATCGGTTTACATTCACCAGCGCTTGCGAAACAGACGACGAAGGTGTTAGTAGATATCGTCAAAGCGGGAGACGATCGCCGCTTTTTCGCCATCCTCGAGCTGCTTCGTCGCGGTATAGCGACAGAACAAATACACGAATGGACGAAAATCGATTTGTATTTTTTAACGCGTTTCGCTCAGCTCATTGCGCTTGAACAACAGGCGAAAAACATAACGCTCGATACGGTAGATGAACAAACGTTTCGCACGTTGAAAGAGAAAGGGTTTTCCGATGCGTATTTAGCTTATATATGGAACGTTGATGAAAAAGATGTGCGAGAAAAAAGAAAAGCATATGGCATCGTTCCATCTTATAAAATGGTCGATACGTGTGCTGCTGAATTTTCGGCTGAAACATCGTATTATTATTCGACATATTTTGGCGAAAGTGAAATACAAACGAGCGATCAGCGGAAAATGCTTATTCTCGGCTCAGGTCCGATTCGCATTGGGCAAGGGGTTGAATTTGATTATAGCTCTGTTCATTGCGTGTACGCTTTGCAGCAAGCGGGATATGAAGCGATTTTAATGAACAATAACCCTGAAACAGTCAGCACCGACTTTACCGTTGCCGATCGTTTATATTTTGAGCCGCTGACGGTAGAAGATGTGTTAAATGTCGTGGAAGCGGAAAACGTCGAAGCGGTCATCGTGCAGTTTGGCGGTCAAACGGCCATTAACTTAGCGAACAAGCTTGAATCGTACGGTGTGTCAATCATCGGCATGAATAGTGAGATCATTGACCAACTAGAAGATCGGGAACGTTTTTATGCGCTCCTTCAGTCGCTCGACATTCCACATGTGAAAGGAACGATGGCAAACGATGAAGCGGAATTAATGGAAAAAGTGGAACGTATCGGTTATCCGCTTTTGCTTCGCCCATCGTACGTCATTGGCGGGCGTGGAATGCATATTGTTTATGATGAACAACAGCTTGCTTCACTAATCCAACAAGAAATGGTATATCCGATGTTAATTGATGAATATGTACGCGCAAAAGAAGGAGAGTTTGATGCGATTTGTGACGGACATAATGTGTTCGTTCCGACAATTATTGAACATGTCGAAAAAACAGGCGTCCATTCCGGTGATAGTTATGCATGGTTGCCTGCCCAATCGTTTACGGAAGAAGAAAAAGCGAAAATGATCGATTATACGAAGCGAATTACAAATAAACTTCATTTTAAAGGATTAATGAACGTGCAGTTTATCGTACGGGATGGGGAAGTGTACGTCTTAGAAGTCAATCCGCGGGCAAGCCGCACCGTTCCGATCGTCAGTAAAGTGACAGGTGTGCCGATGGTTCAACTCGCGACAAACGTATTGCTTGGGAAATATTTGTCGGAAGACGTCAAACAATCGGTTTCTATCCCATATGTTGTCTTAAAGTATCCGGTGTTTTCGACATATAAATTGCCGGGTGTCGATCCGCTTGTCGGTCCGGAAATGAAGTCGACAGGGGAAGGAATTAGCATTGCAAAAACAGTGCAAGAAGCGGCATATAAAGCATTTTATCCATATCTCGTAAAGAAAAAAGAGGCGTATGAAATATATGTCGATGCACGAGATGAGGCGAAGGTGTTAATCGAGCATGCAAAACAACAAGGGTTAACGATCGTAACAGATGAACCGTTCGAACGATGGGTCGAGAAAAAAGAAGCGCTCGCATTTGTTAGTTTCATGCGTGATGAACAAAGTGAATCGCGAAGAAAACAAGCGCTCGCTCGCCATGTGCTCGTATTGACGGAAGAAGAAACTGCACATTTGTTTGTTCAAGCGTGGTCGACAAAACATTTTTCCGTTTGTTCGATTCAAGATTGGTTAAAAAATTTACGTGAAGTGGTGAGAAAATGAATATGACAGCAACGATTCAGTTAAAAGGAAAAGATTTTTTAACGTTAGCGGACTATTCGAAGGAAGAAATCGAATATTTGCTTCATTTGGCGCTTGAATTAAAGGAGAAGCAACAAAACGGCGAACGGTACACGCCGCTAAGCGGCAAAACGTTGGCGATGATTTTTGAAAAGCCGTCAACGAGAACACGCGTCTCATTTGAAGTCGGCATGGTTCAATTAGGCGGTCATGCACTTCATTTAAGCAGCCGCGATTTGCAAATTGGACGTGGAGAAACGATTGCAGATACGGCGCGCGTATTATCGGAATATGTCGATGCGATTATGATTCGCACATTCGAGCATGAGAAAGTAGAGGAGCTTGCCCATTATGCGACGATTCCTGTCATTAATGGGTTGACCGATGACGATCATCCGTGTCAAGCGCTTGCCGATTTACTAACGATTTATGAAGTGAAAGGAAAACTTCAAGGGCTAAAGCTTGCCTACATCGGTGACGGAAACAATATGGCGCATGCGTTAATGCTTGCGGCGGCAAAAGTCGGCATGCATTGTGCAGTCGCTTCACCGAAAGGATATGAACCGAAAGAAGCGGTTGTCAAAGAAGCGAAAAGCAGCGCAAACGAAAGCGGTGCAACGATCGTTGTAACAAACGATCCGTATGAGGCGATTGCGGATGCAGACGTTGTATACACAGACGTATGGGCAAGCATGGGGCAAGAGGCGGAAGCGAACGAACGGATGCACGTCTTTGCGCCGTTTCAAGTCAATGAAACGCTCGTCCAACAAGCGAAAAGCGATTTTATGTTTTTACATTGCTTGCCCGCTCACCGCGGCGAAGAAGTGACAGAAGGGGTGATTGATGGAGTGCGTTCATACATTTTCCAACAAGCCGGCAACCGCCTTCATGCACAAAAAGCATTGCTCGTTTCGTTGCTGTAGCATTTGGATATCGATCCGTTATTTCTCATCATCGTTTTGAAACAAAACGGACATATTATGAAATGATCAGACGATGAGGAGGGATACGGATGGGACAAAGCCGACATTTTCGCCCCGGACAAAAAGCGCCAAACAACGGGATATATATTGAAATTGGCGAGACAGGCGACCAAGTGAAAAATCCGAAAAAATTAAAACTAAAAGCAGGTGACCGTTTCCCAGAAACGTCGAATCATAATCGTATATGGACGTACTTTCCAAAACCGTAAGCCATCCTTGCATAAGGGTGGCTTTCTCGTTATAATACGTAATAGATAAAGGTCAAAAAAAGTCAAAGTCAAAGGGGTGAGTGCGATGAATATGCAACAAATGACGGAAAAAGTGCAAGAGGCGTTCATGCGAGCGCAATCGTTGGCCATAGAGAAACAACATCAAGAAGTGGACGTTGAACACGTTTGTGTGGCGCTTCTCGAACAAGAAGATGGGCTTGCAAGGCGCATTTATGAAAAAATGTCTGTTTCCGTTTCAAGTTTGTTAGATGAGTGGAACAAACAACTCAACAAAAAACCGCAAGTCATTTCTAGTTCGGAGGCCGGAAAAATATATGTCACAAGCCGTTTGCAACAATGGGTTGTTCGGGCGGAACAAGAAGCGAAACAAATGAAAGATGAATATATATCCGTTGAGCACTTGTTGCTTGCGCTCGTTGACGACAAAGAAGCGAAACATATATTGTCACGCTATGGAATCGAGCGAGAAAAGCTATTGCAAACGATTATGGACATAAGGGGGAATCAACGCGTGGTTAGTCCAAATCCGGAAGCGACATATGAAGCATTGCAAAAATACGGTCGCGATTTAGTGGCGGAAGTGAAAGCAGGAAGAATTGATCCAGTCATCGGCCGCGATAGCGAAATTCGCCGCGTCATTCGCATTTTATCGCGCAAGACGAAAAACAATCCTGTTTTAATTGGAGAGCCGGGCGTTGGAAAAACGGCGATCGTTGAAGGGCTCGCCCAACGTATCGTGCGCAAAGACGTGCCAGAAGGGTTAAAAGATAAAACGATTTTTGCGCTAGATATGAGTGCGCTTATTGCAGGGGCAAAGTTTCGCGGAGAGTTTGAGGAACGGTTAAAAGCGGTATTAAATGAGGTAAAGAAAAGCGAAGGGCGCATCATTTTATTTATTGATGAACTGCATACGATCGTCGGTGCGGGACGGACGGATGGGGCGCTTGATGCAGGGAATATGTTAAAGCCGATGCTTGCGCGCGGAGAATTGCATTGCATCGGGGCAACGACGCTTGATGAATATCGACAATATATTGAAAAAGATCCTGCGCTCGAACGCCGTTTCCAACAAGTGCTCGTAGAAGAGCCGACGGTCGAAGATACGATTTCGATTTTGCGCGGCTTAAAAGAGCGATTCGAAATTCATCACGGCGTGAACATTCATGACGGTGCGCTCGTTGCGGCGGCGACGTTGTCCGATCGTTACATTTCTGATCGCTTTTTGCCTGATAAAGCGATTGACCTTGTTGATGAAGCGTGCGCGATGATTCGAACGGAAATCGATTCAATGCCGACAGAGTTAGATGAAGTGATGCGAAAAATGATGCAGCTTGAAATTGAAGAAGCGGCGTTGAAAAAAGAGCAAGATGAAGCGAGCAAACAGCGCTTGCAAGCGTTGTCGCAAGAGCTTGCGAATTTGCGCGAAAAAGCAAATGCGATGAAAGCGCAATGGGAAAAAGAAAAAGAAGCGATTCAACATGTGCGCGTGTTGCGTGAGCAGTTAGAAAAAGCGAAGCGCGAGTTAGAAGAAGCGGAAAACAATTACGATTTAAATAAAGCGGCAGAATTGCGCCACGGACGCATTCCGCAACTCGAAAAACAATTAAAACAGCTAGAAGAAACAGAAAAAGAGAGACGGTTGTTGCGCGAGGAAGTAACGGAGGAAGAAATCGCGACAATCGTGTCAAAATGGACGGGCATTTCGGTGACAAAACTTGTTGAAGGTGAACGCGAAAAGTTGTTGCGGTTAACCGACATTTTACATGAGCGCGTCATCGGGCAAGACGAGGCGGTACAATTCGTGAGCGATGCAGTGTTGCGCGCACGCGCAGGCATGAAAGATCCGAATCGTCCGATCGGTTCATTTCTTTTCCTCGGTCCGACAGGTGTCGGAAAAACAGAATTGGCGAAGGCGTTAGCGGAAGCGCTTTTCGATAGCGAAGAACAGATCATTCGCATCGATATGTCGGAATATATGGAGAAACACGCAGTTTCTCGTTTAATCGGGGCGCCTCCAGGATATGTTGGCTACGAAGAAGGTGGGCAGCTGACGGAAGCGGTGCGCAGAAAGCCATATGCGGTCATTTTGCTTGATGAAATCGAAAAAGCGCATCCGGAAGTGTTTAACATTTTACTACAAATGTTAGATGACGGTCGGATGACGGATTCGCAAGGAAGAACGGTCGATTTTAAAAATACGGTCGTCATTATGACGTCAAATATTGGATCGCATACGTTGTTAGAAGCGGTCGATGCGCACGGAGACATAAACGAAGAAGCACGTGAACAAGTGTTGAAACAATTGCGAGCGCATTTTAGACCAGAGTTTTTAAACCGAGTGGACGACATTGTACTATTTAAACCGTTAACCGCCCGCGAAGTGAAAAGTATTGTGGATAAGTTTATGAAACAATTAGAGGAGCGACTAGCAGAGCGCCATATGACGATTACGTTAACGGAAGAAGCGAAGACGTACATTGCGACACATGGATTTGACCATGTGTACGGCGCTCGTCCGCTCAAACGGTTTATTCAAAAACATATTGAAACGAAGCTTGCTCGTGAAATCATTGCCGGACGTATTGGAGAATACGACACCGTCACGATTGATATCGAAGGCGACGAATTCGTCGTAAAAAAAGGATAAACGGACGTATGCCGTTTATCCTTTTTTAATGATGCACAGGGTCGTTCGGAATGAGTTGTGCAATCAATAAAATGAGAACGGTTGCAACGACTGCCAACGTTGTACCTGTTTCGAAATGGTAAGCCGCGCCAATCATCGAGCTGACGACGTATGTCACCATGTTTACTAATAAAAACGTCCAGAAAAACGTCCAAAAAATACGCATGCCATTCCCTCCTTTACACTCTTTTTTATCTTAACATAAATGACGAATAGACGAAAATGAAAAATTGCAACGCCTAGTACACGCAAAAGAAAATCGCATACGATATATTGTACAATGATGTGCGTAAGGTGGACGATGATGACAGAGAAGCAACGATTTTTCCAATTTAGCGAGCAATGGTGTGCGATTCATGTTCCAGATCGGCCAAACGGATTTGGTTTACTTCTTTTAGGAGACGTCTCTCACTTCGTCGATGACAAAACGAGTTTATGGATGCAACATGTTGGGAAAAACAAGCTGTTAAACGATTTGTTACAACATGGCTATACGATTTTTTACTCGCATTTGTACGGGGCGAATTGGGGAAGTCAAAAAGCGGTCAAACTAGCGAAACAGCTCATTTATTATGTGCTGAAAACGGAAATTTTAAATGAGCGCATTTACGTGTTCGCAGAAGGAATGGGGGCGCTTGTCGCCTTGCAGTTGATGAACGATTTACGCGATCAAATACGGGCGGTTGCGCTATTAAATCCTTGTTTGCATTTACAGGCGCAACTCCAACATGAAAAAGAGCATAAATTTTTTTATAAGCGGATGTTACGTCAATTAAAGCAAGCGTACGGAACAACGGAAGAGGAATTGGATCTCCCTCCGCTTTCCGCACCGGTTGTGCCGATAAAAATTTGGCAAGTGTCAGGAGTGAATCCATATCCTCCAACGATTCATGCAAGAGCGTATGCGCAAGCGTTTGGCGTGCCTGTTTCATATCATTTGCCTGAAAAAACATATACGTTTGCGCAAGCCATTCATGCGTTTTATGAACAATATAGCGATGTATAGTCCCCATACCCATGGGGATTTTTTCTTTACCGATAGGAAAGGAAGCAAGTAAAATAAAAAATGAGACCGAAAAAGGAGTGTTGCATGTTGATGAGGCGATATACGTATTTTATTTTTGCACTACTTTTTATTTTATCTTCTTGCGCTCCTGCAAAATTATCATCGGGAAATGTACAAAAAGTTGGTTTGCTCGTTTCAGATACAATTGATGATCAAGTGTGGGGAACGAAAGGGTATAAAGGATTGCTTCGCATTCAAGCGAAATTTGATGCGGAAGTGTTTTATCGCGAAGGGGTAAACTCAAAAGCAGCGACGGCACAAGCGGTAAAACAATTTCACCAAAAAGGAGTCCATTTAATTTTTGGTCATGGAAGTGAGTATGGGGAGTATTTTGATGACATCGCAGATCAATATCCGAACATTCATTTTGTATTTTTTAACGGAGAAGCGAAAAAGAAAAATGTGACAAGTTTTAATTTCGCAGGGCATGCGATGGGCTTTTTTGGCGGCATGGTGGCGGGGCATATGACGAAAACGAACAAAATTGGCGTCATTGCCGCATTTGAATGGCAGCCGGAAGTGGACGGTTTTTTTGAAGGGGCTTTACATGAGAACGAAAATGCGAATGTCGACGTGGAATATGTACAACATTGGGACGACGTCGATACAGCCATAGCCATTGCCGAACGAATGATTGCTGAAGGGGTGGATGTCATATATCCAGCCGGCGATAAATTTAGTGTACCAGTGATTGAAAAAATGAAAGAACACGGTCTTTATGCGATTGGTTACGTAACGGATCAAGCAGATTTAGGAGAACGAACGGTGCTAACGAGCACCGTCCAACATGTCGATGCGCTATATGAACTTGTGGCGAAAAAGTTTATCGATGGAGAATTAACGTCTGGAACGACATATGTCGATTTTCAAGACGGCGTCGTCGAACTCGGCACGTTTAGCCCGCTTGTCGACAAACCGTTCCGACAAAAAATAAAAAAAGCGATTGAACGATATAAAGCAACAGGAAAATTGCCGAATGAGTAAATGAGGTGTCGAGTAAACGCCTCATTTTTTTATTGCATGAAACGAAAAAAGAAAGTAAAATTAGTACCAAGTAATAAAGTTTGATAATAAAAGGAGACGATATTTCCGTGAGTGCAGGAATTATTGGAATTGGACGATATGTGCCGGAACGTATTGTGACGAATAAAGAATTAGAACAACGAATGGATACGTCAGATGAATGGATTCGGACGCGCACAGGGATTGAAGAACGTCGTATTGCTTCAGACGATATAGATACGTCCGATATGGGTTATATCGCAGCGAAGCGCGCCCTTGATAATGCGGGCATTTCTCCTGAACAAATTGATCTCATTTTAGTAGCGACGGTGACGCCTGATCGCCCTTTTCCGTCCGTCGCATGTATGTTGCAAGAAAAGCTCGGGGCGGTGCATGCAGCGGCACTTGACGTAAGCGCGGCATGTGCAGGATTTATGTATGCGATGGTAACCGCGAAACAATTTATTGAAACAAATACGTACAAATACGTGCTTGTCGTTGGTGTAGAAAAGTTATCAAAAATCGTCGATTGGAGCGATCGAAATACAGCGGTGTTGTTTGGAGACGGCGCAGGAGCAGTTGTCATGGGGAAAGTTGCAGAAGGGCGCGGCATCGTATCGTTTGAACTTGGGGCAGACGGTACGGGGGGAAAATATTTATATCAAGACGACCATATTGTCATGAACGGACGGGAAGTGTTTAAGTTTGCGGTGCGCCAAATGGGCGAGTCATGCATTCGCGTATTAGAAAAAGCAGGATTGACGAAAGCGGACGTCGACTTTTTAATTCCGCATCAGGCGAACATTCGCATTATGGAGGCGGCGCGCGAACGGCTCGAACTGCCTGTTGAGCGCATGTCGATTACAGTGAATAAATACGGAAATACATCCGCTGCATCCATTCCGATTTCACTTGTAGAAGAAGTGGAAGCCGGACGCATTCAAGATGATGACCTTATCATTATGGTTGGCTTTGGCGGTGGATTAACGTGGGGCGCTATTGCATTGCGCTGGGGCAAATAACGATGGTATGATGAAACAAAGGAGTGATGAGTGGTGAACAAAAGACGAGTCGTCGTCACGGGATTAGGGGCTGTCACACCGGTAGGAAATGATGTTGAAACGACATGGAAAAACATCGTTGCTGGACAATCCGGCATCGGTCCGCTCACACGGTTAAACGCGGACGATTTTCCTGCGAAAGTGGCAGCGGAAGTGAAAGATTTTGATGTCGAACAATTTATCGATAAAAAAGAAGCGCGCAAAATGGACCGATTTACGCAATATGCGGTCGCTGCATCGATGATGGCAGTCAAAGATGCGAATTTACAAATTACAGAGGAAAACGCGCCGCGCATTGGCGTCTGGATCGGTTCAGGCATCGGCGGGATGGAAACGTACGAAGAACAGTTGAAGACGTTTTTAGAAAAAGGGTATCGTCGCGTCAGCCCGTTTTTTGTTCCGATGATGATTCCAGATATGGCGGCGGGTCAAGTGTCGATTATGCTTGGGGCAAAAGGAATCAACTCATGTACGGTTACCGCTTGTGCGACAGGAACGAACTCGATCGGTGATGCGTTTAAAGTCATTGAACGTGGCGATGCCGATGTGATGATTACAGGTGGAACAGAAGCGCCAATTACACATATGGCGTTTGCGGGATTTAGCGCAGCGAAAGCGCTCTCGTTTAACCCAGACCCAAAAACAGCGTGCCGTCCATTTGATCAACATCGCGACGGATTTATTATGGGCGAAGGGGCTGGCATTATTATTTTAGAAGAACTAGAACATGCGTTAAAACGCGGTGCCCGCATTTATGCGGAAATCGTTGGCTACGGTGCGACAGGCGATGCGTATCATATTACCGCTCCAGCGCCGGGTGGGGAAGGCGGCGTGCGTGCGATGCGTCAAGCGCTCTATGATGCGAATATGCAGCCAGAGGACATCGACTACATTAACGCGCACGGCACGAGCACAGAGTATAATGATAAATATGAAACGATGGCGATTAAAGAAGTATTTGGCGAGCACGCATACAAACTAGCCGTCAGCTCGACGAAATCGATGACGGGACATTTGCTTGGTGCAGCGGGTGCAATCGAAGCCATTTTCTCCGTTTTATCGATCCACGATGGCGTCATTCCGCCAACGATTAATTACGAAACACCAGACCCAGAATGCGACTTAGATTACGTGCCGAACGTGGCACGCAAACAAGACGTGCGTGCGGTATTAAGCAACTCGCTCGGCTTCGGTGGACATAATGCAACGATTATTTTCAAAAAATATGAAGGATGAGGTTCGCCTCATCCTTTTTCACATTTTCCTTTCGTTTATCGTACAATGCGATAACGAAAGGAGGGAATGTCATGGGAGTAATAAATACGAAACATTGGTTTGTGGACGATATGTGGCGAAAAAAAATAAAAGAAGATGTGCAACGTCATTTATTTGCGCACGGCATGGCGCGACATAACCAACATGATACGATGAAACAGCTCGCAGAAAAAAACGTATGGGCGTTTGTCGCAAAAAAGTTTACAGAACTCCAAAAAGAGTGGGATGGCCCAGACGTGCCTATATTTATTTTCCCTGCTGATGCTACGAACCGTTCGCTGCAACGTGAATTTGGTGGAAAATCAGGCGTCGCTTTTCGCGATCAACTATTTTTATTTTTGCTTCCTCACGTATCGAACGAACATATTTATGCCCTCCTCATTCACGAATATAACCACGTTTGTCGTTTGCATGCTGATCCGAAAGATGAGCGCGACTATACGCTTCTTGATCGCATCGTGATGGAAGGATTAGCAGAACATGCGGTGTACGAGCGGCTCGGAAGTGAATATGTCGCAACATGGACGACATATTATACAGAAGAACAACTAAAGCAATGGATGAAAAAATGGATAATCCCAAACCTCTCTACTCGACCAGACGATGCTCGTTATCGTTCGCTTTTGTACGGTTCTGCCTTTTATCCGCGCATGCTCGGCTATGCGGTCGGATATGCGGTTGTGAAGCAGGCGCTAGAAAAAAAGACGATGATAGAGCTACTTTCGATGAAAGCTGAAGAAATTTTTTTTACGTAACGCATCGTTTGCATGCTTGTTCATACATATAGTAGTGGACAAGGGGGACTGACGGATGCGTTTCTTTTTTTATTTGCTTGGGTTTGGGATGTCGGTCATTGGTGGGACGACGATGATTGCGTATTTAAACATTATGGCATCCCGTTCGGACTGGAAAGAATATTTGTTGTTTATTAGCACGAAAGTGGAATGCTACTTCTTGCCGATCGGGTTGTTCATTACGTGGTTAAGCATTTTTTTTCCTTCACATGATGATGGTTAAATTTAGGGTGAAATGGAATAAAATGAGCAACCTCTGACCATACTGTGAACAAATCGTTCGAAGTGAGGGGTTATGCATGTTATATCTTCACGATGTTTGGGTGAATTGGTTTGAAGGGGAAGAAAACGGATATAACGTTTGCCATTTTTACGAATGGAGAAAAGATGATGCGATTGAGTTGTTAGATCAAGTGCCGGTGTTAAAAGTGAGCACACAACTGTTTCACTACTTGGAAAATAGTTTGTCTGAAATTCCGAAGGCGCTGCTTGAAGATGTGCATCAAAAAGCGTACGTACGTAAAAATCATGAACGCATTCAGCTTGAATATTGTTTTATCGCTACAGATGGTTATGGAATTATTGCCATTGATACGATTGGCTATCATATTCCGATTCGCAAAAGCCGACTGATTCCGCGTCAAGAACAACTCGTGTACGACATGGTGAAAGAGCAAGATGTGCGCCTATATCTGTTTGAACAAAGTGAAAGAGAGTATCACATTTTATCGCCGCATCCGGCGCTTATGAGCGGATTGACGCGGAAAGAGCGGCAATTGAAGCAGCTGTTATTTATGGCGCTCGACCAGCTGTATGGAACGAAAAATGCGGCAGAAGTGCGCTATTGGTATACGGAATGGGCGCCAGAGAAGTATGCGTATATTCAGCAAATGTCATTTGAAGAAGCGTGGAATGGCTTGTATGAAGAAGCGAAATACGGTTGGTCCGAACGACACGCTCATTTATGCGAGCGGCTCGTAAAAGGGCAACCGTTTTTCGAAAAACTATGGGAAATGGAACAAGAACCGAAAGTCAATTAAAAAACTCAGCCCTACACGGAGCTGAGTTTTTTATTTTCTCTTTCTACCTAAGCCGATGGCGTTTTCCATTTTCTTTAACATTTTGCTTGCGACGCGATTTGCTTTTTCGGCACCTTCGTCTAAAATGTCGTCTAGTTCGGAGCTTTCCATGAGTTCGTAATATTTTTCTTGAATTGGCGTTAGGGCGTTAATAATCACTTCTGCGACATCTGCTTTAAACTCTCCATATCCTTTTCCAGCATAGCGCGCTTCTAGCTGTTCTATCGGTTCGTTCGCCAAAATGGAGTAAATCGTTAATAAGTTCGATACGCCCGGTTTATTTTCTTTATCGTAACGAATGACGCCTTCTGAATCGGTAACAGCACTTTTTACTTTTTTCTCGATCGTTTTCGCATCATCAAGCAGCGTAATGTACGATTTTTGGTTCGGATCGGATTTGCTCATTTTTTTCGTCGGATCGGTGAGCGACATAATGCGTGCCCCGATTTTCGGAATGCGCGCTTCTGGGATCGTGAAAATGTCGCCGTATCGTTTATTGAATCGCTCTGCTAAATCGCGTGTCAACTCAATATGTTGTTTTTGATCTTCGCCAACAGGAACGATGTCTGTCGAATAAAGTAAAATATCCGCTGCCATAAGTGGTGGGTATGTTAACAATCCGGCGCTGACCGCTTCTTTTCCTGCTGATTTATCTTTAAATTGCGTCATGCGCTCCAATTCGCCGATGTAGGCGATGCATTGTAAAATCCAGCCCGCTTGCGCATGCGCCGGTACTTCTGACTGGATAAATAACGTTGATTTGTTCGGATCAATGCCGACCGCTAAATAAAATGCAGCTAAACTGCGAATGTTTTTACGGAGCGCTAGCCGATCTTGCGGAACGGTAATCGCATGTTGATCGACGATGCAAAAGTAGCAGTTGTAGTCGTGTTGCAGTTCAACAAATTGTTTCATCGCCCCGATATAGTTCCCAAGCGTAATGACGCCGCTTGGTTGAATACCTGAAAAAATCGTCTTCATCGAATCACTCCTTTTCATTTTTTAACAATAAAAAAAGTCCTATCATCTTTAGGGACGATAGAACCGTGGTGCCACCCTAGTTATTGTCATTGCGACAATCACTTTGCCCATGCGGTATGCATGGCGCCTTTGTAACGTAAGGCAAACGTTCAAGCCTACTTTTTTTCAACTTGAATGCTCGAAAGCCCATTCCATACAACTAGCGGCTTGTTCGCACCGTCCACAAGCTCTCTGAACGCCTCGTTATATGTACTATTCTTTGTCATCGCATCGTTTTTTCTAGACATTTTATAATATTTGTTTTTTATTGTCAACGAACGTACGAAAAAATGAGCGTGAGCAATGTAATGATCAAACCAGCAAAGAAAAATGGTGCTCCCCACTGTTTTTTCTCTTCATCGTTTTCTTGCTCATTTTCATCATCAATTTCAACAGGGGGACGAAACAATCGTTTAAAACTAGAAATCGTCACATCAAAAAAACCTTTTTCATATATGAACCGAAATCCGCCAATAATAACAAGAGGTTGAGCGATATAAAAAGAAATATTAATAAATGTGAGCCACCAATTGCTTGAAAAAAGTGCAACCGTTAGCGCAATGAAAAATACGAGAAAGCTTGTCACGACTGCTTTTTTCACCATTCATCCACCTTTCGCGCTTAATCGCTGTGAAGTATTATACTAAAAAAAGTGTAAATTTTCTATTTACAAACGAATAAAAAACAAATAAAATAGTCATCAAGCTGATTTTATCACATATGTTAAAAAACCTTACACTTAGTTAAAATGTTAGAAAATTTAAAAAAAGTTTTTAAAAAATCTTTTCAAATATATTAATTCGTTATATAATGTCCTTGTGTTTCAAATCTTCTGATAAATCAGAAGATGGAAATAAATACAATAAACAGATGAGGGGGAAACTCGCATGAAGAAAAAGTTATCTATCTTTTTCGCTCTTCTTCTTGCTTTGTCCACGTTTTTAGCAGCGTGTGGCGGCAAAAAAGAAGAGGACAAGACTGCCAATGAAGGCGAAAAGCCAGCGCAAGAAGCGCCGGCAAAAGAGCAAGTATTAAACTTGCTTGAGAGCGCTGAAATTCCTTCATTAGACTCTACGTTAGCGACTGACAGCGTGTCATTCCGCGTCATGAACAACGTATTTGAAGGGTTATACCGTTTAGACCAAAACGACGAGCCTACGCCAGGAATGGCTGAAAGCTACGAAGTAAGCGAAGATGGAAAAGTGTACACATTCAAGCTTCGCGATGCAAAATGGTCAAACGGAGATCCTGTGACGGCAAACGATTTCGTATTTGCTTGGAGAAAAGCGCTTGATCCAAACACAGGTTCTGAGTATGCGTACATTATGTACGACATTAAAAACGCTGAAGAAGTAAACACAGGAAAAGTACCTGTTGACCAATTAGGTGTCAAAGCAATTGACGACAAAACGTTACAAGTTGAATTGAAAAACCCAATTCCATATTTCTTAAGCTTATTAGCGTTCCCAACATTCTATCCACAAAACGAAAAGTTTGTAAAAGAACAAGGGGACAAATACGGTCTTGAAGCAAACACAACAATTTACAATGGTCCGTTCGTATTAAGCGAGTGGAAACATGAACAAAGCTTCCAATTAAAGAAAAACGAACAATATTGGGATGCACAAACTGTAAAGCTTGAAACAATTAACTTCAACATCGTGAAAGACGTTGCGACAGCTGTAAACTTATATGAAACAAACAAAGCAGACCGCACAGGTTTAAGCGCTGAGTTTGTTGACAAATATAAAAGCGACAAAAACTTTAAAACAAAATCAGAGCCTGTAATGTTCTTCATTCGTATGAACCAAAAGAACGAAGTGTTGAAAAACGTAAACGCTCGTAAAGCGATTGCGATGGCGATCGACAAAGAAGCGATGGTTGCAACAATTTTAAATAACGGTTCAAAAGCAGCAAACTACTTCGTTCCAGAAGGATTTGTTAAAGGACCGAACGGAAAAGACTTCCGTGAAGAAAATGGCGACTTAGTCACATTTAACGCTGAAGAAGCGAAAAAATATTGGGAACAAGCGAAAAAAGAGCTTGGCAAAGACAAAGTAACGCTTGAGTTGTTAAATACAGATACTGAAGTAGCGAAGAAAATTAGTGAGTATGTGAAAGCGCAGTTAGAAACAAACTTACCAGGTTTAACAGTGAATATTAAACAACAACCATTTAAGCAAAAACTTGAACTTGAAAGCAAAATGCAATATGAGTTATCATTTGGTGGTTGGGGTCCAGACTATAAAGACGCAATGACATTCATCGACATGTTTGTCACAAACGGTGCTCACAACGAAACAGGTTGGTCAAATGTTGAGTACGACAAACTTGTACAAGATGCGAAAACAACGCTTCTTTCTGACTTACAAGCTCGTTGGGATGCGATGTTAAAAGCTGAGAAAATCTTGTTAGATGAGGCAGTTATCGCGCCAATGTACCAACGTGGTTCAGCGTACTTAGAGCGTGAATACGTAAAAGGCGTCGTTGATCATTCATTCGGTGCAGACAACAGCTACAAGTGGGCTTATATCGAGTAATCGAAAAGAAAGGAGAGTATATGTGCGATGAGCATATACTCTCCTTTTGCCTGCTAGTCAAAAAAATTTCAAAAAGTTTTTAATTTTGTAAGGAGGTGTGCGATATGGCACGTTATACGTTGCAACGTTTTATTTATATGTTAATTACACTATTCATTATTGCAACAGCAACGTTCTTTTTAATGAAGCTTCTCCCTGGTTCCCCTCTGCAAAATCAAGAGAAGTTAACGCCAGAGCAACAAAAAATTATTTTAGATAAGTACGGATTAAATGATCCAATTCCAGTTCAATACGTTCGTTATTTAGGCAATTTGGCAAAAGGTGATTTAGGGGTTTCGTTCCAATATGACAATCGCCCAGTTTCCACACTCATTGCTGATCGTATTGGTCCATCTGCGCAACTTGGTTTTCAAGCGCTTGTATTCGGAACAATTGTCGGCATTTTGCTCGGTGTGATTGCTGCTGTTCGTCACAATACAGCGATTGACTATGGAGCAACGGTGTTAGCTGTTTTAGGTATTTCCATTCCATCATTTGTATTCGGTGGATTGTTGCAATATTACATCGGTGTAAAATTAAAATTACTTCCTGTTGCGTTTTGGGAAGGATTTGAGTATACCATTATGCCGACGCTAGCGTTGTCGGTATTCGTTATCGCGAGCATCGCGCGCTTTATGCGTACAGAAATGTTAGAAGTGCTCGGTTCGGACTATATTTTAACAGCGCGTGCAAAAGGAATTAGCGGCTTTGGCGTCATTTTTAAACATGGATTGCGAAATGCAATGATTCCAATTATTACAATTCTCGGCCCGATGGCTGTAAACTTAATGACAGGAACGCTTGTGATTGAGCAAATTTTTGCGGTTCCTGGATTAGGGGAGCAGTTCGTTCGTTCCATTAACTTAAATGACTATCCAGTCATTATGGGCACGACCATTTTCTATAGTGCGTTATTTATTTTTGTTATTTTTATTGTGGACTTGCTTTACGGCTTAATTGATCCGCGAATTCGTTTAGCGGGAGGGAAAAAATGATGAATGAAAAGCAATTATCTCCTGAGTTGTTTGAGCTAGCGACAGAACGTCAAGGTGATATGGAAAAAATTAATCGTCCAAGCTTAACGTTTTTACAAGACGCTTGGATTCGATTAAGAAAAAATAAAGGTGCTGTCTTTGGATTAGTGATGATTATTATTATTGCACTCATGGCCATTTTTGCACCAATGATGAGTGAGCATACGTATAAAGACCAAAAAATACAACACGCGAAATTACCACCGCGCATTCCGGTGTTAGAACATATAGACTGGCTTCCGTTTAACGGAAAAGATATGAACGGCATTGATGTGTACGAAAAACGTGGGGTAAAAGAATATTATTGGTTCGGTACAGACGACCTCGGTCGCGACTTATGGACACGGACATGGTACGGTGCCCGCATTTCGTTATATATCGGTGTATTAGCAGCAGCGATTGACTTATTAATTGGAATTATTTACGGTGGCGTCTCAGGATTTTACGGCGGTCGTGTCGATAACGTCATGCAGCGTATTATTGAAGTGCTCGTCGGTATTCCAAACTTAATTGTTGTCATCTTATTTATTCTCGTATTTGAGCCGGGAATTATTTCGATTACGATGGCGATGGTCATCACCGGTTGGGTCACGATGGCACGTATTGTGCGCGGACAAATTTTAAAGCTAAAAAATATGGAATACGTTTTAGCAGCGCGTACGCTCGGAGCATCTGATGCACGTATTATCGGAAAACATTTACTTCCGAACGTCATCGGACCAATTATTATTACAACGATGTTTACGATTCCGAGTGCGATTTTTACAGAGGCGTTTTTAAGTTTCATCGGACTTGGTATTCGTCCTCCTGAAGCGTCGCTCGGTTCACTCGTTAATGATGGCTATAAATCGATCCAAACGTACCCTCATCTTATGATGATTCCAGCGTTTGTGATCAGCTTGCTCATTTTAAGCTTTAACTTATTAGCGGACGGTTTGCGCGATGCGCTTGATCCGAAAATGCGTAAATAACGGATGAAAGGGGTGGAACAATGGAAAAGGTACTAGAGGTAAAAGATTTGCATATTTCGTTTGATGTGTACGGTGGGGAAGTACAAGCTGTACGCGGTGTATCGTTTGACTTGTACAAAGGAGAAACGCTTGCGATCGTTGGGGAGTCTGGTTCAGGAAAATCGGTGACGTCAAAAGCGCTTATGCGTCTACTTCCGATGCCACCAGCGCGCATTAAGCAAGGTCAAATTTTATTAGAAGGTCGCGATTTGACAAAGCTGTCGGAAAAAGAAATGCAACGGGTGCGCGGAGCAGAAATTTCAATGATTTTCCAAGACCCGATGACAGCGTTAAACCCAACGATGACGATCGGAAAACAAATTACAGAAGTATTGTTAAAACATCAACAAATGTCCAAAGCAGAAGCGAAAGCGCGCGCCATTGAATTGCTTGACCTTGTTGGCATTAAAGAGCCAGCGCTTCGTTTTAAACAATATCCGCATCAATTATCAGGCGGTATGCGTCAACGGATCGTCATTGCGATCGCGCTCGCGTGCAATCCGAAAGTGTTAATTGCGGACGAGCCGACAACTGCGCTAGACGTGACGATTCAAGCACAAATTTTAGAGCTCATTAAAGACATTCAGAAAAAGACGGGAACGTCGATTATTTTCATTACGCACGATTTAGGTGTTGTCGCAAATGTGGCGGATCGTGTTGCGGTCATGTATGCCGGGAAAATTGTAGAGAAAGGAACAGTCGATGAAATTTTCTACAATCCGAAACATCCGTATACATGGGGGCTACTTGCATCAATGCCAAGCTTAGAACACGGTGACGAGGAATTGTACTCAATTCCGGGAACGCCTCCAGATTTATTAAATCCGCCAAAAGGAGATGCGTTTGCGCCTCGTAATGCATATGCGTTAAAAATTGATTACGAAATGGAGCCGCCGATGTTTCAAGTGTCTGATACGCACTATGCCGCGACATGGTTGCTTCACCCGAACGCACCGAAAGTCGAACCTCCGAAAGTCGTTCGTGAACGGATGAAAAAGTTCGAAGCATTAACGAAAGATCGAGGAGGGGAGAAGCGATGAACAAACTCGTTGAAGTGAAAAACTTAAAACAATATTTTAAAGTCGGGAAAGGTCAAGTCGTTAAAGCTGTTGACGATGTCACGTTCGATATTTATAAAGGAGAAACGCTCGGTCTCGTCGGTGAGTCGGGTTGCGGAAAGTCAACGACAGGACGCACAATTATTGGATTATATGAAGCCACAGGCGGCGAAGTGTTGTTTAACGGATTAAGCGTGCATCGGAAAAAATCAGCGAAAGAAGCGAAAGAATTAAAACGGAAAATGCAAATGATTTTCCAAGATCCGTATGCGTCATTGAACCTGCGGATGACTGTTGCGGATATTATTGCGGAAGGAATCGATATTCACGGCTTAGCGTCGTCGAAAGAAGAGCGCATGAACCGCGTATATGAACTGCTTGAGACGGTCGGATTAAACCGTGAACATGCGAACCGTTATCCGCATGAGTTTTCAGGCGGTCAGCGTCAGCGGATCGGCATTGCGCGCGCGCTTGCGGTTGAACCAGAGTTTATTATTGCCGATGAGCCTATTTCCGCGTTAGACGTATCGATTCAAGCGCAAGTTGTCAACTTAATGAAAAAGTTGCAACGCGAAAAAGGATTGACGTATTTATTTATCGCCCACGACTTGTCGATGGTAAAATACATTAGCGACCGAATTGGCGTCATGTATTTCGGGAAAATGGTTGAGCTTGCCGATGCGGAAGAATTGTATCGCAACCCGATTCATCCGTATACGAAGTCGCTTTTATCTGCGATCCCGCATCCAGATCCAGAAACAGAGCGGACGCGTAAACGTATTATTTACGATCCGTCGCAACATAACTATAAAGAAGGCGAAGACGTGCGCATGCGCGAAATTACGCCAGGTCATTTCGTCTACTGCTCAGAAGCAGAGTATGAAAAATATAAAGCGATGCACAGCTAATCTCTCGTTCGAGAGATTAGCTTTTTTCATTTGCTGTACTAAAGAATTATACAATATTTTGATTCGTTTGACTATTTTGTTTTTAAAAAAAGCTCCGAGATTATCTCGAAGCTTTTTTCCCGCCAACTGTTTTCCAGCCGGTTTGAATATGTTCGCTCATCGCTGTATGTAGCCGCTTTTTCTGTCCGCCAAATATGTTTTCACCGATGCCGTTTAAAATGACGCCCATAAGTGCGGTGATACCGATGACTAAAATGGCAACAATCGTAAAGTCGATAAAAAATTGTGCCATGTCATTTCCCCCTTTGTTTGCCATGTCTATTTTTATTGTAGAGAAAATTTCAAATGAAAGCAACGAAAAATGAAACCGTTCGTATTGGACAAGCGTATAAATATGTGTGGAAGTTAAAAAAGGTGTATCTTTCTAAACTTTTTTGTTGTATAATGTACGTTGTAGAGTTTTTTAAAGTCATTTTAAAATAAGATGTGTTTTAATACAGAAATGTATTCCAGCAACCCATTTTTAAGGGAGTGATATATATGGTTATCGTGTATTCATCGCCAAGTTGTACGTCTTGCCGAAAAGCGAAAGCATGGTTAGAAGAGCATCACATTCCGTATAAAGAGCGCAACATTTTCGCGGAGCCGTTAACGATTGAAGAAATTAAAGGCATTTTGCGCATGACAGAAAACGGAACGGACGAAATTATTTCAACAAGATCAAAAATTTTTCAAAAGCTAAACATTCAAGTCGACTCGTTGCCGTTACAAGATTTGTATGAAATTATTCGCCAACATCCAGGATTGTTGCGTCGTCCGATCATTATGGACGAAAAGCGTCTGCAAGTTGGCTACAACGAAGATGAAATTCGCCGCTTTTTACCGAGAAAAGTGCGCACGTATCAATTGCGTCAAGCACAACAGCTCGTCAACAGCAAAGGCTTAGCGTAACGTACACGCTAAGCCTTTTATAGTAATGGAGAAAGAAGACGGGCAGTTGACTCCGCAATGCGCATCCAAAGCGGGCGCCGCTGAAATTGTTTCATATTTATTTTGGTTGAGTGATGGAAGTCATCGATAAAGTCATCGACTAGCTTTTGTACGCTTGGTGTTTGATATAAAAACGCGTTCACTTCAAAGTTTAAATGAAAGCTGCGCATATCCATATTCGCTGTGCCGATCGAAGCAAGTTCCCCGTCTACGACAATAATTTTGCTGTGCATAAACCCTTTTTCGTATTCGTAAATGGTCGCTCCTGCCTCTAATAATTCTGGAAAATAAGAGCGGGAAGCGTAAAACACAATTTTTTTATCGGGTCGCTTCGGCACAAGAAGCCGGACGTCGATGCCGCTTAATGCAGCGACTTTGAGCGCCGTGAAAATATCTTCATCTGGAATAAAATACGGAGAGGCGATCCAAATGGAACGCTGAGCCGATGTAATCATCGCAAAAAATAAATGTTTAATGACTTCCCACTTCGTATCCGGTCCACCAGCGACAAGTTGGACGCCTCCGAGTGCCTCATCAACGGTTGGAGCGTTTAAATAGTTAAGCGTCAATAATTGTTGCCCCGTCATGTAATACCAATCTTGCAAAAAAATGAGTTGTAACGTGCGAACCGCTTCACCATAGACGAGTAAATGCGTATCGCGCCAAAAGCCAAAATATTCGTTTTTCCCTAAATATTCATCTCCAATATTTAACCCGCCGACAAAACCGATTTTTCCATCAATGACGATAATTTTGCGATGGTTGCGGAAGTTGATCGTATTGTTTAAAAACGGCAAGCGAACAGGAGAGAAAGGAATCATATCGACGCCTGCTTCGCGCATTTCCTGTATGTACGTTTTTGATAGTTTCCAACTTCCGACAGCATCGTACAAAAAGCGGACGTGTACCCCTTTTTTTGCTTTATGGATTAATATGTGCTTCAAGCGCTGGCCGATGTCGTCATCGCGCACGATGTAATATTCAAGATGAATGTGGTGTTCCGCTTTTTCTAATTCTGCAAAAATGGCGGCAAACGTTTCTTCTCCATTCGTTAACACCCGTGTTTTTGTCGCCGTTGAAATCGACTCTTTCGTCAACCGTTTCGCGAGCTGTAACAACGGTTGTTGATGAGGTTTCATATACAGTTTTCGTTCATGATCAGCACGATTTGTTTCGAGTTTGCGAAACGTTTGCTCATCGAGTAGCGCCTTTTTTCGGAAAAGTCGTTTCTTGCGATAATTTTGCCCGAAGAACAAATAAAAAATAAAGCCGATGAGCGGAAAACTGCCGAACAAAACGAGCCATGTGAGCGTTTTTGTCGGATGGCGGTTTTCTAAAAAGATGACGAATGAAATAAAAATGACGGACAAGGTGACAAATAAGCTGAACGTTCCGAGCAGCCAGCCTTCCCAATAATCTTTCGTGATCGTTAAAAAGCCGATGAAAACAAGGATAAATAGTGCAACCTTTAAAGCATTTCTCATGTATCATTCACCTAACCTTACGGAAAAAAAGCCGATTTCAAGCAATTGAAATCGGCGTTATGCGTTTGGAAAATGTTTTGCGATCATCGTTAGCGCTTGTTGTGCAATGACGATTTTTCCGTATTCTTCAAGACGATGAATCGTCATTTCGGAATCTTGCCCGTATTCAAGCAATATGCTTAACATATTGTCAATGTCGCGATCGGCATCTTCTTCTGTAAATTCGACGTATAAATAATAGTTGTTTTCAAATGCGAATAGGCGATTGTTTAATGTTGAAAAATCGCGACGATGAGCAAGGGCGATGACGTCTTCGATATTTTTAAAGCGGATGACGAACTGAAGCGGATTTTCAGGCGCTGCCGATGATGCTGCTTTAATGATGTTAAAATGTTGATCTAATATTTGTTCGATTTTTTCATCGACAGGTAAGTCTCTAAATCGTTCATCGTTAATTGGCAGTTCTAATTTCGTTCCGTCTTTTGAAATTTGCGCTTTTGTGACGAGCACTTCAATGCCTTTTTCAAGCGCATGCACTTGAATCCAAAGAGGACCTTCTAAATAAAGTTCCGCTTCTTGATGAATTTCATCAATCATTTCCCAAAATAATTCTTCGCTTCGTTCGCGATTGTACCAAATTTCTTCGCGATCAAATCCGCGTTCTTCAATGTCTCCGTACGACATATATAGCTTTAACGTATATTCATTGATGCGTTCGATTTCCATGTTCCTCAGCTCCCTTCTACGATTATCCATTCAGGAAGGGAATTCACCCCTGAGCATTCGCCCATCCTCCCACATCTTGTACTTCTATTGTATGATAAAATGTGAAAGAAGGGAAATAAAAAACGCCTAATTCAATAAATTTAGTTGTTCCCCTATTTTTTGTATTTCTTGCAGGAGAATCGTTCGCTTTGTTGAAAAAATGTATGGAGAAAGGGGAGGTTATATGTTTGTTGCGTTGTTTAAAAATGGGGAAGTATGTTCGTTATTAGACGATTGGACGGTTGAACAGCTGCATGTATGGCGAGCGAACGAGTCGTTTTTTTGTCCCGTTTGTCGACAGCGAGTACAGTTGAAAATCGGAAAAAAACGCATGCCGCATTTTGCCCATGAAGCAAAATGTATTATTGAAACAGAGCGAGAAACGCTCGCCCATTTACAAGGAAAACAACAGCTGTACGAATGGTTGACAAATGAACGACTGAAAGTAAAAGTGGAAACATATTTACCACACATTCAACAACGGCCAGACATATTTGTCGTCCATCATGAAAAGATGTATGCGTTAGAGTATCAATGCTCCACGATTTCATCCTCTTTATTTACGAAGCGAACGAAAGCGTATATGCACGCAAACATTGTCCCAATTTGGCTTCTTCATTCGTCACACGTGCAGCGTCGCGGATTGTTTTTTCAATTGTCCTCGTTTTCGTGGCTTTTTTTCAACGACCAAGAGATCATTCCATTTTATTGCTCAACGCAACGCACCATGTCGTTTCTTCATCATCTTATTCCGCTATCCGCAACGATTGCGTATGGGGAGTGGACGACCGTTCCGCTTCATATGATTTCGTTTTCTTCTTTGCATAAAACACCTCACGGACAACAAGACGCCCTTTTTCATGCGTGGAACATAAAAAAGAAACAGTGGCGCATGTCACCTCTCTACTACCGAACGAATCGCCCGTTTTGTCGCATTGTGTATGAAGCGCATATGACTCCATCGTTATTTCCGCATGAAGCAGGCATCCCCCTTCGCCATTCATATTGGTTTGAGACGCCACCGTTTATTTGGCAAACGTATATGTTAATCGAAATGATGAATATTCCGCTTCATGTGACGTTTTCGTTTCATCAATTATATGATCGACTGCAGCGTTTCATTCGTCAAAATGTAATTCGTATTCGCTCGCTTCCGCTCGTCACAAAGACGCATTATTCATATGCGCTCATGGACTATTTCCATGCGCTCGTTTCGCTTCGCTTTTTAAAAAAAGTCGGAAAAAGCTCGTTTCAGCGCATTCGGTCATGGTCGCTTCCGCACAACGTTGAAGAAGCGATTCGCGGGGATGAGCAAGTGTTGCGACGAATTGTAAGCAAAAAAGAGGATTTTTTCGTAAAACGAGAATAATATATAAGTAAACATTTTGAGTGAAGAGGTGATCCATATGGCAAAATCGTTGCCGACACGTAAAGACGTTCCGACAGAGTATACGTGGCGTCTTGAAGATATTTTTGCGACTGATGAACAATGGGAAGAGGAATTTCAGGCGATTGCCGCGCTTCTTCCGAAATTTTCGGAGTATAAAGGAAAGCTAGGGGAAAGCGCAGAAACGTTATATGAAGCGTTGCAATATCGCGACCATGTGTTGTTGCGATTAGGGAAGTTATATGCGTATGCTCATATGCGCCATGATGAAGATACGACAAACTCGCTGTATCAAGGATTTGAGTCGAGAGCGGAAGGATTGTATGCGGAAGCGGGCAATGCGATGGCGTTTATCGTGCCCGAAATTTTAGCGCTCGATGAATCGGTCGTGCGCGCGTTTTTACAACAATACGAACCGCTTCGACTGTATGAGCATGAACTAGATGAAATGAATCGTCAACGTCCGCACGTGTTATCGGAAAAAGAAGAAGCGTTACTTGCGCAAGCAGCGGATGTCATGAACGCGTCGAGCAATACGTTTGGGGCGCTAAACAATGCCGATTTGCGTTTTCCGACGATTCAAGATGAGAACGGGGAAGAAGTGGAAGTTACGCACGGTCGTTACATTCGTTTTCTTGAAAGCGAAGATCGTCGCGTGCGGCATGATGCGTTTAAAGCGGTATACGATACATATCGTAAATATGAAAATACGTTCGCTAGCACGTTAAACGGGGCGGTGAAGCGCAACAACTTTTTTGCGCGCGTTCGCAACTATCGTTCGGCGCGTGAGGCGGCATTAAGCAAAAATCAAATTCCGGAAACGGTGTACGATAATTTAATCGAAACGATTCATCGCTATTTGCCGCTGTTGCATCGTTACGTTCAGCTGCGCAAGCGCGTCCTCGGATTAGATGAGTTACATATGTACGATTTATATACGCCGCTTGTGAAACAAGTCGATATGAAAGTGACGTATGAAGAAGCGAAAGAGTTATTATTAAAAGGGCTCGCTCCGCTTGGCGAACAATATATTGCGATCGTGAAAGAAGGATTTGACAATCGTTGGGTCGATGTGCATGAAACGCGCGGCAAACGAAGTGGCGCATACTCGTCTGGTTCGTACGGCACGAATCCGTACATTTTAATGAACTGGCAAGATAATGTCAATAACTTATTTACGCTTGCGCACGAGTTTGGCCATTCGGTGCATAGCTATTATACGCGCAAATATCAACCGTATCCGTACGGAAACTATTCGATTTTCGTAGCGGAAGTGGCATCGACGTGCAACGAGGCGCTACTCAACAATTATTTATTACAGACGATCGATGATGAGAAGAAAAAGTTATATTTATTAAATCATTATTTAGAAACGTTCCGTGGTACGGTGTTCCGTCAAACGATGTTTGCGGAGTTTGAACATATGATTCATCAAATGGCACAAAACGGCGAGGCGCTCACCGCACAAACGTTAACGGAAAAATATTACGACTTAAATAAAACATATTTTGGAGACGGCATCGTCATCGATGAAGAAATCGGCTTAGAATGGGCACGCATTCCGCATTTTTATTACAACTATTATGTATATCAATATGCGACAGGGTTTAGCGCCGCAACAGCGTTAAGCAAACAAATTTTAGAAGAAGGCACACCAGCTGTCGAGCGATACATTGCGTTTTTAAAAGCTGGAAGCTCCGATTATCCGATTGAAGTATTGAAAAAAGCAGGTGTCGATATGACATCTCCAGAGCCAATTGAACAAGCGTGCCAAGTGTTCGAACAAAAACTGCAACAACTGGAGCAACTATTATAAAAGGCGACGGAATGGTCGCCTTTTTTCTGATTACCGAAACCCACGAAAGCGGTGGCGGTTGTTGAGATAAGTAAAAAATGAAAAGAAAGAAAGGAATAAAAACGGAATCGATACGAATAGCGGAAATAACCGCATTAATGCAAAAAAGTGAATAATGAGCGCAACGACGATCCAGATGATATATACAATAAGCATCGAATCCCTCCTTCTTCTTTATTTATATAGGGAAGTTGAAAAAGAAATATGACAAATATGTGACAAATGAATAAAACACTTGTCAAGACATGAAGGAGTTTGTTAATATATAAACGTGAAGTGAATCACAATCAAACAAACTTATACCCCTTTGTTTGACCGTGAAAAATTTCTCCCATCCCCTTTGTTGTCTTTATGACAAAGAAAAAAGACTCGGTGTTAGCCGAGTCTTTTTTCTTTATCAATCCAGCGCCAAAACGAGCCGATTTGTTCCACTTTTTGTTTTAAACGTAGCTTTTTTAGTTCACATTCCGCTTTGCAGCGCGGAATGTTATACACCATCGCAATGTCATCGATCGTCACGAACTGAGCGTGATGTAAAAACTGCTCGATTGGTGGAAGCGGAGATGGTTGAGGATGAAATCCGAGCATTTCATGGATTACATCGACATATACGTCGTACGGATAACGGCCTGAAATTTTAATGCCTTCCTCTTCAATATTTTCATTGAAAAAGACGAGCGTAGGGACGTCGCGAACGTCCATTTCCGCACTAATTTTTAAATCGCATTGAAACGCTTTGACAGCGGTCGGTGAAGATAAATCGTTTATAAATTCTTGCACGTCTAAACCGGCATCGATGGCGCATTGGATAAGCGTGCTCGTGTCTGTCATTGTTTTTTCTTGAATAAACACAATTTCTTGAAGTTGACGTAAAAAACGGATGCTTGCTTGCCGTCCTTGCAATTCTGCTGCTTTGACGGCGAGCGAGGCGACATACGGAATAGGTAGCGGTGCTTCAAGTAGCACCCGATCATCACATGCGATGCCTGTGCGCGTCGCATGCCGATCAATTCGTTTATACGTCACGCCGTTAAGCCGATCGAGTTGCCCTGTTAAGACGTGGCGCAACGTAAAATATTGCCCATATTCCATCCAAAGCTTTTTTAAAACAGGTTCGAGCGCCCAACAGTCCGGACAAAGAGGATCGACAAATAAGTAAATTTCTAATTGTTTTGTCGGTCCTTCTTGCTGATCGATTCGTTTTTCATTCACCTTCATGCTCCTTTCGCTCATCTTCTGGGGTGTTAATCATATGTTGGGCAGTTAAAATAAGCCGTTGATACAATTCATCACGCATCGGTCCTTTTAGTCCAATCGCATCCATCGCTTCATGCATACACGCAAGCCATGCTTTCGCGCGCGTAGGCGTAATCGGAAACGGCAAATGGCGAGCGCGCAACATCGGATGTCCATGTTCGGCTGTATATAGCGGAGGGCCGCCTAAATATTGCGTTAAAAATTGTTTTTGTTTTCGCGCTGTTTCTGTTAAGTCTGTCGGGAAAATAGGCGCTAAGTCGGGATGTTTCGCCACTCGTTCGTAAAAGGCATCAACGAGTTTTGAGACAACTTGTTCGCCTCCAAGCGCTTCGTAAGGGGATTGAAACATATTGAAAACTCCTTTGCCGAAATATATCAATATTGTAACAACGACGTTCTTTCATCTCAAACGATGCGACTTGCGGAGTAGTACGTTTGCATCACTTTTTTGACGTAGCTCATCGTTTCACGAAAAGGCGGAATGCCGCCGTACTTATCGACGTTGCCCGGCCCTGCGTTATATGCTGCAAGGGCAAGCGCAACGTTGCCGTCATAACGGTCGAGAAGTTGGCGTATATATTTCGTGCCCCCTTCAATGTTTTGCTGCGGGTCAAAGGCATCGTTTACGCCTAACATGCGCGCCGTGCTCGGCATTAACTGCATGAGCCCCATCGCACCAGCCCGGCTTTTTGCTTGTGGATGAAAGTTTGATTCATGGCGAATGATCGCATAAACGAGATTCGGATCGACATCGTATTTTGTTGCCGCCTCGTCAATCCATTGATGAATCGCCTGTTTTTGAAGCGGCTTTTCTTCGTATGTCGGCGCTTTCGTTTCAGCGCTTGTCATCATTGGAAGTGATGGACGTATCGTTTCTGTTTCTCCGTCTGTTTCGGCTGTTAACAACTCGCGAAAAAGATCGTGAAACGATGTCGTTGGCGCTTCTTTTTTTCCTTGTAAATGTTGCAACGCTTGTAGCTCTAAAAGCAATTTAATTTGTTGCACGTTCATGACGATCGCTCCGTTTCGTATTTTGCTTCGTAAAATCGTTCAATTTTATTTTTCTTTTGCTTCGTAAAATCGTTCAATTTTATTTTTCGTTTGCCGCTTTGGAATATGAAACGACTGTAATAGCTCCATAAATATGTTTTCGCCTTGTACGCGATCATTTGCTTCATATTCGATTTCATAGTCAGACACGTTCATATATTCACTGTAATCGAACACGAGCGTGCCGTTTTTGTACGCCCGTTCGACGCGATGGGTAGTAAGTGCGCCAAAGCAAACGACAGCTGCCGGGTCAATGTGAAGCGATTGTAGCGTGCGCGCCATATCGCCCGCAAGCGATTGCTCTCCTGCGATAAGCGACGTTGCCGTTTGTGTGGTGAGAGGCTCATGCGTTTCTAATAACCCGTCTTCATGTGGTTGTTTTAATGTTAATGTATATGTCCCATTTTTAAAACGAATGCGTAATGCGCTTTTTTGTTGTTTTAATTGAAAGTCGGGCGTATCAAAATAATAATTTTGTTGCACGCTCCATTCTTCATCGCGCACGCAAAATGCGTTCGTTAAGCGGGAAAATTCTTCAGCCGTCAACACGTTTTTAAATTCAATTTCTAATTCCCGTTTCATCTTTCTTTTTGCTCCCTTGTGTCATGTCTATCTTTTATTATCGACATATATGCGAAAAAGTGCAACTAGTGAACATCGTTAGGCGAAATGTGGTAAAATAAAGGCGGACATCATAGATGATGGAGGAAAAGAAATGAAAATATATGTACATGCAGCAGAAAGACAAGAACGCGGTTGGATGATGATGTGCGATGCGTCGCTTCAAGGTCTTCAGCCGAGACAGCATATGCTTGTTGATTCAGACGAATGTGCGTTCATATACATATTAGAGGCAGAAGATGCGTTCGTTTATGTCGTCATGCCAAAAAACGTTTGGGGGGCGCTGAAGGAGGTGCTCGCGACAAAAGAGCCCGTATTTCTTGTCGGGAGCGATACGACGATCGCATTAGATGGAATTCACGAAGAAATGGCATATTTAATTGAAAACATTAAAGGAAATGCAAACTACGGTGACGAAATGGAACAGGCGGTAACGGCATTTTTCGCATAAGTAGGTGGTTGAATGGAGAAACATTGGGAGTTTTTTTTAGCACCGTATAAACAGGCGGTGGAAGAGCTGAAAGTAAAGCTAAAAGGGATGCGCGCCCAATTTGAAATGCAAGGTGTTCATTCCCCGATCGAGTTTGTGACAGGAAGAGTGAAACCGATCGCTAGCATTTTAGATAAAGCGCAAAAGAAAAATATTCCACTCGATCAACTTGAACAACAAATGCAAGATATTGCTGGTTTGCGCATGATGTGTCAATTTGTTGATGACATTAAGACGGTCGTTCAATTGCTTCGGCAGCGAAACGATTTTACGATCGTTGAAGAGCGCGATTACATTACGCAAAAAAAAGAGAGCGGGTATCGTTCGTACCATGTCGTCATTCGTTATCCGGTGCAAATGATTTACGGTGAAAAAAACATTTTAGTGGAAATTCAAATTCGAACGCTTGCGATGAATTTTTGGGCGACGATCGAACATTCTTTAAACTATAAGTATAGCGGGAATTTCCCAGAAGACATTAAACTGCGCTTACAGCGCGCAGCGGAAGCGGCGTATTTGCTTGATGAAGAAATGTCAAAAATTCGCTTTGAAATTCAAGAAGCGCAAGCGGTGTTTTCGCGCAAACAAGACTTAAAAGAGAGCGAGGAGTGAAGGCGCGTGAAATTTGCGGTCATATCGAAAGGGGACGCGATATCAAACGAATGTATGCATAAAATTCGTACATATTTAACGGATTTTCGCTTAACGTATGACGAAGATCAGCCGGATATTGTCATCTCAGTTGGGGGGGATGGGACGCTTTTGTATGCGTTTCATCGTTATCGAAGCCGGCTCGAACATACGGCGTTTGTCGGCGTTCATACAGGGCATTTAGGGTTTTATGCCGACTGGGTGCCCGACGAAATAGAAAAGCTCGTTATCGCTATCGCCAAAACGCCGTATCAAGTGATCGAATATCCGCTTCTTGAAGTGACGATTCGCTACGTCGGTGGTGGGCGTGAAGTGAAATATTTAGCGCTCAATGAATGTACTGTAAAAAGTGTAAGCGGGACGCTCGTGATGGATGTCGAAATTCGCGGCGATTTATTTGAAACGTTTCGCGGGGATGGGCTATGCATTTCTACTCCTTCAGGAAGCACCGCATACAATAAGGCGCTCGGCGGTGCGATTTTACATCCATCGTTAGAGGCTATTCAAGTCGCGGAAATGGCGTCGATTAACAATCGCGTCTTCCGCACGATCGGCTCGCCGCTCGTTTTGCCGAAGCATCATACGTGCATGTTAAAGCCGGTCAACAACGTCGATTTTCAAATTACGATCGACCATTTATCGTTATTGCATAAAGATGTAAAATCGATTCAATGCCGCGTCGCTGATGAAAAAATTCGCTTTGCCCGCTTCCGTCCGTTTCCATTTTGGAAGCGTGTGCGCGAATCATTTATTCAGTAGAAAGGGATTCGTATGTTTCAACTTCGTTGGATTGTGACAAAGCAACAAGATGGAATGGCTGTAAGGGAATTTTTAAAAGAAAAGCATATTTCGAAAACAGCGTTGACAGACATTAAGTTTAAAGGGGGAAATATTGAAGTAAACGGTCAGCGCGTCACCGTTCGCTACGTGCTAAAAGAGGGGGATGAAGTGTGCGTATCGTTTCCGCACGAGAAAAGAAGCGCCGACATGCTTCCAGAGCCGATTCCGCTTTCAATTGTGTATGAAGACGATGATGTTGTCGTCATCAATAAACCGCCCGGTATGTCAACGATTCCGTCCCGTGAACATCCGCGCGGCACGTTAGCGAACGCCCTGTTGTTTCATTACGAACAGCAAAACTTGCAAACGACTGTGCATGTCGTCACAAGATTAGACCGTGATACGTCCGGGCTTGTGCTTGTCGCCAAACATCGCCACGTGCATCATATATTGAGTGAACAACAAAAACAAGGGCGGGTAAAGCGTCGGTATGAAGCGATTTGCCACGGGTACGTCACCCCGTCTGTCGGGACGATTGATGCTCCTATTGGGAGAAAAAGCGACAGCATCATCGAACGGGAAGTGCGAGCGGATGGTCAGCGTGCGGTGACGCATTATGAAGTATTGCAATATAAAAACGATATGACGCACGTGTCGATTCAATTAGAAACGGGGCGGACGCATCAAATTCGCGTCCATTTTTCGTACATTGGCCATCCGCTCGTTGGCGATGATTTGTACGGCGGCTTGCGCAAGCGCATGCAAAGGCAAGCGTTGCATAGCTGTGAGCTGACGTTTGTTCATCCTTTTCTTGAAAAGACAATGACGTTTCACGCGCCGCTTCCAGACGATATGGCGAGCTTGCTTTAGTCAAATGAACGAAATTTTTCAGCGACATATGGCATCGTCGATGAAACAGAGACCGTTTCCATTTCTGGATAGCGAAGCGCTGTTAGCTGTCCGCCGAATACGCAGCCGGTGTCGATGTTGACGGTGTTGTTGAGCCAGCGCGGTTTTTTCACAGGTGTATGCCCATATACGATAAGCGCGTCGCCGCGGTAATGTTTTGCCCAATCGCGTCGAACGGGGGAGCCGTCTGAATGTTTTTCGCCTGTAATGTCGCCGTATAAAACGAACGTTTTTGCTTTTTGATGGAATTTTCCGATGTAATCTGCGCGAATGCCAGCATGGGCAACGATTAGTTTTCCACCATCTAAGACGGCATAAAGGGGCGCTTGTTCGTACAGTGTCATAAACTGCGTACGAAGGCGCTCTTTCGTTTTCTCATCTGCTTGTTCCCACTCCGCTACCGTCGTTTCAAGCCCGTGCGTAATTTGTACGTTTCGACCGAGAAAAAAACGATATAGCTTGTCGCAGTGGTTGCCCGGAACGTACACCGCTTTATTTTGTTGAACGAGCGCAATGACGGTGTCAATCACTCGTAATGACTGCGGACCGCGATCGGCTAAATCGCCGACGAACGCAAGCTTTCGTCCGTTCGGATGAATCGGGACATCATTTTCCCATACGTAGCCAAGCTTTTTTGTTAATAACATGAATTCGTGAAAACAGCCGTGAATATCTCCGATAATGTCGTATATCATCTATTGATCTTCCCTTTTTTACTATTCATTATGTACAACAAATCCCCAGGGCAATACGCGCTGGGGACTACTCATTTTTTTGCCAAAAGATTTTTGGATCATATTCCGTAATTGTCATTTTGTCGTTATAAATACTTACTTGAATAAGTCGATCATCCTTACTAAACATATAACGATTTTCACCAATCTTCTTTATCGCTTCTTCATCTTTCCAACCCTCATTCACAATTATCTGATAGAAAGGATGAGACGGTATTAAGTCAGGTGACATAGGCTCTTTTAATTGGAACATAGCTTGTTCGATAAAGACAGGATGTACCTTACTTTTATCGCTATCTATTTTTATAACTTTTGCTCCTTCAGGAATTGGAAATCCATTATACATAGGGATTTCTTTTTTATTGCATCCTATCAACAAACTTAACAAGATAAATAACAGTATACACTTCTTCAATGTTTTCTCCTCACTTTAAACTTCACTAATTAGAATACCAGTAATCATTTGTTTGAATAAAGTAATGTTTTGCTAATGAATTGACTGATTTCCAAGGGCGGTTATAGTCACTTGGAGTATGTTGAGCAGTCAAAGGTTCTCCGTTGCTATCATAATTCACTACAATAGAAAGGTGATCGAAATAACCATCGTTGTCAAAGTCATATCCAACAAGACTACCTATTTTCAAATCTTTTACGTTACTTATATAATAAGCACCAAGCCCACCTGCATCATTGTTTCTTCTTGCATAATAAACATAATCATGAGCAACAGACCAACTTGTAGTGTTTTGGTTACCTTGATACCACCACCGCAAATCGCCCCACCAATCCATATTTACTCCACCACCGCGGTTAATTGCTTGTGAAATAAAGTTTGTACAATTATTTGAGAAAACTCTAAAGTCAGGGTTGTTTTTGTTATACCAATTGTATGCATATGATCTAGCTCCTGATCGATTGTACAAGTGTTGTGTGGACATTATGCTTATGTCGTTCGTTGCTTCAATAACTTGTTGTCTATTCATTTCTTCAATTGGAGGTAAGTTGCTATTTGATGCCTGTTCACTAGTGTAATCCATTTCATCTTCAAATTTGTAATCAACTAATGCATATAACTTGCTTCTTTTGTTTTCGCTGGACGTGAAAATAAACTCATGTGTTCTTGTCTCTAGCCATGGATGTTCCTCCATCTGTTTTTTATTTTTGTACTGGTAGTATTTAGCTACCTCCACACGTAAGCTCAATTTGATTGTGTCATTCATTTTATCTATTTGTATATCATCTACGTTTAAAATTTCTATTTTCTTGTAGGATGCACCTAGTTCGTTTATATAATTTTTATCTCTCTTTATAATACTTTCCAATCTCAATTGCGACTTAGTATTTTTTAGTTGAGGTACTTCACTTTCTTCTTGTTGTTGTGAAATAAGAGAGTTGTACCTCTTTTCAATAACTTTCAAAGCTTCTTGAACAACTTTATTTTTCTCTTGCTCACTTATATTGTTATGGGCTAAAGTAGTAGAAAGAGGAAGAATGAAAAAGAAAAGCAAAACAGAGAGAGTTGAGATGAAAATATTTCTCATATAGAAACCTCCTTTTTTTCTGAAAAAAAATTTTATAAATCAAGAATAATTTTAACATGTAAGTAAAAATTATTTCAATAGGGATTATTTACCGTAATTATGGTAGTACGTCGTCTTATATGTGAGAGGAGACGAGATGTGAAAAACAATAGGGGAGGTGACAAAGTCTAAACCTCTCCTATTGTTCTGCAGAAAACATAAATTTTTGTGTGCGAGAACGGACGTTTAGGACGAGCCCAATCGCAAGCATGTATGTTGCGAGCGAGCTTCCACCGTAGCTGACGAACGGAAGCGGAAGTCCGGTAATTGGCAGCAATCCGATCGTCATGCCGACGTTTTGGAACACTTGGAACGTGATCATGCCGATGACGCCGGCGCATAAATAGCTTCCGAACGGATCATGGCACTCTAATGCGATTTGAATCATACGATAAATAAGCAAGAAAAAGAGGGAGACGACGAGGCTCGCTCCGATAAAGCCGAACTGTTCCCCGATAATGCTAAAAATGAAGTCGGTATGTGACTCAGGTAAGTACACGTCTAAGTTTTTATATCCTTTCCCATACAACTCTCCTGAGCCGATCGCAAGAAGCGATTTTATGAGCTGAAATCCTTGTTCGCTCGCATATTCATACGGATTAAGCCAACCGTAAAAACGGTTTAACTGGTATTGCTTGATTTTTAACACATCAGGGAAATATAAAAACGCTACGATAAAAGCTGTTGCCCCAAGTATAGCTACACCAGCAATTGACGCAATAATGCGCAAGCGAATACCTGAAACGAGAATGAGCGAGCCAGCAATCGCCATAAACACCATCGACATTCCCATATCTGGCTGACGGGCAAGCAAAAATAGCGGCGGCAGTAGCGCTAAGCCGATTTTTCCGAGCAACTTAAAGTCGTCTTGCACCGTTGGGTCGCTGTATTTTTCGCGATGGTTGACGATCATGCGGCTAATGACGATAATCATAAAAATTTTCATTAGCTCAGAAGGTTGGAAGTTACCTCCGGGAAGGCTGTACCAACTCGTTGCTCCTTTAATCGTTAATGTACCCGGAACGTTTAATTCTAATCCGAGCAAAAGGATGATGCCAAAGCCGTACAAATACCAAGCGATTTTAAACAACCGGTCATAATCGACAAGCATCGTCACCGCGATGACGACAGCACCGACGCCGTACCACATGAGCTGCTTTTGGGCGAAGTTAATATGTTGAAGTTTAGCAGGAAGCGTCTCTCGCGCACTTTCGATAGCGATGGCGCTCACGATCGCGATTAAAAATAAAATAAACAATAAGTGATAATCTATTTTCGTTTGTACTGTTTTTTCATTTTCCATTGCCGTTCCCCCTGTTTGGTGATGCATTATCATTTTACATGGTTGCTTGCAAGATGGCAAAGATTCACGCATAATAAAAAAAGCGACTTTTGTCGAAAGGAGGCGGGATCATATGGAACATATTGTACAAGCGTTGTACGATGAGCAGATGGAGTTATTTCGCCGACAGTTTTTAAAACTGCATCCGTACGATCGGGCTAAGTTTTACATTGAGCAAAGCCCGGAAGTAAGAAAGCGAATGTACGAATATTTATCGCCGGCTGAGATGGCAGAAATATTTGATCATCTTGACATTGAAGAAGAGGAATATAAAACGTATTTATCCGAAATGGATCCGCTTTTTGTTGCGCAAATGCTCGCGCACATGTACGCCGATAATGCTGCCGATATATTAAATGAACTTGATAAAAAAGAAGTCGCAAACTATTTAACGATTATGGACGATGAAGCAGCGAAAGATATTCAAGGGTTGCTTCATTATAAAGAATATACGGCCGGAAGCATTATGACAACGGAATATATCGCCATCCATGCGAATCAAACGGTGCGTTCGGCGATGCAAATTTTAAAAAAAGAAGCGGCGCATGCGGAAACGATTTATTACATTTATGTCGTCAATGAACAGCACCAGCTCGTCGGCGTGTTATCGTTGCGCGAATTGTTGACGTCTGACGACGATGCGATGATTGCCGACATGATGAACGATCGCGTCGTTTCGGTGTTCGTCGACGAAGACCAAGAGGAAGTTGCTAGAAAAATGCAAAATTACGACTTTTTAGCTCTTCCTGTCGTTGATGCAAACAATCATTTGCTCGGGATTATTACCGTTGATGATATCGTAGACGTCATTTCTGAGGAAGCGACAGACGACTATTCAAAGCTAGCAGGGGTTCCGGATGTCGACATTCAGTACAATCCGTTTGAAGCGGCGAAAAAGCGGTTGCCGTGGCTCATTATTTTATTGTTTTTAGGCATGATGACGGCCAATTTAATTAGCCGTTTTGAAGATACGTTGCAAAAAGTGGCGATTTTAGCTGTCTTTATTCCGCTCATTGCCGGTATGTCGGGAAATACAGGAACGCAGTCGTTAGCCGTTGCTGTGCGCCGCCTTGCGATGGGGGATTTAGAAAAAGAAGGAAAATGGAGTATGTTAGGGCGCGAAGCATTGACAGGTTTGTTGATCGGCTTATCGTGCGGCGTTGTGATTACCGTCGTCGTGTACGTATGGAAGCAACAGTTTTTTTTAGGGGTTCTCGTCGGATTAGCTTTATTTGCGACGTTAACGGTCGCGACAGTCGCCGGGGCGCTTATTCCGCTTTTTATGCATAAATTGCGCATCGATCCAGCGGTCGCTTCTGGGCCGTTTATTACGACGATTAACGATTTAATTAGCATTCTTATTTATTTCGGACTAGCGACAATGTTCATGGACTATTTATTATAAATTCCCTATTTCAAAGTAGGGAATTTTTTGTTATAATGATATTAATACTAGGTTCTAATAACAAATCACAAAAATAAGGGGATGAACGAATATGCAATTATCGTTACAAGGGAAAACGTACGTCGTCATGGGTGTCGCAAATAAACGAAGCATCGCTTGGGGCATTGCGCGTGCGCTTCATGCAGCCGGAGCGCGATTAATTTTTACATATGCAGGCGAGCGTTTTGAAAATGAAGTGAAAAAATTAGTCGCGACGTTAGAAGATGACAGAGCGCTTGTGCTACCGTGCGATGTGACGAAAGATGAAGAAATTGAAGCGTGCTTTGCGCAAATAAAAGAACAAGTAGGCGTCATTCACGGCGTTGCGCATTGTATCGCGTTTGCGAATAAAGAGCATTTAGAAGGCGAATATATGAACGTGGATCGCGAAGGATTTTTGCTGGCGCACAACATTAGCGCATATTCATTAACAGCTGTGGCGAAAGCGGCGAAAGAGTTAATGGCGGAAGGCGGAAGCATCGTCACGTTAACGTATTTAGGAGGCGAGCGCGTCGTACAAAACTATAACGTCATGGGTGTAGCGAAAGCGTCGCTGGAAGCGAGCGTCAAATATTTAGCAAACGACTTAGGCAAATACGGCATTCGCGTCAACGCCATTTCCGCCGGTCCGATTCGCACATTATCTGCCAAAGGCGTCGGCGACTTTAACTCGATTTTAAAAGAAATTGAAGAACGCGCACCGTTACGCCGTACAACGACACAAGAAGAAGTAGGCGATACTGCTCTATTTTTATTTAGCGACTTATCGCGCGGCGTCACAGGCGAAACGATTCACGTCGACTCAGGTTATCATATTTTAGCGCGGTAATGAAAAAGCTGTTTGGTCGATGCCAAACAGCTTTTTACGTATGATGGCATGCCCGTTTCTTTTTGCGCATATAGTAGTCGTAAAAAGGAGGGGTGTGGGAATGAAAAAGCATGTGGAAAATGCACCGTTGTTGTATATCGTTCAGCCGAATTTAGGGCCGAAAACGTGCTATATGCAACAGACGTTTCGGACAAAAAAAGAAAAGCCGTCGTATCCACCGCCATCGTTTGCGAACTTTCGCGACATGGATACGATCGAGCGCATTGAGTTTTTAGCGACGCTGCCAAATGAGCTTCGGCCGGTGACGTGCGAATTAAAAACGAAAAATCGAACGTATGAAGGAATCATTCAAAAATGTGATAGTAAAAAAGTGTTTTTTACATTCAGCGGGGAGGAAAAGACGATTACGATCCCGCTAGAACATATCGTATCCGTATCGCTTATTGGAAAATCTTAATATACACACGTTCTAGCTGCTCGGCTGTGTTAGCGAAGGAAAACATCGTTTCCGCCCGTTTTCGTCCTTCGTAAGCAAGTGCGAGCGCTTTTTCTTTATTCCCTAGCAATTCGCATATCGCATGGGCGAATGCTTTTGGTGACGCATAGTCGTCAATGACGAGACCATTTTTGTTATGTTCGATCACTTCGCGATTTCCACCGCGATTTGTCGTAATGATTGGCACGCCTGCTGCCATCGCTTCGTAATGCACGCGGGCGAGCGGCTCGTGCCATTGCGAACTGCAAACGAACACATCGCCTATCGTGAATACGTGTGGAATATGTTCAGACGGGATGTAGTTTGTAAATTGAATGCGATCTTTGTAAGGTTTGGCTAGTTGATGAAGAAAGCGCACGTAATCGTTTAAACGGTTGTCGCTAAACCATTTCCCGCCGACGATGACGAGCTTTGCGTTTCGATGTTTAGCTAATACGTGATTCATGCTTTCAATTAACACGTGTACCCCTTTTGTTTTGCTTAACCGCCCGATAAATAAAATAACGTCATCTTCTTCAACAAAAAACCGTTGGCGCATATCGGTGCGCATTTGTTTTCCTTCGTCTGTCCATGGCGGCATGTAGCGCGTTGCATCGACGCCGGAGTAGACGACTTGAACGAGATCGTCCGGCACATCGTATCGGTTCGTGACGGTGCGCTTCATGTACGCGCTGACGGTTGTGATGAGATCCACTTCAGCCAGCACGCGTTCAGCTACGTCACGTTTCATTTTTAGCGGCGAAAACATATCGTTATGCAAGCTTGTGACGAAGCGGCTTGCGTGAGCCACTTGTTTGTACTGTAAAACGTTTGCTGGGCGGTTAAACACATGAACGACGTCAAACGTTCGTTTGCTTAATTCGTTTGCGACATCGTGTTCGTACCGTTCGTTTGGCACGCGTACGTATTCGATGCCGTGACGCCGTTCGTATGTGGGAAGCGATGGGTCTGTAATCGAAAAAATAGTAAGATCATGTTTAGCGGCAAGAAATGGGGCGATGCCATCAATCATCAGTTGAATGGCTCCCCCTTTCACCGCTGGGGACGGTAGCTTTTCTGTACAAATGAATGCGATGCGCATTATGACCTCCCGTAAAGCGAGCGAATGTATTGGACTTCATGACGCAATCCTTCTTGCAATGGCGTCGCTGGATTGTATGAAAGCAGGCGTTCGGCTTTTGAAATGTCCGCCCACGTATGTTTCGGCTCGCCGATCGCTTTATTCATATATCGTTTGTTCGCTCGTTTTCCGATCATCTCTTCGAGCATAGCGATGACGTCGTTTAGCGAAGCTCGTTCTTTCCCGCCGATATTGAACGTTTCCCCGATCGCTTTTTCGTTGCCAAGCACAGCGAGCGTGCCGTTGACACAGTCGGAAATGTACGTAAAATCGCGCGTTTGCGTGCCATCGCCAAAAATAGTGATCGGCTCATCGAACAACATATGGCGAATGAAGCGATGAAAGGCCATATCTGGCCGTTGGCGCGGACCGTACACCGTAAAGTAGCGCAAAATGGTCGTCGGCACATGAAACTCCGAATGATATACGCGGCATAAATGTTCCCCAGCTAATTTCGTAATGCCGTATGGCGAAAGAGGGGTCGGGGGCATATGTTCGGCGACGCGCCCGTCTTTTTCACCGTAAACGGACGATGTGGACGTATAAATGAACTGTTTTGGTCGGTGTTGTTTGCACGCCTCAAGCAAACGTTGCGTCGCTACGATGTTGTTTGTCGTGTACAAATCAAACGTCGTTCCCCAGCTCGTGCGCACGCCTGGCATGCCAGCAAAATGATAAATGACATCGACTTGTTTTATGATGTCAACGAGCGGCAACGATAAAAGATCGCCTTCGATCCATGTAAAACGGTCGTGTTTGTTTAACGTGTCGATCGTTTTTTCTTTCCATTGTTTTGGCGTTGGACCGATGAACGAATCGACGCCGATGACGTGATGATGCGGCAGCAGCGCTTCGCATACGTGCGAGCCGATAAAGCCAGCCGCCCCTGTGACAAGTATATTCATCCGCGTCCCACCCCCACATAGTTCAGTCCTGCTTGAATAACATCGTTGCGCGGTAAGCTATTTCGCCCATCGACGACGACGTTTCCGCTCATCGTTTGTTTCACTTGTTTCCAGTTTAATTGTTTATACTCATCCCAATCGGTCGCGACGATGACCGCATCCGCTTGTTGGAGCGCTTCATCGATCGTTTTTGCTTGCTTCACGTCCATGCCGTTTGGGAGGACGGCTTTTGGGTCGTGCGCCACGACATGAGCGCCAAGGTTGTGCAATGCTTTGATGAGCGATACGGCAGGCGACTCGCGAATATCGTCTGTATTCGGTTTAAAGGCGATGCCAAGGACGGCTATACGTTTATTGGAAAGCGTGCCTAACGTCCGCTTTATTTTTTGAACGTACCAATAAAGCTGCGTGTCGTTAATCGTTTTTGTTGCTTCTATCATGTACGGGCGCACCGCTTTTTCATACGCCATTTGTTGCAGGGCGGCGACATCTTTCGGAAAACAAGATCCGCCATATCCGATGCCGGCTTGTAAAAAGTGAGGGCCGATTCGTCCATCAAGTCCGATGCCTTTCGCGACGTGAGCGACATCGACGCCGTACGCTTCGCAAAGGCGCGCCATTTCGTTTATGAACGAAATTTTCGTCGCTAAAAAGGCGTTGGCGGCGTATTTAATCATTTCCGCACCGCTTAAACTTGTCACGACGTATGGGGCATGAATACGTGCGTATAACGTCTGCATAACAGAAAGGGAACAATCATCATCGTCACGTAAACCGACGACGATCCGGTCGGGATAGAGGGAATCGAAAATGGCTGACCCTTCCCGTAAAAATTCGGGGTTAGAGACGACGCGTACGTTTTTTCCTTCTTTTGTTAGCCGCTCGTATATGCGTTCGTTCGTGCCGATCGGAACGGTGCTTTTTATGACGAGCGTTTGTTGGTCGCGTAAATGAGGAAGAAGCGCAGCGACGGCACGGTTGACGTATGACACGTCCGGTTTTCCGTTGTTGTCGGGCGGTGTGCCGACGCAAATAAATATGACATCGGCTTCGTGTATATATTTTTGTCCGTCACGATGAAAAAAAAGCCGACTTTTATGGTCGGTGAGCAGTTCGGCTAAACCAGGTTCATAAATAGGAACGTCTCCACGTGTTAAGGCGGCAATTTTTTGTTCATTTTCATCTACGCAATGGACGGTATGCCCAAGTTTGGCAAGCACTGCAGCTGTCGTTAGTCCAACATAGCCAGCGCCGATGATTAAGACGTTCATATGTTCACTTCCTTTATTCGTCTTCGTCGTCTATTTTCGTCGTTCCGATTGCTGTCGCCGTTTGTTCGCCCGCTGCGACGAGAGCATCGGAAGGAAACTCGATCGCTACAATATTGCGGCAATGAATCGTTATCGTTTCACCACCGTGTTCGTAAAAGCGGTCGATGTGGAGCGTCACTTCATTTGTCATTTTGTTTACTGCAGCGAGCTGGGCGTGATAATACGTTTGATTGTTCGTATGCACGTGCAGCTCTGTTCCTTCGGCAAGGGAAAGCAATGTCGAGCATATGTCGTTTATTTGTTTTCTTTTTGCTAAAAAGTCTTTGCTGAAAAAAATGCGATACATTCGTTCCACTCCTTTCTTCGTCTATCTCATTGCATTATATGTACGGAAAGGGAAAGGGGAATGGGCGGTTTGCCGACATTTTTTCATCGTATGTCACATACAGTAGAGCGAGGAGGCGAGAAAGATGGATGCGTTTCATTTTTTTCTTTTATGTATTGCTTCGTTTCGCTTGACGCGCCTCATTGTATATGACCGTATTACGTCGTTTTTGCGCGCGCCATTTCATGATGAAGTCGAACAAGATGGAGAAACGTATATCGTCATAAAAGGAATAGGAATACGGAAATGGATCGGAGAACTGTTAAGCTGTCATTGGTGTACAGGGGTATGGTGCGCAGCGGCGTTGTACGTTGGCGTGATGTTCGCCCCGTACATTGTCATGCCGTTTGTGTGGATATTAGCGATTGCGGGAGGTGCTTCGCTCATCGAAATCGTTGTCCAACAATGGAGCAAATAAAAAAGCGGGCAAATGCCTGCTTATTTATTGACAACGATATGATTGAAGGAGGCGATTCCTTGCTTGAGCTGCCGGAAATAAACGAACGCTTCTACAACGATCGTATGGAATATGCGCAATTCGAAAGAGGAAAAGCGCAGTTGTTCGTTCGGTAACAGCGTCGTTTGCTCGGTCGGTTTGAGCCAATATTGTCCGTCTTTCACTTTTTGCCGCCAATCGTCGATCGCAAACGTCCATCCGCCTTCTTCTTGCGTATGTCGAAAAGAAAATTTTCCGCTTAGTTGGGCGTGATCGGGAGGGCGGAGGCGAAGGCAAATGATCGGGTCATTTAGCGGCGTATTGCCGCTATTTTCGATGATGAGATCGCCGATCACCGTCACATGTTCGTCTTTTTCTTCAGGAATCATAGTGGCGTACGCAAAATAGGCATGGGCGAGCTCTTTCTTCTCCTCTTTTTTTCGCTTTTTCTCTTGCTCGAGCGCCACTTCGTAAAACAGAAGCTGTTGTTCGAGCTTTTCGATCGTTTGTTCACATTCATCCATTTGTTCAAGCTGTTTTTGCAAATAATGATTGCGCAGCTGCTCGCGCTTCAGCTCGGTTTCGACGCGCTGCAATAGTTGTTTATATTTCGCGACTTCTGAGCGATAATGAATCACTTTTTGTTGAAGTTGAATATGTTGGTCGTTCATCGCCTCCCTCCTATAAACGTTTTGAACATCCTTTCCATTCATTTGAAGTGATATGGGGCGGTTGAATCATAAAACATTCCACCTTTTTTTGATCGGTTCAATATTCATTTTATTTTGCAACATGTCATATATACCATAAAGAAAGGGAGAAGAACATAAAAAAGCAGGCTGTCTGTGAGCCTGCTTTAGTCATTAATGTGCTGGGAATACTTCAGGGCATTGCGGTGGGAATTTGTCTGTTGGGCAAAGCGTCGCTTCTAAAATTTCTTCGCGCGGCTGGCAGTAGCGTGCTTCGACTTCAAGTTTTACGTCGGCTTCCATTTGCACTTCTAAACATAATGTAATCGATACATCGAGCTGTGAGAAGTTGTCAGTGCAAATTAAGCTAGCGTCACATTCGAAAAATGAAATGTGGCAATCGAGCGTCGTTCCTTCTGGCGCACATAAAATAAACGTTTGCGCTGTCGCGAATGGAATTGGACTTGATTCACAAACAACGTGGCCGTTTGCGTTTACGACTTGCACAACGACGTGACCTTTCACAAGCACTTTCACTTTTTGCAATGTGACTGTATCGCCTGATGGAAGCGTGACGTGAACAGGTTGGCGTCCGTTTGGTTGCAAAATTTCTTGGCAAATAAGAGCATTGTTATCTACTGTTTGATCGATGCGGTTTCCTTCATCGTCTGTTAAGAAACAGCGAATCGAGAAATCGCCAGCGCTTAAGCCGTTAGATGCGAAGAAATCACAAACCGTTTGCCCATGGCGCGGACATTTGCTTTCTGGAAAGATCGCTTCCAAATCCCCATTTGAAAAACTACGCAACGGCACATCGATTTGACGAGTAACCCAGTCATACACTTTGCGTGTTTTAATACACACTTTTTCTTTACGCTCTTTATGATGCGTCATGCCTCGTTCCTCCTAATTTCAGTTTTTCCCGTCGCATGTATCGGGACTACTGTATAGTATGAGAAAGGTAGGTAAGTGTGCAGGGATAAGTGCGGAATTTTTTTTGTCATAAATAGGCGTGCGATTGAATTGTTATGTAATAGAGAGGGGGAGGCATATGCAAAACGAGTTAGACGTCTTGCGGGCGGAAAATGTGTTGTTAAAAGAATTGGCGGCGTTAAGTGAACAACGGTACGAGGAAGTGAAGCGGTTAAAAAAAGAGAATGAGGAGTTAAAAAAACAAATTGAGCAATTAACGAAACAGTTATTTCATCAACGGCCAGATTCGTGGTTCATGCATACGCTCCAACGGCAACAAGCGCTAAAACACGCCAAATTGCCGCTGTCGACTCCGTTTTCGTTTGCGGAAAAAGAGAAATAGGAAAAAGGCATAGTCACTCGCTCCATCTTTTTCATATGCTATTGTATCTTACATGTTGTGGAGGGTTACGAAATGGAAAAGAAAAAGACGATGGCGCTTCACGGAACACAGTCGGCAAAAGTATATACGTCTTCCCCAGCACCTGTCAAAAAAACGGGTGGCTGCGGATGTGGAAAAAAAATAAAAAAACAATAAGCATGGGGTGAGAAGAAGATGGAGCGCTTTAAAAACTATGGGCTATGGCTCGCGATCGGCGCTTTTATACCGCTTTTCTTGCAAACGTTTGGAGTCGATATTGATTTAGGAAAATATGAGCAATTATGGAACGCCTTTTTAAGTATTTTAGTCATGGCTGGAATCATCAATAACCCGTCGCTCGGAAACGGATTTCGCGATAAACGTTAGCTCCTTCGGGGGCTATTTTTTTGTATAACTTTACGAGATGTGCGCACGCTATGAGATGAAAAAGAAAAGGAGGTTTTTCAATATGACTGTCGCCAGTTCTGTGAAACAAACGTTAGCTGGATTAAAATCGGCGCAAGCAAGTTTTGAAATGTTCGCTCTGCAAACGGAAAATGAAAAGGCAAAACAATTGTATCAACAAGCGGCACAACAGACACAAGCGATCGTTGATTTGTTGTCCCCGCGCCTGCAAGAAATTGAACAAGAAGAGCCACAATATAAACAGTAAGTGAGTCGGGTGTCCAATCGGGGCGCCCTTTCGTTACATGAATAGAAAGGTGAATGTGATGAGACAATTGCTCGTAATGATCCTCTTTTTTTTCATCATAAGTTGTGCACATGAGCCAAAAGAACAAAAACAGTCGCTGCAAAACGGAAACATCACGAACGTAAGCCATGACGGGAGCGCAAGTCGAAGCGACCAACGGCACGCAAAAAAAGCGGTCGAGATGTTAAAAGCACGACGCGATGTGAAAGATGCGGTGGCGGTCGAAGCGAACGGACGGCTGCTTGTTGCGTATCAAGTGAAGCATATGCAACGATTTCGTATGAAAGCTATTGAAAAAAATATAGCGCGCACGTTAAACGATACGTTCGATAAACAAGTGATCGCTTCACACGATTTAAAAATTTTTTGGAAAACGAAAGCGTTAAAAGAAAAAATGGAAACGAAACGAATGAGTGAAAAAGAGATTGAAAAAGAGATGACGGTCATTCAGAAATTGAGCGAAGAACAGACGTAGCGAGGTGGGACGATGGCGAACGAAAAACGAAAAAATTTAACGCCTGTACAACAACAATATCATCAGTTTGAACAAGCGCGCGAAACGAAGCGTCCGGTGTTGAAAAATTGCGTGCGCGCCTTTTTTGTCGGCGGGCTCATTTGCGTCATCGGACAAGCCATTTCTTATTTTTACATGTACTTTTTCGATTTCACAGAAAAAACAGTCGGCAATCCGACCGTCGCAACGATGGTGTTTTTAGCGATGCTTTTGACCGGCTTTGGCGTATATGATCGATTGGCGCAGTTTGCCGGGGCGGGAAGCGCGGTGCCTGTCACCGGATTTGGAAACGCCGTCATTTCGGCTGCGATTGAGCATCGGACGGAAGGGTTTGTGCTCGGTGTCGGTGGAAATATGTTTAAGCTTGCCGGTTCAGTCATTTTGTTCGGCACGTTTTCTGCGTTCGTCGTGGCGCTCATTAAAACGATCGCGGTGAAATGGGGTGGTCTCGGATGATGAAAGGGCATCGCACGTGGGTGTTTGAAAACCGACCGGTCATCGTCGCCACCGCCACAGTCGGCGGACCGTTTGAAGCGAACGGAAACATCGCTAACGATTTTGACTTGCTGCATGAAGACCTTTGGCTCGGAGAAGATTCGTATGAAAAAGCGCATAAAGTGTTGTTTGAAGAAGCGTTTTTTCAAGCGATGAAAAAGGCGCGCATCGAAAAGGAACAAGTGCAGTTTATTATTTGTGGCGATTTAATTAATCAAATGACCCCTTCAAGCTTTGCGGCGCGCACGCTTAGCACCCCGTATCTCGGCGTATTTGGCGCATGTTCAACGTCGATGGAGGCACTCGCACTAAGCGCGTTTATCGTCAATTACGGCGGGGCGAAGTACATATTGACAGGAGCGGCAAGCCATAATGCAGCGGTCGAAAAACAGTTTCGCTATCCGACCGAATACGGAGGGCAAAAGCCGCCGACGGCACAATGGACGGTGACGGGCGCTGGTGTGGCGTTAGTTGGCAGCGAAGGTGATGGACCTCGCATTACGTCCGCAACGATCGGGCGCGTCGTCGATATGGGATTGACCGATCCGTTCAATATGGGGGGAGCGATGGCGCCAGCGGCTGTTGATACAATTGAGGCGCATTTGCGCGATATGCAAGTCGATGCGTCGCATTATGACTTAATCGTCACAGGTGATTTAGGAAAAATTGGCCGCACCGTCTCGCTCGATTTATTGCGGAAAAACGGAATGGAGCTGGAAGAAGAACGATATGAAGACTGCGGATTAATCATTTACCGCGAAGGACAGCCGGTGTTGTCAGGTGGAAGCGGGGCGGGATGTTCTGCGACGGTCGTCTATGGGCATTTATTTAACCGAATGAAGCGCGGGGAAATTCGGCGCATGCTCGTCGTTGCGACGGGCGCACTTTTGTCGCCGCTCACGTTTCAACAAGGGGAGACGATCCCGTGCATCGCACACGCGGTGGCGATTGAATATGGAGGCGATCATGGATGATGGCAATGTTTTTTTGGGCGTTTGTCGTCGGCGGGCTCATTTGTGTTATCGGGCAGTTAATGTTTGATGTATTCAAGCTTACCCCAGCCCATACGTTAAGCGCGCTCGTCGTCGCCGGAGCGATTTTAGACGGCTTCGGCTTATACGAGCCGCTCATTGATTTTGCCGGAGCGGGTGCGACCATTCCGATTACAAGCTTCGGTAACGCGCTCGTGCACGGGGCGATGCAAGAAGCGGAAAAGCATGGCATCGTCGGAGTGTTAACCGGCATGTTTGAAGTGACGAGCGCCGGCATTTCGGCGGCGATCGTGTTCGGTTTTATTGGCGCATTATTATTTAAACCGAAAGGATAGAGGAAGATGACCATTGGTTCACAAGTAAAGCAAAGTTTAGCGAACATGAAGGCCATTCATGCGACGTTGCAACAGTTGGCGCTCACTTCGACAAACGAGGAAGCGCAACGGGCGTTTCATGAAGCGATGCTTGAAACGGAACAAATGATTGCGGCGCTGAAAGGGCGAATATCGACGCTTGAACGCGAGGAGCCGCAATATAAGGGGATGTAAATATGCCAGCATGGTTAGAAGTTGCGATTCGCTCGATTTGCATTTTAATTGGACTGTTTGTCATTACAAAATTGTTAGGAAAAAAACAATTATCGAAGCTGTCGTTTTTTGAATATATCGCCGGCATTACGATCGGAGATATTGCCGGGTCGATGTCGATGGATTTAGACATTCGCTTAACGGAAGGGATAACGAGCATTTTAATTTGGTCGCTTTTTCCTGTCGCCATTTCGATCATTTCGCTGCGCAGTAAAAAATTTCGTGATTTCGTTGAAGGCAATTCCACCGTCTTTATTAAAAACGGCAAAATTTTAGAAGATAATTTGAAAAAAGAGAAATATACGGCGGACGAATTGCTTGAACAGTTGCGGAAAAAAGATGTGTTCCGCGTCGCCGATGTGGAATTTGCGACGCTTGAGGCGAACGGTGATTTAAGTATTTTATTAAAACGCGACAAACAGCCGTTGACGCTCGGAGACATCAAACCGTATGTGCCAGAAGAAAAAGAACCCCAAACGGTCATTATGGACGGCAAAATTTTAGACGAACCGCTCGCAACTGCGCGCTTAAACCGCGGCTGGTTAAAAAAACAGCTCGATCAAATGGGCGTCGCTATCGAAAACGTCTTTTTAGCGCAAGTCGATTCGTACGGCCAGCTTACTGTCGATCTATACGACGACCGCATTCAAGTACCAGCACCGCAACAAAAACAACTATTGCTTGCCTCGATGAAAAAAGCAGAAGCGGACTTTGAACTATTCGCCTTGCAAACGAATGACGATGACGCAAAGCAAATGTATGAACAACAAGCAAAACAAATGCAGCAGCTTATTCAAAAATTGCAGCCGTTTCTTATGTGAAAGATAAACACCGCTCTTATGTGAATAGGCATAGGGGCGGTATTTTTGTTTTTTAGGTAAACCCTCTCCATCTGGATTTTTTGCATACTCAAATATTGCAAAAAATATTTCTAAAATATACAATGTTAGACAAAGGAACAAAGAAAAAATTGGTTCTTCACCACAAGTTGTACTTGATCATTTAAGATAGGTGTGCATAGAGAAAATAGAGGGGACAAAAAATGCGAATTTTCCTGTATGGTAAAGGTGACCAAACCGAACTACTGGAGGAAAATTCGCATGTACTCTCAGTTTATCAAAGAACTCATCGATTTACCTACCAGATGTTTTGATTCAAAAGGTGCGAAAAGAAGGGAAACGTTGGATTTTCGAACTTTCTTTGCCCGAACAATACCCGTTATGTCCTGTCTGCTTGAAACGCACGATCAAAATGACAGGAAAAAAGAAGCAGTGGATGCATGGCTATGCTCAGCGAATCGGAATCTTTTGGATTGAACTTTCTGTCGAGCGCAGACGTTGTCGTACGTGTGGCGCGACGTTCAGCACGTCCTATCCAGGAATCCCTCCTCGAAGTGTGGCAACGAATGCTTTTCAGCGATGGGTCGCGCAATCTTGTATCGGGACATCTATACAGGCGGTAGCTCGTGCGCTCAAGCTTCCTTACACGACCGTGGAACGTTGGTTTTATACCCATGCCCCTTCCTTCCTATCGAATGATATCCAACCAAAGGCGGTTTGTGTCGATGAATTTGCGTTTCGAAAAGGGCATGACTACGGAGTGGCGATCATGGATGCCAAAACGGGGGAAGTGTATGCCATTGAAGCAGGAAAGAACGAGGAAGCCATTGGGCGTGCGTTGGCTCATGTGTCTCGTTCCGTTCAGTATGTCGTGAGTGATTTGGCACCAGCGATGAAAAAAGCGATTCAAGGGGCTTGCCCAGAAGCGACACATGTGGTGGATTATTTTCACGTCATTCAGCTGTTTACAGATGCTTTAGAGCGTTGCCGCAAATATTTAGACAAAGGAGGCAAGAAACACGGAAATGTTCGTTACGTTTGCCGTTTATTGAGCCAATGCCCAGAGAAATTAACGGAGGAAGAACGTCAAATCATACGAGAATGGTGTAATGAAAGCGATTACTTAAAGTCTGTTTACCAATCGCTTCAACATTTTCGCTATGTGTCCAAAAGCAAAAACGAGCAACAGGCGAAACGACGCCTGGAGGCTTGGATTCATCGGTATTTGTTTTGTCCTTGTTCCGCTGTTCGTGCCATCGCAAAATCACTCGTCAAGCGAACAGACGAAATGATATCGTGCATTTTATCCCATTATTCGAATGGGAAGATGGAGGGAACGAATAACAAGATCAAGCTGATCAAACGTCGAGGATACGGATACCGAAATATCCAGCGTTTTGCACTGCGGGTTCGGCTGGAAACAGCTAACATACTTTCATGACAGGTGCAAGTACATCTTTTGGTGATGAACCATTTTTATATTAACAACCCTAAGTTATGGTGATTAATAAAAAATAACATAATATAATAAATTCGGAATAAAAAAATTGGGGGGTAGCTCCGAAATGTTAAAAAAAATGAAGAAAAACTTGGGTAAAAAGTCGTTGTTAGTTGCAATGGCAGGTGCTTTAGGGTTAAATCTTGTCCCACTTTCAGCTGAAGCAGCACTAGAATATACAGTGTTAGGTGTTGGATCCTATGTCTCAAGTTCTTTAAGCGACTTAGATAATGGTGATGCTTATAAATTTCGTGATCGCTTAAGTGAAAAAAATTGGACAAGGACAGCTCAATGGTACGATTCAGCTGTTTATTATACTGATTTCACAAAGTATGGAAATGAATCCGATATTCTGTATTTTACAGGTCATGGAGGTTCTAGTGGAAATTTAGCGCTATCATACAGATATGTAGAGACTGGACTAAGGGACTTTGCTAATTGGTATCAAGTTGGTGGCGATATCAAAGGTACTGACCGCGCTTCAAATGAAGATGCAGAATGGATGATTTTTGCTGCTTGCGAAGCTTTGGATCAAGTATACTGGGGTAAACAACTTGCAAATGGTCTTCATCATATTTTTGGTTATCATGGTGTTTCAAACGATTATACAGATACCAAAATCATTGACAACTTTTTTAATAGAGCGCTTGGGGTAAATGGATATAGTGCATATACTTTATTTTCTGCTTGGATGCATGCAAATCGCACATATTCTGAATACGATTGGGCAATTATTGGCCACAACAATAACATATATGATTACTTGCATAATGTTGGAAGCGGAGCTACGGCAGATGTAACAGGTACAAGCGACGTTTACCGTTGGAAAGGAACTGGTCCTAACTCTATTATTGGTTATTACACAACAGAAAATATTAGTAGTTATTTAAAAACGGGCGATGAATTAACAACACCTACCACACAAGAGGAATTAGATGAACTAAATAATGAGTACAGAGTAAAATTTAAAGTGAAACCTGAAAAAATTAACTTAAAAATGATTCAATCAAATCTATTAGGTGAAAATTATACGGAATTTAATTATAAAGAAAATAAATCAAAAGTTTATAGTAGTCAAAGTGGCACACTTGAAGTATATAATGACAACTCATTTGTGTATAGTCGACAAATCGAATTCGATCCAATTACTAAATCAAGTGATGAAGTATTAAAAGATATAAATGCTTTTATCGAGAAAAACGGCGGTTTGCGTTCAGATCTCAAATTAAAGCATTTCCTACCAATGGTTGAACAAGATGATTTAGAAAATGATGTAATTGTAGGTTATACTGTTGTATTTGTTCAAAGTCTCAATGGAACATATTTAGATGGAGAAGCAGCAGAGGCAATCGTTGTTGGTTATGATAAAAATGGAGTTAACTTCTATAAACGGAACGTTAAAGAAGTTACACAAAAAATAAAAGTAAAGGACCTTTCAGTGAAAAAACTTGAAAAAGCTATGGAAACAGCAAAGGAAAAAGCGAATAGTCACTTTAAATTTGATGGAAATATTGATTTTACAAAGGCAGAAATTGTTTATTTTTCATCTCCAATTGGTTTAGGATTAGAAAAAGATGAATTAAGACCTGCATATAAGTTAAGTGTTAATGAAACGAATGCAATTTATATTGATGCACTCACAGGTGAACACTTAAATGGCGCAAAAATGCTAACAGAAAATGAAACATATATTGTTCCAGAAGAAGCATTTTCTCCTGAATATAAAGAAAAATATGAAAAGGAGCTAGAAAACCGAATCCAAGAGTCAATTAATGAGGAATAATAGGTCCAAAAGACAAGGGAAATTCTCCATTGTCTTTTGTTATAACAAGTTTATAATTGTATATAATTTTCGCAATTTACACCAATTAAATTCTAAATTGTATAATATTAAGATAGGTCAAAGGGGGATGGATTACATGAAAACGTTAAAAGTCGTTATTTGTTTATCATTTTTACTTTTATCTCTAGTAGGTTGCTCAGGACAACAAACAAACCCAAAGGAACAGGGAGCAAATCAAATGAATCAGTTTTATAAAGAAATGCAGGAAAAGGCTACAGAAATTTTAAGGGAAAACAAAAATGCTGATATACTTGCACATGGCGACTCTATTTATATGAATGCAAAGCACATAGAACAAATGGATAACTCCAATATAAAAACTGGGGAGAAGCTTTTTGATATTCACTTAACTTATAAAAAAGGAGAACCTTTTGAACAAGGAATGGCAACAAAGCTACCTGTTGGAACTGAAGTTTATCTTCCTGCCGAAAAGCAAGAACGTCCTATTTTAATAGCTGTTGTAAACGGAAAAGAAGAAGTATATTTCGAGATATTTAACCCGATAAACAACGATTCAAAATAATAATAAATGCTAAAACGTTTATGTTTGGCTTTAATTTTACCAATCGCTCCAACATGTTCGCTATGTGTTCAAAAGCAAAGATGAGCAACAGGCGAAACGACGCTTGAAGGCTTGGATTCATCGGTATTTGTTTTGTCCTTGTTCCGTTGTTCGTGCCATCGCAAAACCACCCGTCAAACGAACAGACGAAATGATATCGTGCATTTTATCCCATTATTCGAATGGGAAGATGGAGGGAACGAATAACAAGATCAAGCTGATGAAACGTCGGGGATATGGATACAGAAATATCCAGCGTTTTGCACTGCGGGTTTGGCTAGAAACAGCTAACATACTTTCATGACAGGTGCAAGTACATCTTTTGGTGATGAACCAAAAAATTTTATCAAAAAGTAAAGAATTGTAGTTAAACGTTTAGACAAGGGGAATCAAGTGGAAACTATGAAAAAATGTATTTTTTTTATCGCTATACTCATTTTGTTCGGTTGTCGTCAAGAAATGAACTTTCATTCTCCTTTGTATACAGGGAGTGAATTAAAGATCGGTGTTGTTGGAAAAGCACCAGATGTTCGAGAGACGAATGTGTCATTTACACCGTTATCTTTGGAAGATATTTTACAAAAAAAAATTCGGACAATTTGATGGCGTGCTTATTATGAAGGAACATTTGAAAGAGGCAGCTGAAAAACCGTATGCCGATATTTATTTACAATCTTCTGTTCCGTTTGTTTTTGTTGATTCCCAAAAAGTATATTTAGCGTTTGTGGATGGCAATCTCAGCTATGAGCATGCGCATGATATGAAATCGGGCGATTATCTTGTTGGATTTTACAAAGATACGTATGTTGGTTTTGGGCTATACAACAACATCAAAAATGAAAAAACGATTCAAGACTGTTATTCACGGTTGTCTACTGTATTAGAAAGAATAAAATATACAGGAAAAGTGGAGATTCGATAAAGAAGGGCTGACATCATTTGTCAGCCTTTAATCGTTTGCAGAAACTCCTCGACTTGTTCGCGTGTTTTTGCATTGGCGCTATGCAAGTGGGCGATTTTTTCGCCGTTTTGGAATACAAGTAAGCTCGGAATGCCCATAACGTTGTACGTTTCGGCGATGTCTGGCACATCGTCGCGATTGATGTCATACCATGTAAATTGTGGATAACTAGCGATCACTTCGCCGATAAATTGATCCATGCGCACGCAATCTGGGCACCATGTTGTAAAAAACTTTACGACAACGGGCGTGCTTGAGGCGATCGCTTGTTCAAATTGTTGTGCATCTTGTAGTCGTTCCATATGACACGTCCTTTCTTTTGATTTCGTCTTTTATTTTAGCACATTTTTACGTTCGTTACGTATGAAAAAGCAAGGGGGGGAAAGCGATGGATCGATTGGAAAAAGAACTGCAATCGTATACGCGCGCCAAACACCAAAAGCACGATGCATTAATGAAAGCGTTTGACACATGGGGAAAAGAGATGGAGATGACGCTAAGCAAACTTGAAAAAATAAATGGGGCGCTATTTCAACAGTTTCAAGCAAACATGAGCGATGCGGAAGCGTTTTTTGCGAAAAAAGAAAAGCAGTTTGCGCGCATGCGTCGTCAGTTTCGTGAATGAGGAGAAATTTGATGAGCGCCCATACCAAATCCATTTCGATGCATATGATGTAAGCGACAACGTTGAAGGAGGTGCAGTCTTATGGGTTACGGATATTGCGGATATGGTTACGGTGGCTACGGCTACGGCGGCGGATACGGTTCAACATTCGTGTTGATCGTTGTGTTGTTCATCTTGTTGATTATCGTTGGTGCAGCGTTCGTTCACTAAGAAGAGACGTTCCAAAGGGCATACCTTTGGAACGTTTTTTTATGTTTTTCATATGCTGAAAAAGAAAAGTGAAGGAGGTAGCGAAGATGGATCAACATTTTTTTAAAAACATTGAAAAGAAAACGGGTGTGAATATGCAAGATATTTTTGCGCTCGCCAATTCGTTGCAACATGCGAACTTTAAAGATGAAAAAACGGTGCGCGGCATCGTCAAGCGCGTCGCTCAAATTGCGAATCGTAACGTACCGAAAGAATTGGAAGATAAAATTGTGCAATCGATCGTCAATAACGGAAAACAGATCGATTTTAATACGATTGCGAATATGTTAAATAAAAAATAAGAAAAAAGCGAAAAGTCTTAGACGAGGCTTTTCGCTTTTGTTTGAAGAAAGGAAAGCAAGCGCGAGGCGTTTGCTTTTTTTAATCGGCGCATGGACGGAACGGAAATAAAAAGACGTTGTTTCGCGCGCGTGATCGCAACGTATAGAAGGCGACGTTCTTCTTCAAGCGGGGCGACATCGCCATTTCGGTACGCTTCAAGCGCATAGTCATGCGGCAATAGCCCGTCGACTGCCCCGATGATATAGACGATTGGAAATTCTAGCCCTTTTGAGCGATGAATCGTCATGAGTTGAACGCCGTCTGCGCACGTTTTGTTGGCGTATGCTTGAACGCGTTTGACGTGAGATAGAAACGCTTGAATCGTTTTAAATTTCCGCGCGACGACTTTCATATCGCGCACGTCGTCGGATCCTTTTTCAATCGCGTTGCCTTCGTTGCCGCGCTTTTTTAAAAATTCGCCTAGGCCCATCTCTTTTTCGATGAAATCGATCGCGTCAAACGGCTTCATTTCTTTCACTTTTGCAAATAGCGGAACGATCGTGCGCAATTTTTGTTGTTGAAACGGTGCGATACGATCGAGTTTAGCGAGCGCCTCCACGAGCGAACAGTCTTGTAAAATCGAGATCGCCTTTAAGTCGTTCATGACCGTTTGTTTTAAAAACAACACCGTCGCCACATCGGCAAGCGCTTGTTCGTTGTTCGGATCGATGCTTAATTGAAGAAAGCTTAACAAATAGCGCACGATGCGACGGGTGTAAAATGATTCTCCGTCCGTCGTCACCGGGAGGCGAAGTTGAGCGAGCCGTTCAAAGACGGCGCGCGACGCGGCGTTCGTTCGGCATAAAATGGCGATATCGCTCGGTTTCGCACCTTGTTTCATTCGCTCTTGTATGTCGCATACGATCATCGTCGCTTCTTCTTCCTCATCGTACGGAAAGAAACATATCGGCATATGTGCGCTATCCGTTTGGGCGTTCATTTGTTTCGGAATGCGCGTGCGACTTTTAGAAATAATGCTGTTGGCAAGCGATACGATCGGATGTGGCGAACGATAATTTTCCGTTAACTTTACGATTTTTGTATGTGGAAAATCTTGTTGAAATTGATGAATAAACGATGAATCAGAGCCGCGAAACGCATAAATGGCTTGATCGTCATCGCCGACGGCACATATATGGTGCGTATGTGACGCAAGCAACTTCATCGTTTCATATTGCACGTTGTTAATGTCTTGAAATTCATCGATGAGAAAATAATGAAACCGTTCGTGATATTGTTTCAGTCGCTTTTCATCTGTCCGCAACATGTCATAGCACGCATATAACATATCATCAAAATCAAATAAATCGTGTTGCCGCTTTTTTTCTTCATATTGCACGTACAACTGTACGACGCGCTCGTCCCATTCGTTTTCAATGGCGATATGATCGAGCGAGGTAAGCGTATTTTTCCAATACGAGATGCGTTGCATCGCTTCATCATACGGAAAATCGCGCTCATCGATGCCGAGTTCGCGCCCGATTTCTTTTATCATTCGCTCTTTTTGCCAATCGCGAATGAGCCGCTCATGCCGCCAGCGAAACGGATCGGCATGTTGCAACATGCGATAAAATAAGCTGTGAAACGTTCCGATAGTCGGCAACGCATCAAGGTTGTATGCATGAAGTCTTTCAGCGAGTTCTTTCGCGGCTTTTGTCGTAAAGGTGACGATCATCATGTTTGCCGCTTTGATGTGATAGTTAGTGATCATTGCAGCGGCGCGCGTCGTTAACGTGCGCGTCTTTCCGCTGCCAGCCCCCGCAAGCACAAGAAGGGGACCTTCAATGCGACGAACGGCTTCATACTGCTCGGCATCAAGCGACACGCCGCATACGGTCATTTGTTTTTTTTCTTTCGCTTGAAACGGTTGTTTTGGCGGAATGGCGATGATATTCGCTCGTTTTCGTTCTTCTCGGATACAAGGGTCGGAAACATGATAAAAGTGCGGGGCATGTTCAATCGCTAAATGAAAGCGAACGATTCCACCGCACATCGGACACGTCCATTTGTTTCGTAAACTTTGTTCATACACGAGCTCATATTTTTCTCGCGCTAACGTATGAATATCAAATAGCTTGCCGTTATATCGTGCTTTATTCATCGGTCAAACTCCTTCGTCTAACGTCAACGTCTATGTTAACAAATCATACAATAAGAGAAAAGGAGTTTTTTTATGGTTAGCGAATAAATAAAAAAAGGAGGCGACTTATATGCATATCCCACCGATTCGTCCAAACCCGCTTCATGTTCCCCGCGTGACAAACATACAACGAGCGACAAATGAGAAAAAAGAACAAACGGCACAAAAGAAAAAACGACCTCAAGATCGTTCAATGAAAAAACGTTAATATGCCTGCACGTGCATGCCTTTTCCGTCTTGCCATTCGGCGTATAAAATATCGTTATAGTTTTCAAAACCAGCGTGGCGAATATGTTTTTTTAACCATTGTTCGTCCCAACCGTTTTCTTGTAAATTGTCCCAAATGACTTCCCCGTCGATAATGACCGTCACAGGCAATGTCGCTTCAGATGCAGAAATGTTTTGATCTTGCCGCGTCGGCTGTTCGAACGGGGCTTTTTTCATGACGCTTACTGTGCCGTCTGTTTCTAAAATGGCGTATTCCACTTCACGTATGGAAAAGACGTTGCGCGCGCGCAGCAAATGTTGCAGTTGGTTTAAGTCAAGCTTCGTTTGTTTTAACGCTTCATACAAAATTTTTCCTTTCGAAATGACGATGATCGGTTTTCCTTCTAACAATTCGCGAAGTTCTTTTTTCTTTTGTGTAATCATTTCCGTTGTGTAAATAAGCAGTCCCCATAGCGCAATCGCAAACAATACTTTCGAGAGTCCGACTTCTGAATCGTATAAACCGTTGCCGACAAGTTCTCCAAGAACGAGGGCGGAAATAAAGTCAAACGGTGTAATTTGCGTAATTTGTGTCCGTCCAAGTATTTTTGCCATTATAAATAAGGCGATATAGCCGACAACTAATTCAATTGCGATTTGTCCAAATTCGCTCATAACGATATCCTTTCGTATGTAGCTTCTTTTGTTTAGTATGCCGAGTGAAAAAGAAAACATGCGACCGTTATGATCGCATGTTGATCGTTTTTATCATCGTTACATGTGGAATGCCTGCGTCCAAAAAGACGTCGGATACCGTTTCGTAGCCGAGCTGTTTGTAAAACGGTTCGGCATGCGTTTGGGCGTTTAGTTTCACCTTTGTGACGTACTGAGAAGCATATTGTTCGATCGCTTCCATGATGAGTTTGCCGATGCCGCGTCCGCGATATGCCGGAAGGACGCAAATGCGTTCCACTTTGCCAACGCCATCAATTGTGCGAAAACGTCCTGCGGCAATCGGTTTGTCGTCATCATATACAACGAAATGAACACATTGTTGTTCAAACGCGTCAATTTCTTCTTCTTCCGATACCCCTTGTTCGTCAATAAAGACGGCGCGGCGAACAAAAAGGGCATCGCGCCAAAGCGCTTCGTCTTGTCCTCGTTTGACGTACATGTTGTTATTCCTTTCCAAGATGAAATGTTTCGTACGCTGACCACGATCCGTTTTCAAGTTGATATAAAAGATGGAAGCGATCGACTTGTTCTTCAAAGTAGACGGACTGCATGTTGAAGCGGCCGAATACGTCCGAATATTCGTCGTTTGATAAGTCGCGTGCGATCGTAATGTGCGGCACGAACGCATAGTCCGTTTGCTCGACGAACGGTGGACGATGCAATTTTTCATGCAGCTGAGCGAGCGGCTCTGTTTTTTCCACTTTTAAATAAATGACGTTATTGACCGGATAAAACGAACTAAATTTTGTGACGCGCAACGGAAACGGTTCTGTTTCGCGCGCGACGTCGCGAAGCTGTTGAACGAGCTCATCAAGCTTGTCTTCCTCCACGTCAAACGCATATTTTAGCGTAATATGTGGCGGAATGAGGGCGTAATGAGAGTCGTACCGTTTCCGATACGAATTCGCAAAATCTTGAATTTTTTTTGATGGAAAAATCGCGATACCACATTTCATGCGACCTTCCTCCTTTCGTCATTATACCTATATATTATAACAAATTTTCGGAAAATACTGTTACATTTCAATCACTTTTTTTAATCCGATCGGCAAATTTGGTTGCCAGTATGTCCAAGAATGGTCGCCGTCAAACTCGTCATAATGATAGCGACTTTGTTTCGTTTGGAGAACGTGCGAAAGGGCGCGATTCGGCTCAATGAAGTTGCGCACCATTCCGTCTGTCGTTTTTACGTCCGTTTCTTGTTTGCCGACGGAATGATAAAGCGCAAGCAAATGCCAATCCGTAAATGATTGCACGTGCGCCATCACATCGTCGTTCACGTATGGCGACTGCATGACGACTTTGCCGAACGTATGTGGATATGTCATCGCAGTAAGAAGCGAAATAGTGCCTGCGAGCGAATCGCCAACGAGAATGCGCGTTGTCCCCATTTGATATGTCGAAAAATGTTCATCAACGAGCGGCGCCAGTTCGTTCGCAAGAAAGCGCATGTACGCTTCGCGTTTTTTTCCGTTCGGATGATATTTCTCATAGCGATCTGATACGTTGCGATACGGCACGCCGATGACGACCGCACGTATGCCAAGCTCGTCGATGACGCGTCCGATTTTTCCGAACATAAAATAATCTTGTCCATCTTGTGCGATAATGACGAGATGTTTATAAAGCGGTGTGATAGGTTTTGAGCAATATACAGGTAACGATAGCTCCTCGTCTAAATGTTGGCTGTGAAGTTTTAACTCTTGCATGTTCTCCCATCCTTTTTCGACGTTGTTCGTTCTTATCGTACCACATTTCTGCATTTTTTGTCGTTGCGTGATATAATGAGAGAACGAGAGGAGGATGAGGAATGAAGCGCGTATCTAGTCAAGAAGTATATGAAAGAACGTTGCAACTATTAACGGAACGTGGTGTGACGATTCCAGCGATTGCTGAGATTGTATATGAAATGCAAAGACCGTACAATAAACATTTAACGATGGCAGAATGTATTGAGAGCGTAGAAAAAGTGTTGCAAAAACGCGAAGTACAACATGCGATTTTAGTTGGGATTGAGCTTGATAAACTCGCAGAAAACGGCATGTTGTCAGAGCCGCTGCAAACGATTGTCGAAACGGATGAAGGGCTGTTTGGCGTCGATGAAACGTTGGCGTTAGGGGCGGTGCTCGGATACGGAAGCATCGCAGTGACAACGTTTGGACATTTGGACAAAAATAAAGTAGGAATCATTAAACAGCTTGATACAAAACGGGGCAAAGGTGTGCATACGTTTTTAGACGACTTAGTCGCAAGCGTTGCCGCAAGCGCCTCCGGTCGCCTTGCACACAACTTGCGCGATGAAGAAGAAGCCGCATTAAATGCGTAAAAAAAGCCGTAAATCCGTATGGGTTTACGGCTTTTTTAGGGAAGAGATGAGAACATCACATGCAGGAAAATGATCGATGTTGTCGAATAAAAACAGCGAGGTGAATGAAATGGAGACGAAAGAAAAAGAACAAGTGATGGAATTGATTATTTCGTATGAACAACAAGGAATGAAGCGCCTTGTACGAACGATGGCGAAAAAAGGGATGAGCGTAAAAGATATTGCGAACGTCACGGACCTTTCGGAAGAAGAAGTAAAGCAGTTCGTAGAGAAAGAATGAGTGGGAAGCCCCCAAAAAATTTTTGGGGCTATGTTGTTTCTTTTTGTTTTTTTAATAAATCGCGAATTTCTGTGAGCAGCTGTTGTTCTTTTGTGATCGTTGGTGCCGTTTCTTTCTTCTCTTCTTGTTTTTTGATTCGTTCGGATAAGTTGTTCAGCAGTTTGACGAATAGAAAGATAGAAAAGGCAATGACTAAAAAGTCAACGACGGTTTGAATAAAAGCCCCGTATTTTACTTCTGCTTCACCGACTTTCCAAGATAAACTGCTAAAATCAATACCCCCTAAAATGAGACCGACAAGCGGCATAATGATGTCATTGACGAGGGAAGAAACAATTTTTCCAAATGCTCCACCGATGATGACCCCGACAGCTAAGTCGATGACGTTGCCTCGCACAGCAAATTTCCTAAACTCGTTCCACATCGGCATTCCTCCCATTAAAATGATACAGCTAAAAGGCTTAAGTTTCCGTATTCGTATTCTCGGAATAAAACATGTGGCGAGCGATCGCCTGCTCCGTACGCAATCCAGTATGGTGCTAAATGTTCAGGTGTTGGAACGGCTTGTTTGGCATAAGGGGCTTTTTCTTCATAGTGAAACACGTCTTCACTATGGGCGGATGACTGGGCAAGCAACCAATCATCGAAGGCAACAGCCCAAGAATCTGCTTTCGTCTGTTCCTCCCAACGAAGCGCCATTAAATTATGCACTGTACCACCGCTACCGAGAATCATGACACCTTCGTCACGCAACGGACGTAATGCCTTACCAAGTTGAAAGAGCTGTTTTGGTGTCCGCCACGGAACGACGGATGCTTGGACAATGGGAATGTTTGCTTCTGGAAATAGTCGGCTTAACAATACCCATGAACCGTGGTCAAGTCCACGTGTCTCATCGATATGAACGATGGGGGAGACGTGTTTTAGATGTTGTTGAACGCGCTTTGCCCATTCGACTGAACCTTGTGCGGCATAGGTCACTTCATACAATTCACGTGGGAAGCCGGAAAAATCATAAATCATTTCATATGTTCCATCGATTGATGAAACGGTCGGTTGGCGTGTTGTCCAATGTGCCGTAAAGACGACGATTGCTTTTGGATGAATGTGTTTTCCGAACGTTGTTAAAAACGATGTATATGCGTTGTCTTCAATAGCTAACATGGGTGATCCGTGCGCAAGAAATAAAGCAGTCATCATATCCCTCCTTTTGTCCCCACTTTACCATATATCCGTTCTATTTGTCGATTTTTGCATGTGAGGCGCATAGCCGGGCAGTTGTGCATAACATGGCGATGAATATGAAAAAAGAGGTGAGAACATGTATTACTATCCGAATGTTGTGTATATGCCGATGTATCCATATCCGATCATGCCTTATCCGTTTCCACGAGAACATACGAAAGATTACGGACCGAACCCGTTTGTCGTACAAATCGAAGAAGCGACGAAACGAAACAACATGTTCCGTACGACGTTATGGACGGGACGTCATTTGCAAGTGACGCTGATGAGCCTTCGTGTCGGGGAGGATATCGGTTTAGAAATGCATCCGGGCGTGGATCAATTTTTACGTATTGAACAAGGAGAAGGAATTGTGCGGATGGGCAAAAAGAAAAACGAGCTGACGTTTGAAAGACGCGTGACGGATGGCTCTGCCATTTTTGTGCCTGCAGGAACGTGGCATAATGTGATCAACATAGGAAACGTTCCGCTTAAGCTGTACTCCATTTATGCGCCGCTACAACATCCAGCCGGCACCGTTCATCCGACAAAAGCGGATGCTCTTGCGGCGGAATGAAAGTTTGTTACAAGAAAATAAAAAATAGTTGAAATTTTTACGGAAATAAGGTACATTATTTAAAAATCAGAAAATTCAATATGCGTATGCATTCTTATCAAGAGAAGGGGAGGGACTGGCCCGATGAACCTTCAGCAACCAGCCGAAAGCGGTCAGGTGCTAAATCCAGCGAATTGGTGTTCAATTCGGAAGATAAGAAGAAGCGTTTGTCTATGGACAGAAAGCCTTCTTCTTAGAAGGCTTTTATTTTTTGAGAAAGGGAGAGAGCGAATGAGTCATGTGGAAACGGTATTAGCGCAAATCGGTAATCGAAGCGAGACGACGACAGGAACGGTGAATCCACCGGTATATTTTTCAACAGCGTATCGGCATGAAGGGATCGGACAGTCGACAGGGTACGATTACATTCGGACGGGAAACCCGACGAGACATATCGTCGAGGAGGCGATTGCGCAGTTAGAGGAAGGGGATCAAGGCTTCGCATGTAGTTCGGGCATGGCGGCAATTCAAACGGTGTTTGCGCTTTTTGAAAGCGGGGATCATTTTCTCGTTTCGGCCGATTTATATGGCGGAACGTATCGGCTGTTTGAAAAAGGGTGGAGAAAATACGGGCTGTCGTTTACATACGTCGATTTTCGCGACTTGGATGCAGTAAAAGCACATGTGACGGACAAAACGAAAGCGATTTTTTTAGAAACGCCGACAAATCCGCTTATGCAAGAAGCGGACATCGAAGCGGTTGCGGCGTTTGCGAAACAATATGAGCTGCTTCTTATTGTCGATAATACGTTTTACACCCCTGTGTTACAAAAGCCATTGACGAAAGGAGCCGACATCGTTATTCATAGCGCGACGAAATATTTAGGCGGACATAACGATGTGCTTGCCGGGCTCATTGTCGCCAAAGGAAAAGCGCTGTGCGAGCAATTGGCGATGTATCATAACGCGATCGGAGCGGTGTTGTCTCCGTTTGACTCATGGCTGTTAATTCGCGGCATGAAGACGCTTGCTCTTCGCATGCGCCAGCACGAACAAAACGCGAAAGCGATTTATGAATTTTTACGTGGACACGAAGACGTCACCGATGTGTTATATCCGGGGAGAGGAGGCATGTTGTCGTTTCGCGTGCGCGATGAAAAGTGGGTCAATCCGTTTTTGCGCAGTTTAACGCTCATTACGTTTGCGGAAAGTTTAGGCGGTGTCGAAAGTTTTATTACGTATCCAGCGACGCAAACGCATATGGATATTCCAGAGGATGTTCGCATCGCCAATGGCGTATGTAATCGACTGTTACGTTTTTCTGTCGGCATTGAACATCATGACGATTTAATTGCCGATTTAACACAAGCGTTTCAACGCATGAAAGAGGTGTAACAAATGGAGTGGCAAACGCAATTGCTTCACAATAAATGGCGAGTGGATGCACAAACAGGGGCAGTCAGCGTCCCGATTCATCATGCGTCGACGTTTCATCAGTTTGATTTTGATACGTTTGGAAAATATGATTATAGCCGCACAGGCAATCCGACGCGCGAGGCGCTTGAAGAAACGATCGCGGAGCTGGAAGGAGGAGTGAGCGGTTTTGCGTTCGCATCGGGCATGGCGGCCATTTCAACGGCGTTTTTGTTGTTGTCAAAAGGCGATCATGTGTTGATTACAGATGACGTATATGGCGGAACGTATCGCATTATCACGGATGTATTGAGCCGATTTGGCATTGAATATACGTTTGTCGATATGACCGATTTAGATGCGGTAGCGCGTCATATTCGCCCGAATACGAAAGTGATTTATATGGAAACGCCGTCAAATCCGCTGCTGAAAATTACGGACATTCGCGGAGTTGTGAAGCTTGCGAAAGCGCACGGTTGTTTGACGTTTCTAGACAATACGTTCGCAACACCTTTGTTGCAACGTCCGCTCGATCTCGGCGTCGATGTCGTGCTTCATAGCGCGACGAAATTTTTAGCCGGCCATAGCGATGTCGTCGCTGGACTTGCGGTTGTGAAAGATGAACGACTAGCGAAAGAGCTTCGGAAGTTGCAATATGCGTTCGGTGCGGTGCTCGGCGTGCAAGATGCGTGGCTTGTGCTGCGCGGGCTAAAAACGCTTCACGTTCGGCTCGATTACGCTTCTCGTTCAGCGATGCAGCTCGCGCAGTTTTTACATCGTCATCCGAAAGTAGCGCACGTGTATTATCCGGGGCTTTCGCATCACGAAGGACACGTCATTCATCGCGATCAAGCGCGTGGGTTTGGCGCGGTGTTGTCGTTTGAATTGGAAAATGAACAAGCGGTGCGGACGTTTGTCAAATATGCGCACATTCCGGTATTTGCGGTTAGTTTAGGAGCGGTAGAGTCGATTTTATCTTATCCGGCAAAAATGTCGCATGCGGCGATGCCGAAATCAGAACGCCTTCGTCGCGGCATTACGGACGGCTTGTTGCGCATAAGCGTCGGACTCGAAGCGATCGATGATTTAATCGCTGATTTTGAACAGGCGTTATCGTATGTATAGGCTAGGCATATCGCCTAGCCTTAGCTAATTTGATCGAGGGCATCGCGTTGTAGTTGTTGCTCGACCATGCGATCGAGTTGTTGAATTTTTTTCAAAGCGAGTTCGTCATCGATTTGGCGATAGTGATGTTTGCCACCTGGTTCTTCATCTGCTTCATCGGCAAGTTTAACGATCGTCTGAAGCGGTTTTCGTTTTAGCTCTCCTTCTGGAAGATACGAATCGGTATGAAGCAAAATGGCGAGGGCGATTTCTTTAGCATGTTGAGGATGTTCACCGAGTCGAATAAGCAATTTGTGCGCTCGCTCCGCCCCTTTAATCGCATGAATGTCGTTTTGTTTATATGTTTCATAGTCCCACGTTCCGTTTGAGTACCATTCATAATGCCCAATATCATGAAGCAGTGCCGCTTTTGTCGCTAAATCAACATTGACTCCATATTGCAGGGCAAGGCGATACGCATGGTATGCGGTAGCGATAGCGTGGGCGACGCCTGAACGTTTCAAATATTTTTGAGTAATGGGGTGAAGGAAGATGTCAGTTAATGTGACACGTCTCATCGTGCATGCCCCCTTTTTTGTTTTTCTAATTATCATACCATGTCTTATTTAAGGAAGGCAATACATATTTTTTCTTTTTTTCTTTCATACTAAGTGAAAAAAGTATGGAGGACGCGTATGTTTTTATCATTGTTATTATCGGTTATGACAGCGCTTTCGTTCAATGGACATGCTTGTACGAAAAAATTAGAGGAAGCAAACGTGCAACTATGCGGCAAAGAAGACGGAGATTGGGTGCGTCATTTTACGCTTCACGTCGGAAAAGCGACGTATGCTTTTCCAGAATGGGAACATATCAATGACCCGAAAGCGACTCCGCAATTGTATTCTGTTGATGTGACGGACGATGGAAAGGAAGATGTCGTCGTTTTTCTCGTGAAAGCACGCGGCAACGGCACGTATAAAAATGAAGTGCACGTATTTGCCCATCACGAAAACGGCATAGAAGAAATGATCGTCGAAGATCCGCGCGCCGTCGTTTTAAAAAGCATGAAAATGAAAGAGACGGACGAAGGAACAGAGCTAATCATTGATCACGTTCACGCTTTCATTCCGTACGCACGCGAAGGACAAAAAGGGGTAAAGACGACATTCGACCGCTTTTTAAAATACGCGCTCGATAAACAAAAGCTGAAAGCCGTTTTACTCCTCGAACGAAAAAAAGGCGAATACATCGGCAGCTTAATCGTCACATACGAATATAAAGACGGTTTTTTCCAAGGTACTCACATCGACTTTATCCGCCATTAGCCATTGCCTAGGCAATGGCTAAAAAATTTTTTAAAAAAGTATTTGACAATGTGAGAGGTGGTGAGTATAATAAAAAATGTGTTCGATAGGACAACATACGATTCCGTAGCTCAGCTGGGAGAGCGCCACCTTGACAGGGTGGAGGTCGCTGGTTCGAGCCCAGTCGGAATCATCACAACCCCGAGTTCTTTTAGAGAGCTCGGGGTTTTTCGTTGTATTTAACCTCTCCTCTCGACTGCCACAAATGTTTTCGTATGCAGGAAAATAGTCGATGTTGTCGAATAAAAACAGCGAAACGATTGTATGCGAGGTGAATGTATGTCCATTGACCACGATCGTCTGTTTAAAGAGTTGATCCAAACGTTTTTTGAGGAATTTATTGTTCTCTTTTTTCCTGCGATGCATGAGCATATCGACTTTCAACATTTGTCGTTTTTATCCGAGGAGCTGTTTACCGATGTGACGGCAGGGGAGAAGTACCGCGTTGATTTGCTTGTCGAAACGAAGTTAAAAGGGGAAGACGGGTTAGTGATTGTGCATATCGAAAATCAAAGCTATGTGCAACCATCGTTTCCTGAACGAATGTTTATTTATTTTAGCCGTTTGTTTGAAAAATACCGTAAAAACATTGTACCTATTGCTGTATTTAGCTACGATACGATCCGCGACGAACCATCGACATTTACCCTCCAATTTCCTTTTGGCCGCGTGCTTGATTTTCGTTTTTTCACTGTCGAATTGCGAAAACAAAACTGGCGGAATTACATTCGTCAAGACAATCCAATCGCTGCTGCACTGCTAAGCAAAATGGGATATACTGAAAGTGAACGGGTAGAACTGAAAAAACAATTTTTACGCATGCTTGTCCGATTGGAATTAGACGAAGCGAAACAACGATTACTGTTTGGCTTTTTTGAAACATATGTAAAATTATCTGATGAAGAAGAACGAAGACTACGAAGCGAGGTGAATGAAATGGAGACGAAAGAAAAGGACAAAGTGATGGAATTGATTATTTCGTATGAACAAAAGGCGTTAGAAAAAGGAAGAGAAGAAGGAATGAAGCAAGGAATAAAACAAGGAATGAAGCGCCTTGTACAAACGATGGCGAAAAAAGGGATGAGCGTAAAAGATATTGCGAACGTCACGGACCTTTCGGAAGAAGAAGTGGAGCGGTTGTTGGAGTAGGAGGGACTGTCGTCGGCCTTTTTGGCGACGGCAGTTTTTTGTTTTTACAATGAGTAAATACTATATTTGCTCGCTTGTTAAATGACAGTAGTTTACAATTGAAATTTTTGTTATGATTAAAGTTGTAAGAGATGAAAGAACAAGAAAAGACGGAGGCAGCACGATGAGCAAGTTAACGTTGCAGGAGCTTGAATCTCATTTATGGGAATCAGCAAACATATTGCGTGGTAGTATTGATTCTTCGGACTATAAGAACTATATTTTTGGCATGTTATTTTTGAAACGATTAAACGACGTGTTTGTGGAAACGGCTGAACGGATTGAAAGGGAAGAAGGGGAAGATTACGGTTGGTATGACCGTGATGAACATCAGTTTTTCGTTCCTGAAAAAGCACGTTGGAGCTATATTCAATCCCAATCCCAAGACGTTGGAGCAGTCATTAACAAAGCGTTTGAATTACTTGAAGATGAAAACCCTTCGCTCCAAGGGGTATTAGCGAACATTGATTTTAACGATAAAGAGAAGTTATCAGATAAAACGATTCTTCAATTAGTGCAGCACTTCTCGCAAATTGATTTACGTAACGAAAATTTATCAGAACCCGACATCCTTGGTCGTGCTTATGAGTACCTAATTAAGCAGTTTGCTGACGATGCAGGAAAAAAAGGTGGCGAGTTCTATACGCCAAGCCAAGTCGTTAAACTAATCGTCAAACTGATTAAACCTGAAGAAGGCATGCGTGTATGTGACCCAACCGCAGGGTCTGGAGGAATGCTCATTCAAGCGGTCGACTACATAAAAGAAAAAGGTGGCAACCCGCGCAACATTACATTGCACGGACAAGAGAAAAACTTAAATACGTGGGCAATTTGTAAAATGAACTTGTTGCTTCATGGTTTAAGCGACCATGAAATTAAAAAGGGCGATACGATTCGTGAACCAAAATTGTTAGACGAAAACGGCGAGCTTCTCTTATACGATCGTGTCATTGCGAATCCTCCGTTCAGCTTAAAAAACTGGGGACGTGAGGAGGCAGAAGCAGACGCCTTTCACCGTTTCCGCTTTGGTTTACCGCCAAAAAACGCAGGAGACTATGCGTTTATTCAGCATATGATCGCCACGCTCAATGATGAAGGAAAAGCGGGAGTCGTTATGCCGCATGGCGTTCTTTTCCGCGGCGGAGCAGAAGGGAAAATCCGTCAAGGCATTTTAGAAGAAGATTTAATCGAAGCGATTATCGGTTTACCAGCAAACCTTTTCTACGGAACAGGCATTCCAGCTTGTATTCTTATCATCAACAAAAACAAAGAAGAGCATAAAAAAGGAAAGGTTCTTTTCATTGACGCATCACACGATTATCAAGAAGGAAAAAATCAAAACGTTCTTCGTGATGAAGACATTGAAAAAATCGTCAGCACATACGATGCATGGAAAGATGTGGAGAAATACAGTCGTGTCGTGACACTTGAAGAAATAAAAGAAAACGACTACAACTTAAACATTGCCCGCTATATTGATACAATCGAAGAAGAAGAGGAAATTGATGTCGCAGAAGCACTTCGTCAACTCCGTCAACTTGAACAAGAACGGGATGAAATTGAAAAGGTGATGTATGGGTATTTAAGGGAGTTGGGGTATGGTGGGTGAATGGAAAAATTGCTTATTAGGTGAAGTTGTTGAATATGCTAATGGCTCATCTTTTCCAAACGAGTTTCAAGGAAAAAAGAACGGGAAATATGATTTTTATAAGGTAAGCGACATGAATAATCCTAAAAACTCTGTATTTATGATAGAAGCAGAAAATACGGTTGATGATGAAGCTGTTACAGAATTAAAAGCAAAAATTCATCCAAAGGACACTGTTATTTTTCCAAAAGTAGGGGCAGCACTTCTTACTAATAAGAGAAGAATTTTATCTAAACCTTCTCTTTTTGATAACAATATAATGGGACTAAAAGCAAAAAAAAGTATTCTACCAAAGTATCTATACTATTTCATGTATACTATTGACTTTGGAAAATTTGTTCAATCAGGGGCGGTTCCTTCCATTAATAAAACGATTGTAGACAATCTCTCAATCAAGTTACCACCTTTGTTCGAACAACGCAAAATCGCAGCCATTCTCTCATCCGTCGATGAAGCGATCGAGAAAACGGAAGCGATCATCGAGCAAACGGAGAAAGTGAAAAAGGGACTAATGCAACAGTTGTTTACGAAAGGAATCGGACATACGAAGTTCAAAAAGACAGAGATTGGGGAGATTCCTGAAGAGTGGGAAGTAAAGCAATTAGCTGAAGTATGTGTAGTCAATCCTACCTATCGAATTGAAAAGGGGACTATTTGTTCCTACGTAGAAATGGGTGCAGTTAATGAAAACTCCCCTCATATATCTTATTTTGGTAAAAGAGAAGCTGGACAAGGTGGCGGTTCGAGATTTAAAGAAAATGATGTGTTATTTGCGAGAATTACTCCTTGTACGGAAAATGGTAAAACTGCTTTGGTTCCAAAATTAGAGTCTGAAGTAGGACTTGGTTCAACAGAATTTATTGTATTATCTCCTTTAAAGCAAATTCTTGATCCAAAATTCTTATATTACTTTGTTAAGTCCGATAGAGTAAGAAATTACGCTATTAGTAGAATGACGGGAACAACAGGTCGCCAACGTGTTCCAAAAGAAGTATTTGAACAAGAGTTAATGATTGCTTTACCACCTATAGATGAACAAAAGAAAATAGGTGAAATTTTATACAATTATGATAAGAAGATTGACCACGAAAAAAAACGGAAGAATCAGCTTCAAACAATCAAAAAAGCCCTTATGCAAGTCCTATTAACAGGCAAAGTTCGTGTCAAAGTTGATAATGAGGTGATGTCACAGTGACCGCCGCAAGTGAATGGAATGAGTTAAATCTTGTAGAAAAACGTTTGATCGAGCAGCTTCAAGAGTTGGGCTATGAGCATGTCACAGGCTCAGCTCTTGAGTCTGAACGTGATTCATTAAGTGAAGTGATTTTAAAAGAACGGTTAAAGAAAGCGATTCAACGGTTAAATCCGTGGATCGATGAGAACAACCTTGCCCGCATCATTTACAACTTGACTCATATCGAAGCAACGGGGCTTATGCAAGCAAATGAAAAATTTCATGACATGCTTGTGAATTACATTTCCATCCAACAAGATGTAGGAAAAGGGAAAAAAAATCAAACGGTGAAACTCATTGATTTTGATAACCCTTATAACAATGAATTTCTTGTCGTTGACCAATTCCGCATTCAAGATGCAAGGGGTTCGATTCGTCCGGATGTTGTCATTTTTGTAAACGGATTGCCTTTGGTCGTCGTCGAATGTAAAAGCCCGACGCTACAAGAAGATGCGCAAATTTCAAAAGCGGTCAATCAACTGCGCCGCTATCAAGAGACGCATGAACAACTGTTTTACTATAACCAATTTATGATTGCGACAAGCAATTATCGGGCGAAAGCAGGGACGATTGGGGCGAAAGTGCAACATTACGGTGAATGGAAAGACCCATACCCAAGAACCGTTCCTGAACTTGGCGACTCGCCAATGAAACAAGATATTTTAGTGGCGGGGATGTTAGCGAAAGAAAACTTGCTTGATTTAATTCAAAACTTCATCGTTTTTGAGGTCGACGGCGGACGAGTAATAAAAAAAATTGCCCGTTATCAACAATTCCGTGCTGTCAATAAAGCGATTCAGCGCATTTTACATGCAAAAACACCAAAAGATCGCGGCGGGGTGATTTGGCATACACAAGGTTCAGGTAAATCGTTAACAATGTTATATTTAGCCGTCAAACTTCGCCGAGTGAAACAATTGCAAAACCCGACGATTGTCGTTGTGACCGACCGAAAAGACTTGGATGATCAAATTACAAAAACGTTCCGTAAGTGCGGCTTCCCGAATCCGCAACAAGCGGAAAGCGTTAAAGACCTTAAAAGGCTATTACAACAAGGTCCTGGTTCTACGATTATGACGCTTGTACAAAAATTCCAGCCAGATAAAGATCAAGACGAGTATCCAGAGCTTTCACGGTCGGAAAATATTTTCGTATTAGTCGACGAGTCGCACCGTACGCAATATAAAGGATTAGCGATGAACATGCGGAAAGGCTTACCGAATGCATGTTACCTTGGATTTACAGGAACACCGATCGATAAAGAAGATAAAAGTACAACACGAACGTTTGGCTCGTATATTGATAAATATACGATTGAACAGGCGGTCGATGATGGAGCTACTGTTCCAATTTTCTATGAAGCTCGAATGGTTAACCTTCATTTGCAAGGCGATTCACTTGATCGCTTATTTGATCGTAAATTTAGCGACTATAGCGAAGAAGACCGTGAGCGTATTAAAAAGAAATATGCAGATGAAGAAGCCATCTTAGCCGCTCCGAGCCGCATTAAGCAGATTGCTTTAGATATTGTAGAACACTTTGAAAATTATATCCTGCCAAACGGTTTTAAAGCGCAAGTGGTGGCGGTGAACCGTGAAGCGGCGGCGATTTATAAACGAAAGCTAGATGAACTCATTAATGGAAAATATGAAACAGCATTAATTATTTCAACAAGTCCCGAAGATAAAAACAATGAATTATTAAAAGACTACTCTCTATCCCGTGAGGAAGAAAAACAATTAATTGAGCGATTCAAAAAGCCGTTTGAAGAAGATAAACTAGCGATTTTAATTGTTTGTGATAAGCTTCTAACAGGTTTTGACGCACCAATCGAACAAGTGATGTACTTAGATAAACCGTTAAAAGAGCATAACCTACTTCAGGCCATTGCCCGTACAAATCGTACGTATGAGGGCAAAACGTATGGGCTTATTGTTGACTACTTTGGGGTATCCAAATTTTTAGAGAAGGCGCTCGCGATTTTCTCTAAACAAGATATTCAAGGAGCGTTGTTGCCGATTGAAAGCGAGTTGCCAAAGTTAAAACAAGCCCATCGAAAAGCGATGAGCTTTTTTGACTATATTAACCGAAGCGATGCCGATGCGTGCGTTCAAGTATTAGAGCCTGAAGATGTGCGTCATGAGTTTGAAAAAGCGTTTAAAGAGTTTTCCAAACGAATGGATATGATTTTACCGAATCCTGAAGCTTCTCCATATGTAGAAGACTTAACGTTTTTAGGAAAAGTTCGGCAAATGGCAAAAACGTTATATCGTGATGAACAAATGGATATTTCCGAGTGTGGCGAGAAGGTCAAACAATTAATTGCAGAGCATTTATATGCTGAGTCTGTCGAAGTCATCCATGAACCAATTGATATTTTGTCCAGTAAGTTTGATGAGCGGTTGGAAAAAGCCCCTTCAAAAGAAGCACAGGCGGCGGAAATGGAACATGCGATTCGTCATGAGATTAAAGTGAAGCTGGAAGAAAACCCTGTATACTACACGTCGTTAAGGGAAAAACTTGAACAATTAATCGAAGCAAGACGGAAAAAAATGATGGATATCGCTGAATTGGTAGAAAAGCTACGCAGCATGGTCAATGATATGCGTAATGTCAACCAACAAGCACAAAACCTCGGCTTTACACGGGAACAATATCCATTCTATCAATTGTTCCAACAGCTTCTTCCAGATGAACAACATCAAGATGCGATCGATGCGCTGACACATCTCGTAACAGACATGATTGCCGAGGAAAGTAAAGTCATTGATTGGGTAAACAAAGAAGATGTAAAACGAGAAATGCGGAAGAAAATTAAGAAGCAGTTGCGGGCAAGTGTTATCCCTAAAGATCAGATAGAAAACATCACACAACAAATTATGTCGTTAGCGATGGTTCATTATAAACGATAAACGTATGAAAGCCTCCTACCAATCTAGGGAGGCTTTCGTCATTTATAAAGTTAACGTTGGGCCATTTACACGCAACCATTCTTTTCTTTGTTCATAGTCCGACATCACAGATTTAACAAAATGCCAAAAATCATTGGAGTGATTCGGATATTTAATATGTGCTAATTCATGTACTAACAAATAATCGATAATCGGCACGGGTGCCATCATAATTCTCCAGTTTAAATATATGGCTCCTTCGTTTGTACATGTTCCCCAGCGCATTTTTTGTTCTTTTAATTTAATTTTAGTAGGGGTTACTCCCATTTTAGGGCAATAAATTTTTAAACGTTCTTGTAGTTTCATTTCTCCGTACAGAATATACCAATCTTTGAACGCTTGTTGAAAAAATGAGATTCTTTCTTCTTCTGTTAAATGCGGTGGCACCGTGGCAATAAATTTCCCTTGTTTAAACATAAGAACCGGCTTTGTAACTTCCTCGCTTTTATATACTTTTAATCGATAATTGCGCCCTAAATAAGCAAATTTCTCTCCGCTTACAAACTCTTTCGGAGCAGGGCAATCAGAAATTTGATTCAACGCCTGCCATTTATCAATAATCCATCCGGCTTTTTTATAAAGAATGGAATGTAATTGTGAATCCTCGATCCCCTCAGGAGCGACTACCTTCACTCCCTCGAACCACTCAACCGATATTGTCACATCCCGCTTTTCTGGCTTATACTCTATTGCATAATCTATCGTTGTTTTGCCGTATTGAAAGCTAGGCATACAATACATACTCCTTTAATCGTTTGATTGTCTCTCATTTTATCCTTGGGAAAGCAAAAGGTCAATCGTTGAGTTGTTCGTTTATGGGAAAGGGGTGACAAGACAAAATACTCATCAAGAATTATCAAAGAATGTTTGAGAGTTGATCAAGAAGCCATTTCAGCCGCATTTCGTATGCGTAATGGGTGCTTTTTAAATTTGGATGATGTGATGATTGAAAAGATTATATGTGGGGATGGAGGGGTTAATATTGTATGAAATAAATATTTTTTATGGTATAATCTCCTTAAAATAAGCATATAATAGCCTCTCAAGGAGGCGATTGTATGTGGCGGGAGGAGGAAAAGGAAATGGAAGCTGCTTTAAAGAAAAATTCATACAGAGGATTGTCATTAAAGTCTAAGAAAAATGTAATTAAGCCTAAAGTCAAAGACGGAAAACTATTGTTAGACAGAAAAAATCCTTTACACAGATATATTTTTAATGATGGGGAGAATTAATTAATTTATGGCTCATTTTGATTTTGGAGAGGTTTACTGGATTGAAAAATCTTTTGATGACGATCCTGAACAGTCTAAACTCAGACCTGCGATAATTGTTGGAAAAGAAAACGATGATTTAATTTTAGTTGCTACAACAACTCAAGGTCCAGAAGATCCTCCAAAACCATATGATCAATTTAAATTTCCTATTTTAAATTGGCGTAAAGCAGGTTTGACAGAGCCTTCATGGTGTTTATGTTTAGTGTTAATTGAATTACCAAAAGAAGCGTTACAGAAATGTATCGGGAAAATGGATGAAAGAGATTATGAGATATTGTTAGATTTTTTAGAAACTGTACATGGTTAGTTTGATCGATAAAAAATGAGATATATTTTTGATTAATCAGTCGTCATCAGATGACTTTTTATTTTTATATAACCCATGGTGCTAGTTGAGCGTTAGTACTCAACTAACACCACGAGTAAATTCTAATAAAAATAAAATAGAATGTGAAGTGGTTCCTCTTAAAAGTCGTCGAGCCACTTAGTGGAGGTCGCTGGTTCGAGCCCAGTCGGAATCATCACAACCCCTAGCGAACGGTGCCAGGCACTGTTGAGAAGCATCGTTTCCACACTGACGAAACACGAAAAAAACGTGTGGGATTCGTTATGTCTTCTGTTGGCAGGCGAAACGCTCGATCGTGTTCTTTCTACCACTTAGGGCATTTTCTATTACGGGGATGCCCTATTTGTGTTGCGCTTCTTTACATACTACTATCGGAGTGAATAGTTACAATAGAATTTTTTGATGTAGTTAATTAAATGAATCGCACGGTAAATATTGGGTTGATTTTTTTAAATTCCATTCTTTTTTTGTTTTTCATTCAAATAAATGTTTGAATAATAAAAGAAATGAGGTATAATATATTCAAACGGAAATTTGAATATGAAAGGGGGATAATGAATGAGTAAGAAAGATACATGTGAAATTTATTGTTATGACGAAGAAAAAGTCAATCGAATACATGGTGAATTGCAAAAAGAAGATATATCTAGTGTTGTCCAGTTGTTTAAAGCACTGGCAGATGAAAATAGGGCAAAAATTGCCTATTCACTTTGCCAAGACAAAGAGTTATGTGTATGTGATATTGCCAATATCATCGGGGCTTCTGTTGCAACCACTTCCCATCATTTACGCACCCTTTATAAACAAGGGATTGTAAAGTATCGAAAAGAAGGAAAGCTAGCATTTTATTCGCTGGATGATGACCATATTAAGCAGTTAATCATGATTGCGTTAGTACATGATAAACATGATAAAGAGGTGAAAGTCCGTGTCTGAACAACAAGCAAAATTATCTAAATCAGAAGCGAAAACCTACCGTGTTCAAGGATTTACTTGTGCAAACTGTGCGGCAAAGTTTGAAAATAATGTAAAATCATTGCCAGGTGTTCAAGATGCTAAAGTAAACTTTGGAGCGTCTAAAATTACCGTTTGGGGTACAACAACCATCGAAGAATTAGAAAAAGCAGGAGCTTTTGAAAACTTAAAGGTTCGGGAAGATAAAGAAAAATCAGTCAAGCGTGAACCTTTTTGGAAGCAAAAAGAGAACATTAAAGTGTATATTTCCGTCGTTTTGCTTGTGATTAGTTGGTTTTTAGGGAAGCAATACGGAGAAGAGCATATCTTTGCGGCAATTGGATATGCTGCAGCAATTTTAATCGGTGGATATTCGTTATTTATAAAAGGTTTCAAAAACCTAGTTCGATTGAATTTTGATATGAATACGCTGATGACAGTGGCGATTTTAGGAGCTGCAGCGATTGGTGAATGGGGAGAAGGTGCAACGGTTGTTATTCTATTCGCCATTAGTGAAGCCTTAGAGCGTTATTCCATGGATAAAGCTCGTCAATCCATTGAATCGTTGATGGATATTGCTCCAAAAGAAGCATTAATTCGTCGCGGAAATGAAGAAATGATGGTCCCTGTTGACGATATTCAAGTCGGAGATATTATGATCGTAAAGCCTGGTCAGAAATTAGCGATGGATGGAATCGTCATCAAGGGTACATCTACATTAAATCAGGCTGCCATTACGGGAGAAAGTGTTCCAGTAACCAAAACAGTCGGTGATGAAGTCTTTGCAGGAACATTGAATGAAGAAGGGTTATTGGAAGTAAAAGTGACAAAACGAGTGGAAGATACAACTCTTTCGAAAATCATCCATTTAGTGGAAGAAGCTCAGGCAGAACGAGCACCTTCTCAAGCGTTTGTAGATCGTTTTGCCAAATACTATACACCAGCCATTATCATTTTTGCTCTTTTACTAGCCGTTATTCCTCCATTATTTATGGGTGCTGATTGGAGCGAATGGATTTATCGAGGTCTAGCTGTATTAGTGGTTGGTTGTCCGTGTGCGTTGGTTATTTCCACGCCTGTTTCGATTGTAACTGCCATTGGAAATGCAGCGAAAAACGGTGTGTTAATTAAAGGTGGTATTTATTTAGAGGAAGCAGGATCTCTAAAAGTCATCGCTTTTGATAAAACAGGAACATTAACAAAAGGTGTTCCTTCCGTCACCGATGTGGTCACTTATAATGGCGATGAAAATGAACTAATGACCATTACAGCAGCCATTGAAAAAGGCTCACAACATCCACTTGCTTCCGCCATTATAAGAAAAGCAGAAGAAGATGGATTGAATTTTAATGATGTATCGGTTGAAGAATTCCAATCCATTACAGGTAAAGGGGTCAAAGCCAAAGTAAATAACGCAATGTATTATGTCGGAAGTCCAGGTCTTTTTGAAGAACTTCTTCCAAATGGCATCCAATCAGAAATAAAAGAACAAATTACAACCCTTCAAACACAAGGGAAAACGGTCATGGTATTAGGGACGGAAAAAGAAATTCTGGCGTTAATTGCCGTGGCAGACGAAATAAGAGAATCATCCAAAGAGGTTATTCGAAAACTTCATCAAGTCGGTATTGAAAAAACGGTAATGTTGACAGGGGATAACCAAAGAACAGCCGAAGCCATCGGAAAACAAGTCGGCGTTTCCGATATTAAAGCCGATTTACTTCCAGAAGATAAACTGAATTTCATCAAAGAGCTTCGTGACAAGCATCAAAGCGTGGCGATGGTTGGAGATGGTGTGAACGATGCACCAGCTCTTGCAGCTTCAACTGTTGGTGTGGCAATGGGTGGTGCTGGAACCGATACAGCCCTAGAAACAGCCGATATTGTCTTAATGTCTGATGATTTAAGCAAATTGCCATATACGATTAAATTGAGCCGCAAAGCTTTAGCGATTATTAAGCAAAACATTACTTTCTCTTTAGGGATTAAGGCATTGTCATTACTGTTAATTGTGCCTGGTTGGTTAACGCTATGGTTAGCGATATTTGCCGATATGGGAGCAACATTAATCGTAACATTAAACAGCATGCGATTGCTAAAAGTTAAAGAATAGGCTCTTCACCACAAGTTGTACTTGATCATTTAAGGTAGGTGTGCATAGAGGGTACAAAAAATGCGAATTTTCCTGTATGGTAAAGGTGACCAAACCAAACCATGGAGGGAAATTCGCATGTACTCTCAGTTTATCAAAGAACTCATCGATTTACCAGATGTTTTGATTCAAAAGGTGCGGAAAGAAGGGGAACGTTGGATTTTCGAACTTTCTCTACCCGAACAATGCCCGTTATGTCCTGTCTGCTTGAAGCGCACGATCAAAATGACAGACAAAAAGAAGCAATGGATGCATGGCTATGCTCAGCGAATCGGAATTTTTTGGATCGAACTTCCTGTCGAGCGCAGACGTTGTAGCACGTGTGGCGTGACGTTCAGCACGTCGTATCCAGCCATCTCTCCTCGAAGTGTGGCGACGGATGCGTTTCAGCGATGGGTCGCGCAATCTTGCATCGGAACATCCATTCAGGCGGTGGCTCGTATGCTCAAGCTTCCTTACACGACCGTTGAACGATGGTTTTATACCCATGCCCCTTCCTTCCTATCGAATGATATCCAACCAAAGGCGGTTTGTGTCGATGAGTTTGCGTTTCGAAAAGGGCACGACTATGGAGTGGCGATCATGGATGCCGAAACGGGAGAAGTGTATGCCATGGAAGCAGGAAAGAACGAGGAAGCCATTGGGCGTGCATTGGCTCATGTGTCTCGTTCCGTTCAGTATGTCGTGAGTGACTTGGCTCCAGCGATGAAAAAAGCGATTCAACGGGTTTGCCCAGAGGCGACACATGTCGTCGACTATTTCCATGTCATTCAGCTGTTTACCGATGCGTTAGAACGTTGTCACAAATATTTGGGCAAAGGAGGCAAGAAACACGGAAATGTTCGTTACGTTTGCCGTTTATTGAGCCAATGCCCAGAGAAATTGACGGAGGAAGAACGTCAAATCATACGAGAATGGTGTAATGAAAGCGATTACTTAAAGTCTGTTTACCAATCGCTCCAACATGTTCGCTATGTGTTCAAAAGCAAAGATGAGCAACAGGCGAAACGACGCTTGAAGGCTTGGATTCATCGGTATTTGTTTTGTCCTTGTTCCGTTGTTCGTGCCATCGCAAAATCACTCGTCAAACGAACAGACGAAATGATATCGTGCATTTTATCCCATTATTCGAATGGGAAGATGGAGGGAACGAATAACAAGATCAAGCTGATGAAACGTCGGGGATACGGATACCGAAATATCCAGCGTTTTGCACTGCGGGTTCGGCTGGAAACAGCTAACATACTTTCATGACAGGTGCAAGTACATCTTTTGGTGATGAACCAAATTTCCGATAATTTGGAAAAAAATAAAAAATGATTTGACATGTTTCTAGTAGTTTATGATATTATAGTGCTGTGACTTTTGAAATAGAAAAGAAGGGGTGGTTATGATGAGAAAGTTACGTAGTAGTATGTTGTTTGTCGTGTTGTTAGCGTTTACAATGATTGTCACGGCATGTAACGGGGGGAACGAGCAAGGAAGTAGCGGAGGAGAGAAAGAGAAAGTCAAAAGCATTAGCATTTTAACAGGTGGTACAGGTGGTACATATTATCCGCTCGGTGGAGCGATGGCGAGCATCATTCAAGAGGAGACAGGAATTAACGCGAACGCACAATCTTCAGGTGCTTCTGCGGAAAATATGAACACGTTAAAACAAGGAGAAGCGGAGGTGGCGTTTGCACAAACGGATATCGCCTCTTACGCATTGAATGGGGAATTAATGTTTGAAGGAAATAAAGTAGAAAACGTACAAGCGATCGGTACGCTTTATCCAGAAACAGTTCAAATCGTAACGACAAAAGACAGCGGCATCGAATCAGTTGAAGATTTAAAAGGAAAAACAGTATCCATCGGTGCGCCAGGTTCTGGAGTTAGCGCAAACGCACAACAAATTTTAGAAATTCACGGCATTTCTTTAAACGACATTAAAGTACAAAACTTATCTTTTGATGAGTCTGTCGACGGCATTCAATCAGGCAGCATCGATGCGGCGTTCGTTACAGCTGGTACGCCAACAGGTGCAGTTGAAGCGTTAGCTGCTCAAAAAGAAGTGAAGATTGTACCGATTTCTGCTGAGAAAGTGAAACAATTGATTGAAAAATATCCGTTCTACGCGGAAGATACAATTCCTGCTGGTACGTATGGAATTGATTCAGACGTTACAACTGTAGCAGTTAAAGCGATGCTTGTCGTTCGCAAAGACTTAGATGAAGAGACAGTATACAATATTACAAAAGCTATTTTTGAAAATACAGACAAAATTACGCATGCGAAAGGAAAGTTAATTAAAGCCGAAACAGCGCTCGATGGCATCGGCAACATTCCGTTGCATCCAGGAGCGGAAAAATACTTTGCTGAAAAAGGCGTAAAATAAAGAAATGTGATGATAGACCGACGTTGCTCGGTCTATCGTTTCGTTTTGTTTAAAGGTGAATGGTGATGTCTTTGCTGAAACGTTTCTTTTTTTTGCCCTTGTTCATCATCCTTGCTTGCTTGTTTTTCTTTCCTTATAAGCAAGTCGTGGCGTTTTATTTCGAAGATTCCGATCGTCTCATCGCATTTTTTCCGATCGCTGAATCGCAAACGTTTCAAATCGTTTATACACATTCGATTCATTTCACCGATGTTGTCGAAACATATACGATATTCGAAAAAGAACTCGTACTTACAGAGTTGATGTATGAGAACTTTGCGGTTGGAATGCCATCGAATGCGGAAGGAAATGAAGTGTTCGAACGAAAAAACGGGAAGTACGTCATTACAAATATGAACCGTCGCTTTCGAACGATTGATCTCCGCATCGGCCAAGTTCGGGCTAATCATCGCCTCATCTACAAAGAAAAAGAAGTTGTGCTCGGTGAGAAGATCGGTTATGGCAAGTGGGTGAGAATTGTTCCAACTCGAATCAGTTTATGGCAGCAGTTGAAAGGAGTGAACATCATTGACGAATGAAAAAGTTGACGTATTATCAGCTGAAGAACAACAAAAAATACTAGAAAAATACGATCCCGAATCGAATACGCGCAAATTGACAGGGGTTTTTCAAAAAGTTGTGTTTGTGGGATTGTTAGCTTTTTCATTGTTTCAGTTGTATACGGCTATTTTTGGCGTCTTTACTGCGCAAATTCAACGTTCCGTTCACTTAGGATTTGCGTTAGCCCTCATCTTTCTTTTATTTCCTGCTCGGCGCGGAAAAAGAAAGAGCGGAAAACTTCAAGTAGCATGGTACGACATCGTGCTCGCTTTATTAAGCATTTACGTCGGTTTATATTGGCCGCTTCATATTGATAAGATCGTCATGCGTGTCGGCATGCTATCTGATCAAGATTTTTACACAGGCGTTTTGGCAGTTTTGCTTGTGTTAGAGGCGACGCGTCGCGCGGTTGGTTTGCCGATTACCATTATCGCTATTTTATTTTTATCGTACGGTTACTTTGGCGAAATGATGCCGGGCTTTTTGCGTCATAGCGGTTTGAGCTTGCAACGTCTCGTACAAACGATGTTTTTTACGACGGAAGGAATTTTAGGAACGCCATTAGGTGTATCGTCGACATTTATTTTCCTCTTCTTATTGTTCGGTTCGTTTCTCGTGAAAACAGGTGTTGGGCAATATTTCAACGATTTAGCAGTGGCGATTGCCGGTCGAAGCACAGGAGGTCCGGCAAAAGTAGCCATCTTCTCTAGTGCGCTACAAGGAACGATTAGCGGAAGTTCTGTCGCAAACGTTGTGACGTCAGGATCTTTTACAATTCCGATGATGAAAAAGCTCGGCTATAAAAAAGAGTTTGCCGGAGCGGTCGAGGCTGCAGCGTCAACAGGTGGGCAGTTGATGCCGCCAATTATGGGAGCGGCAGCGTTTCTTATGGTCGAGTTTATCGGTGGCGGGCTCACTTATTGGGATATCGCAAAGGCAGCTGCGATTCCAGCCTTCTTATATTTCGCAGGCATTTGGATTATGACGCACTTTGAAGCGAAGCGCATCGGTTTAAGTGGACTGTCAAAAGAAGAAATGCCAAATCGAAAAGAAGTGTTTAAGAAAATTTATTTGCTTATTCCGATTATTGCGGTCATCGTCTTATTGACGGCTGGTGTGACTGTTACGCATGCGGCGTTATATTCCATCGCCATCGCCATCGTCGTCGGATTTATAAACCGCGACTCGAATATGAAACTTGTCGATATCGTTTATGCGCTTGTAGACGGAGCGCGGACAGCGTTAGGGGTCGCTGCCGCTACTGCAGCTGCCGGAATTATTGTCGGCATCGTGACGAAAACAGGATTAGGGTTAAAGCTCGCAAACGGATTGCTTGATATTGCAGGAGGGCATTTATTGCCAACGTTATTTTTAACGATGATTGCGGCGATCGTTTTAGGAATGGGATCGCCAACAACCGCGAACTACGTCATTACGTCAACGATTGCTGCGCCAGCCATTATTTTGCTTGGTGTTCCTGATTTATCGGCTCATTTATTCGTGTTTTACTTTGGGATTATTGCAGATATTACTCCTCCGGTGGCGCTCGCGGCTTTTGCCGCTGCTGGTGTATCAGGTGGGGAGCCGATTCGCACCGGAGTTCAATCGGCGAAGTTGGCGATTGCGGCGTTCATTATTCCGTACATGTTCGTCTTATCCCCACAGCTGCTTATGATTGATACAACTATAACGGAATTGCTTTGGGTCATCTTCACGGCCGTTACAGGAATGATTGCCATCGGTGCAGGGATGGTTGGATATTGGATGCGCAGTTTGCATTGGATTGAGCGAGTCGTTGCGGTTGGCGCCGGTGTGATGCTCATTAACCCGACTGTTTGGTCAGATGTCATCGGTCTTGGCAGTTTTGTAATTTTACTTGTTTTACAATTCGTTTGGAAACGAAAATAACTAGCTTACAACTGAAGAAAACAACAGAAAGTCAGCGTATGATACGCTGGCTTTTTCTATTGATTGGAAGTAACAAGAGTATATACATAAAATTCATTATTTTTAATCAAAAATATAATATATAACATAATAAAAATATCAATTATATGTTTCTTTTTATTTGATTTTTATTTCTTATTTAGTATAATTCTAAATGTATAATGATTTTCATTTTAAAGTGAATGGAGGAAAGGAACATGGAAAACAACAATCAAGCAAATGGAGGAAAATGTCCTTTTCATCACGGTGGAGCGACAAGTGTACAATCGAGTGGCACAGTAAATCAAAATTGGTGGCCCAATCAATTAAACTTAAATATTTTAAGACAGCATGATAAAAAGTCGAACCCGATGGGAGAGCAGTTCGACTATGCTGCGGAGTTTGAAAAATTAGACTATGAAGCTTTGAAACAAGATTTGCGCGACTTAATGAAAAACTCGCAAGATTGGTGGCCGGCAGATTACGGTCATTACGGCCCTTTGTTTATTCGTATGTCTTGGCATGCGGCAGGAACGTATCGCATTGGCGACGGCCGAGGCGGTGCTAATCGTGGCACGCAACGTTTTGCCCCTTTAAATAGTTGGCCTGACAATGCGAATTTAGATAAAGCGAGACGGCTACTATGGCCGATTAAGAAAAAATACGGGAATAAAATTTCTTGGGCGGACTTGCTCGTTTTAGCTGGTACAGTGGCGATTGAAGATATGGGTGGAAAAACGATTGGCTTTGGAGCTGGGCGCGAAGACGTTTGGCATCCTGAAGAAGATGTTTATTGGGGAAGCGAAAAAGAATGGCTAGGAGATGCACGCCATACGGATGATCGCCAGTTAGAAAATCCGCTTGCTGCCACGCAAATGGGGCTTATTTACGTCAATCCTGAAGGGCCAAACGGCAATCCGAATCCGCTCGCAAGCGCACGTGACATTCGTGAAACGTTTGCGCGCATGGGAATGAACGATGAAGAAACGGTCGCTCTCATCGCAGGCGGCCATACGTTCGGTAAAGCGCATGGAGCAGGGGATGCTTCTCATGTCGGTCCCGATCCAGAAGCGGCGCCGATTGAAGCGCAAGGATTAGGATGGCTTAGCACATATCGTTCTGGCAAAGGAAGCGACACGATTACGAGCGGGATAGAGGGGGCATGGACGCCTACACCGACGACATGGGATCATAGCTATTTTGATTTATTATTCGGGTACGAATGGGAGTTAACGAAAAGTCCTGCCGGGGCTTATCAGTGGAAGCCTGTGCAACCGAAAGAAGAACATCTTGCGCCCGATGCGGAAGATGCAACGAAAAAAGTGCCGACGATGATGACAACGGCCGATTTAGCTTTACGAATGGATCCAGCGTACGAAAAAATTGCTCGCCGTTTCCATCAACATCCTGAACAGTTTGCCGATGCTTTTGCGCGCGCTTGGTTTAAACTAACTCATCGCGACATGGGGCCAAAAACGAGATATTTAGGTCCAGAAGTGCCGGAAGAAGATTTTATTTGGCAAGATCCGATTCCTGCAGGAGATGTGGAATTGACGGAAGAAGAGATTGCACAATTAAAGGAAAACATTTTAAACTCGGGCTTAACTGTGAGCGAGCTCGTTGCGACAGCTTGGGCTTCAGCGAGCACGTTTCGCGTTACCGACTATCGGGGAGGAGCGAACGGAGCGCGCATCCGTCTTGCGCCACAAAAAGATTGGGAAGTGAACGAACCGGAGAAACTTCAAAACGTATTACGTGTATTCGAACGTATTCAAAGTCAGTTTCATAAACACGTGAGCCTCGCTGATCTGATCGTGCTTGGCGGCAGCGCAGCAGTAGAAAAAGCAGCCCGCGATGCCGGGTTTCATGTCACTGTTCCGTTTGCGCCAGGGCGCGGCGATGCGACGCAAGAACAAACTGATGTAGACAGCTTTGCGGTATTGGAGCCTATTGCTGATGGGTTCCGTAACTATCAAAAGAAACAATATCACGTCAGTCCAGAAGAGTTGCTAGTGGAAAAAGCATTTTTACTCGATTTAACAGCGCCTGAAATGACCGTATTAATTGGCGGGTTGCGCGTTCTCGGGGCGAATTATAGTAACGCGAAACATGGCGTATTTACTGATCGAGTAGGCGTGTTGACGAATGACTTTTTCGTCCATTTGCTTGATATGAACATCGAATGGAAGCGACAAGAAGGTGGCATTTATGAAGGGCGAGACCGAAAAACGGGCGAATTGCTTTACACAGCAACAAGAGTCGACCTTGTCTTTGGGGCAAATTCCATTTTACGTGCTATCGCAGAAGTGTATGCCCAAGATGACAATAAAGAAAAGTTCGTCAACGATTTTATTCAAGCTTGGGTCAAAGTGATGAACGCCGACCGCTTTGACTTAAAACGAAAAAAGCAAAACAAACAACAAACGATGTTTAAACGATCATGATATGTCAGCTGTCGTCGAAACAATCGGCGGCAGCTTTTTCTATGTGCCATATTCGGAAAGATGAAAATAATGAATACATTTTGATAAAATAAAAGATGAATAGAAGGTGGTAACGACTTGTAGAAAAAAGAAGGAGAAAGAAGGATGAGACAAACGTTTCTCGGTTCGTTGTATTTATCGCTCGCGGCTAGCATTTGGGGTGGGATGTATGTCGTGAGTAAATATGTGCTCGATTACGTTCCACCCTTTACGCTCGTATGGCTTCGTTATGCGATCGCTTTTTTTGTATTATGGATGATTTTACGGCTAAAGCGCATCCCGATGCCGAAAGGAAAGGACGATTGGAAGCAGATCATACGTATCGGCATCGTCGGATATGTTGTTTCAATTTCACTCCAGTTCGTCGGGACGAAATGGTCGGATGCGCACACCGCGTCGCTCATTACGTCAGCAACTCCTGCGTTTATCGTCATCTTCGCTCGTTGGCTGTTGAATGAAACGGTGACGCCGCGAAAACTAAGCGCCCTTTTACTAGCAACGATCGGGGTTGTTGTGATCGTTGGCTGGAGCGAGGGAGAGGCGACGTCGTTTTTCGGGAACGTGCTACTCGTCGGAGCTGCGGTGACGTGGGCGCTTTTGTCTGTGCTCGTCAAAATGGCATCTGCGCGCCTTTCCGTATTAGTGATGACGACATACGCGATTTTTGTCGCCCTCATTGGCACAACGCCGATGATGGTATGGGAATGGCTAGAACGGACGTCACAAACGTTTTCGTTTTCGGTCGTGCTCGGGATTTTTTATCTCGGGATCGTGTCGACGGCAGGAGCGTTTTTTCTTTGGAATAAAGGGATGGAAATGATGGATGCGGGCGTCGGTTCACTCTTTTTCTTTTTCCAGCCACTTGTCGGTTCTTTATTCGGTTGGCTTTTTTTACATGAACAATTGCGTCTATCTTTTTGGATTGGCGGGGTGTTCATTATCATTGGGGTCGTCATTGCTGTTTTCGAGAAAAAAGAAAGAAAAAGTCAGCGCCTCACACGCTGACTTTTTTTATGTCACACCATCGTATATACCGTTAGCACGAGGACGGATATTAAAACGACGCCCATGATGTTGACGCCGAGCCAAGAAGCAATGACAGCGCTGAAAAAGCCGAGAATGCCAAACAACCGATCGTCTTGGATAAAAAAAATGCCTGGGATAATTAATGCGCCGAGCGTGGCGTATGGAACGTTTCGCAATACACCGCGCCAAAACGGCGGCAATTCGATGCGATGAAATAGCGTCAATGGCAACATGCGCGGAATGTATGTCACAAGCCCCATGCCAAGAATGATGAGAAAAATGTTACTGTGCATATTCCGTCTCCTTTCCTTTTTCTACAACCCATTGAATACATATAGCGGAAATGATTGTAGAGATGACGATCGCCCATCCTTTCGGGACGTGAAGCCATAATAAAAGCACGCAGTTGATGGCACCGGCGCAAACGGCGAGCCATAGCGCTTTCCGTTCTGTTTTGACGGCAGGAACTAACAAGCCGATAAACATCGCATAAAGGGCAACGGATAAGCTTACTTGTACATTTTCGGGCAAGTGCGCGCCAACGATATGTCCGATTGCAGAATGGACGACCCAACTGCTGTAGGAAATGAAAATGAGTCCGAACATATACGAAGCAGAAACGGTACCTTGTTTCATCGAGGCGACCGAAAACGTTTCGTCCGTAATGCCGAATGCGTATAGCGCTTTTTTCCATAGCGAATCGTTTTCTGCTTTTTCATTGAGCGACGCCGACATTAAAAAATGCCGAATGTTTAAAATAAACGTCGTTAAAATGATTTCAAACGGACCGGTGCCAAGAGATAGTAAATTGAGCGAAATGTATTGCGCCGCCCCTGCAAATACAATCATGCTCATAAGCGTCGTGTCCATAAGCGACAGCCCTGTTGATTTCGCTAATAAACCGAACGTTAGCGCAACAGGCGCATATCCGATCGCAATAGCTACTCCTGATTTTATCCCATCTCGAAACATATGATCTCCCCCTTCTTATGTATTTTCTTAAAATTTTTTCTATTTCGCAAGGATATACTTTAAATATGAAACTTTTTTCTTATTTTTCCGTATAGTAAGCTATCCGTTATGAAGGGGATGATAACCATGCTGAAAAAATTGCTTGAGATGCTTTTACACAAAAATATGCACAAGCATCGTTACAGCAGCAGTGACCGTTATACGTACCGTCCGCATCGCCATCCGTCGCAATACGGCTATAAACATTATAAAAAGAAGCATCGTAGCCATAGCGTATTTTCTAGCTTTTTTGGCAGTTCATGATTTTTATTGAAAAGCCGTATCGGGAAGGAACGGTCGTAAACGGGCGATACACGATTGAAGCGCGGCTCGGTGAAGGAAGCTACGGGATAACATATGTGGCGCGCGATGAGGAGACGAACCAGCTTGTCGTTGTAAAGCAAATGAAGCGAACGAAAAAAAAGAAGCGAATCGCATCGTTTGAACGAGAAGCGCTCATGTTACGAAAGCTAAACCATCCGCAAATTCCAAAGCTATATGATATGTTCGATGCGCGCGGCATTCCGCATCTTGTCATGGAATATATTGAAGGGGATACGATAGAGACGCTTATTTTTGATAAAAATAAAACGTACGATGAAAAAGAAGCGTTTTCACTATTGGCCGATGTGTTGCGTGTCGTGCAATACATTCATGAGCACGGCATTGTACATCGCGACTTGCGCATCCCAAATATCGTTTTTCGCAACGGGATTGTATATGTGCTCGATTTTGGACTTGCGCGCTTTTTATACGAAAAAAATGAACGGTTGTTTACACTTGAACAGCGGCTTAGGCGAACGATTGATGTAAAAAGCGACATATATGCCCTCGGTCATTTTTTACTGTTTTTATTGTATTCTTCTTATGAGCCGACAGAGGACAAAGAGAAAAGTTGGGAAGACGAACTTTCCTTGTCAATAGAGGCGCGTTGCGTGTTGCGGCGCATGTTGCAGTTGGATCTGCCGTATGCATCTGTTGCGCAATTGGCGCGCGATGTTGCTGATGTGATTGGATAGGCGTTGCATGGCGCCTATTTTTTATTTTCGATGTCGCGTTTTGCGCGGATGAATGCGATGAGTTGAATGATTTCGTCTTCCGTCACGGCTTCACCGTCTACTGTCAGTCGAACCGTCGGGCGAGTGAGCTCAATCGACGGTTGTTCCTCGTCTGTTGCCCCGAGTAAGTAGTCTGTCGTTGTGCCAAACAACGTCGCCAGCTCCTTGACAGCTTCGAGCGACGGCTGGCGATAACCGGACTCATAGCCGGCGTATGTGCTTTTTGCGATATTGAGTTGATCGGCAATATATTGCAACGACCATTGCTTTCTCTTTCTTAATTCCGATAATCGTTTCGAAATCATCATGTTTCTCCCCCTTTTTTGCTGTTCGCGAAATGAATAAAAGCACTTGTTATTTTCTTTTTTTCTGAATATAATTGAAATGAAGGTACGCGAATCGCGAACGGATGTATTTATAGTTTACACTACATGACACAAAGAATACAATAGATGACTTAAAATCGCCATATTTGAGGTGACGATAATGAAAAACATTTTGTTGCTTGCGACAGGTGGTACGATTGCTTCCGTGCTGAGCGAAGAAGGGCTTACACCAAAGTTGACGGCACAGGAGCTGACGAGCTACATTACGATTGAAAATCAGCCGTATCATTTAGATAGCCAAATTTTAATGAACATCGACAGCACAAACATGCAGCCGGAGCATTGGCGTGACATTGCGGAGGCGATTTATGAGCAATACGATCGCTATGACGGCTTTGTCGTGACGCACGGAACGGATACGATGGCGTATACGGCAGCTGCGTTGTCATATATGCTTCAAAACGTGAATAAACCGATTGTATTGACCGGCTCTCAAGTGCCGATCGGCTTTCCGAAAACGGATGCGAAAAAAAATATACGCGATGCGCTTCGTTTTGCGTGCGAAGATGTGAGTGGGGTGTTCGTCGTTTTCGATGGGCGCGTTATTTTAGGTACGCGGGCAGTAAAAATGCGGACGAAAAGCTATGATGCGTTCGAAAGCATTAACCATCCGTACGTCGCTTACATTCATCACGATCGCATCGATTATCAATACGAACTGCCAAAGCCGATCGGCAAGTTGCAATTTGATCCGTCGCTTTGCCCGGACGTGTTTTTACTGAAGCTTCATCCGGGCACGAAGCCAGAAATATTTGATTACATTCGCCATTTATATCGCGGCGTCATTATCGAAAGTTTTGGAAGCGGCGGTGTGCCGTTTCAAGGGCGCAATTTGTTGCCGAAAATAAAGGAGCTAATTGATGATGGCATGGCCGTTGTCATTACGACGCAATGTTTAGAAGAAGGAGAAGATTTAACATTATATGAAGTTGGGCGAAAAGTGGCGCAAAATACCGTCATTTTATCAGGCGATATGAACACGGAAGCGATCGTGCCGAAGCTCATGTGGGCGTTAGGGAAAACGACGAATGTGCTTGACGTAAAAAAGATAATGGAAACGCCGATTGCCAATGACATGACAGAAAAAGAAGGGGAAAGTTGGGATGCATAAATGATGCAAACGAAAGCAGTACGAATCGAACGAGATTTGCTTGGTGAAAAAGAAATTCCGTACGATGCTTATTATGGTATTCAAACGATGCGTGCGGCCGAAAATTTTCCGATTACAGGGTATCGTCTTCACCGCGAGCTCATTCAAGCGATGGCGACCGTAAAAAAAGCGGCAGCGCTCGCGAATATGGAAACAGGTCAACTTCCGCGGCGCATCGGTGAAGCGATCGTGAAAGCAGCCGAGGAAGTGATCGACGGGCAATGGCACGATCAATTTATCGTCGACCCGATTCAAGGTGGCGCAGGAACGTCCATCAACATGAACACAAACGAAGTGATCGCGAATCGCGCACTTGAATGGCTGGGGGAGCGAAAAGGGAATTACGATGTCATTAGCCCAAACACGCACGTCAATATGTCGCAATCGACAAACGATGTGTTTCCGACTGCCATTCATATTGCGGTGTTGAAGATGATCGATCAACTGCTTCAAACGATGGAACATATGCATGACGTGTTCGCCGATCAGGCGAAACGGTTTGACCACATCATTAAAATGGGACGAACGCATTTACAAGATGCTGTTCCGATTCGGCTCGGGCAAGAGTTTGAAGCGTATCGCCGCGTCGTCGCTCGCGACATGAAGCGCATCGCTCAGTCGCGCCAACATTTGTATGAAGTGAATATCGGGGCGACGGCAGTCGGAACGGGCTTAAATGCTGATCCTGCCTATATTGAACGCGTCATTTTTCATCTCGTTCAGTTGACGCGCTTACCGCTCGTGCGTGCAGCACATCTCGTCGATGCGACGCAAAATACAGATGCTTATACGGAAGTATCAGCTGCGTTAAAAGTATGTATGATCAACATGTCGAAAATCGCGAACGATCTTCGTCTTATGGCGTCTGGCCCGCGCGCAGGGTTAGGGGAAATTACGTTGCCTGCCCGCCAGCCGGGGTCGTCCATTATGCCGGGGAAAGTGAATCCGGTCATGGCAGAAGTCGTCAATCAAGTGGCATTTCAAGTCATCGGAAACGATCATACAATTTGTTTAGCGTCAGAAGCTGGTCAGTTAGAATTAAACGTCATGGAGCCTGTGCTCGTCTTTAATTTGCTTCAGTCGCTTCATATGATGGACAACGTATTCCGCGTGTTTACAGACTACTGTTTAGCCGGCATTGAAGCGAATGAAGAACGGTTAAAACAACATGTCGAAAACAGCATCGGCGTCATTACGGCAGTCAATCCGTACATCGGTTATGAAGCGGCGTCGCGCGTGGCGAAAGAAGCGCTACAAACAGGGAAATCGGTGCGTGAATTATGTATCGAGTACGATTTGTTGAACGAAAAGCAATTAAATGATATTTTAGACCCGTATGCGATGACAAGTCCGGGTATCGCAGGTAAACATTGAAGAAAATGATGAAAAGGAAGGTAACGACATGGCAAGCGGAGCAAACATGCACATCACGGTTCGGTTACAATTTGCGAAAAACGTCGTCTCTTTTAGCGACATCGCCACGGCGATTGGACGAGCTGGCGGTGATATTGTCGGCATCGACGTCATTTCCTCCAGCAAAACGCATACAGTGCGCGATATTACAGTAAGCGTCCTCGACTCGAAACATGCGGATGTCGTCGTCGATACGTTGCGCAAAACGTCTGGCGTGAAAGTCATTCACGTTTCAGATCGGACGTTTTTAATGCATATCGGTGGAAAAATTGAAGTGAAATCGAAAATTCCGATTAAAACGCGCGATGATTTAGCGCGCGTGTACACGCCGGGGGTGGCGCGCATATGTACAGCGATCGCGGAAGATGCGACGAAAGCTTATTCATTGACGATTAAACGAAATACCGTTGCGGTCATTTCAGACGGCACGGCGGTGCTCGGTCTTGGGGATATTGGGCCGTATGCGGCGATGCCTGTCATGGAAGGAAAAGCGATGTTATTTAAACAGCTCGCCGGCGTTGATGCGTTCCCGATTTGTTTAGATACGAAAGATACGGATGAAATTGTTCAAATCGTAAAAGCGATTGCCCCAGCTTTTGGCGGCATTAATTTAGAAGATATCGCTGCGCCGCGTTGTTTTGAAATTGAGGAGCGGTTAAAACAAGAGTTAGATATTCCTGTATTTCATGATGACCAACACGGTACAGCCGTCGTCTTGCTTGCAGGTTTACTTAATGCGTTAAAAATTGTAGATAAAAAGATTGAGGATATTAAAGTCGTATTAACGGGCATCGGAGCAGCAGGAATCGCTTGCACGAAAATATTGTTGGCGGCCGGTGTGAAAAACATTATCGGCGTGGATCGACAAGGGGCGATTCATCGTGGCGTCCAATATGACAATCCGTATTGGAACGAATATGCGCACATGACGAATCCGGAAAATATAAGCGGCACGCTTTCAGACGTTATCGCCGGGGCGGACGTATTTATTGGCGTATCCGCACCAGGCATTTTAACGGTAGAAGATGTGAAAAAAATGGCGAAAGATCCGATCGTTTTTGCGATGGCCAACCCTGTTCCAGAAATTGATCCAGAAGTGGCGGAACCGTACGTTCGCGTCATGGCGACAGGTCGATCCGACTATCCAAACCAAATTAATAACGTTCTTTGCTTCCCGGGCATTTTCCGCGGGGCGCTAGATTGCCGCGCCATTGAAATCAATGAAGAAATGAAACTCGCTGCCGCTCAAGCGATCGCCTCGGTCGTCACAGACGAAGAACTAAGCGAAACATACATTATCCCGAGCGTGTTCAACAATAAAGTGGCAGAAAAAGTGCGCGAAGCCGTCATGAAAGCGGCATATCAAACAGGCGTTGCCCGCAAGGACGATATGATGTTCAAGTAAAACATGGCGTCATCACGCCATGTTTTTTACATTTTTTCACATCACATTCACATGTTTCAATCCGTTATACTTTGAATAGAATAGTGTAATTTCTCATTGCGTCTTGTCGCCGTTTGGCATAGAATGATGGGGTTAACTCAATTTATGTGATAGGTGAGTACATTTGATGAAACGATTATATGCGCTATACGCAACGTTCGTCGCTTTATCTGGATGCATGTTATTTTTGTATAGATGGCCTTTTGGGCATATCGAACAACAATGGTCGATGTTAGTTTTACTTTGTATCTCTGTCATTTTACTAAGCGTTTATATGATTCATCTTCCTCCGAAAGGAAACGGATTTTCGTTAGACTCTGCCGTCTATTTAGCAACCGTTTTTGTATATGGGTTAGAAATGGCGTTAATGGTTTTATTTTTAAGCATGCTTCCGACATATTTATTTCATGAGAAGAGCATGAAGTGGTGGAAGCATGTTTGTAATTTTGCTATGTATACGTGGATGATTGTCGGGGCTTACTATTCTTTTATTATGTTCGGAGGAGAAAGTGGTGCGTTTTCCATTTATTTTTTAGGGGCATATTTAGGCTCGCTTATTGTTTACTCTATGATAAATATACTATTGATGGCAGGTTTTTTCTCTCTTTCTTCCTCTTATCGTGTTAGCCATATTTTAATTAGCATGTTAAGTGAGTGGCTGTCTAGTTACGGTGTCACGTTGCTCGCATCGCTCGTGTTGGTCAGCCTTTTGACTTTACATGCACAATTTGGAATTATCCTTTTTACGTCTGTTATTTTGTTATTATCTTTTACACTTAGGAAGTACGGAACATTGTATGAGAAAGTGGCTCATGACAAAGCATATATTGAACAGTTATTGAATACGTTACCGATCGGAATTATTACGATGCATCATTCAAGTTCGCAACATTTTATTAACCATTCCGCAGTTACTTTGCTCGGTTTAGATAAAAAAGAAATAAAACAAATGATTGAACAAAAAAGGCAAAGTGAAACGAATGTTTCGTTTTGGGATCTTTTCGCTCGCCGTGATCCATTTCAACAAGTAAAAGTTTCATATGAACGTGCAGGGGAGAAAAAAATATTTTTAGTGTCACAATCGAATTTACTTAACTTGTACGGGGAGCATATTGGCCGTACAATTTTCTTTCTCGACATCACCGAAATCGAGGAGCTTACAAAACGCATTCATCAATCGGAAAAGTTGGCGGCAGTCGGGGAAATGGCGGCGAAAGCAGCGCATGAAATTCGCAATCCGCTTGCGGTCATTCATGGCTTTTTATCGTTTATGAATGAAAATATGGCACAAAGCGATCGCGAGCAATACCACATTCCGCTTTTATTAAAAGAAATTGACCGCATTAATGCGATTGTTGAAGATATGCTTTTGATCGCAAAACCGAGTGCGCCGATGTTGAAAGAGACGTATATGGAAACGATCGTTCAAGACTTGCTTTCGTTGTTGCAACATACGTTAGAGGCGAAACATATTCGCGTGCACGTCCGCCTTGACCGCGTTTTGTTGCGGCTTGATCCGAAACAAATGATGCAAGTGCTATACAATTTGTTTCATAACAGCATCGAATCGATCGAAGAAGACGGCACGATTTGCATATATTCCGATGTCGATGAGACGTACAATATGTACGTTTACGATTCTGGGAAAGGAATTCCACAAGACATGCAAGCGACGATGTTTGAACCGTTTATGACAACGAAACCGTCAGGGACAGGCTTAGGGTTAACGATCGTCAAACGAATCGTTGAAAACCATGGCGGAACTATTGCGCTTCATGACAGTTCGGAAAAAGGCACGACGTTTGTTATTAAGCTACCGATCGGATAATGATGAGAAAAGGAACGGATAAAACGACAAAAGGATAATCAATTTGTTCATCATTTCACAACTGTCGTCGACCTCCAATCTTGCAAAAAATCCGGGGGATCGACGACAGTTTAATTTTTGTCACTTTGTCAGACGTATCAAGCGACAAAGACCATTGACTGAATTTTCGGATGGATGTATAATGATGTTGTATAGCTTTTCCATGTGTTGATATATCAACACTTTTTTGGGGTTTGTATCGTACCTATGAGGAATTGAAACCCAGCAGTTTCTTCGACTGCTTCTGCGACATCAGACTCTGTTTGTATCGTACCTATGAGGAATTGAAACGCATATACAATCATCGCGATACCTGCCGAAAGAAGGTTTGTATCGTACCTATGAGGAATTGAAACAACAAATCAGAATAAAAAGCACCAAAAGAACAATTGTTTGTATCGTACCTACAAGAACCAGCATGTTAGAATCTGGATTTTTTTGTATATACCATTTTACTTTTTCTTCAACATTCGTTATTATATAGAGTAGAAACATCTTTCTTTCCGGCTATGGTGAAGTGAGATGTTTTTTTTCATGGAAATATTGATTTCACAAAGAAATGGAGGGATTTCTCGTGAAGAAATACGCCATTGTGTATTGTGAACATCAATTTGGTTCCATGGATGGAAAAACGGCGAATGGGCTTGTGCGTGATTCGGGGCTGTATGACATTGTTGCGGTCATTGATTCGACAAAAGCTGGTCAAGATGCTGGAGAAGTACTTGATCAAAAGAAAAATGGCATTCCGATTTGTAAAAACCTTCAAGATGCAATAGCCTCCGCAAAAGAAAAACCGAACTACTTCATCTTAGGAATTGCTCCAGCGAACGCTTTTCTCAAAAAAGAAGAACGTCAAGTGATTATCGAAGCAATGGAAGCAGGGATGCACATCGTGAATCCCCTTCAAGAGTTTTTAACAGAAGATGAAGAAATGATGACGATGGCGAAACGTTATGGCGTTACGATTCGCGACGTTCGCAAGCCGCGTCCGAAAAAAGAATGGACGTTGTTTACCGGACGCATTTTGCAAGTGAAAGCGCCGATTGTGGCGGTGCTTGGGACAGACGGTGCGTGCGGGAAGCGGACGACAGCGATGATTGTCGATCAAGCATTACAAAAGCGCGGCTATAAGACGGCATTTGTTGCCACAGGGCAAACGGGCTTAATTCAAGGAGCTTCATACGGCTTTGCGATGGATGCGTTTCCGCTTCAATACATGATTGGAGAGCTTGAACGAGAAGTTGTGCGCGCATATGAAACGGAGCAGCCGGATATCATCATCGTCGAAGGACAAGGGGCGCTTAGCCATCCAGCTTACGTCAGCTCGGCTGGCATTTTAAAAGGCGCGCGGCCGCAAGCCGTTATTTTACAACATCCACCGAAACGAAAAGTGCTCGGTGATTTCCCGTTTATCGACATGCCTACGGTCGAAAGCGAAATCGCATTAATTGAACATTTCGGAAAGACGAAAGTTGTAGCGATCACGTTAAACCATGAAGGAATGACAGATGACGAACTGAAGCGAACGATTGATGAATATGAACGAACATTCCATATGCCTGTAACAGACGTGCTGAAATATGGGGCAGATAAAGTTGTCGCACGCCTCATCGAATTTTTCCCATCGTTACAAAAGCGTGAGGTGGCGGTGTAATGACGGCGAAAGTCGAAATTGACTTACGGAAAATCCGTCATAATGCCGCAACATTGAAAAAATGGTGTGAGGAAAAAGGAATACAAGTGACAGCTGTCGTGAAAGGGATAAACGGTGATGTTGAAATTGCTCGCGCTCTTGTTGATAGCGGTATAACGAGTTTAGCTGATACGAAAGTGGAACGAATCGCAAAACTCAAATCGGCGCAAGTTCCAGCGACGTATATGCTCATTCGCACCCCGGCGTTGAGCGAAGTGAGTCAAGTCGTCCAACATGTCGATGTGAGCGTTCAATCGGAAATGGATGTCGTGCGTGCCATTTCGACAGAAGCGATGAAGCAAAACAAGACGCATGCGATTATCGTCATGGTCGAGATGGGCGATTTGCGCGAAGGTGTTATGCCGAGTGATTTGCCGTCATTTATTGAACAGGCGATGCAGTTGCCGAATATCGAAATTGTCGGCATTGGGGCGAACTTTGCCTGCTTTGGCGGCATTATTCCGACCGATCAAAAAATGCGTGAACTTTCCTCGCTCGTGAAGCATATTCAAAAACAATATTCGCTGTTTTTGCCGTACGTATCTGGTGGAAACTCCGCGAACTACTATTGGCTTAAACAGACGAAAGACGTCGGGTGTATTAACCATTTGCGATTAGGTGAGGCGATTTTTTTAGGACGGGAGACGATTCGTGGCGCTGCGATTCAAGGTTTATACGAAGATGCGTTTTGTTTCGTCGCAGAAGTGATTGAAGTAAAAACGAAGCCGTCTGTCCCATATGGTGTACAAAGCCGAAATGCATTTGGCGAAACGCCGATATTTCAAGAACGAGGCATGATGAAGCGCGCCATTGTCGGCATCGGTCGCCAAGATGTGTACGTCAACGGATTAACTCCTCTACAACCCGTTCAAATCATTGGCTCAAGCAGCGACCATATTATCGTTGACGCTACGTACACCGACATTCAAGTCGGTGACTTCATTCGCTTTGCGGTCGACTACGGCGCGATGATTTCCCTTATGACGTCTCCGCACGTTCAAAAAACATATGTACAAACAGATGAAAAAGACGGACGTTTCCCAACGAAAACATCAGCATAAAAAAGTCAGCGTGTTCAGAGCTGACTTCAGACTGTTGACAAAATGGTTGTAAGGCAACTGCCCCACAACCATTTTGTTCCATTTTGATATTTGTTTTCCTCGATGAACCGACGAAAATAACGACATACATAAGTGAAAAAGAGGGGAGATGCCCATTCTCCATAGGCAGTTTGCTAATTTCTTTAAATTCATCGCAGCACAAACAAGCATCGCCTGCATCTGGTTTCTTTCCAATCCACGGTAATTCGTCCAGCGCAGACCATGCCTCTCTTTCAAATCTGCAAAATTTCGTTCGATTGTCCCTTTTCTCCGCTCATACAATTCTCGATGCTCCGGCACATATCGTAAGTGCTCGTAATCTTGCCAAACATGGCGTGTGACCACTTTCGTGTGGCTTTTGCTTTCTGTGCATTTTTCTAGATAAGGACACGTCTTGCACACAGATGGATTGGATTTATATTCCCGATAGCCTTCCCGATTCGTTGTTGAATAAGATAACACTTGGTTATTGGGACAAAGGTAACAGTCAAAATGTTCGTCATATGCAAATTCAGATTTCCGAAAGAACCCCTCTTTTATAACCAAAAAGAAGGTTATATCTGTCCAAAATATTTTATATGTATATTTTCCATTTTTGCTACTTCAAACAATAATTTTTTATCAAACTCGTCTTCCAACGGTTTTTCAAGAAAGATAATATCGATTTCATTTAATGGGGAATTAAGTAATTCATAAAATTCATTTCTCTCGTTGAGATTATCTATAAATACTCCTTTTATAACATAGTTTGTTTCTAATTGTTGTATTAAGTTATTTATAAATTCAATTGCTTCTTCCGTCTTTTCTGTTTCTTTTGTTTGGTAATAAATTACGACGTTTGCCACTTGTATCAACCCTTTCTTTTAGGGTATTGTAAAAGGCAACTATGATATTTTATCATTTAAACGACCATTAAACAACAAAATTTGCTACAATTGAATTAGGACTAGTGTTCGAAGGAGGTGTCAAATTTGCTATATCGTTTTATTGATCTTTTTGCAGGAATTGGAGGTATGCGGCTTGCCTTCGAACCGTACGGTATTTGTGTGTTCTCATCTGAATGGGATGTAAAAGCACAGGAAACCTATATGGCTAACTTTGGTGAGAAACCACATGGTGATATTAGACAGATTGATGCTAAGGATATTCCCGATCATGATATTTTGCTCGCTGGCTTCCCATGTCAGCCATTTTCTATTGCAGGTGTAAGCAAAAAAAAATCTTTGGGAAGACCACATGGATTTCTCGACGAAACTCAAGGAACTTTATTCTTTGATATCGCTCGTATTTTAAAGGAAAAACAGCCACAGGCTTTCCTATTGGAAAATGTAAAAAACCTTAAAAGTCATGATAAAGGTAGAACATACAAAGTAATAAAAAATGTCTTGGAAAACGACTTAGGTTATACGGTTTACGATGCGATATTAAATGCAAAAGGGCTTGTTCCCCAAAATCGTGAGCGTATATATATTGTAGGCTTTAAAAAGCCCCTTAAATTTGAGTTTCCGAAAATACCTGAACAGGGACCACCACTAAGAAGCATCTTGGAAGAGAATGTAGATGATAAATACACATTAAGCGACAAACTTTGGGAATACCTACAAACATACAAAGAAAAACATGCTAAAAAAGGAAATGGTTTCGGTTATGGGTTAGCCAATTTAGATTCATATTCCCGTACTCTTTCTGCCAGATACTATAAGGACGGTTCAGAAATTCTGATCCCGCAAGAAGGGAAAAATCCGAGAAAATTAACTCCACGCGAATGTGCGCGCTTGCAAGGATTTCCAGATTCTTTTAAGATTGTAGTTAGTAACACTGCTGCATATAAGCAATTTGGCAACAGTGTTGCTGTTCCCGTTGTTAAATTGATAGCAGAAAAGATGATACAAGCCATAGAACGGGATGAAACAATTGAAGATAATCTGGAAGAGGGTCGGGCCGAGTATGCAACAAAATAATTCTGAAAAACTGACTAATGCTATTGAGGCGGCCAAGAAATTTGGTCGCTTTTATTGTAAGTTTATTTCTGCTAATGATGTTGATTTGACAGGAGCACATCAAGTAGGACTTTACATTGCAAAACAGGCTTGGAATATCTTTTTTGAGGAGAAAGGAGTAAAAGGGGAAAATAAAGATAAGTTTATAAAAGTACATATTGACGGTTATCATCCTTTTGAAAGCCGTGTGATTTATTATGGAAGAAGAACACGAAATGAATATCGAATTACTAGGTTTTGGAGTAATTCGCCTTTTGATAAAACAGAGCAGGTAGGAAACTTAATTATCTTTATTCCAATGGACATGGAGAATTATAAAGTTTATATCTTAGACACAGAAGAAGAGATTGAAATATTTATAGATACATTCTCTTTATCTCTTATGGATAATAATGCAGTATACAATGGAGGTAAAGTAAAAGATATTGACTTATCAGCAAAGTTGGAAAAAGAAATTGAAGATGTTGCTGCTCAATTTGATGATTTCCCTGAAACTATTCAACTTGCAGAAATAGCAAGAAGAATACATCAACATGTATACAAGAAAAAGCAATTTTCACCAGACAATATTATTTTAGAGTGGGTGAAAACAGAATATAGTGTATTTAGATCGATTGAAAGAAATGTTTATAAAGACTATCTAACAAAACCTTTGAATGATTTAGAGACATTAATTACTATTGCAAACAGTGTTATAAATAGAAGAAAAAGTCGTGCAGGAAAGTCTTTAGAACATCATGTTGATTTCTTGTTATCTTCATACAATATCCCATTTAGTCATCCCGGCAAATCTGAAGGAAATAAAAAACCAGATTTCTTGTTTCCTTCAAATGCTGCATATGCGGATATGTCATTTCCTGAAAACAATTTGATCTTTTTAGGAGTAAAGACCACCTGTAAGGACAGATGGAGACAGATACTTAATGAAGCAAACAGGATAAAAGAAAAGCACTTATTAACACTTCAACAAGGGATATCTCCAAACCAGTTGGATGAAATGGCTGAAGAAAAAGTTATTCTAGTTGTGCCAAAACCTTATCACTCATTGTATCCAGCAGAATATCAGGATAGATTATGGACCGTTGAAAAATTCATTCACTATGCAGAAGAAAAATATTCGTTGATATAAAAGACCTTTACGGGTCTCAGACTGTTGACAAAATGGTTGTAAGGCAACTGCCCCACAACCATTTTGTTCCATTTTGATATTTGTTTGGTTCATCACCACAAAATGTACTTGACAAGCAATACGGTTTCTTGTACAAAGATGTGCAAAAACCATTGATTTACTGATTTTTCCTCACAATCGTAAATAGGGTATGTTCAGAAAAAAATCAAGTACAACTTTTGGTGAAGAGCCATATTGTGTTTATTTTTACAATGTTAAGAATATAACCATATCTCTTCGCTGAACTCCGTTTCTTATTTGTGCATCATTTTTTTAAATATACTGTTAAAAAATGTTGTAAAACGCTTTCATTTTTGTGTATAATACTGCTAAACCGGTTTACTTACTAAATCGATTTAGTAAAGGAGAATGAATACGTTGCAGAAAGTGACGATGGCTGATGTAGCGAAGCTAGCAAACGTGTCGAAAAGTACAGTATCGCAATATTTAAACAAGAGATATGAGTACATGAGCGAGGAAACGAGAAGACGTATCGCGGAGGCAATTGAGCAACTACAATACCGCCCAAACGTCATTGCTCGAAGCTTAAAACAAAAATCAACAGCGACGATCGGCGTTATCGTTTTTAACATTTTACATATGTTGACGACACAAGTGTTGCGGGCGATTGAGGATATGTGTCAACAACATGATTTTCATGTCATCGTTTGTAATACAGATGACGATCCTGAAAAGGAAAAAAAATATATTGATATGCTATGGGCGAAGCAAGTGGATGGATTTATTATTTTTCCAACAGGAAAAAATGTCGATTTATATAAAAGAATGATTGAAGCAAGATTACCAGTTGTATTCGTTGACCGAACGGTTGAAGGAATCGATGTAGATGCTGTTTTATTAGATAACGAACGTGCTGTCCAATTAGGGGTGCATTATTTAATTGAGCAAGGATATAAACATATTGGACTCGTAGCACCACCATTTGCGCCACACGTCATTCCGCGCACAGAACGGATAAATGCATTTCGGTATGCGTTGCGTGAAGCAAATCTTCCAATCAAAGAAGAATGGATCATTACCGAGCAAGTAAAGCACATTTCGGGGCGACTAGATGCGCTTTTGCAACGGAACAAACTGCCTGAAGCGATATTCGCCATTAACGATTTAACATTGATGGAGGTGTTGACGTTTGTCAAAAGGCGTCAACTAACTATTCCACATGACATAGCACTTATCAGTATTGACGACGTTCCGTTTGCGTCCATTTATACTCCTTCACTAACAACAATTGCCCAACCAGCTTTTGAGATGGGGGAAAAAGCCACGGAACGGCTCTTTATGCAAATGGACGGCGAGATTTCTCCCCAAATGTTTCGGCTTGCTCCAAAGTTAATAGAAAGGGATTCAGCAAAGAAAAGAGGAGATAAAGGTGAATAGTAGCCAAGTCGTCATCGGAATAGATATTGGCACGACAAGTACAAAAGCGGTTATTTTCGAAGAGGATGGACGCATTCGAGCGATGCATGCGGTAGAATATCCGATGCTTCATCCCCAACCGGGATGGGCGGAACAAGACCCTCACGTCCTTTTTTCAGCGGTGATGCAAAGTATACAAGGGGCGATATACAAAGGGGGCGTTTCATCGGAACAAGTGAAGGCGGTCGGGCTGAGTGTAGCGATGCATTCGCTCATGCTAGTCGACGATCATCATCGCCCATTGACGAATTGTATCATTTGGACGGACAATCGCAGCAACAAGCAAGCTGAACAGTTGCGAGCAAGTGAAAAAGGGATGGACATATATAAAAAAACAGGAACACCTATTCATCCGATGTCGCCGCTTATGAAATTGATGTGGTTCAAAGAACATGAGCCACATGTATTCGAACGAGCCCATAAGTTTATTTCGATTAAAGAATATGTATTACATCAGTGGTTTCATCAGTATGTTGTCGATTATTCAATTGCCTCGGCAACCGGCCTATTTTCTTTACAGACGTTTGATTGGGACGAAGAAATTTTGCGACTGCTTCATATTGACCGCCAGCAACTATCTCAGCTTGTTCCGACGACATATACGTTACAAGGAATGGACAAAAAGTGGGCAGAACAGCTCAGTATTTCTACACATATCCCTGTCGTCATTGGAGCGAGTGATGGGGTGCTCGCAAATGTCGGGGTCGGCGCAGTTTTGCCGCATGAAGCTGCGATAACAATTGGCACAAGTGGAGCGGTACGAACAATTTCACCACTTCCAAAAACCGATGAACATGGGCGAACGTTTTGTTATGTGTTGACAGAAAATGAGTGGGTCATCGGAGGCCCGACAAACAATGGCGGCATTTTATTACGCTGGTTACGTGACGAATTTGGGGCACAAGAAAAAGAGGTGGCTAAACGACTAGGAATCGATCCATACGATTTACTGACACAATACGCTGCACGTGTTCCAGCAGGATCAGAGGGATTGTTATTTTTGCCGTTTTTATCTGGAGAGCGCGCACCGTATTGGGATGCACATGCGCGCGGCACATTTTTTGGGATTAGCTTGCAACATAGGCGCGAGCATTTTATTCGAGCCGTCATGGAAGGTGTTTGTATGAGCGTCTTTTCTGTTGCGCTCGCTGTTCGCGATGTGATCGGACCGTTATCAGAAATTCGAGTGTCTGGTGGATTTGCGAAGTCACCGTTTTGGCGCCAAATGTTGTGCGATATGATGGGGAAAGAATTGCTTGTCCCGGAGACGCATGAGGCCTCCGCGCTAGGGGCTGCAGCATTGGCTCTTTATGCGACGGGAGACATTGTTTCACTACAAGAAGTAAAGTCGTGGCTACGTATTTCATCACGTCATGAGCCAAATGGACAGCATACAGCGATTTATGCGGAACTATTTGATTTGTATATAAGATTGTATAGGCAACTAAAAGATGAATTTCAAATCATTTCTTCGTTTCAAAGTAAATATGTATAACGGAGGGGGTGATTCACTTCATTACTAAATCGGTTTAGTAAATGTAAGCGTTTGTTAAAATAAAAACAAGGGGGAGTGGGGAAGATGGCATCATCTTCGTTAATCGTTATTGTGATTGCTGGAATTAGCTTGTTGTTATTTCTTATTATTCGTTCGAAATTGCATGCGTTCGTTTCGTTATTGCTTGTTAGTTTACTTGTTGGAATTGCGGCAGGTATGCCACTAAAAAGTGTAATTGAGTCCATTCAAAACGGAATGGGAGGAACGCTTGGATTTGTAGCGGTTGTCGTTGGGTTAGGTGCAATGTTTGGTCAGATGCTTGAAGCATCAGGGGGAGCTGAACGTTTAGCACAGACGTTGATGAAGAAATTTGGGGAAAGTAAAGCGCAGTGGGCGCTTGGAATTACAGGATTTTTAGTCGCTATTCCTGTATTTTTTGACGTGGGATTTATTATTCTTGTACCGATTGTTTACGGTCTAGCGAAAAAGACAGGACGTTCTCTTTTATATTATGGTATTCCCCTTCTTGCCGGTCTGGCGGTAACGCATAGCTTTATTCCTCCGACGCCAGGCCCAATTGCAGTTGCCAATTTAATTGGTGCGGATTTAGGTTGGGTCATTTTATTTGGTTTTATTGCGGGTATTCCGGCGATGATTGTCGCTGGTCCGTTATTCGGAAAGTATATTTCAAAGAAAATTCACGCCTCTATTCCGACTTATATGGAATGGAAAGAACATGATAATGAACAAGATTTGCCGAGTTTCGGATTAATCGCAACGATCATTCTCATTCCTTTGTTGCTCATTTTAATGAATACGGTTTCAGGAGTTGTTTTGCCAGAGAAAAATATGCTTCGATCGCTGTTCACCTTTTTAGGTCATCCATTTGTCGCTTTAACGATTGCTACTTTACTCGCTTTTTACTTCTTAGGACGAAAGCGGGGACTTTCTAAACAACAAGTACAGGATATTGCAACGAAGGCACTAGAACCGGCAGGAATTATTATTCTTGTCACAGGTGCTGGCGGAGTATTTAAACAAATTTTAGTGGACTCAGGTGTTGGCAAGGTGCTTGCAGATATGATGTCGACATCATCGTTGCCGCCGATTGTTCTTGCATTTATTATTGCGGCGCTCGTTCGCGTTTCACAAGGTTCAGCTACAGTTGCGATGGTGACATCTGCAGGGTTAATGGCTCCATTTATAGAGACATTGCATCTGACAGGTCCAATATTGGGGCTAATTACTATTGCGATTGCGGCAGGAGCGACGATTCTTTCACATGTAAACGACTCAGGATTTTGGCTCGTGAATCGCTACTTTGGTTTAGAAGTGAAAGATACGTTGAAATCATGGACAGTAATGGAAACAATGATTGCGCTGGTCGGTTTTTCTGTTGTATTTGTAATTAGTTGGTTTATCTAACTGTACAAGAGATCGTCTGTTATTCAGCAAATATCGGCAGGGGTGAGACGAATAAAGCAGTACAGCCGATGCTTGAAGAGCTGTAAGAAGTATCGGGAGTTACTGAAGAAAAACTTACCTCTGGACTCGGCGAATGCTCTTAGGGAAATGGCTAAACATGTGAAAACAACATATTGCAGCAATAAAGGGGCGCCAAAAAGTCAGTTATTTTGACTTTCTGGACGCCCTGTTTGTTGTTAAAACTGTTTCGCTGCTTCTTTTGCTCGTTCGATCGCTTGTTGCTTAATGCTTTCTGCTTCGTTTGGAAAAGCGTTCATACCTTCGACCGCAATCGTTTGAACGTCTGTTATGCCGATAAAAGCGAGAACAGCTCTTAAATAGCGGTCACCAAACTCCATTTCTTTCGCCGGACCTTCAGAATATATACCTCCTCGCGCTTGAATGTGGAGCGCTTTTTTCCCTTTTAGTAGTCCAACAGACCCTTCTTCTGTATATTTAAACGTTTTTCCGGCGATACAAAGCGTATCGATATATGCCTTCAATTTTGGAGGGAAGCTAAAGTTCCACATCGGTGTGACGAATACATATTTGTCGGCTTCAATAAATTGGTCGCATAGTTCGTTGATACGTGCGATTTTTGCTTGCTCATCTCTGTTTAATTGGTCAAATGCTTGTCCTTGTTGAAGTTTGCCCCAACCGTTAAACACATCTCCATCAATATAAGGGATGTCCATGTCATATACGTGCAATTCAACGATTTCATCTTCGGGATGATGTTGTTTGTAGGCATTGACAAACGCGCGACCGACTGACAAGCTAAACGATTCATGTTCTTGTTTTGGATTTGCGGTAATATACAATACTTTTGCCATAACGGTTCCTCCTTGATACAAGTTGATACTTACTTATATTTTGCTTTGGTATAAAAAGCTATAACTATAATATAGTTTGTTACTTACTTTTGTAAAGTAAAAAGATTGCTGATTAGATGACAAACATCGAAAAAAAGGGTAAAATACGTATGTAGGTATAAAAACAAAAGGACGGATGATTCATGACAGGGCATGTATTTCATCATTCAAAAGCGGAGAAGCTGTTGAATCCAAAAAGAAGAGAGCTGATCGCTCCAGAAAAAGTGATTTCATTGCTGAACGTGAGCGAGCATGATATTGTCGCCGATTTAGGGGCGGGGAACGGATACTTTGCTGTGCCGATCGCCAAACGAGCAAAAACGGTGTACGCTGTTGATATGCAACAACAAATGCTCGATTTACTCCAACAACATGCTGAACGAGAAGGAGTAAAAAACATTTCTTACATCCTAAGCGATGTGGCAAAAACAACGATTTCACCGCAATCTGTCGATAAGGGACTGATGGCGTTTGTTTTGCATGAAGTGGACGATCGAGAAGCTGTTTTTGCAGAAATTGCTCGCATCATAAAGCCGAACGGTGCGTTTCTATTCATTGAGTGGGAGGCAGTAGAAAGTGAAATGGGTCCGCCGCTTCACGAACGCATTCCATCGCATCAGCTCATGGACGAGGCGAAAGCACATTTCACACATGTGGAGCTCGTTCATTTCCATCCGAGCGTGTATGGTGTGATTGTTAAACATGGTCATTAATGATGGCCATGTTGTTTGTTTTTAAGGAAGGTGAGTAAGATGGTGGTACGTTTAGGAATAAAGGAAAATACCGTTTCATTTTTATTATTAGTCGTCATTAACGTGTTTGTTGGGGCGATGGTCGGTTTAGAACGAACGATTTTGCCGATGATTGGTGAAAAGCAGTTTGGGCTTACATCGATGGGAGCGGCTATCTCGTTTATCGTTAGCTTCGGCTTGTCCAAAGCGGTTGTAAACTATTTTGCTGGTCAGCTTGCTGATCGGTTTGGTAGAAAAAACATATTGCTAGCAGGATGGGTAATCGGGCTATTCGTTCCAATATGTATGCTTACTGCACACGAATGGTCGGTTGTTGTGTTCGCGAACGTGCTGCTTGGAATTAACCAAGGATTGACGTGGTCGATGACTGTCAATATGAAAATTGACATCGCCAAGCCAACGGAACGAGGTACAGCGGTTGGTTTAAATGAGTTTGCTGGTTATTTTGGTGTCGCGATGATGGCGGCGTTATCGGGTTATCTCGCTTCGACATTTTCACTTGATCTTGAATTGTTTTACATTGGTATTGTGGTTGCACTTACTGGAATAGGCTTATCCATCGTCGTTAAAGATACGAAACATCATGTTCAACTGCATATGGAACGAAGAAAAAAGGAGCGAACAGAAACGTTATCCGCAAAAGATGTATTTCAGCAGACGACATGGAAAAATAAAACGCTATCTAGTTTTAGTTTGGCAGGACTTGTAACAAATTTGAAAGATGGTGTGGCATGGGGATTATTCCCTTTATATTTCACTTCCCTCGGGCTATCCGTCTCACAAACAGGGATGATCGTTGCGATTTACCCTGCTTCATGGGGGATATGTCAGCTTTTCACAGGTGCCATTAGCGATCGAGTCGACAGAAAAAGGATGATTGCATACGGCATGTGGCTACAGGCGTTGGCCATGTGGTTGATGCTTATCGTGGACGATGTCGTGTTATGGATGGTTGGCGCGATATTGTTAGGGCTCGGAACAGCGATGGTATATCCGACGTTGCAAGCGGCAATTAGCGATGTGACAGCGATATACTGGCGCGCTTCTGCGATGGGAGTATATCGATTTTGGCGCGATAGCGGCTATGCGATCGGTGCCGCGATGGCAGGGATCATTGCCGACTGGCTCGGATTCCGTTGGGCAATTGGGTTGACAGCGATATTGCCGGTACTTGCTGGATGGCGGGTATATACAAAAACGAAAAACTAGGGAACACGTCCCTAGTTTTTCTTGTAAATGAAAACGATCGGTTCGAACAAATAAAAAATAGGTACGAATCGCCACAACATATCATGCCGTAAAAGTTTGTATTTCATCATGGATCCTTTTTTACTTTAACAAGCGACAAGCCCTTGACACATACATTAATAAAAGAGCAAATGTGAAGGGGGCTGAGGGGTGAACATTTTAGTCATTTGGCGGTTGTTGACGGTTGGTGGGGTGAATGCCGGATGGCGCAATCGGGCGTTATATTTTAAAAAGCGTGGCATTACGACCGATTTTTTATATACGAAAGATTTGGGCGGCATGCATATGATGGAAGATGTCGCAAACGTGTATGTAGCGAAAAAGAAGCGAGATGTTCATGACATTTTACGAAAAGGGTATGATGCGATCATTGTTGTTGATACGAGCCAAGCGTACGAGTGGTTGAACGACGTTGGCTATGCAGGTCCGATTATTGTCGAGGCGCGCACGCCGGAGTTGTTGAAGTTAAAGCGGAACTTGCAAGGGGTTGAGACGATTTCCCCGCGTCAGTTTATCGTTCCGTCTTATTACCAAAAACGACTTCTTTCCGTCCTCGTTAACGATCAAGCGCCGATTACCGTCATTTATAACGGATTAGATGCGTCTTTTTTTCAGCCATCTGTATGCGATGATGTACCGAACAAAAAAATTATTGCTTATGTCGGACGGTTAGATGGAAGGAAAAATTGGCGGGCGTTTTTGCGCATCGTCTCGCTATTACAAAAAGAGCGGGATGATATCGAATGTTGGATGATCGGTGGGGCGCATAGTGTCGATAAACAAACGTTTGAAACGGAATGGAAAGAAAAAAAGCTCGACCCGTTCGTCAAATGGTTTCCCGTCGTTCCGTACCAACAAATGCCTCACATATACGCCCGCATTCGTCAATCAGGGGGATGCTTACTAGCGACAACGAAAGTCGAATCGTTCGGCAATACGTTTATTGAAGCGATGGCGTGTGGCGTGCCGGTCGTTGCCCCGCGCGTATCTGCCATGCCGGAAGTGATCGCTCACGGAAAAACAGGATACTTATTTCGCGAACATCATACGCGCGGTGCCGTTCGAGCGATTGAAGCGATCATCGACGATCAGGAGCGATATGAAGAGATGAGCGAAGCTGGCAGGGCGCGCGTGCTAGCGCAATTTACGATTGAACGTTGTGCCGAAACGTATGTCGATTTACTACAACATATTGTAGGTGAACAAACATGAACTATGAAATGACGTTCGCAAGCCATAAACATAACTCCCATCTCATCACGTTTCATGATGGGAAACGGTATGTCGTCAAATTTTATGACACGAAAAAGCCGAAAGCGCTCATTAACGAATGGCTCGCATACCAAATTGCGAAATATATGAACCTTCCGATTCCGCACGCCCGACTCGTTTCTTTACCCGACGCGCTCGTACCGATTCCAGATGACACAACGATTGTGAAAACGAAAACGCAGTTTGCTAGCGCGTATATTGACGGGAAAAACGCCCATGAAACGACGCTTTATCGCATCGCCAACGCCGATCAGCTTGCGGGGGTGATCGTTTTTGATTATTGGTTGTACAATTGCGACCGAACGAGAAAAAACGTGATTATCGAACAAAATGGTGAGCATCAGACGTTATGGATCATTGACCACGCTGACATATGCGGTTCATTTGCGTGGACGGTTGAACAGTTAAAACAGCTGCCGCAAACGCTTATCGAAAGCGCTACGCATCGCATGATGGCGTCGTTTGTGACCGTTCAACAATTGGAAGAAGCGATCGCCGTTATGCAAACGATGCCGACACTTTTACTTGAAGAAATGACGAAACATATGCCTGACGATTGGCCGATGACGGAAGAAGAACGAAAGCAACTCGTTCATACGCTCGTGTATCGACGTGATCATGTCGTTCCGCATCTCATCCGCAAATGTTGTAAACAGCTTTGGCCTGAGCTAGCATAGCTTAGGCTTTTTCCATGTGCGAGCGAAAGAAAAATAGATAAATAGGGAAAGGCCGTATCCTTTGTCCGAGATCATGTATATGTTATTAGCAGAGAAAAAATTTGTTAGAAAGGTGTGAGGATATGATGGTGAAAATTGTTTTAGATGCAGGGCATGGAGGGCGTGATCCGGGGGCGGTCGGAAACGGACTTCGTGAAAAAGATGTAACGTTAACGATTGTGACGAAAATAGGGGAGATGTTGAAAGAGTATGAACATGTCGATGTGCACTATACGCGGACAGACGACCAGTTTATTGAACTATCGGAACGGGCAGCGATGGCGAATCGGATCGGTGCGGACTTCTTTTTATCCGTTCATGTGAACGCAGGCGGTGGAACAGGATTTGAATCATATATATTCAATGGAAATGTGAGCAAAGAAACCGTTTCATATCAAAACATCATTCACGATGAAGTGATGAAAGCGATTGGAGATGTGCGCGATCGCGGAAAAAAACGTGCGAGCTATGCGGTGCTTCGTCAAACGAATATGCCAGCTTTATTGACGGAAAACTTATTTATCGACAACGCAGGCGATGCCGCGAAGCTGAAATCAGACGAATTTCTGTCGCAAATTGCCCGCGGTCATGTGGAAGGAATGGCGAAAGCGTTCGGATTGCAAAAGAAACCGCCTGCTCCACCGAAAGACGATGGAAAGTTATACCGCGTGCAAGTCGGAGCATTTCGCGATAAAAAAAATGCAGAACGTCTCGTCGAAGAGTTAAGAAAAAAAGGATACGATGCGATCATTGTTTAACCTCTGCGATTGGCAGGGGATTTTTTATGCATATTTTTCATTTGTTGTTAAAAAATAATAGCGAATGGAGGGGCGTTATGAGACTGTTCACATGTGGCATCATCATCGTTTGTTTACATGCCTTGCCGTATTTTTTACTTGGGGAAGATGCGCACATGCGCGTGCACGATAATTTAGACTCTAATATTGCTTGGTATCGCGTGCTCGTACAAAGTGGCGAGCTGTTCGGCTCCGTTCATGCGACAATTCCGCAAATCATCGGCGGCTTGCCGCGCAACGCGTACGGGACGGAGTTTAGCGGCATCGTTTGGCTTCATGCGCTCTTTCCGTCCGTTTACGCCTATGGATTGAGCCAGCTTCTTACGCGCCTGTTTGCGTTTATCGGCATGTATTTATTATTGAATACGCACGTATTAAAGGAAAAAGAAGCGGAGTGGATTCGCGTCGGGGTCGCGCTTGCGTTCGCCCTTACGCCGTTTTGGCCGTCAGGCATGCTTAGCACGCTCGGTATGCCGCTAGCGTTATGGGCGCTGTTAAACATTCGCGCCGGCGATCGCTCGTTGAAAAATTACGTCGTGCTGACGTTGTTGCCGTTCTACTCTAGCTTTGTGCTCGGCTTTTTCTTTTTTTTAAGCGCGATGTTTATATTTTGGGCGTTCGATGCGTGGCGACGCCGTCCGAACGTACCCCTTTTGTTGGCGCTCATATATATGACCGTTCTTTATTTAGCGATTGAATATCGGCTCGTTCATTCATTTTTATTTGCGACAGAGCCGACGAGCCGCGATGAATATGTGCATGCTCGCTTACCGTTATGGCGATCGCTTCGCCTGACGCTCAAAAACTATATGTTCGGTCATACGCATGTCATGACGATTCATACGCTCATTATTTTACCGATCACGTTGATCGCTTTATATATCGTATGGCGAAAAACATGGTGGCAACAAGAGCGGCTGTTTTGGCAGCTTCATATTGTGAACGTTGCGCTTTCCGCGTGGTATGCGTTTTGGTTTTACAAAGGATGGTTGCCTGCAACAGAAGCGTTTCCGTTTTTAGATCGGTTTAATTTTGCGCGCTATCATTTTTTGCGACCGATGGTCATTTATGTGCTGTTTGCGCTATCGCTTCGCATTATATGGCGCGCGTGGGATCGAGGAATCGTCTCGTTTGCGATTGCCTCTCAACTCGTTGTGGCGATGTTGTTTCATGAACAAATTGTATATCGCGACAAGCCGACGTTTCGCGCGTTTTATGCCGAAAAGCAGTTTGAACAAGTGAAGCGATACATCGGCAAGCCGCTTCATACGTATCGCGTCGTCAGCATCGGCATGCATCCGGCGATCGCGCAATATAACGGCTTTTATACGCTCGATACGTACAACAATTTTTATCCGCTGTCGTATAAGCATCAGTTTCGGAAAATTATTGCGAGTGAGCTTGCGAAAAATAAAAAACTAAAACAATATTTCGATGAATGGGGCGGTCGCTGTTACATATTTGTCGATGAGCTAGGAAAGCACTACATGTTTACGAAGCAATCGAACAAGCGCATACGCCATCTCAAGCTTCATACTGACGTATTGTACGACATGGGCGGACGATACGTGTTTTCCGCCTTGCCGATTGACAACGCAAAGGAAAACAACTTAAAGCTATTGCGCACGTTTGAACACGATGAATCCGCATGGAACATTTACTTATACGAAGTGGAAAGGGAGAAAACGACATGACCGTTTTAGCGATCGTTGTACCTTGTTATAACGAGCAAGATATATTGCCAGAAACGATTAAACAACTGCTTTCGTTAAGGCAGCAGCTCGTAGATGAACAACTTATTTCGAAAGAAAGCAAAATTGTATTTGTCGATGACGGAAGCCGCGATCAAACGTGGACGATCATTTATAAAGCATGTTTGCGACATGAAGAAGTGAAAGGAATAAAACTGGCAGGCAATGCAGGGCATCAAAACGCCCTTTTAGCAGGCATGTTTGCCGTCAAAGGCGCGGCGCATTGCATCGTAACGATGGATGCCGACTTGCAAGATGATATATATGTCGTGCGCGAGTTTGTACAAAAATTTCATGACGGATACGATATCGTTTATGGGGTGAGAAGAAAGCGCGACGTTGATTCGTACATGAAGCGGTGGACGGCCGAAACATTTTACCGCATGATGAATCGCATCGGGGTGAAGCTTATATACAATCATGCAGACTATCGTCTCATGAGCCGGCGCGCGGTAGAAGCGTTGCAGCAATTTCGCGAAGTAAACATGTTTTTGCGCGGAGTTGTCCCGCTCCTTGGTTTTCCTTCTACAACCGTATATTATGACCGAAAAGAGCGAAAAGCAGGCGTGACGAAATATCCGCTTATGAAAATGATACGCTTTGCATTCGATGGACTCACGTCATTCAGCATGATGCCCATTCGGTTCGTTTCCCTTCTCGGTTTTTGTTCATTTTTCATTAGCGTCTTGTTTGCGCTATACGTGCTTTTTTTAAAAATAACAGGACATACAGAAACGGGCTGGACGTCGCTCATCATGTCCATTTGGCTCGTCGGTGGGTTGCAGTTGATTGCGATCGGCTTAGTTGGCGAATACATCGGAAAAGTATATAAAGAAACGAAACAACGACCGCGCTACATCGTAGATATCGATTTGTTCAATTGGCCGGTCGTTGCCCGGCGCGATGAGGAACAAGTCATAAGCTAAGGCTCCGAACTAGACGGAGCCTTTTTGCATCATTGCTCGTTGAAACGACTGGAATAGGGCGAACGAAACGAACGTCAGCAATATGCCTGTCACATACGGCAAACTCGGTTTTAACGTAAATAGCCAACCTGCGATCGCCGGCCCGCCGATGCGCCCGAGCGAATCGAACGATGATAATACGCCTGTCGCGCTTCCTTGTCCGCCCGTTGTATATTTCGTAAGCAAGGACGATACACATGGGCGAATGACGCCGTTACCGATGCCGAAAATCGTTAAGTAAAGCGCCGCTGTCCAAAAATGATTGATGAACAAAATAAGAAAAAAGCCGAGCGCTGATAAAAATAAGCCGCCGCGAATGACCGTTCTTTCACCGAACGATGCGATCAGTTTTCCGAGCAGTCCTCCTTGAACGATCGCACCAGCAAGTCCCATCATCATGAAAATGTAGCCGAGCTCTTTTGACGTAAGACCTGCGCGTTTTGCGGCAAAATAAGCGAACGTCGCTTCAAGTCCAGCGAGGGAAAATGTGACGATCAGCTGCAACATATATAAGCGCGCCAAAGGTCCTTGAAGGGCGGAGGAAAGCGGCGGACGTTTCGCTTGTCCGACCGAACGTTTTTCTTTCGGAAGCGACTCATGTAAGAAAAAGAAAACGAACACGGCGGTCAAGAGCGATAAACAGCCGGCGATCCAAAACGGAACCGTTAAGCTTGTAGCGGAAAAGATGCCGCCGATCGCTGGTCCGAAAATAAATCCGAGTCCGACAGCCGCCCCGATCATACCCATTCCTTTTCCGCGGTTTTCTTCTGTCGTTACATCAGCCACATACGCCATCGCCGTTGGCATCGTCGCGGCAGATAGGAAGCCTCCAATGATGCGAGCTGCAAACAACATCCACAACTTCGTCGCCATGGCGAATAAGAAAAACGACAGCGCCAAGCCGGAAATACCGATAAGTATCATCGGTTTTCGCCCGTATCGGTCAGATAAGTTTCCCCACATCGGTGCGAATAAAAATTGCATAAAAGAGTACACGGCCATGAGCCAACCGAGCTCTGTTGGGGTTGCGCCGATGTTTTCAGCGAAAAACGGAAGGACGGGAATAATAATGCCAAACCCGACCATGACGAAAAACATCACAACAAATAAAAGCGGCAAGTAACGCCGTTCGTTCATTGTAACCATCTCCACTATGTAGTTTGCATTTTTATCATAATGGAAACGATACAATTTTTCAAAGATGTCGATGCGTTGACAATAGAAAAAATTTTAGCGAAACTGAACGTGTATGAATGACGGTGGGAGAGTTGAGAGATGACATATGTAAACGAGCACGTGTTAAACAATTTATTTTACATGCTAGTGAGCATTTTTTTCTTTTATTTTTTATACGATCACGTTCGGTTTTTCCAGCGAAAAAAGGCGCATCAACGATTGTTGCTTATCGCATGTTTAAGCGTTCCGATCATTTTATGTATGAAATATCCGATTTACATCGCCCCTGATTGCGTGCACGATTTGCGGCAAGTTCCGTTTTTACTTGGCACGTTTTACGGTGGATGGACGGTCAGTTTTCCCCTCTTGCTTATTTTGCTGCTCGCGCGCTGGGCGATGTACGGCTATCAATTCATTACCGTCGCTGTTTATGTCATGATGTTCGTTTTCGGCAGTTTGTTTTCTCCTATTTTCCAACGGTTGTCGAGAAAACAACGGTTATTCGCTTCGGCGGTGATGACGTTTATATTAGCGATTGTTGCTACGATTTTGGCGATCGTCATTTCTGATTTTCAAGTGACAGAGTCGTACGTCATTCACTTTATCCTTGTTCCTCCCTTTGCCGTATCGTTCGTTGTGCTCATCGTTGAAACGTTGCGTGAAGCGTTGCTCATTCGATCGAAAGCGATTAAGCTTGAAAAAATGGAAGTCGTCAGCCAGCTTGCCGCAAGCATTTCTCATGAAATACGCAATCCGTTAACCGTCGTCAAAGGATTTTTGCAGCTCATGAAATCAAAAGACATATTATCAGAAACGAGAGAGCAATATATCAATATCGCCCTTGAAGAATTAAACCGCGCCTGCGCCATTATTGACGATTATTTAACGTTTGCGAAGCCGTTTCCAGAAAAAATGGAGCCGCTTGACGTGCATCATGAGTTAACGAAAGTCATTGACATGTTGCGTCCGTTAGCGAACATGTCGGGGGTAGACATCGTGTCAACGCTCATGCCTGCGAAAGTAAGTGGCAACGCCCAATATTTTCGACAATGTTTTTTAAATATAATAAAAAATGGAATAGAAGCGATACAGCATGGCGGTGCGGTATATGTGCATATGCACGTCGATGAACGAACGGTGATGATCGTTGTACGCGATGAAGGAGCCGGCATGACGAAAGAGGAAATGGCGCGCTTCGGAGAACCGTATTTCAGCACGAAACAAAAAGGGACAGGTCTTGGGGCGATGGTGGCAGTTCGCATCATTGAAATGATGAACGGCACGTGGACGATAAAAAGCGAAGTCGGATCCGGAACGACGATGACGGTGACGCTTCCTTTGTTATTAGAAAAATAAAAATATTTCGAAATAATAAAAATGTATTGCCTTTAACGATTTTGGGCGTTAAAGTATAAAACAAGACGTTTATTTTTCAAAAGGGGAGTTTACAACGATGAGTTTGTTCAGGAAAAAGTCGATTGACGCGCTCATGAGCGAGTCAGGAAAAAGCGGCGCTGCACTAAAAAAAGAATTAGGCGCCTTTGATTTGACGATGCTTGGCATCGGAGCGATTATCGGGACGGGCATTTTCGTCTTGACGGGCGTAGCGGCGGCAGAGCATGCGGGACCAGCGCTTGTTCTTTCGTTTATTTTATCTGGATTAGCGTGCGTATTTGCGGCGCTTTGTTATGCGGAATTTGCATCGAGCGTGCCCGTATCGGGAAGCGCGTACACGTACAGCTATGCGACGTTTGGTGAGATCATCGCATGGATGCTTGGCTGGGATTTAATTTTAGAATACGGTGTGGCTGCATCGGCGGTAGCGGCCGGATGGTCGGGCTATTTCCAAGGGTTGCTTGCCGGTTTTGGCATTGAGCTTCCGCATGCGCTCACAAGCGCATACGATCCATCCAAAGGAACGTTTATTGATGTGCCAGCCATCGTTATTGTTTTACTTATTACGTTTTTATTGACGCAAGGTGTGAGAAAATCAGCGCGCTTTAATGCGGTGATGGTCGTCATTAAAGTGGCAGTCATTTTATTGTTTATCGCCGTTGGTGTATGGTATGTGAAGCCAGAAAACTGGACGCCGTTTATGCCGTTTGGCTTTTCTGGTGTTGCGGCAGGAGCGGCGACGGTGTTTTTCGCATATTTAGGGTTTGATGCGGTATCGACAGCGGCAGAGGAAGTGCGCAATCCGCAGCGCAACATGCCGATCGGTATTATCGCTTCGCTTGCTGTTTGTACGTTGTTGTATATTGCGGTGTCGCTCATTTTAACAGGAATTGTACCGTACGATCAATTAGGTGTGAAAAATCCAGTTGCTTTCGCGTTAAATTACATTAACCAAGATTGGGTTGCTGGATTTATTTCGCTTGGGGCGATTACAGGAATTACGACGGTGCTTCTCGTTATGCTTTATGCACAAACGCGCCTCTTTTATGCGATTAGTCGCGATGGCTTGCTTCCATCGTTATTTGCGAGAGTGAGCGAGCGCAAGCAAGTGCCGCTTGTGAACTCATGGGTAACAGGCATTGCCGTTTCCGTTTTTGCCGGTGTCATCCCGTTAAATAAATTGGCGCATTTAACGAATATCGGAACATTGTTTGCGTTTACGACTGTTGCGATCGGCATTTTAGTGTTGCGAAAAACGGAACCGAATTTAAAACGAAGCTTTATGGTGCCGTTTGTGCCGGTCATTCCGTTGCTTGCGGTAGCGTTTTGTACGTATTTAGCGCTTCAGCTTCCTGCGACGACATGGCTTAGCTTTGGCGGTTGGCTCGCGATCGGTCTCGTCATTTACTTCTTGTATGGTCGCAAGCATAGCAAGCTAAACGAGGCGCATGCGGAACAAAAACAAGTAAGTTGACGGGTTGACAAAATGCGTTCATGTTTTTATAATAAAATTACAGTTAAATTATAGTTTTCCTTTACAAAGGGGAGTAGCGTTCAGGCGTTCGCCTGAAAACAAAGTCGTCAATTCATGGCATCGTCCATCGGCTTTGTTGGCACAACATGTGTCTAGCGAGACCTTTGCCGTTCGGCAAAGGTCTTTTTTGCGTTTTTATAATTTTTGCCGACGGGCGAGGGAAAACTACATATTACAGGAGGGATCATTGATGGATGTATCATTGTTGTTAGAGTATGGTTGGGTGCTTCTCGTTTTAATCGGATTGGAGGGCATTTTAGCGGCCGATAACGCTGTCGTCATGGCGGTGATGGTCAAACATTTGCCGGAAAAACAACAAAAACGGGCGCTCTTCTACGGGCTTGCCGGGGCGTTTATTCTTCGCTTCGCTGCGCTTTTCGTCATTTCGTATTTAGTGAATATTTGGCAAATTCAAGCGCTCGGCGCGTTGTATTTAATGTTTATTGCCGTACATCATTTTATAAACAAAAATCGAGACGGTTCGCATAAAGAAGGGAAAAAGCAATCTGGTTTTTGGATGACTGTACTGAAAGTGGAGCTCGCTGACTTAGCGTTTGCGATCGATTCGATTTTAGCGGCGGTCGCTTTAGCGATGACGTTGCCAAATACGAACTTACCAACGATCGGAGGCATGGATGGCGGAAAGTTTTTAGTCATCTTCGCTGGTGGATTGATCGGTGTCATCATTATGCGTTTTGCGGCGAATGCGTTCGTCAAACTATTGCAAAAACGCCCAAGCCTAGAATCAGCTGCGTTTTTAATCGTCGGCTGGGTCGGTGTGAAGTTGGCAGTATATACGCTTGCGCATCCGAGCTTAGCTGTCGTTTCTGAACATTTCGCGCATTCGGCGTTATGGAAAGCGACGTTTTGGATTGTGTTGTTAGCGATTGCTGCTGGCGGCTGGTTTTTCTCCGGAAAAGAAACGAAACAACAAGAAGATGCGATTCAAACGTTGAAAAAAGCGCAAAACGAATAAGGGGAGGCACGTTCCTCCTCTTTTTGTTATAATAAAGAAAGAGAGGAGTGTTGATGTATGTTAAGTGAAAAATTGTTAAACGGACTGAACGATCAAATGAATTTTGAATTTTATTCTGCGCATGCGTACATGGCGATGGCTGCTTATTGCTCGGCGGAAGGATTGGACGGTTTTGCGAACTTCTTTTTAGTGCAAGCGGAAGAAGAACGTTTCCATGCGATGAAGTTTTACAACTTCATTAATGCGCTTGGCGAACGGGCGGTGATGGCCGGCTTTCCTTCGCCAAACAACGAATTTACGTCCGTTCGCGACTGCTTTGAAAAAGCGCTCGCCCATGAAAAAGAAGTGACGCGCCGCATTTATAAACTATCCGACTTAGCGTTAGACGAGCGCGAACATGCGACGATGAACTTTTTAAAATGGTTTATTGACGAACAAGTAGAAGAAGAGTCGATGTTTGATACGCTTATTCAAAAACTAAAACGCATCGAAGGCGACAGCAATTCGTTGTTTATGCTCGACAACGAACTTGCCCAGCGCACATTCACACCAGAACCATAAAGGGAATGCGAAGGCATTCTCTTTTTGTTTACCTCACATGAAAAAGGGCATAGTATATGTGTACAAATCATTTTTATAAATGTTATAATATTGGAAAAAGAATAGGGGGGATGGAAATGTCACAACAAACCCAAACGGTAACGTCTTCTCGAGTGAAAAAAAGTAAGCCAAATACTTCCCTTGTTGATTTTGGACAATTAAGAAAGAAGATTGCGAAACCTTCTCCTTTTGGAAGAAAGTTAGTGGATATGTATAAACAAGGAAGGTAGTAACGGATGCCCTTTGTGTTAACTTTTGAAGATGCGCAACATGAAAACTTCCAACAAGCGTCCATTTACATCGATGCTTGTTTTATTTTGGCTTACATGAACAGCGATGATCCACGTGGGGACAAGGTTTGTGAAATGTTGCAAAAATGGCAAAGAGAAGGTATCGCTCAATTAGGAATAAGCAGTCATGTATTTGGAGAAGTCATCCACCAGTTGTTTATTCAAGAAATATTGTTTCCGCTCGAAATATACCACAACATGCAGTTGCATCGAAAATTAAAATCCCGACCTGATGTTCAACTAGGACAGCTAGAAGAGCCTATTTCATTTCTTTATGACATATGGAAAAAAGAAATTTCACGTTTTTACAACAATAATATTGTTGTGAACGTATCTCGTCTTATTAAATCTGTGAAAAATCGTTATCCATCGCAAAGAAATAAGTTGCAAATTTTTTATAACCATGCGATTGATCGCTACAATGAGTTTATGGACGCATTGAGGAATGATTTTCACGTATCTTTTTTGGCAACAAACACCGATATTCAGCAGTTAACATTCGCTCAAATGAAATTATTACAACTAGAAGTGTACGATGCATTACATTATGCCATTGCTATGTATAACGGCTATGATTATTTCGCAACGCTCGATGGCGATTTTGCGCACCAGCTTTACTCTGAAAACAGTAAAACGAAAATTTTAAAGATTGCATAATGTCTACCCCTAACCAAATGTCGTGTATGAGGCGATAAATGGATATAGGGGGGATTGTGATGAAGAAGTGGTTAGTCGATGATGAGCCGTTGTTCGTTTTGCCGACGGTGGCGGTGAAGCTCGGATTGAACGAAAGTATTTTTTTACAGCAGCTTCATTATTGGCTCGGAAAAAGCACGCATACGCATGATGGACATGTATGGGTGTACAACACGTACGAAGGGTGGAAAAAGCAATTTCCGTTTTGGTCGGAAAGTACGATTCGACGCACGATCGTACGGCTTGAGAAAAAAGGGATCGTCGTCTCGCGCTATCGCTCACAGATGGATAAAACGAAATGGTATCGCATTGACTACGATGTGCTAGCGAACGTTATGAATGGCGAAGAAGAACGGCAACATGACGAAACGAGTGGGCAACATGACGTATCGCACATGTCCACTTGCCAAGACGCACATGGCTATATGAACAGACAAACAGAAATAGCAACAGATCATACATTACAACATATCATTTATTTTTATGAAAAAAACGGTTTCGGTACGATTAGTAGCTACGTTGCTGACCAGATGGCGCATTGGAGCAAGGAGACGTCAGAGGAATGGGTGATTGCAGCGCTGAACGTCGCCTTGCAGAACGGAGTGAGAACGTGGAAATATACAGAAGGCGTTTTACGAAACTGGAAGAAAAACGGATACGCGCGCTCGAAACGGCGGAAAGCGGTGCGGACGGAAAGTGTGCCGGAGTGGCTGCATATCGATTATTCCCGATATGAGCGAAAGGCGTGCAGTGAAGCGGAGCTCGAACAAAAACGGAACGAATTAGAAAAGCGTTTAAAAAAAAGGAAAAGGGCATGAACGTCCATACCCTTACCCTGTTTGTTCCACCGGCTCGTTTGCTTCTTTCGTCGCTTCTACCGCTTCTAAAAGCAGCTCGACAAGGTGAACGGCGCGCACGTTCGTCATTCCTTCTCGTTCAATGCCGAGCTTCATTTGCAGCAAACAGCCGGGATTGGCGGTTACAATTGTCGTCGCTTTCGTTTGTTTCACTTGTGCCATTTTGTAATCAAGCACTTGCATCGACATGTCTGGTTCGATGATGTTGTAAATGCCTGCTGAACCGCAGCACCGATCGGCATCTTTCATTTCGCGAAACTCGACGCCGGAAATGGATTGAAGCAACAGGCGCGGCTCGTTTGCTGTTTTCATGACGTTGCGTAAATGGCATGAATCTTGATACGTCACGATTTGCTCAGGCAAGCGCCATCCTTCGAGATGAAAGCCGAGTTCGACTAAAATGATGGAGACGTCTTTTATTTTGGCGACGAAAGATTTGGCGCGCTCCGCCCAAATCGGATCGTCTTTTAATAAATGGTCGTATTCGATTAAAAACGCCCCGCACCCGCCAGCGTTTGTGACGATATAGTCGACATCGAGCCGTTCAAACGCTTCAATGTTTTGTTTCGCGAGCGTTTTCGCGTCCGCTTTTTCGCCGCTATGCCCGTGAAGTGCACCGCAACACGTTTGGGTCGGTGGAATGACGATGTCGCAGCCGGCAAGCTGCAATAGTTTCATCGTCGCATCGTTCATGTCCATAAACATCGTATCCATTAAACAGCCGCTAAAAAAGGCGACCCGTTTTTTTCGTTTCGTTTCCGCTTCGATGTGCGTTGGTCGTTCGTTCATTTGTTTCCACGTCGGCACGTTCGGCAACACTTTTTCCATCATGGCTAAATGATTTGGCAACACGCGCAATAAGCCGAGTTTGCGAACGAGCGTCTGCAATCCGGAGCGTTGATACACGCCGATGAGGGCGGTCACCATTCGCATCCGCTTTGGATGAGGGAATAGTTGCTTAAATACGACGTGGCGAACGAGACGAACGAACCACGGATATCGTTTATGTTGCGCAATAATGTCGCGCGCTTCTTCTAGCAAATGGCCGTAGCGCACTCCAGAAGGGCAAACGGGCTCGCACGCTCGGCAGCCGAGGCACAATTGGAGCGAACGTTCGACGTCTTCATCCGGTTCAATGAGCCCGTCGACGACCGCTTTCATGAGCGCAATGCGTCCGCGCGGCGAGTGTGACTCTTGAAAGCCCGACTCAATATACGTCGGACATGTCGGCAAACAAAAGCCGCAGCGCATACAGTTTAATAGTTCGTCTTCGTTCATGCGCGCTTGAAATTGTTGTTGCATGATCTGTTCATTTTTCATCGCGTCACCACCACCCGTTTGCGCGTGCTTTTTGCGAACACTTTCCCCGGATTCATAATGTTGTTCGGATCGAGCGCTTGTTTAATCGCTTTCATAGCCGCGATTCCTTCTTTGCCGAGCTTCCATTCTAAATACGGCGCTTTCATGACGCCGACACCGTGTTCGCCTGTAATCGTGCCGCCAAGTTCAATTGCTTTCGCAAATATGTCTTCAAACGCTTGCTCGACGCGATGCAGTTCGTCTTTGTCGCGCACATCTGTCGGACATGTTGGGTGAAGGTTTCCATCTCCCGCATGGCCAAACGTGCAAATGGTGACGTTATATTTTTGCGCAATATCGTTAATCGCTTTCACCATATTGGCAATTTGCGAGCGCGGGACGGTCGCATCTTCTAAAATGGTCGTCGGCTTTAAGCGAGCGAGCGCCGATAAGGCAGAACGTCTTGCGGTGCGCAAATTGTTCGCTTCTTCTTCCGTTTTTGCGACTTGAACGGAAATGGCGCGTTGTTCGCGACAAATGCGCGCCATCGCTTCCATATCGCGGGCGACGACTTCTTTTGAACCGTCTTGTTCAATAAGCAATACCGCTTTTACGTCCGTCGGCAAGCCGATGTTGACGAACGATTCGACGACTTGCAGCGTCGGCTGATCTAAAAATTCAAGCGTCGTCGGAATGATTTTGTTGGCGATAATCGTTGAAACGGAACGGGCAGCCGCTTCTAAATCTTCATAAAGCGCGAGCATCGTTTGCTTCGTCTCCGGCATCGGAATGAGCTTTAACGTCGCTTCCGTAATGATTCCAAGCGTGCCTTCCGAGCCGACAAATAAACGGGTGAGGTCATAGCCGGCGACGTCTTTCGCAAGTTTTCCACCTGTGCGGATGATGTCGCCGCTAGCGAGCACAACTTCAAGCCCCATGACGTAATCGCGCGTCACCCCGTATTTTAAGCCGCGCAAACCGCCGGAGTTTTCGTTAATGTTGCCGCCGATCGTCGAAATTTTCATCGAGCTCGGATCCGGTGGGTAAAATAACCCTTTCGCTTCGACCGCTTGAATGAGGTCGAGCGTAATGACGCCCGGTTGAACAGTAACCGTTAAGTTTTCCTCATCGATTTCTAATATGCGATTCATATGTTTAAACAATAGGACGATGCCACCTTCTGTTGGGCACGTGCCAGCGCAAAGGTTCGTCCCTGAACCGCGCGGAACGATCGGAATGCGCTCTTCGTTACAAATTTTTACGATGTCGCTCACTTCTTTTGTGTTGCGCGGTGCGATGACCGCATCAGGAAGCGATTGAAAGTTTGGGGTTGCATCATATGAATAAACGAGCCGTCCGGCTTTCGAATCGTCGTAGTTTTCTGCACCAACAATGTCAATAAACTGTTGCTTCACTCGTTCAGTGATCATGTCATCCACCTTCTTTTTCAAAAGATAAGAAAGTATAAGATTTCAGATTTATGGAGCTGTCTAGCTCCAAGCGCCATCGGCTTGAGCCGCTCCGCCCCACACTGCGGCGGCGACAGCCTCCTCGGTGGGGCTTGTGCGCCCTTCGCCGATAGGCGGGCGCTTTTCGCTTTTCTTATTTGTACTATAAGCATAAAAAAAAGCGGGGAAACCCGCTATGGATGAACATATAAAAATAAAGCGTTTACAAGTTATTTTTTTGTTGTTTCATCTAAAAAACGAATGGCTAAATATAAAGTGATGACATGTTCCAGGTGGCGCACGTTTAAATTTGTATATTCTTGTATTTTTTTCAGTCGGTAATGAAGCGTATTAATATGAATGTGAAGCGCTTCGGCTGTTTGTTTGAGCGATAAGTCGTTAGCGAACAACGTCCGCAGCGTATGCAACAATTCTTCATCGTGTATGAGCGGTTCAATCGTTCGTTTAATCAGCTCTTGTTTTGTCGCAGGCGAAAGATCTTCGAAACACATCTCTAGCCGTAAATCCTCATCAAATACGATGTCGTTCGGTCGTTTGGCGACGCGAAGAGCGCGCTCCGCTTGTTGATAAGAACGATGCATATGTTGAGCATCGGTCATTTTGCCACAGCCGAAGCGAAACGTCATATTGTATTTTTGAGCGAGCATTCGCTGCAAGCGAGCGATTTGTGCAACGGTATGTTCTTTTTCTGTATTCGTTTGCAAAATAAGAAAGCGATCATCACCCCAACGAACGATGATGTCGTTTCGGTTTTCCCAACTTTCCTGAATGTATTTCCATAATTCAATCGTCATTGTCGCATGTTTTCCGGTGCGTTCTGCGATAATGACGCGCCGCGAGCAAGCGAGGTCGATATGAAACAGTTGGGCTCGTTCGTGCAAGGATGGCGACCATTCGCGCGCTTGCAGCCAATCGAAGACGAACGTTTCAAGCGCACGCGCTTCAAGTTGTAACTGTTCCGTATAGTAGTTTTCTTGAATGAGAAGCTCGGTCATTTTTTTTAATAGCTCGCCGTATGGTGATACGTTCGCTGGGTCTCCTGTAATGCCGATGACACCAATGACGTCACCGTGAAAAAAAACAGGTAAGTTGATGCCAGCTTTTACTCCTTTGAGCTTCCCTTCGTCTTCTTTCGTAATGATTCGTTTTTGTTTTTCTTGGCAAACGAGAAACGCGCCTTCATGAAATTGCCCGATGCGCGTCGGGTCGGTGCTGGCGATAATGATGCCATGCGTGTCGACGATAATGAGATCTTCATGAATGAGGCGGCGGACGTCCGACACAATTTTTTTCGCAAGGTGAGGGGAAAGCATGCGTCCACTTCCTTTCTGAGTGAATATAAACGAAGAAACCGTCCTTTTGATGATGCGAAAGGACGGTTATCTACTTGTTACATTTGAAAGCGTGCGACCGCCTGACGAAGTTGCTCCGCTGTGCTTGCGAGCTCTTGCGATGAAGCGAGCAGCTCTTGCATCGTTGCGTTTTGTTCTTCTGTCGTTGCGGCGACTTGTTCAATATTATGGGCGGATTGAGATGAAATATCAATAATTTGGTCAGCGAATGCCGTCATCGTTTTCACTTTTTCTTCTACGGAACGAATCGTATCGTGCACCGCATCGCTTTCAGCTTGGACGCGCGCCATATGAGTCGAAATCGAGCGGAAAATGTTTCCGACTTGTTCGACGAGCGAATGTCCAGCTTGGAACGATTCGCTGCTTTCATTCATCACTTTCACCGCATGGGCTGTTTGCGTTTGCGACTGTTCGGCAAGCGCGCGAATATTACCTGCAGCATGGGCCGTTTGTTCCGCGAGTTTGCGCACTTCTTCCGCAACGACGCCGAATCCTTTTCCGTGTTCTCCGGCGCGCGCCGCTTCAATGGCGGCGTTTAACGCAAGCAAATTCGTTTGATCGGAAATGTTTGTAATAAAGCCGACGATTTGATGAATTTCTTTCGATTTATCGTTTAGCGATTCAATAACTGTCGCAAGCCGTTCAATTTGTTCGCGAATGACTTTCATTTGTGCAACCGTTTGCTCTACTAAAGATGTTCCTTCGTTGACGCGCGCCGCCGCTTCTGTCGTTACTTTCGTTGTATTGGTTACTTTTTCTATTACGCTCGTTAATGCATTGGATACATCGTGCACCGCGTCGTTTGTTTTTTGTGAGACGTCAACTTGTTGTTCAGCACCTGAAGCGACTTGCAACATCGCTTGTGTAATTTGCTCGTTCGCTTCCGTCGTCGTTTCTGCATTCAATCGCAACGTTTGCGACATATCGTTTACATACTTCGCTGCCGCTTGAATTTGGGCGATAGATTGCGCTAGTCCGTCCATTAATTCATTCATCGCATGAGCGATTTGTCCGACTTCATCGTTGTTCGTATCCGTTAAACGCTCAACGCGCAAATTGCCGCGCGCAAGCTCATGGCAAATGTGCACGACTCGTTTTAACCGACTGCTTATTTTACGGCTAACGACGGTAAGGGAAACGATCGATAAGGCGATGGCGACAACGACCGTTATAACCATCATCAACACGTTTTTCGCGATCGCATTGTTCATTTGCGCGACGAGGTCATGCCGTTCGCGAATAATGAGCTGCTTTAATACGTCGAGCTTTTCAATGCTCATATCGCGAATCGTCGCCGCTTTATTTTGGAAGCTCATAATTTGAAAAATGTCTATAATTTCCCCACGGTCGCGGTATGATAAGACGGTCGGTTGGATCGTTTTATGAAGCAGTTCGTTCAGCTGGTTTTCGATAGAAATCGTTGATTGGTAAATCGTTTTCGCTTCTTCCGTTTGCATATACGGTTCGAGCTGCTTCATTTTATCGTTAAATTGCTTCGTTAAATCTTCATAGTTCCATAATGTTTCAGGGCGAGGATTTGTCATGTAGTCGGTGATGACAATATATTTTTGTTTAAATAAAGCGTTCAGATCGGTAATTAAAATAGCTTGGTCGCTTTTTTGCTCCACTTGTTTTACGACGTTCGTTAAGTTATGAACAAGCAAGGCGACAAAAATGAAAACGCTGACAAATAAAACGGTCGTAAAGCTAAAAACGATCCCGTACTTTCTCCCGATCGTCGTTTTGTTTTTCGGTTTTTTCTGAAAACTGAACTTTTTTCTAGCTGTTGTCGCGTTTTTCTGCTCATCTGTTTTCTGTTTTTTCTGAAAACGGCTCGTCCATCGACCTTTCATGAAGAAGCCTCCTTTACTTTTTGTATCATTATAGCACGACAGTTCGTGGGAAGGGGAGAACATTTTTGGACAAAATGCCACGAATTTTGTCACAAATTTTTTGTTGCAATCGGTTTCAAGTTCAGTTAAAATTCAAATCAACAAGGAATCCGAAACGTTTTGGAGGAAATGAAAGTGACGACAATTAAAGATATCGCAAAGGCGGCTGGCGTGTCTGTGACGACTGTTTCACGCGCGTTAAACGGCTATTCCGATGTAAGTGAAAAGACGCGGAAAAAAATTATGGACATCGCCAAGCAGCTCAATTACAGTCCGAATACGCTTGCGCGAAGCCTTGTCATGAACAAATCGAAAACGATTGGGTTGCTCGTTTCAGGCATGACGCGATCCGCGCTCAAAGACAATTTCACGTTTGAAGTGATGACGGGCGTCAACGACTACATTGCGAAAACGGACTATGACGTCATTTTGTTTAATACAAATTCGACGAAGCAAAGGGAAAAAACGTACTCGCAATTGTGCCGCGAACGGCGCGTGGACGGCGTCATTTTGCAAGGAATTAAAACGGACGATCCGTATTTAACGGAAGTTGTCGAAAGCGACATTCCGTGCGTCTTAATCGACATTCCGATTCAGTCTGATCGCGTCGGGTATGTGACGACCGATAACGTATACGGAGCGAAAAAAGCGGTGCAACATTTGCTTGAGCTCGGTCATCGGCGCATTGCGATGTTGAATGGACATGATTACGCTTTCGTCAGCAAACAACGTCTACAAGGGTTTTATGAGGCGATGGAAGAAGCGAACGTGCCGATTGAAAAAGAGTGGATTGTTAACGGCGACTTTTCCGAAGAGATGGCAGAAGCGAGAGCGTATGAATTGTTTGAGAAACATAACAACATTACCGCCATCTTTTGCGCAAGCGACTTAATGGCGCTCGGTGTCATGAAAGCGCTCAAACAGCTCGGTTTGCGCGTGCCTGAAGACGTATCGGTCATCGGATACGACGACATTTTATTAGCATCATACGTGTCTCCTGCGCTAACGACGATTGCGCAAAATAAATTTCAAATGGGATACGAAGCAGCTAGCATGCTCATTGATATGTTGGAAGGAAATGAAGCGAAAGTCGTGACGTTGCGAACGCAACTTGTCGTGCGCGAGTCAACAGCACCGGTGAAAAAAGGGTGACCTTTTTTCATACCTGAAATCCGAAACGTTTTGGAAAACGATATTCACACAAGGAAAGGAAGTTTACGATGCTGCAATACAACTTAGGAACAGGGGAGTATAAAAATTGGATCGTCTCCGAGGTCGCATTCAATCCGCATGCGCTCGGAAAATGCGAAGCGATTATGGCGCTTGGCAACGGATATATGGGGCTTCGTTCAGCGACGGAAGAATCGTACGTCGGGCAAGTGCGCAACTTGTTCGTTGCTGGAACGTTTAACAAGTTTGACGAATATGAAGTGACGGAACTGCCGAACGGACCAGATGTTGTTGAGTTAGACATTTGGTTAAACGGCGAAAAGTTTTCGCTCGAAAAAGGGAAAATCATTCATTACCGCCGCGATTTAAATATAAAAGATGCGGAACTTGTGCGCCACGTCGTATGGGAAAGCGCGCAAGGAGAGAAGTTTGAGCTGACGTTTCGTCGATTTGTATCGCTAAAAAACTTGCATTTGATCGGCATGAAAGTCGAGATCAAGCCGCTCGATGGCGATGCGCACATTCACATCACATCCGGCATTAACGGGCAAATGACAAATAGCGGTGCGCAACATTTTCATGAAGGTGAAAAGCGCATTTTCGATAAAACATATTTGCAGCTCATTCAAACGACAACGGAATCAAAAATTGATTTTGTCGTCAACGCTGTACATCGCTATATGATCGACGGAAAAGAAGTAGAAAAAGAGCCGCGCATGGCGATCGATCGCCGCAAAGTGTTCATTCAAGTGGCGTTTGATGTGAAACGAGGGGAGACGTTGACGTTTGAAAAGCTTGCTAACGTGTACACGAGCCGCGATCGAGCGTACGACCATGACGCATACAGTTTAGATGTCATGCGTGAAGATGCGCTAAACGACTTAAAAGAAGAAGCGAAGAAAGGGTATGATGCGCTCTTTTCCGAAAACGTTTCGGAATGGAAAAAACGTTGGGAGCAAATGAACATTACGATCGAAAGTGAAAATGAATTTGACCAGCTCGCCATCCGTTTTGCGCATTATCATTTAATCATTATGACGCCAGCACACGACGCACGTTTTGGTGTTGCGGCGAAAGGATTAACAGGGGAAGGATATAAAGGTCATTCGTTTTGGGATACGGAAATTTTCATTTTACCGTTTTTCACATACACGTTCCCGCATATTGCCCGCAGCTTGCTTGAATATCGTTACAACACGATTGAAGGGGCGCGTCGAAAAGCGAAAGAAAACGGATACGAAGGAGCGATGTATCCGTGGGAGTCGGCGTTTACAGGCGATGAAGAGACACCGGTATGGGGAGCGGTAGATATCGTTACAGGAAAAGCGACGAAAATTTGGTGCGGCTTTATTGAACAACATATTACGAGCGACATCGCATTTGCGGTATGGCAATATTACAAAATAACGGGCGATGAAGATTTTATGGAGCGCTACGGCTATGAAATGTTGTTTGATACGGCGACGTTTTGGGCGAGCCGGCTAGAGTGGAACGAAGAAAAGCAACAATATCATATTAACGACGTCATCGGCCCAGACGAATATAAAGAGCACGTCAACAACAACGCTTTTACGAACTATATGGCGCATTGGAATATCGAGACGGCCATTCGCTATTATGAAAGATTAAAAGAGACGAACCCGGCACTGCTTGATGCGCTAGCGGAAAAAATAAACGTTCATGAAGCGTATAAAAAATGGAAAGATAAAGTCGATCTCATTTACTTGCCGCAGCCGCGCGAAGAAGATCTCGTCATTCCGCAAGACGATACGTATTTATCGAAACAAATCATCGACTTAACGAAATATAAAAAGCAAACGCGCGTCGGTACGATTTTTGAAGACTACAATCTTGAACAAGTGAACAACATTCAAGTATCTAAACAAGCGGACATTATGGTGTTGTTTTACTTGCTAGAAAATAAGTTTCCGAACGAAGTGAAGCGAGCGAACTGGAATTACTATGAGCCAAAAACGTTGCACGATTCTTCGCTCAGCTTATCGACGCATTGCATTTTAGCGAGCGATATGGACGATCGTGAATTGGCGTATGCATTGTTTGAACAAGCGGCGCGCATCGACTTAGGACCAAATATGAAATCATCGGATCACGGCATGCATACCGCGTCGATCGGCGGCATATGGCAGTCCGTCGTATGCGGATTCGGCGGCGTGCGCATGCTTGATGGGAAATTGCGCATTCATCCAAAACTGCCGAAACAATGGAAAAAGTTATCGTTCCCGATATATTGGCGCGGCGATCGGTTAGAAGTAACGGTGACGCATGAGGAGCTTGTCGTGAAAAAAGTGACGAACGTTCACGATGTTGTGACGTTTGACGTGTTCGGGACACGATACGAAGTGAAAGACGAAGTAACGATTCCACTTGTATGAAAGGGTTTGACGAAATGAATAAAGAGTTGAAAGCAGTCATTTTTGATTTAGACGGCGTCATTACCGATACGGCAGAGCATCATTTTATCGCGTGGAAACAGCTCGCAGAAGAGTTAGGCATTGCGATTGACCGCACGTTTAACGAGCAATTAAAAGGGGTGAGCCGCATGGAGTCGCTCGAGCGCATTTTAGCGCTCGGCGGCCAAGCGGATCGCTACACGACCGAAGAAAAAGAAGCGCTTGCCTATAAAAAAAATGAACATTATAAACAGCTCATTGCGCGCATGACGCCAGACGATATACTTCCTGGAATTCTCGATTTGTTGCGCGAACTAAAGCGCAATCATATAAAAATCGGCTTAGCATCAGCAAGTAAAAACGCGTTTACCGTCATCGAACGATTACAAATTGGTGAGTATTTCGATACGATCGTCGATGCGGCGAACGTAAAACATAGCAAGCCGCACCCGGAAATTTTCTTGACGGCGGCCGAGCAGCTAAGTGTGCATCCGTCTATGTGCGTTGGGGTAGAAGATGCGCAAGCAGGGGTGGCGGCGATGAAAGCAGCACATATGTTTGCGATCGGCGTTGGCGATCGTGAAGCACTAAAAGAAGCAGATTATATCGTCGAAACGACAAAAGATTTAACATATGACGCCATCGTACGTGCATTTTATCGGGAATAAGGGAGCGCGTCTCCCTTCCATATATGAATCTAAATAAGAAAGGGGTCTTATGAATGAACAAAACATGGTTAACTGTCGGTATATCGACAATGCTTTTTGGAAGCGTTTTAGCGGGATGTGGCAACGACGAGAAAACAGCGAACAATGAAAACAAAGGAGAAACGAAAGAAGAACAAGTTGAAGTGACGCTCGCCGGCTGGGGCGGCAATCCGATGGAACAAAAATTGTTAAAGCAAACGTTAGATGAGTTTGAGAAAACATATCCGAATATTAAAGTAAAACATGAAGTGATTTCCGACCAATATATGGATGTCATTAAAACGCGGCTTATTGGTGGTGAAGGTCCAGACGTATTTTATTTAGATGCGTTTGAAGCGCCGGCGATGATTGAAACAGGCGTATTAGAGCCGCTCGATGACTATGTGACAGATGATTTTGATATCGATGACTTTGAAAAGCCGCTTCTTGATGCGTTCAAAGGCCCGGACGGCAAAATATACGGCTTCCCGAAAGACTATTCGACGTTAGCGCTTTTCTACAACAAAAAGATGTTTGAAGAAGCGGGGCTAGACGTACCGAAAACGTGGGATGAATTGCGCGAAGCGGCGAAAAAATTAACAAAGGGAACAGAAGTGTACGGTTTCGGGGTAGCACCGGAATTAGCGCGCCTATACTACATTGCGGAATCAAAAGGCGGCAAAGTCGTGACAGACAACAAAGCAAGCTTTGCCGATCCGAAAGTCGTTGAAGCGTTACAGCCAATCGTCGATATGCGCTTAAAAGATAAATCAGCAGCGCAACCAAATGAAGTTGGCGCCGGCTGGGGCGGCGAAATGTTCGGTCAACAAAAAGCAGCGATGGTCATTGAAGGAAACTGGGCGATTCCATTCCTACAAGAAACGTTCCCAAATACACCGTTCGGCACAGCAGAAGTGCCAACGATTGATGGCAAAAAAGGAACGATGGCTTATACAGTAGCGTACGTCATGAACAAAGATTCGCAAAAGAAAGAAGCGGCATGGAAACTTATTTCGTTTTTAACAGGAAAAGAAGGAATGAAAATTTGGACAAGTAAAGGATTTGCGTTGCCAACACGTAAATCGGTCGCATCTGAACTCGGATACGATAAAGATGAATTGCGCGCAGCGCTTGTTGCAGGAGCACCGTATGCGACCGTATGGCAAAACGGTACGAACTTGCCGATTATTATGAACAACTTTAACAACCAGTTTGTGAGCGCCTTTTTAGGTGAACAACCGCTTGCGGAAGCGCTCAAAAAAGCACAAGACATTGCGAATAAAGAAATTGAAGCGAAGTAACGGCTGAGGGGGATTCCCCCTCGCTGTTCCCTTCTTTCAAGTGAAGTGTTGCACAATCTTCACTTGAAAGAGGTGAATAGCAAGACAAAAGGAGATGAAAATATGTTTAGTCGTAAGCGATGGAAAGAAGCAGGAACGGCCTATACGTTATTGTCACCGACGTTATTTGTTCTTCTTTTATTCGTCATCGGTCCGATTTTATTTGCGATTTATTTATCGTTTCATAAAGTGCAGTTATTAGGAGGAGCAAGTTTTCAATTTGTCGGTTTCGACAACTTTACGCGCATATTAGACGATACGCGGGCAAAAATTGCGCTTTGGAATACGGCGAAATATGTGGCGATCGTCGTGCCGACGCAAACGATGTTGGCGCTCGTTTTAGCGGCAACGCTTAATGCGGGGTTAAAGGGAGAAAAGTTTTTCCGCATCGTTTACTTTTTGCCGACGTTAACATCATCGGCTGTTTTGACGCTTATTTTTATGTGGATGTACAACCAAAACGGTCTTGTCAACCACGTGCTTGCGTTTTTCGGCTTGCCGACGTACAACTGGCTTGGCGATCCGTCTGTCGCTTTAAACGCCATTATGATTATGAACATTTGGTCAACGGCACCGTTTTTTATGGTCATTTATTTAGCGGCATTGCAAGACATTCCCGATTCGTTATATGAAGCAGCGGAGCTAGACGGGGCGAACGCTTGGCATAAGTTTTGGTACGTCACTGTTCCGTATTTAAGACCTGTCACATCGTTCGTCGTCATTATGGGGTTAATCGGTACGTTCCAATTGTTCGACCAATCGTACATTTTCTCGGGCGGTTCAGGCGGACCGAACAATGCGACGTTAACGGTTGTTCTTCTTATTTATCAATATGCGTTTAAATCGCTCGGAACGATGGGATATGCGGCTGCGCTTGCGTTTGCGTTAGCGATCGTCATTTTACTTGCGACGTGGTTGCAGCGAAAATTTTCAAAAGAAGAGTCGCTTTACTAAAGGAGGGAAGGTCATGAGAATAGGCAAAGCATTGTTATATACAATTCTCGTCTTATATGCGATCGTGACGATGATTCCGTTTTTATGGGCGCTTTCGTCATCGTTTAAAACGCTTGAAGAAATTGTGAGCGGTTCGATTCGTTTTATTCCGGAAAATTTTACGCTTGATAACTATAAACAAATTTTTATCGAACAAGAGCTATTTCCTCGTTGGTTTATGAATAGCGTCATCATTGCGGTGACGGTGACGATCTTAAACTTAATGTTTAACTCGATGGCAGGCTATGCGCTCGCTCGCCTTCATTTCCGAGGAAAACAGACGATTTTTATGATCATTCTTGCCGTATTAATGATTCCAGCGCAAGTAACGATGATTCCGAACTATTTAATTTTAAAACAGCTCGGTTGGCTGAACTCGTATCAAGGAATGATTGTCCCAGCAATGATTAACGCGACATTCATTTTTATGATGCGTCAATTTTTCATTAACTTCCCGAAAGAGTTAGAAGAAGCCGCGGCGTTAGATGGGTTAAGCCGCATCGGCACATTTTTCCGCATCGTGTTGCCGCTCGCTCGCCCAGCGCTCGCCGCGCAAGCCATTTTCGTTTTTATGGGTTCGTGGAACGACTTTATGCGTCCGCTTATCATTTTATCCGATCCGAACTTGTTCACATTGCCGCTTGGGTTAAATAGCTTTAAAGGACAATACATTAGCTATTGGAACTACATTATGGCGGCATCGATGGTATTTACAATGCCTGTTTTACTCATTTATGCGTTTTTCAACCGTTACTTTATTAAAGGCATTTCATTTACAGGGGGAAAATAACCTCGTGCATGTCGCACGAGGTTATTTTAATCCGCCCCGTATCCGACATCTTTATCTGGATGGGTAAACGGCGCTTTTCCGCTTCGTTTTTCTTCTAATAAGGCGCGGTTTTCGGGCGTATTCCAACCGATGTCGTTCGTCGGATGCACCCATTCATCACCGGCCATGACGCTTGGATCGGTTTCATCGCTCCATTCATTGAGAGGGGAGTGTGGCGAATTGTATTTACTGTCGCCGATGACGACCCCATATTTGTTTATAAATGGCGGCTGCATGCGTATATTTGTCCCTTTAAACGACGGCGCATGAATTTGATGCGGTTGCGTCTCATCGAAAATGGGCGATTCGATTTCTTTATCCATTGTGATCACCTCAATTATTAATGTGGCTTAGTGACGTATAAAATATGTTGCTTTGCGCGACATTACTTGTGAGGGGGAATCAATATGCGCTTTCCAATTGCATCTTTAAATGAACGAGACATCGCCGAAGTGCAACAATTTGAGCGAAAGCTTCGTGAACAAACGGGCGAAGACATCATACTCATTGCGTACAAAAAAGAACAAACATATAGACGAGGTGAACGATCATGAAACGAAAAGTAACACATGATGCCGCGAAGACGAACAACCAAACACCGACGGAAAGCATGCCAAAAGACGAATTTGAAGCGCAATATGCCGGCGGAGAAGATATGAGTCGCGGCGCAAACCGAAATTCAAAAAAAGGACGGCAAGGAAAATGAAAAACAAACAAGCGGGCAAAACGGTTCCGATTCCAAGCGACATATTAAAGGAAGAATTCGGACACGAACAAGGTGACATCAATGCCTATAAAGTGATCGAGCTGTTAGAAGAAGCGAAAAAGGAAAAGAAAAATGGGTGAAGCTACGACATTTTTCCCTAGCTGTTGTACGACCTGTATGACTAAAAGCGCTAGCTCCTCATGCTAGCGCTTTTTTACATCATCTCTAAGCTATCGAATTCCGAACATTCGACAGCTATCTTCTCTAGCAAGGAACATCTCCGAATGATGTCCTTCTCACAACTTAAAGCTTCCTTATAGTTCAAATTATAAACTTCAATAAACGCTTTGTCAATTCGTGTCCATTTCCAAACTATACGTCTCCGCTTTCATTGTCGTTTGGTTAAAGTAAACGATCATCGCCATGTTGCATCGGCGAATACGTTTCGTTTGTAAATAATGCGGCAAGTCGAATGGGATCATTTCGACGACGGTATGTTTAAATAATTCTTTTTCGCTTAGCGAAAGAAGATGCGGTTGTTCGGACAGTTTTTCGTATACGCGCGCGCGTACATGTTTGTCCGTTTTTTCGTCCCACCACGGTTTGCGCGGTTTTTGTTTTTGATTGCGCAAATAGTCGTATTTCATTAACGCCTCGACGATCGGCAAGTCGTTCGTCTGTAACGTTTGTAAAAACGAATAAAGGCGGCGGAATAAATCTTCAAGTTGATGCCCGATGCGCGCCCAACCTTGTTCGTCCCAATACGTGCCGAACGATTGGAAAAAGTCAAACGGTGTATCAAACAAATGGGTGACGATATATTCAATCGTTTCGTCCATGCGATGATCGTTCCAATATTTTTCGAGCACATCTTCCACTTGTTTTAACCGAATGATGTCATCAAACGAAAGCACATTGTTGCGCAAAATTTCATACGGCGCGCGGTCCATAAAGACGTAGCCGTACTCATTTGCCTTGTGGCGAAGCCCTGTGCCGCGCAACATTTTTAAAAAGCCGAGCTGCAACTCTTCTGGGCGAAGTGCAAACACGTCGTTAAACGTTTTGCGAAACGATGTGTAATCTTCTTCTGGAAGCCCGGCAATTAAATCAAGATGTTGCGCAATTTTTCCGCCTTGTTTCACCATCGTGACGGTGCGCGTGAGCTTTTCAAAATTTTGCTTGCGCATGACGAGTTTGTTGACGTCATCGTTTGTCGATTGCACACCAATTTCAAACCGAAACAGCCCTGGGGGCGCTTCTTTATTTAAAAACTCAATGACTTCTGGCCGCATAATGTCAGCCGTAATTTCAAATTGAAACACGACGCCCGGCACATGTTCGTCAATTAAAAATTGAAACATATCCATCGCATAGCTGCGGCTAATGTTAAACGTGCGGTCGACAAATTTAATGACTTTTGCGCCTTGTTTCATTAAATAACGTAAATCTTCCTTTATTTTTTCACGGTCAAAATATCGAACGCCAACTTCAATCGACGATAAACAAAATTGGCAGCTAAACGGACAGCCGCGGCTCGTCTCGACATACGTCACGCGCTTCGACAAATGCGGAATATCTTCAGGAAAGCGAAACGGCGACGGTACGTTTGCTAAGTTGATTTTATTTCTTTGCGGGTTAATGATCGCTTTCCCGTCTCGATGAAACGCAAGCCCTGCGATGTTTGTCACATCTTCGCCACGTTCTAGTGCAGTAAGCAGCTGTTTAAACGTTTCTTCCCCTTCGCCGATGACGATATAATCAAACTCCGGCACGCGCTCAAGCCAATATGAAACATCGTATGACACCTCTGGTCCACCGACGACGATCGTGACGGTTGGATGCACTTTTTTCAACAGCTGAATGACTTCAATCGTCTGTTCGATGTTCCAAATGTAACAGCTAAACCCGACGACATCTGGTTTGCGACGATACAAATCGGTGACGATATTTAACACCGGGTCTTTAATCGTATATTCAACAAGCTCCACATGAAACTCTGGCTGGGCGTACGCTTTTAAATACCGAATCGCTAAGTTCGTATGAATATATTTTGCATTTAACGTTGTACAGATAATATGCACTGCAAACGACTCCTTTATATGTAGGTTGCAACGAACAATTATACCATATCCGAGGGGAAGGAAAAAGGGTGCCCTTTTTGTGAGGACACCCTTTGTATTATGCTGAAATTTGATTTTCCGCCCGTTTCGTTTTGCCGCGGTTCGATACCATAAAGAAAATGAATGCGACAACGACGACGGCATATAAGATGAACCAGATGTTGAAGCCGCCGACGATGAAGCCCATGCCGAGCATACCGGCCGCTAAAATGTAATATGTCATCGGAATGAGCGCTTTGCGAATTAAGCTTCCTTCTTGACCGACAAGACCGACTGTCGCGGAAGCCGCAACGACGTTATGAACACAAATCATATTTCCAGCTGCTCCACCAACAGCTTGCAACGCAACGACGACCGCAGCGCCTGAAGCAGATAAACCGATGCTTTCCGCTGTACCGAATTGGAAAAGCGAGAACATCATGTTGCTGAACGTGTTACTTCCAGCGATAAACGCTCCGAGCGCACCGATGAGCGGCGCAACGATCGGCCATGCGGAACCGACGATGTGCGACACGCCTTCCGCTAATACGAGCGGCATGCTTGCGAGTTCTTCTGTTTTTGAGTTAATAAAAATGTTGATCATCGGCACGGCGAAAATGAGCGCCGAACCTGCGCTTAATGCCGTTTTAAACGAATCGCTAAACGCTTTTTTGTAGCTTGCCGCATCCATTCGATGTAAAACGTATGTGACGAGCGAAACGATTAGGAAAATCGTACCCGGTAAATAAAGCGGTGTCGATTTAATCGCAATGCCGGAGTTAAACAAATTGTCGATTAAAATCGTGACGCTTTCCCCTGTTAAAAACGTTTTTACTTCCGTTACTGTGCGCGTAATGACGAGCAAAATCGCCACTAATACGTATGGGAACCATGCGTTTAAAAGCGAAATGCGCTTTTTCCCTTGCACAATGTTCGTTTGTTCGTTGTTTAAACGACCGATCCATTCTTGTTCCCAATTGTTGCGATGTTCGAAATCAAACGTATCTTTCGGCATAAATAACCCTGCTTTTGCCGCTGGCACGACGATGACGAGACCGATTAATGAACCGAGCAACGACGGAAACTCTGGACCGAGCACGTTCGCGATGATCGCATATGGAACCGTGAAAGCAAAGCCGGCGAGCATCGCAAACTTCCAGACGCGCAATCCTTCACGGAACGAACGGTTTTTGCCGAAAAAGCGCGTAAGCATTCCGACCATAATAAGCGGAATAAACGTTCCGACCATCGCATGAATAATGCCGACGTTTGCGGCAATTTGTAATAAGTAATCTGTAAACTCCATAACGCCAATTGCTTTCATGACTGCTTCTTGGTTCGCAAGACCGGTATTCACTCCGACGAGGATTGGTGTTCCAATCGCTCCGAAAGAAACAGGTGTACTTTGAATAATTAACGCAACTAACACAGCCGCCATCGCTGGAAAGCCGATCGCAACGAGAAGTGGTGCGGCGATCGCAGCTGGTGTACCGAATCCCGCAGCGCCTTCAATAAATGAACCGAACAACCAAGCGATAATGATCGCTTGAATGCGGCGGTCAGGTGAAATGTGAATAAACCCTTGGCGAATCGTTTCGATCGCGCCGCTTTCTTTCACCGTATTTAAAAGCAACACCGCTCCAAATACGATAAACATAATTTCAATCGCCGTTTTCATACCGTTGACGCTTGCGGCGGCGACAACGTTCATTTTCGTGCCCCAAACAAATAGGGCAATAGCGGCGGTGACGACGAGCGCAACAGGCATCGCGCGGCTCGCTGGCCATTTCAGCACGACGAGAAATAAGAAAACTGTTAAAATTGGCAATAGTGCGATAAATGATAACATACCGATACTCATATGCATCCCCCTTTGTTCAATATGATGATGTAATTCCTTATCCCCTTATCATAAGGTCATACAATCATCTGATGAGTATATCATAATGTAAGCGCAACCATTTTTCAATATGAATATTTAAAAATTTTTCACAGTTATTTTGTAGAAAAATATGGTTCTGTTTTTTTATTCAATCATAAAAATTTGATAAAATATATTTGAGATCCCACTTCTTTTGTGATTATCTTTACATCTTATTGCATGGCTCTCTGATGAACATATATAGTAAAAGAGAAAGCGAGGTGAACAACGATCATGATGGCGAATCGAGTGGAAAGGCATATGATTTGCGCCACTCATCCGTATTATCCGATGATCGACGAATATTGTTTTCGGTCAAAAAACTTGTACAACTTCGCCAACTATCAAGTCAGGCAAACGTTTTTCCAACACGGCACGTATCTTTCTTACAACAAGCTAGACAAGCTGCTGAAAACAGAAGGGATGGATACAGACTATCGAGCGATGCCAATGGCTCAATGTGCCAAACAAACGTTAAAGATGTTGCATCAAAATTGGAAGTCATTTTTTAAATCGATGAAAGATTGGGCAAAAAACAAAGACAAATATACAGGCAGACCGAAACCGCCCAAATATCTCAAAAAAGACGGACGGTATGTACTTGTGCTAACGAATCAATCATGCAAAGTCGTCGATGATCATATAACATTTCCTATCTGTTTTCAAGGATTTCGGTTAAAGACAAACATGAAAGGGAAGCTTCAACAAGTCCGATTCATTCCGAAACGCCGCCATATCATCATCGAAGTCGTTTACAAAATCCCTATTCCAGCGCAAAAACAAGATCACAACAGATACGTCAGTATTGATTTGGGTTTAGATAACTTCGCAACCATTGTGAATAACGTGGGCAAACAACCGATTGTCATCAATGGTAAAGGTCTAAAATCCGCCAATCAATACTATAACAAACAAATGAGCCACTACCGCAAAGTAGCGAAACAGATGAATGGACTTGATTGGACAAAACGAATGAGCAAAATGACAGAAAAACGAAACCGCATCGTAGAAAACTTTATGCACCAAGCGAGTGCCTTTGTCATCAAACATGCGTTGGCTTTAGACTGCGATACGATTGTGGTGGGGATAAATAAAGATTGGAAGCGTGAAGTCCATCTCGGAAAGCGCACGAATCAAGCGTTCGTTCACATTCCGTATCAAACGTTTCTTCATCAGTTGCAGTACAAAGCGGTACAGCATGGCATTCGCGTCGTCGTGACAGAAGAAAGCTATACATCCAAATGCAGTTTTTTAGACATGGAAGAAATGAAGAAACAAAAACAATACAAAGGAAAACGAATCAAGCGTGGGCTGTTTCAATCTGAAAACGGAACGCTCATCCACGCAGATGTCAATGGAGCATACAACATCATGAGAAAAGTATTCCCAAAGGCGTTCGCCAATGGGATAGTGGGTGTGGGGTTACACCCGATCCGAGTACATGTCGCTTAAACGACGTGGACGGATAAACAATTTTATTAAAATCTTTATCAGTATTCTATGATTTTAATAAAATTGATAACCTGATATGATATTCTATTCATGTGGGGGGAGCAAACAAGAAACAATGGGGTGGACAACGTGTACAAACAAATTAAACCGAAAAAAATATATGAAGAAGTAGCGGAAGCGATTTTACATATGATTCAAACGGGTCAGTTAAAGCCCGGCGATAAACTCGATTCCGTTCAACAGCTAGCAGAAAATTTCCAAGTTGGACGGGCGGCGATTCGCGAGGCGTTAACGGCGCTGCGGGCGATGGGGCTCATTGAAATGAAACAAGGGGAAGGCACATACGTGCGCGAGTTTGATCCAGCGATGTTATCGTTTCCGATTTCTGCTGCGGTGCTCATGAATAAAGAAGATGTCGCTCATTTATTAGAAGTAAGAAAGCTGCTTGAAGTTGGTGCCGCAGGCGTTGCAGCGAAACGAAGAACAGACGAAGATTTGCGCGCGATGCAAAGCGCCCTTACGCAAATGCGCGAAGCGATTGGCGACGAAGAGCTTGGCGAAAAAGCGGACTTTTTATTTCATATGGCAATTGCCTCAGCAACGAAAAATCCGCTATTAGTGAGTTTAATGAACAACGTCTCAGGCATGATGATGGAGACGATGCGCGAGACGCGCCGCATTTGGCTGTTTGCCAAACAAGCGACGACCGAACAGCTGCTTGAAGATCATATTGCTATTTTTGAGGCGATTCGCGAACAAAACGCCGAACTTGCCCAAGAGCGAATGAAAGACCATTTAGGGCATGTCGAAAAAGTGCTGTCCGACTATATTTCTTCATAACGGAGGGGCTTCCTCCGAACGTACTCATCAGATGACCGGTTGACTAATTTGGCAATTAGATGTAAAGTGAAAAAAAAGAAAACGTTTTCTTGGAGAGGGGATCGGGAATGAATGTTACATTATTTGTTACATGTTTAGTCGATTTGTTTCACGTCAACGTCGGAAAAGCGACAGTCGAGCTATTAGAGCGGCTTGGCTGTACGATTCATTTTCCCGAAGCGCAAACGTGCTGTGGACAGCCGGCGTACAATAGCGGCTATGTAAAAGAAGCGAAAGAAGCGATGAAACATATGATTCGCACGTTTGAACATGCCGAATATATCGTCACGCCATCTGGTTCGTGTGCGACGATGTTTAAAGAATATCCGCACATTTTTAAAGGCGACGGTGAATGGGAAGAGCGGGCGAAACGGGTGGCCGATAAAACGTATGAATTGACGCAATTTATCGTCGATGTGCTACAAGTGGAAGATGTCGGGGCGCGGTTAAAAGGAAAAGCGACGTATCATACGTCATGTCATATGACGCGCTTACTTGGCGTGAAAGATGCGCCGCTTGCGCTTTTGCAACATGTGAAAGACCTTGAAGTCGTGCCGCTTCCAAACGCGCACAATTGTTGCGGATTTGGCGGTACGTTTTCTGTCAAAATGGGACCGATTTCGGAACAAATGGTCGATGAAAAAATTCAATGTATCGAACAAGTGGAAGCGGATTATTTAATCGGGGCCGATTGTGGCTGTTTAATGAACATCGGCGGGCGCATCGAGCGAAAAGGCAAGCCGATTCGCGTCATGCACATCGCCGAAGTGTTAAATAGCCGATAAAGGGGGGATTCATATGGCGATGAAAATTAATACGGGACAATTTCACGAGCGAGTGGAAAAAGGCATTCATAATACGTTTATGCGCGGAGCGGTGGCAGGAGCGCAAGAGCGGCTGCGCACGCGCCGATTGGAAGCAGCAGCGGAGCTCGGCAATTGGGAACAATGGCGCGCGCTTGGGGAAGAAATTCGTCAACATACGCTCGAAAACTTAGATTATTATTTAATGCAATTAAGCGAAAATGTAAAAAAGCGCGGAGGGCATGTGTTTTTCGCGCAAACGGCAGAAGAAGCGAACGAATACATTTGCCGCGTCGTTGAAAGCAAGCAAGCGAAAAAAATTGTGAAATCAAAATCGATGGTGACCGAAGAAATTCATATGAACGCCGCCCTTGAAAAACTCGGCTGCGAAGTCATTGAAACGGACCTTGGCGAATACATTTTGCAAGTCGACGACCACGATCCACCATCGCACATCGTCGCGCCTGCGCTTCATAAAAATAAAGAACAAATTCGCGACGTATTTAAAGAAAAGCTGGCGTATACAAAAACAGAAAAGCCAGAAGAATTGGCGCTTCATGCGCGCCATATGCTTCGCCATGAATATATGACGGCAGATGTCGGCATTACCGGATGCAACTTTGCGGTTGCGGAAACAGGTTCGATCACGTTAGTCACGAACGAAGGAAACGCCGATTTAGTGACCGCTTTACCGAAAACACAAATTACGGTCATGGGAATGGAGCGCATCGTACCGACGTTTGAAGAAATGGAAGTGCTCGTCAGCTTGCTTACACGAAGCGCCGTCGGGCAAAAATTGACGAGCTACATTACGGTATTAACAGGTCCGCGCGATGAAGGGGAAGTAGACGGACCGAAAGAATTTCATCTCGTCATTGTCGATAACGGACGTTCCGATATTTTAGGAACGGAATTTCAACCGGTGTTGCAATGTATTCGTTGTGCGGCTTGCGTCAACGTTTGTCCGATATACCGTCATATCGGCGGTCATTCGTACGGTTCGATTTATTCCGGACCGATCGGCGCCGTCTTGTCGCCGCTTCTTGGTGGCTATGACGACTATAAAGAATTGCCGTATGCATCGACGTTATGTGCAGCTTGTACAGAAGCATGTCCGGTCAAAATTCCGCTCCATGAACTGTTGTTAAAACATCGGCAAACGATTGTTGAACGGGAAGGAAAAGCGCCGATTTCGGAAAAGTTAGCGATGAAAGCGTTCGGGCTTGGCGCGGCATCGTCCATGTTGTATAAACTTGGTTCAAAAATTGCACCGACGGCCGTCAATCCGTTTACAGTAAACGACCGCATTTCGAAAGGCCCAGGGCCGTTAAAAGCATGGACCGATATTCGCGAATTTCCAGCGCCAGAAAAAGAACGGTTCCGCGATTGGTTCAAACAAAGGGGGGAAGAGTAATGGAAGCTTTTTTACAACGTTTGTCTTCTCGTCTTGGACGTGATATGCCTGCATTTGTCGAACGTCCGCAATGGAAACATGCGCCGCAACAGACGGTATTTCAAGGGTATAGTCAAGACGAGTTACTTGATGAATTAAAAAAGCAATGTACCCGCATTCATACGACGCTCGTTGAAACGACAACAGATGGGCTCTATCACACGATCGAACAAGTCATTGACGCCCATGGCGGCGGACTGATCGTTGTCGCAAATGATGAGCGATATGAACAAGTCGGTTTATCTTCTTTTTTAAAAAGAGAAGATGTGCACGTATGGGACGTATCGCTCGGACGAGCAAACATTGAAGCAGCGGAAAAAGCGAACATCGGCATCACATTTAGCGACATGACGTTAGCGGAATCCGGAACGGTCGTGTTGCTTAATGATCGCAACCAAGGGCGGACGATTAGCTTTTTACCGAAAACGTACGTGGCGATCATTCCGAAAAGTACAATCGTTCCGCGCATGACGCAAGCGGCGCGCATCATTCGCGAACAAAAACATGTTCCGTCATGCATCAATTTCATTACAGGCCCAAGCAACTCGGCAGACATTGAAATGAATTTAGTCGTTGGGGTACACGGACCGATGAAAGCGACATATATCGTGATTACCGATTGTTGAGCAGCGAATGAGCTGCTCTTTTTTTAAAGATAAGAAAGTATAAAAATTCGGATTTAGGGAGCTGTCTAGCTCCAAGCGCCATCGGCTCGAGTCGCTCCGCCCCACACTGCGGCGGCGACAGCCTCCTCGGTGGGGCTTGTGCGCTCTTCGCCGATAGGCGGGCGCTTTGCGCTTTTCTTAATCCGATCAGATTAGTAAAATTTTCAGAATGTTAAGAAGGAATGAAAACAGATGTAGCGAATATACATGATAAATATGGAGAGGGAGTAACAAGGAGGGAAAGCGATTGAGTTCCAAAGAAAGCATAATGGAGGAATCCGTATTCGTTCAGCTTTCAAAACGAGAGAAAGAAGCGATCGATGAGCGAATGAGTCGGTATGATTTTATGTTGCAACAAGTGACAGATGCGATGATTATTGTGAAAGATGACGGGGCGTTCGTTGACGTCAACGATGCGGCGTGCCGTTTATTCCGTACGCCAAAAGAACAACTGTTGCGAAAAAAATTTCAAGAATATTTATACCTTGTCCCTGAACATATTTTTCAATTTCAAAAGCAAATGTTGCGCAAATTTGGGGCGTACGATGATGAACTCGTCATTCGTTTAGCCGATGGCGAATTGAAACATGTGCAACTATTTATGCGCCGCCATCAAAAGCAACAATTTGATTTATATATCATCCGCGACATTTCCTCGAAAAAAGCGCTTGAGCGTGAACGAACGATTAACGAAACGTTATTTAAAGATTTGTTTAATCGCGCCGGCGACGGCATCGTTATTTTTGATGGACAAGGTCGCTTCATTGACGCCAATCCTTCCTTTTGTGCAAGCGTCAACGTAAAAAAAGAAGATTTGTTCAAGCTTTCGATGCAAACATTTATTCCGATTGAATATCACGATTTATTTGAGCAACTGTTGCTGACGTTAAAACGAAACGGAACGGTATCAAGCGAGCTTCCGTTTATTTTAGGAGACGGCATGCAAAAGTTGTTTGAGGTGACGTTCACAGCAAACGTACATAGCGGCTTTTTTATGGCGATTATGCGCAACGTGACAGAAAAACGAAACATGGAAATGAACTTACAGCGAAGCGAAGAACGATTTCGCGCCATTTTTGAACAAGCGCACGAAGCGATTATTATTTGCGACGATTTCGGAAACATTTTGCGCGCCAATCCAGCCGCAAGCCGAACGTTTGAACTGCCGCTTCACGATCTCGTCCATGCGAACTTATTGCAGTTTATCGATGAAAAAAATAAAAAAGTGCGTCGCGTGTTGTGCCAATTTTTCCGCGACGGACAAATTCGTGATGAACTGACGTTTCATATGCCAAATGGCGAAACAAAACAGCTTGAATTTACATCGAAAAAAGGCGCCATTAACGGCTACCATTTAACGATTTTTCGCAACGTCAGCGAACGAAGAAAAATGGAGAAGCAGTTGCGCGAACAAGAACAAAAGTTTCGTAGCGTATTTAATCACGCGATGGACGGCATCGTGCTCATTGACGATAAACAGCGCATTTTTGATGCGAATCCTGCCGCCTGCCGCATTTTTGCCCTTCAAAAAGAACAGCTAATGAAAAAGAGCTTACATACGTTTATTGCAAGCAACGATTTAAATAAATTTCACATGTGGCTGAGAAATGAAGAAGAAGAAAAAGAGTTTGCGCTCATCGACGGAGAAGGAAAGAAAAAAATTGTGGAATTATCGTTTAAGCCAAACATTATTGAACATGTCGGGTTAATGATGGTGCGCGACATGACCGAGAAAAAAGAAATGGAAGAACAGTTGCGCAAATCAGATACGTTAAACGTCGTCGGGCAACTAGCAGCAGGCATCGCTCATGAAATTCGCAACCCGATGACAGCGTTAAAAGGATTTATTCAACTATTGCAAGGAAGCATCGGCAATGATTGCGAACAATATGATATGTACTTCCACGTCATTATGTCAGAATTAAAGCGCATTGAGTCAATTATTACTGAATTTCTCGTGTTGGCGAAACCGCAAGCCATTCATTATGAACGAGGCGACGTGGTGAAAATTATGCAAGAAACGGTCGATTTATTAAGCGTGCAGGCGACGATGCATAACATTCAAATTAAAGCGACGTATGAACAAGTGCCGCTTATTTATTGCGAACCGAAACAATTAAAACAAGTGTTTATTAACATATTAAAAAATGCGATTGAAGTGATGCCAAACGGCGGCACGATTACCGTTTCTGTTTCAAATATTGAAGAAGGCATACGCATCGCCATCCGCGATGAAGGAAGCGGCATTCCGAAAGAGAAAATAAAAAAATTAGGGGAGCCGTTTTATACGACGAAAGAGCGTGGAACGGGGCTCGGCTTAATGGTCAGCTATAAAATTATTGAAGAACATGACGGGCGCATTGATGTCGAGAGCGAAGTAGGCGTTGGCACGACGTTTTATATTACCTTGCCAATTACTAATGACATGCAGGAAAGAGATATAGTACAATAGACTTATATGTCAAGACAGCTAAAGAGGTGAATCGCATGTTATTTAAGCGCCTTCGTCCGTCATTAAACGAATTGCTTGAAAAAGGGACAGACTATTCGTTTCAAGGACGATTTATCGACACGTTATCATACAACCATTTTACGACAGAAGATTTCGCAAAGTTAAAACAAATTGATGAACTCATTGCACCGTACAAACAAGAGATGGTTCGTCTTTTTTATGAGGGACTGAAACAAGTGAAGCCAGAAGCGGCAAATGCGGTGACTGAAGCACGCATTGAAGCGTATATGAACGCCTTTTTTACGATGGAACGCAACCGCGCGTACGTCGATGAATCGCTTCGCTTTTTCCATTTGTTGCGCAAACAAAAAGTGAATGTCGGAAAATTGATCGTTGCCTTTAATCATTTGAATTTCTTTATTTTAACAACGTTGCTGTCGAAAACGGCGCTGGCGCCGAAACGTTGTTTAACATTGATGGAAACGTTGCAGCGGGCGATTAATATTGAGCAACAACTGCTCGTTGAAGTGTACACAGAAACGATGATGGAACAAATCGCAAGCGGAACAGAAATGTTGATGGAACAAAATGCGGAAATTATGTTTATTAAAGATTTACTACAAGCGCTCGACCAACAAAATAGCGATGTACAAATGGTGACGGCGGCGACGGAAGAAATGACGACGGCCGTTTCGGAAGTGGCGCACGCGGCGACCGTCATCGCCGAAAAAACGACGACATCCGTTGAACAGGCGGAAAAAGGGCAACAAATGATGACGGAAGCGTTTGAAGAAATTATGGAAACGTCCGAACAGTTTACGAACATGGTTGACCGTTTTGAACATTTACAACAACATTTAAGCGCGATTGAAAAAGTGATGCAGCTTGTCAACGGCATTGCGGATCAAACGAATTTACTTGCGTTAAACGCTTCGATTGAAGCGGCACGTGCAGGGGAATACGGAAAAGGATTTTCCGTCGTTGCGGAAGAAATTCGGAAGCTTGCCGATCATACAGTGCAATCGCTCGGCGAAGTGCAACGAAACGTCGGAGAGTTGCGGACGATTTCATCGGAAGTATCATCCGCGATTTACTCAACATCATCGACGATTCGCCAAGCGGTCCGTCAAGCGCAAGAAGCGATGCCTTTATTAAACGAAATCGTATCAGCGATGGGCGACATTCAAGATAGTACAAATACGAATGCTGCGGTTGCTGAACAGCAAGCGGCGGCTGTCGATGAAATCGCAAACCGAATGGCATCGATTGCAAAATTAACAGATGACATTCGCGAGCTTGGTGAAAAAACAGGAAAGACGGTTCATGCGTTAAGCAAAGCGATCGACCGTTTCCGCTTAAATTTAGTTAACGAAAACAATATTAAACTATCTGCGAAAGCGTTATTGCATTTAGCGAAAACGGATCACTTATTATGGAAATGGCGCATTTACAATATGATTGTCGGCTACGAGAACATTCGTCCGGAAGATGTCGCTTCTCACCATCAATGCCGATTAGGAAAATGGTACTTTGATGAACAAACGAAAAAACAACTGAAAGGCACGCCAGCGTATGAAAAGCTTGATGCCCCTCATGAACGTGTGCACGTCGCGGCGAAAAAAGCAGCGGAAGCGTACGCAAAAGGCGATATAAAAGGTGCCGAAGCGCAACTGCAAGAACTCGAACAAGCATCGACCGAAGTGATTCGTCTTATTGATGAACTAATGGAAAAAGTAGAAAAAGAACGGACGTTTGAAACCCACCTTGCGTAAGGTGGGTTACTTTTTTACAATATGGGACAACGCAAGTGCGAAAATTAAAATCGTTCCTTTTATGATATCTTGGGCGTAGTACGGGACGTTCATCATCGTCAGCCCGTTTAACAACACCCCGATTAAAATCGAACCAAGCAGCGTACCGATGACGTTCGGTTTACCTGCGCCAAAGACGGAAAAGCCGATAAAGGCAGCAGCGACGCCATCCATTAATAAGGAAGCCCCTGCCGATACTTGTCCGGTGCCGATGCGCGAAGCAAGAACAATGCCGCCTAAAGCAGCGAACAGTCCGCTAATCATATACGCAATCGTGCGGTAACGATCGACGGGAATGCCGGTGAGCCTTGCTGCTTCGCGATTTTCGCCCGTCATATAAAACAAGCGACCGAATTTCGTATACGTTAAAAAAAGATGAGCACAAACGACGACAAAAAGCATAAGCAACACAGAAAATGGGATGCCAAACAGCTCTCCTTGTCCGATAAATAAAAACGATGGAATAAATTTTCCTGGCGCCGTTCCGCCTTCTGGAAGCGGCATGTCGTTGTAAATCGAAAATCCTTTCGTATACGTCAATTGTACGCCGTTAATGATATACATGACCGCTAACGTCGCCAATAAATCGGGCAAGCGAAGGCGAATGATGAGAAAGGCGTTCAGCAATCCAACGAGCACGCCGAGAAGAAGTGGAACGATGAGCGCGACGAAAAGCTCTTGGCGATGTAAAACGAGCGCGGAGGCGCTTGCGATAGTCGCTAAACTGACGGTTGAGCCGACCGATAAATCAAATCCATCGACAATTAATGAAAACGTAATGCCGATCGCAACGAGCGTGACGATCGAAATCGAACGTAAAATGTCGCTAAAGTTCGCATACGTAAAAAACGAATCGAGCGTGATGCTGAAAAAACTAATGACGACAACGATGGCGATGATCGTTCCGTATTTGTATAAAAACTTCATCTCATGTCACCTCCTGTTGTATCATGGACGAGCTGTTCGTATGTCGCCTCTTGAGCGTCTATTTTTTTGATGAAACGACCGTCGACCATGACGTAAATCGTATGTGCAATGCGAAGCAACTCTTGAAACTCGCTCGTGAAATAAATGATCGCTTTTCCTTCTTCAGCAAGCGAGCGAATGATCGAAAATACTTCTTCTTTCGCGTGCACGTCAATGCCTTTTGTCGGCTCGTCAAAAAGAAATACGTCGCTATTCGTTTGTAGCCATTTGCCGATGACGACTTTTTGTTGATTGCCGCCGCTTAAGTTTTTCGCCAAGGCGGTCGGCGAGGATGGACGAATATGTAACGATGAAATGAGCGATGTCGCGATCGTGCGCTCGCGTCGTTTGTTTATCCATTGCCATTTCGAAATGTTCGACAATAGGCGCACCGTCAAATTTTTTTCTACTGTTTCGTTCATAAATAATCCTTGTTTTCGGCGCTCTTCTGGGATGAGGCAAACGCCTGCTTCGATCGCATCTTTTGGCGATGTCCACGTTTGTTTTTTCCCGCGCACGATGCGTTCCCCTATCGTGTTCACATGGGCGATGATGCTTTCTGCTAATTCCGTTTTTCCTGCGCCGACGATGCCGGCAATGCCGACAATTTCCCCGCGTCGTACAGCAAGGTCTACCGTCGTTTTCGTTTTTGGAATGTATAGTTGTTTCACTTCAAATATCGTTTCTTCACTTTTTTCCCGCGCAAAAGTGTTGCGCGTCTCCGGTTGCCGCCCGACCATATGGCGCACGATCTCCTCCGTCGGAAGCGATACATCACCTTCATATACAACTGTGCCGTCGCGCAAAATCGTCATCCGGTCGCAAATGCGTTTTACTTCGTGCAATTTATGCGAAATGTAAATAAACGACACGCCTTGTGCTTTTAATTGTTCAATCATCGCAAATAGCCGTTTCGTTTCTTCTTCGCTTAACGAGGCGGTCGGCTCGTCTAAAATAATGTAGCGAGCGGAAGAAGAAAGGACGCGAGCGAGTAAAATAAGCTGTTTTTCATGGAGCGAGCACGTTTGGACGGACGCATCAGGCGATACATGCGCCAAACCGACGCGCTCAAGAAGTTGTAACACAAACGCCCGCTTGTTCATTTTTGAAAACAACATGTTCGGTTGCTCGACAATTTGTTCAGCGAGCACATTTTCATATACGGATAGGGCAGGGAATAACGCTGCATCCACTTCTTGCACGACATGTCCGATGCCCGCTCGCTTCGCATCTCTTGGGGAAGAAAACGTATACGACCGTCCATCGATGTCAATCGCTCCGCTCGTTGCTTGCAGGTGACCAGCTAAAATGTTCATTAACGTGCTTTTTCCTGCGCCGTTCATACCTAAAAGGGCGTGAACTTCGCCCGGTTGGACATGGAAGTTCACGCCGTTTAATACGGTGACATCGCCAAACGAATGGACGATTTGTTTCATAGAAAGCCCGCTCATTGTTTTTTCACCTGTTGTTCGAGCGTTTTCATCCATGGAGAGACAGCGACATTTGATTGCCCCCAGCCCGAAATGTAGTTGTGCAGTTCGCCCATCGACACTTGTTGATCTGGTAAGTCAGAACGTTTCACTAAATGCGGTTCAAGTGAGTAAATGTTTGGCGTTTTTTCCCCTGCAATTTTTTGATACGCAAAGCGCACTTGCACGCGTCCGACTTCCGCTGGATCGGTTGCTGTCGTTGCGACCCATGGGCTATTCGGTTGTTGAATCATTTGTAAATCTTCATCGCTTAAGTCGATGCCGTACACTTTAATTTCTGTTCGACCTGCTTGTTGAATGGCGCGCGTTGCTCCTTTGGCAAACTCATCCCACGTCGCAAACACCGCATCAATATCGCCTTTGTTCGGATATTTTTTCAAAATCGCTTCCATTTGCGTTTGTGTATCTAAAGCGGTGTTTGCGCTCGCTGTGCCGAATTTGGCGACTTCTTTTATGTTCGGATATCGTTTTTGAAACGCTCCGTAAATGACGTGGCGCCGTTCCATCGGCGTAAAGCCGCCGACCCAAATCGTGACGATTTCGCCTTCACCATTTAAATCTTCCGCTAACGTTTTTAACGTTTTCCATGCTAAGCTGTAATCGTCTTGGTCAATGACAGTGACACCCGGAATGTTTAAATCGTTATCGAATGCGACGACGTGAATGCCTTTTGCTAGCGCTTTTTCCACAGGGGCTTTTAACGCATCCGCCCGTCCATGATCTAATAAAATCGCATCGACGTTTTGGTTAATCGCCGTTTCGACGTACGATGCCATTTTCGTTAAATCGTTATCCGCGTTATAAATTTGCACGTCGCCGCCAAATTTTGCGACTTGTTCTTTCACACCTGCGATATACTGCGATGAAAAGGTGCCGATCGACATTTGCATAATAGCGGCAATTTTAATCGGTTTGTTTAGTGCGGCTGGAATGTCCGCTCCTGTTGTTTCATTCGTTTGTTTCGTTTCTTCTTTCGGTTGTTGTGCCGGTTTAGAAACGGCATCTTGTTCGTTCGTGCATCCGGCTAATAGCACCAAAAGAAGCACGAAGGCAAGCCATAAATTTCTCATGCGAAAACCTCCCCAAATAATGTCAGTAGTTTTGTTTCGTAATCGCCAAAAATGATGCCTTTTTCGGTAATAATGCCGGTAATGAGTTCATGCGGTGTGACGTCAAAGGCAGGGTTGTAGACGTTCACATTCGGTGCGATACGCACGCCGCCGATATGCGTCACTTCTTCTTTAGCGCGTTCTTCAATCGGAATGTCGTCGCCTGTTTTCGTCTGTAAGTCGATCGTTGAGAGCGGGGCGGCGACGTAAAATGGGATGTTGAACGCTTTTGCTAAAATGGCTAGACCGAACGTGCCGATTTTGTTTGCTGTGTCGCCGTTTGCGGCGATGCGATCCGCGCCGACGATGACAGCGGAAATGCGTTTTGCTTTCATCGTTTGCGCGGCCATGTTGTCGGTAATAAGCGTCACATCGACGCCGGCTTGCGAAAGCTCCCAAGCGGTGAGCCGTGCCCCTTGCAAGACAGGCCGCGTTTCACACGCATACGCGTGAAGCGTCATTCCTTTTTCTTTCGCTAAATGAAACGGAGCAAGCGCCGTTCCGTAGCGCGCCGTCGCAATCGCCCCGGCATTGCAAATCGTCATGATGCGATCGCCGTCTTGAAAAAGGGAAAGGGCATGTTCGCCGATGCGGCGGCATACGTCTTCATCTTCTACTTGAATGCAAATCGCTTCATGAATGAGCGTCGTTTTCGCTTCGTTGACGGATTTTGCTTGCGCGACGCTTTTCATAAGCCGATCAAGCGCCCAAAATAAGTTGACAGCGGTCGGACGCGAGCTAGCTAAATAGTCGCGGTCGCGCTTTAACTCGGCGTGAAACTGCGCTAAGTCGTCCGTCTCATACGATTTTGCCGCAAGCGCTAAGCCGTAAGCGGCAGTCATGCCGATTGCCGGCGCCCCGCGCACTTTTAACGTCACGATCGCATCCCATACGTCTTTTATGTTTTTTAATTCTAAATATTCCGTCTTATGAGGCAACGCTTGTTGGTTTAAAATTGTGATATGTGTATCGTGCCATTGTACAGATTTCATTGTCTTCCTCCTAGCTGTTCACATGTACCGTTTGTTGCACAAGTTGTTTGATCGCCTGAATCGGCAATTGTTCACGCTGTACGATCAGCGCACGTCCGAGGCGAAGCGCGTGACGTTTCGCATCAAGTCGGCGCTCAAGCGGCAATTCGTCAACGTCTGCGACATGGGCTAAACCGATCGTTCGGCGAATGACTTCACAGCCAGCAAATCCAATCGCTTCGATCTTTGCATCGTGAAGCACGTCTTGAAGCACGCCAGAAATTTGCGCATACGGTTCATCGCTTTCACGCCAAAGTTCAGAAAATGTGCGAACAAACACGTTCCACGTTTTTTCGATATGATGAAAGAGCGGTTCGCGGTCACGTTCATCGCGAGCGAGAGCGTTTAACAGCAAATTAGCGAAAAATTGCCCGAGATCAAAGCCGATTGGACCGTAAAATGCAAATTCTGGGTCGATCACTTTCGTTTCATCGTCGCTTGCGAAAATGCTTCCTGTATGTAAATCGCCATGAAGCAAGACGTCCGCTTTCGTTAAAAAGCGCCGTTTCAATTTTGCGGTTTCGCGTTTTAATGCGTCATCTTGCCAAAGCTGCTCGACATCTGCGCGAAGTTCCGCTTCAAAGTTATTTGTGTCATGGTCAAAAAACGGGTCGGTAAATACGAGATCTTCTGTAATTTTACAAAGTTCAGGGTTTGTAAATTGTTGTGCGAGTTTCTTTTTTTGTTGTTGGTTCATGCCGAAATCAGACGTGTAAAACGCTGTTTTTGCGATAAATTCACCGATATGTTCCGAAAGTTTTGGAAACGTTTTTCCTTCGATCAGCCCGCGACGTGCAATTTGTAAATGCGATAAATCTTCCATCACTGTAATCGCTAAAGACTCATCAGAATAGTATACTTTCGGAACGTATTGAGGGACGTAGCTTGCGAAAGTGCGCAACGCTTGGCTTTCAATCGTCGCCCGTTTTAACGTGAGCGGCCAGCTTTCGCCGACGACTTTCGCATACGGTAACGCTTGTTTGATGATGATGCTGTCGTTTGTGCGCTCGTTGACGATACGAAACACGAGATTTAAGTTGCCATCGCCAATTTCTTTGCATGAAAGAAGCGCATCTTTTCCAAAAAGCCCCAACCGAACAGCAAGGGCGATCGCTTTTTGTTCTGTTAACGGTTCGTACATACAAATTCCTCCCTTGACATAAATAAAAAACCTCTTTCGCTGAACGAAAGAGGTTTGAAGTTTGCTTCGCACCTCTTATCTCTCAGCCTACTGCTGCAAGAATTAGCACCGTGCGTCATCGCCGGTTGCCGGGCTTCATCGGGCTCGTCCCTCCACCTGCTCTTGATAAGAGTGTTTATCGTTATTTGAATGTTTTTAACAGTGAAAAAGTTTCGTGAATTCGCTTGATTCGAATCATACATCGGTTCATGCTCGTTTGTCAATCCTTTTTTTCAAAAATTTTATACACGTCTGGGCGACGATCAGCAAAAATCGGGATGCGTCCGCGCACATGTTGCACTTCGTTTATGTCAATATTCGCCATAATGACCGTTTCTTGTTCGTCCCCTTCAGCGAGCACGTTTCCCCATGGATCGATGATCATCGAATGACCAGCAAATGTGTTGTTCGGGTCTTTTCCTGCGCGGTTGCAAGCGACGACGTAACATTGGTTTTCAATCGCTCTCGCCATTAATAACGTACGCCAATGATGAAGGCGAGCAAGCGGCCACTCCGCGACGACAAATAGCACTTCGGCTCCGTGAAGCGCATGAGTGCGAATCCATTCTGGAAAACGAATGTCATAACAAATGACGCCTGCGCACGTCGTGTGAGCGAGTTGAAAAACGTGTAACGTCTCCCCAGCTTGTAAATACATATGTTCATCCATCAATTTGAACAAATGAAGTTTACTATATTCGCTAACGACATGGCCGTTTCGGTCGACGACATACATCGTATTCGTCATTTGTTTGTCTGTTTTTTTCGCTACCGATCCGCCGACAATATGCACATCGTACGTGCGCGCAAGCGAGGAAAGAAACGTTTTTGTATCTTCGCCGTTTTCGTCGGCGATGTCTGTTAATCTCGTTAAATCGTATCCTGTCGTCCATAGTTCTGGCAATACGACGACGTCGACGTCACGCGCCATTTGTTCCATGTAGCGCACGATCGTTTGTTTATTTTTTTCAGGCGCTCCAAACGCAATGTCCATTTGTATACAAGCGATATTCATTTCATTCACCTCGAAAAATTTTCTTTACATTTTGATTTTTACGATATATGATACATGACTAGAATTTCAACCTTTTTGTGAAGTAGGTGTGCGAAAAATGAAAACATTTCCGCAATCGAACTTGTTACAGCAACTACCGAAGCAATTTTTTGCTTCGCTCGTTCAAAAAGTCAATACGGTCATTGCTGAAGGGCATGACGTCATTAATCTTGGGCAAGGAAATCCGGATCAGCCGACCCCTGCTCATATTGTAAACGCAATGCAACAGGCGGTAGCAAAGCCAGCGTACCATAAATATTCCCCGTTTCGCGGGTATTCGTTTTTGAAAGAAGCGGTAGCGACGTTTTACAAACGGGAGTATGGGGTAACCATTGATCCAGAAAAAGAAGTCGCCATTTTATTTGGCGGCAAAGCTGGGCTCGTTGAAATGCCGCTTTGTTTATTAAACCCCGGCGATGTCGTGCTCGTTCCCGATCCCGGTTATCCGGACTATTGGTCGGGCGTTGTGCTTGCGCGGGCGCGCATGGAAATGATGCCGCTGCGGGCGGAAAACGACTTTTTGCCCGATTATGAGGAGTTAAACAAAGACGTCGTTCGTCAAGCGAAATTGATGTTTTTAAACTATCCGAACAACCCGACAGGCGCGACAGCAACGGAATCGTTTTTTAAAAAAACCGTTTCGTTTGCTGAAACATACGGCATTGCTGTCGTGCACGATTTTGCGTATGGGGCGATCGGGTTTGACGGGAAAAAGCCGGTCAGCTTTTTACAAGTCGAAGGGGCGAAAGACGTTGGCATTGAAATTTATACGTTTTCAAAAACGTACAATATGGCAGGATGGCGCATCGGCTTTGCGGTCGGCAACGAAAGCATGATCGAAGCGATTAACGTTTTGCAAGATCATTTGTATGTGAGCATGTTCGGCGCCATTCAAGAAGCGGCAGCGGTTGCGCTTTTACAGTCGCAACAATGCGTCGATGAGCTTGTCGCCACGTATGAAGCAAGACGGAATACGTTTATTCGTGCATTAAACGACATCGGCTGGAACGTGCAAGCGCCAGCAGGTTCTTTTTTTGCGTGGCTTCCGGTGCCAAAAGGATATACGTCCGAAACGTTTGCCAATCTTTTACTTGAACAAGCACATGTCGCCGTTGCCCCAGGCATCGGCTTTGGAGAGCATGGGGAAGGATATGTGCGCACAGGGCTGTTGACAAGCGAAGAACGGCTGAAAGAAGCAGCAGAACGAATCGGACGATTGCAACTTTTTTAAAAAATCATTGACAAAATGAGAGACTGCTGTCATAATTCGAATTAAATTTATGAAAAACGAACCATTCAAAAAATTTCATACATTGCGAATTCTTATCAAGAGTAGGCGGAGGGACGAGCCCGATGAAGCCCGGCAACCGACTTAACGAACGTTAAGCACGGTGCTAATTCTCGCAGCAATCAGCTGAGAGATAAGAAGAGACGAACGATTAGCCTCTTCTTATGAAGAGGTTTTTTATTTGTAAAGGAGTGATACGATGATTACGGCAACATATTTGATTCATGATGACAAAGATTTGGCGAAAAAAGCGGAGGGGATTGCGCTTGGGCTTACGGTAGGATCGTGGACCGATTTGCCGCAACTTGAACAAGAACAGTTGAAAAAACATAAAGGGGTTGTAGAGTCGATTGAACAGCTTGAGGAAGATGAGCGGGTCAATACGTATTTCGGGAAGCGATTGAAACGGGCGCTCGTGCGCATTTCGTATCCGAGCGTCAATTTTAGTGCCGATTTTCCAGCGATTTTGACGACGACGTTTGGCAAATTGTCGCTTGATGGAACGATTAAACTTGTTGACCTGACGTTTTCTGACGAATTAAAACGAGCATTTCCTGGTCCGCGCTTTGGCATTGATGGCATTCGTGAAAAGCTTGGTGTTTTTGACCGTCCGCTTGTCATGAGCATTTTTAAAGCGGTGATCGGTCGCGATTTGCGATATGTGACCGAGCAATTAAAACTGCAAGCGCTCGGCGGTGTCGATCTCGTGAAAGACGATGAAATTTTGTTTGAAAACGACTTGACGCCGTTTGAAAAACGCATCGTCGCAGGAAAACAAGCGCTCAACGATGTGTACGAACAAACAGGGCATCGGACGTTATATGCGGTGAACTTAACAGGAAAAACGTTTGAACTAAAAGAAAAAGCAAAGCGCGCAGCGGAGTTAGGTGCGGACGTGTTGTTGTTTAACGTGTTTACATACGGGCTTGATGTATTGCAAGCGCTTCGCGAAGACGATGACATTCGTTTGCCGATCATGGCGCATCCGTCATTTAGCGGCGCGATCGCTTCATCGCACGTATATGGAGTGAGCTATGCGCTTCTTCTTGGCAAACTGTTGCGCATGGCAGGAGCGGACTTTTCGCTTTTCCCATCTCCGTACGGAAGCGTAGCGCTTGAAAAAGAACAGACGCTTGCGATTGCCGACGAACTGACGAAAGAAGAGCCGTTCGTCCGCGCGTTCCCTGTCCCATCGGCCGGCATTCATCCGGGACTTGTGCCGCTTTTAGTTCGCGATTTTGGCATCGATTCAGTCATTAACGCAGGCGGCGGGGTGCACGGTCATCCAGCCGGAGCGGTTGGCGGCGGGCAAGCGTTTCGAGCGGCAGTTGAAGCGGTGCTTTCAGGGCGTTCGCTTCATGAAGCGGCAAAAGAAAACGAACCGTTGCGACAAGCGCTTCATTTATGGGGGAGCGCATCATGAAGCCAGTCATTTTTTGCGACTTTGACGGGACGATTACGTTAAACGATAACATTATTGCGGTGATGAAACAGTTCGCCCCACCGGAGTGGGAAGCGATCAAAGACGATATACTTGCGCAAAGATGTTCCGTACAACAAGGCGTTGGGCGCATGTTTTCCCTTTTGCCGTCGTCATTGAAAGAAGAAATTGTGCAATTTTTGCTTGACACTGCCCGCATTCGCGACGGATTTTCCGAGTTTGTCGCATGGACGAAACAACAACATATGCCGCTTTATATCGTCAGCGGCGGCATCGATTTTTTCGTTTATCCGTTGTTAGACGGGTTCATTGAAAAAGAACGCATTTTTTGCAATCGCGCGGACTTTCGCGGCGAAACGATTCAAATTACATGGCCGTATGCATGCGATGAACATTGTCAAAATGAATGCGGCTGTTGCAAGCCGTCACTTCTTCGTAAACTTGCGCCAGAAGGGGCGAAAACGATCGTCATCGGCGATTCCATTACCGATTTAGCGGCAGCAAAACGAGCCGATCACGTCATCGCGCGCGACTTTTTGCTTGAAAAATGCCGTGAGCTTCACTTACCGCATACGCCGTTTACGACGTTTTATGATGTCATCGATGCGTTAAAAGAAAGCGAGGTGGTCGCATGAGGCAAAAAAAATGGGAAGAGCTCGCTGAGGTGAAACGGGAGCTAGCGGCGCGCGACTGGTTTATGGGAACAAGCGGCAATTTGTCGCTCAAAGTGAGCGATGAGCCGCTCACGTTTCTTGTGACCGCAAGCGGCAAAGATAAACGAAAAGAGACGGCAGAAGATTTTTTACTCGTCGGTGCGGACGGACAGCCAGCGGAAGCGACGTCTCTCAAACCGTCAGCGGAGACGCTTCTTCACGTCCGCATTTACAACAAAACGAACGCCGGCTGCGTCTTGCATGTGCATACCGTTGACAACAACGTCATTTCGGAATGGTACGGCGATGAAGGGGAAGTCGTTTTTACAAATCAAGAAATCATTAAAGCGTTCGGATTATGGGAAGAAGATGCGGTATTTCGCATTCCGATTATTCCGAATTTCGCACATATTCCGACGTTGGCGGATGAATTTGCGAAACATGTGCATGAAAGCACAGGGGCGGTACTTATTCGCAATCACGGCATTACCGTTTGGGGAAAAGATGCGTTTGAAGCGAAAAAATGGCTAGAAGCGTGCGAGTTTTTATGTCAGTACCACGTCAAATTATTACTTTTAAAACGATAAGGGGGAGTAAGTATGGCAGTGATTAAAGTGCGCAATACAGGAGAAGTGATTGAAGGAAAGGAAAACGTCGCTGCGTTTTTAAATAAGCAAGGTGTGTTGTACGAACATTGGGATGCAAGTAAACTTCCAACGCATCTTCAAAACAAATTTGTATTAACAGACGAAGAAAAAGCGGACATTTTAGCCGCGTTTCAATCGGAAATTGAACATTTAGCGAAGCGAAGAGGCTATCAAGCGTGGGACGTTGTCGCTCTCTGTGAGCAAACGCCAAATTTAGAAGAGCTATTGAAAAAATTTGAACAAGTGCATACGCACACGGAAGATGAAGTGCGTGCAATCGTCGCGGGGCACGGCATTTTCGTCATTAAAGGAGACGAAAACACAGGATATTTTGACGTACAACTCGAAGCAGGAGACGTCATTTCTGTGCCAGAAGGAAATCCGCATTTCTTTACATTAATGGACGATCGTCAAGTCGTTGCCGTTCGGTTATTTATCGATCCATCCGGTTGGGTTGCTCATCCATATGAAGAAAAAGAAGGGGAATAACGCCCCTTCTATTTTTTTGTAAACAATATGACGCCTGCAATGGTGACGAATGAACCGATCCATTGTGGTGGCGTTAACGTTTCTCCAAGAAGTATGTATGCAAACAAGGCAGTAAAAAGCGGATTAAAATTTAAAAACATGCCCGCTGTCGTCGCACCAACTCGTTTGACGCCGACGTTCCAAAGAAACATCGCGAGCACCGTCGCCCCAACGCTCGTATATAAAAGCGCAAGCGAAAAGGAGACGTTCACATCATGAACGGAAAAAGAAGAAAGAAACGGCAGCAATCCGATGACGCCAAATACGCCAGACCAAAACGTCGCCGCAAGCGGAGAGTACGATGTCATCACCGCTTTGGCGCAGGCTGAATAAACGCCCCAAATGATGACCGCTCCGATCATCCATACATCGCCGATGTTTACATCCGCTAGACGATGCAGTTGCCCGTGCGTCATGACGATGAGCACACCGATGAGCGAAACGATCATCGCCACCCATTGCCGAAGCGTCAGTTTGTCACGATAGACGACGTATGCAACGAGCGCAATCGCCATCGGGTTTAGCGTTGAAATTAAACCGACATGATCCGCTGATGTATAGCGAAGCGCTTGAAACATAAATACGTTAAACAACACGACGCCCGACATCCCCATCGCAATCAAAGGAACGATGCCGCGCGTTTGAAGACGGACGGATCGTTCTTTTTTTAACACGATCGGAAATAAAAAAAGGACGGCGATCGTCCAGCGAATAAACGTCAGCGTGAGCGGGGAGGCGTGGGCGACAAGCAATTTGCTTGCGACAAAGTTTCCTCCCCATAATGCGCTTGTCAATAAAAGAAGCATATAATATTTCGACATGTAGATCATCCTTTAAAATGTTTCAATTAAAAATACCATCACTAATAGTCCGATAATAAAAGAATACGTTGACGATTGTTCATTCCCATCGCCATGGCTTTCAGGAATTAATTCTTTATAAATAATAAACAACATCGCTCCAGCAGCAAACGCTAATCCGTACGGGACGAGCGCATCGACGATCGACGTTAAATAAAAGCCGATGACGGAAGCGACAAGTTCAATCAGTCCTGTCCCTGTTGCCATCAAAAACGCTTTTCCTTTTGAAATTTGTTGATTAAATAAAAAAAGCGCAACGAGCAATCCTTCAGGCGCGTTTTGGAAGCCGATCGCAAGCGCAATTAAATCACCCATATGGTTTTGTTCGCCGGAAGCGTAACTCACGCCGACAGATAGTCCTTCTGGGATGTTGTGAAGCGTAATCGCCGCAAGCACAAGCAACGCTTTTTGGTCAATTTTTATGCCGCTTTCGGTATGCGCTAAGTCGATGTGCGGCACCATTTTTTCAAGAAACGTTAACGCGAGCACACCGACGCACAATCCAACCGTTAAGGCAAGAAACGTTCCGGAAGAAAGCGCTTCTGGAATGAGTCCAAGCATGGATGCCGCCATCATAACACCAGCCGTAAAAGCGAGCAACATGTCGCGCCATTTGTGTGTTAACGAGCGCGACAAAAATAAAATCGGGACAGCGCCAGCTCCTGTGGCAAGTGCAGATAGCGTGCTTCCGATCAGCATGTCAACCATAATCACCCTCCTAACGGAAAACGAACGGTAATCGTCGTTCCTTTCTTTTCTATACTATGAATGTCAATCGTCCCTTCGTGCATGTCTATAATGCGTTTACATATGACGAGCCCAAGCCCTGTGCCTGTTTGTTTAGATGTGACAAACGGTTGGAATAGCTTGTCGCTCACATGTTTCGGAATGCCGCAACCTGTATCTTTGACGCGCAATATGCCGAAGCTTCCTTGTTTTTCAAGAGAAATCGTTAGCTCGCCACCGTGCGGCATCGCTTCTATCGCATTTTTTGCTAAATTTAAGACGACTTGTTTTAAATGGTCTTTCGAACAACGAATCGGAAGCGGTACATCGGCGCGTTGAAACGAATAAATAACATTATGTAAGTGTGCTTGCGACTCGATCATCGGGTGAATGCTTTGGACGATATGATTTAAATCGCACATTTCAAGCTTTTGTGCCGTCGGTTTGCCGAGAATTAAAAATTCATTGACGATATCGTTAATGCGTGTGATTTCGTTTTGAATGACCGAAAAATAAAGTTGCGATTCGTTATCTTTATGTTTTTCACTTAATAGTTGAATAAACCCTTTAATGCCCGCAAGCGGGTTGCGAATTTCGTGTGCCGTGCTTGCGGCTAGCGTACCGATTAACTCAAGCTTTTGCGCTTCCGTTTCCATTCGTTCGACGATCGTTTGCCGTTTTAATAGCGAATATTGAATGAACAACCAAATAATATGGATGATCACAATAAGCGACAAGATATAAGGAAGGGAAGCTTGTATATTTTGTTTCATATTTACGCGCGGCACGTTCGCTTCAATCGTCCACGGTGCGTGATTTAAATGGACGCTTACTTTTTGTTGTGATGCTTGACGTTTGTTTGTCGCAAGAAGAAGCGTTCCGTGTTCATCGTATAAGCGAAAGGATGCGTTTGGATCAATGATTTTCATGCGATGTTTCATGTACGCTGTGCGCAATTTTGCAACGAGAAAGCCAGCCGTTTGATTTGTTTGTTCATCGATAATTGGCGTGACGATCGTCGTCGTCTGATGGGTATCGATCATCGTTTGTTTCGTTATTTTTGCTATGTACATCGTTGAACTTGTCATGTCGGAAACGAACGAGATGCGTTCAAAGCGAACGTCTTGTTTTTGCATTTGTTGCAATATGTCGTTTATTTCTTCCTTTTTTAATGTCGCGATATGTTTGCTCAGGACGATCGCTAACGTTTCTAGCCGAGCCGTCGTCTCCGCAAGAAAACGGTCAAGGTCATTTTTATGTATATTCGCAAACGTTCGCGTTTCTTCAAGCAGTTGTTGTTGCTGCTGTTCGTCTTGCCAAAGCACAATCCATGCGCTCCCAACAAAGCACGGCAAAATAACAAGCGAGACGTACAACAACCACCGTCTCATTTTCTCTCTCCCCATATGTACTCCCTCGACAAAACGAAATTCAAGGAATATTATAACATAAACATGTGAAAAAAGGCTGAAAAAATCATTAGTGTAAGAAGGGGATTTTTGCTCGGGCAGGAAGGACGAAAACGAATGATGTCGAAATATGTTCTGTAAATGATAGAGGACGAAAAATAAAAAAGACCAAGGGAGTTACCTTAGTCATTAGTGTAAAAACAATTTGCAAAAAAAAAAATGATAAGATGGTTGAAAAGTTGAAAACAATAAGAAATTCTAGAGGTGAGCAAATTTGAGACGATTTACTTTTTTACTTATTATCATTTTATATTTAATCCCTAGTGTCAATGTTCATGCTTATGAACTGTTGGGAGGAAAATATAGAAGTCCAAACTCGTTAAAATATTGGATCGACTCATCGGTTATTCATGCCGGTTATGAAGCACGGGCAGCTTACGGATCAGAAGCGTTTGATAGTTCACCTTTAATTGGTACGACTAGGACATATGATGCTTCCCAAGCTAACTATAAATGGTGGGCTAGTACGAAAGATATGGGTTCCGTTGTCGCTGATTGTATTAACTATAACGTAAATTGGTTAGGACAAGTGACTGCTTGCTGGGATTGTACATATGATAAGTCTCAGTTAAGGATTTATTTGCCGGGTTTTCAAAAGTTATCTTGGGTACAAACGAGGGAAACGACAGCACATGAGATAGGTCATGCTCTGGGACTAGATCATGAGAATGATGTTCGTGCTATCATGCTTTCGGAAGGTTTCTTAAATGACGAGTACCCACAGAGTGATGATTGGAACGGAATAAATGCTATCTATTAGAGGGAAGGAAATGATCTAATGAAAAAAGATGTTCTTCTTTTTTTTACTATTTTGTTTTTAGCTGCTTGTAATCATACGACATCTGAACTAAGCAATGCACATACAAAATATGTTCATAGTGAATCAAAAATTATAGATCAGTATGATTATTTAGAAGAAATGGAGAATGATAGTGAAGTCATTTTAATCGGTACGAAGAAAAGTGGGGAGAGTCATTTTGATAAAGATGGCGATATGGTAACGGGCTTTTACACAATAAGTGACGTCGAGATCAAAAAAGTGTTCAAAAATGAAAAAGGATATAAGTTAGATAGGGGTAATGTTATCAAAGTTATGGAGAATGGAGCATTTGATAAAGAAACGAATACAATGTACGGTTCAGCAGGGTATCAATTGATGAAAAATGATAAGAGTTATCTTTTGTTTTTAAGAAAAAGCACTACACATGATGAGTATACAATCAAAGGGGTTTATTATGGGAAAGTTCCATTAGATAGTAATCAAATTGAGTATGATGGTCATTTGAACAGTAGCAAGCAAGCAAATAATAAACAGATCGAAAAATTAAATCAAATGTTTGAAAAAGCAAGAAAAAAATACAAAGAATAAAGATGAGAAAATGAGAAGATGTGTCCCCCGCCGAAATGACGGGGGATTTGTTATGCTGACTGTTTTTGTTTGTTCGTTTCGCCGTTTTGTTGTTTAACAACAAGTGGATAAAAAAGCAAGCTGCTTGCCAGCAAGGCGATGCCGAGTAAAAATGTTTTCATATCGGCCGTTCCTGCTTTCACAAGCCAAATGGAATAAATGGTCGCAAGCACGGCGATCGTTCCGTCTGTCATTCGTTCTTGCATCGTACGATACGTCTCTCCTGTCCAAACGAGCTTCAATTGGAAGACGGATGCGATGACGTACGGAACGAGATACGATAATGTCGCAATGTAAATGACGAAATCGAACGCTGCCGCCATCGAGTTTGAAATCGTTGAAAAAATGAATAGTTGCGCAATCATATTCGAGACGATTAAAGAAAAGCGCGGCATTCCGTTTTTATTTTCTTGCAAAAAGGTGCGCATAAACAATCCTTGTTTTGCAGCTTGGTACGGCACTTCTGCACTTAAAAAAATCCAGCCGAGCGTCGAACCGATTAAGCTAATTAAACCGAGCGCTGCAAGCAGTTGCGATCCGATCGGTCCTAACACTGTTCCGATCGCATCGACGAGCGGTTTTTCTGACTGCATGAGCACCTCTTGTTTTAACAATCCCATCACGAGCACGCTAATGCCGATGTAAATCGCTAAGGCGATAAATAAACCGACAATTGTCGCGCGTTTCACATCGCTTTGTTTGCGCGCGCGCGAAGCGAAGACGATCGCTGATTCAATGCCGATGAACGCCCAAAGCGTGCTTAATGCGACGTTGTTGATTTGTGAAAGAAGCCCGAGCGTATGACCTGCTTCATCGTAACGCGGAGCAACAAACGGTTGGATATAGCTTTTTTCAAAGGCGAACAGCCCGATGACGATAAATAAGAAAAAGCCAAGCACTTTCGTTGCGGTGGCAACAAAGTTTAATTTTCCAGCGTTTTCTGCTCCTTGTAAAATAATTGTATGCATCATCCATAAAAGCGCCGTACAAACGAGAAACGTCAGCAAATTGCCGAGCTTTAACGTCAATGAACCGGCGGAAAAGACGACATGTCCGCTCGTTAAAATAGGGAAAAACGTTGATAAGTAACTAGCAAACGTCGTAATAATGGCGACGTTTCCAGCGACGTTGCCGATCCAATATCCCCAAGATGACATAAAACCGGATAAGATCGACGCATTTGAACCTTTCGGAAACAGCTCTTTCGCATAAATTTGCGGTCCGCCGTTTAATTCTGGTTTTCGAATCGCTAAATTACCAAAAATAATCGCAATCATTAACACCCCAGCCCCCGTCAACAGCCATCCGAGCAATACGCCAGCCGGGCTTGCGGCTTCCGCAAGCGAACGAGGAAGCATAAAAATACCAGATCCGACCATGTTACCGACAACAAGCGCGGTCAATACCCAAAAGCCGAGTTTTTGTTGTTTCATGTTTTTCATCCTTTCGTTCATAAAATATACGGTGCGTACGGTAGAGCGCTGTTGTCGTGCACTTTTTTCAAATAAAAAAGTGCACCCTAAGTTTTCAACGGGTGCACAATATATGACACATCCGCATCAAACTTAAGATCGATAGCTCTCCACCGCATGTGCGATGACAGTCCTGCACCTATTCGGCAACAGGCCCAGCTTATAGCGCCAGAGCACGCTATAAACTTCGGCGACAAATCCTTTCATCTCACTTCAGCGACGTCTCTGCGTCTCCATGAAACTACTATTATTTGCCGCGACCTCTATCTCATCTTAGTTGACGAGAAAGATTTCATATGCAATTGACGTTACTATCGTACAAAAATCTTTTTATTTCGTCAATGAAAAATTTTGAAGCATGCATTTGAAAACGAATATGAACATGATGAGCAATTTGTGCGCGCCGTTTTTCAAAACCGATATGAATTTGTCAAAACGTATTTGCCCGCGATTCGTGTATTATGGCAAGAAATGGCGTTTCACGATGACATTAAAGCGCAGTTTCAAACGATTTTTATCAATCATGTGTACGAAAAGTTTAAACAAATTGTCGAGCATTTTCAACAAAAAGGGGAGCTTGCTCCACTTCCGCCAGAGACGATTATTCGTTTGACGATTACGACAATTGCGGGGTTTTTACTCACTCGCTTTCTCGTCATGCCCGACTATCCGTGGGATGATGAACGAGAGATAGAGCGGACGATTCAGTTTTTGATGAATGGGTTAAAGCGACCATGATAGGTTATCTTCCTATCATGTTTTTTTTTTATTTTTTTAAAAAAGGTCTTGAAAGTCAAAAAAGGTCAAATTATAATAAAGACAGAAAGGTCAAATATAGTCAAAGTCAAAAAGGAGGTTGGTGCCTATGATGTGCCAAGTATGTAAACAAAATGAAGCAAACATCTTTTTACATGTGCAAGTAAACAACGAAAAACAACAATTGCATCTTTGCGAGGCGTGCTATGCAAAACAAAAACAACAATTAAAAGTGCCAGCAGGATTCCACTTCGATCGTTTCGATCAATTGTTCTCCGACTTCTTCGCACCGCTTGCTGAACAAACTGTTTCCCACGCCCAACAACAAGAACAACAACCGAAACGAAACGGATTGCTTGACCAATTCGGTCGCAACTTAACGCAATTAGCGAAAGCAGGATTGATCGATCCTGTCATCGGACGCGATAAAGAAATTGAACGCGTCATTGAAATTTTAAATCGGCGCAATAAAAACAATCCGGTGTTAATCGGTGAACCGGGCGTTGGTAAAACGGCGATCGTCGAAGGATTAGCGCTTAAAATCGTCGAAGGATCTGTTCCAACAAAATTATTAAACAAAGAAGTGTACGTGCTCGATGTCGCTTCCTTAGTCGCAAACACAGGCATTCGCGGTCAATTTGAAGAGCGAATGAAACAACTCATTGCTGAATTACAGCAACGGAAAAATGTCATTTTATTCATCGATGAAATTCATTTACTTGTCGGTGCCGGATCGGCAGAAGGTTCGATGGACGCAAGCAACATATTAAAACCGACGCTTGCTCGCGGAGAATTGCAAATCATCGGCGCAACAACGTTAAAAGAATATCGTCAAATTGAAAAAGATGCAGCGCTTGAACGTCGCTTCCAACCGGTCATCGTTCATGAACCGACAATTGAACAAGCGATCGATATTTTAAAAGGCATTCAGCCAAAATACGAACAATTCCATCAAGTAAAATATACAGATGAAGCGATTCATGCATGCGTCACATTGTCGCATCGCTACATTCAAGATCGCTTCCTTCCTGATAAAGCGATTGACTTGTTAGACGAAGCGGGTTCAAAAGTAAGCTTAAAAGCGACACCGACAAATAAAGAAGCAATCGAACAACGTCTCGAACAATTAAGAAAAGAAAAAGAAAAAGCAGCGCAAGAAGAAAATTACGAACTCGCTGCCAAATTGCGCACAGAAGAATTGCAGCTTGAAAAACAATTAAAACAAAACGGACAAGCTGAGCCACCTGTTGTAGACGTCATGCACATTCAACAAATCATTGAAGAAAAAACAGGCATCCCAGTCGGCAAACTACAAGACGATGAACAAGCAAAAATGAAACATTTAGAAGAAAACTTAGCGAAAAAAGTCATCGGTCAAGAAGAAGCGGTGAAAAAAATCGCTAAAGCGATTCGCAGAAGTCGCGCCGGCTTAAAAGCGAAGAACCGTCCGATCGGTTCGTTCTTATTCGTCGGTCCGACTGGCGTCGGTAAAACAGAATTGTCGAAGACGCTCTCCGAACAATTGTTCGGTTCTAAAGATGCGATGATTCGCTTAGACATGAGCGAATATATGGAAAAACATGCAGTCGCCAAACTCATCGGTGCACCTCCTGGCTACGTTGGTCATGAAGAAGCCGGTCAATTAACGGAAAAAGTGCGCCGCAATCCTTACAGCATCATTTTGCTTGATGAAATGGAAAAAGCGCATCCGGACGTACAACATATGTTTTTGCAAATTTTAGAAGACGGTCGTTTAACAGATAGCCAAGGTCGTACCGTCAGCTTTAAAGATACAGTCATCATTATGACATCAAATGCAGGGACGAATGTCGAAGGCGACTTGCTCCAACGTCTCGGCCTATACTTTAAACCGGAATTTTTAAACCGTCTCGATGCGATCATCGAATTTAAACCGCTTGAAAAAGCGCACATGTTGCAAATTGTTGATCTCATGTTCGCTGAATTGCAACGCACGCTTTCTGAACAGCATGTAGCTGTTACAATGAGCGACAAAGCGAAAGAAAAATTAGCTGAACTTGGTTATCATCCGACATTTGGCGCCCGTCCACTCCGCCGCGTCATACAAGAACATGTCGAAGACCAAATTGCTGACGTGTTGCTTGATGAAGAACATGTACGTACGATCCACATTGATGTAGAAAACGATCGCATCGTTGTGAAACATGAAAGAGATGAATAAAACAAGAAGAAGGTGTCCCGAAAATCATGGGGACACCTTGTCTCTTATCAACTATGCACAAGCTTAGAATAAGTTTTGTTCATTCGTATATTGTTGAAGTAAAGCAGTCTTTGTTTTTTGAAATAAAAGTCAAGTAATCTTTCCTTTTAGTTGTATTGCCTTGCCTTTTTTCTTAGATGGATAAGTCCATTGAAAAGAAGTCCCCATCTGTCCTTCTACATTTTGTAATATATTCGCAATATAAACATCTATTTTTTCCATCTCAAGTGTTTTTGTATCATTTTTGAAGACAATGATATAATTTGCCCAGTGAATCTTTGGATCCCCGTATCCACCAATACCGGCATAAGCCCATTCTGCTAATTTTTTATTTAGAATAGGCAGTTCTTTCTCCATTACTTTATAAAGAGCATCATATCGTTTTTTCAGTTCGGTAAAGCCTCCGACTTCTTGTAACTTTAGGAAAGCTTCTTGTAATTTTTTATCTTTTATATCTAACACCTCTATAAAACTTTCTGCTGTGTACTCATGGATTGAAACATACTTCGCACTTGAGCGTTTGCAACTAAATGTGAACATTTCTTCCGAGCGTCTATCTGTCGTAATGGTAAGTAGAATATCTGTTTTTGGTTGTCCACCTGTTTCGAGTCTAGGAATTTTATCAGTTGCCTCTATTTTCAGTATTTTCTCATTTCTTGATAAGCCTATTAAACTCATGATTTGTTGAAATGTTGGATAAAAATAACCATCTTCTGTTGAACTTGATTGATTCCATTTTTTTATGTTTGAAGAGTGGTTTAGTATAGATACTAGTCGCTTTTCAAAATTTTTTCCTTCCGTTGCTTTTCTTTTTCCAATGTTTTCATTTTCCAAACTTTTTGATTCTAAGCATTGTTCAAGCTCACTTAAACTTAAAACATCATCAATAGCTGTATACATTTTTTTCTCTCTAATTTTTTTTTTGATAACTTAGCGCTTGATTTTTGTTGTAATGATCAAGCCCTTCAGGAAAAACTAAATATACTTTGCTCACATGTTGGTTAATTTTCTTAATATGGTAAGAATCCCATTGAATTTGTTTTGCACGATCTGTTCGAATGGTTGACGTAGTATGTATTCCCCAAACTTCGCCATCACGGAAGGTGATAAGATGGTCTAATTTAAATTGTTTTTCATCAAAATTGGGATAACCCGTTTTATAAGGTGATATATTTTCAGCAATATGTCCTTCCCGAGTGTATGTCTCGATTAGTGACTGAAGATTTTTTTTGTTTTTTTCACCATGTTCTTGTTTTCGGCGATTTTCTTGTGCCAAGTCTCGTCACTCCCCATACAGATTGTTCTGTATTTTACCTTACCACAAATTTACTTACAAAAAAAGAGCAGGAACTTGTCCTACTCTTTTAACATATATATTCAATATTGTTGTTTATTTGGTGATAGATCGTGTTTAACGTATTTACTACTTCTTGTCCTAATGCATAAGCTAGTAGCGGAGGAATAGCATCGCCGATCTGTTCGTATCGGTCTTGTTCCGGATCGGAATGAAACTTTACAAAAGGACCTTCGAAAATATACCAATCAGGAAAACTTTGAAGTCTTGCAGCTTCTCTCGGAGTTAATCCTCGATGCTGAACTGGGTGTATCATTTCATCTAAACAATGGGATGTGACTGTAAAACTTGGGGTATCTTCCCTTAATCTCCTGTTTCTCGCGCCATATAACTTGTTCGGAAAAAGTTCTCGTCGTAAGTCTTCTCTGTTTTCTGAAATTAAACGTTCAGCAGCAGTTCTCATATTTTCACCTTGGTGTATAAGCTCCATACGTTTAACCATTTTCTCACGATGATTTACTGCTTTGTGTGAAGTTAATGAGTTCTGATGAAATGCTAGGTGCTTTGGAACACTTAGTGTAACTCCACGCATTTTAAGTAAAAAATCACGTCTTTGCTCGCTAAGTGCGTGATCTGAAAAATTGAATGTATACTCTGTTACTTCTTCACCTGGACGAACTTCAGGTAAGTCTAATAAAGCATCTCCTACAGTAACATAAGGAAACATTCGATTAGGTCCGTGAGTTGGGAGTGGGTATCGAAAAGTTGCATTGTAGTTGCGATTAATCCCAACTAAAAAAATGCGTTCTCGATTTTGAGGGACACCGTAATGGCTTGCTGTTAGAAGAATTTGATGGGGATCACGGCTAGCTAAACAAAAGGACGTATCATAAGCAGTTGATTCAAATTCATCGCAAATATTTTTGAATACAGACTTACCATTTGAGCGTTTTGATAATAGTCCTTTTACATTCTCAAAAAGAACCATCTTACTTTTCACATGGCGAGCGATACGCAAAATGTTTAAAAACAAATCGTCTCGTTCATCTCCATCTTCCCTCTTCCCAGCCATAGAAAAACTTTCACACGGAGCCCCTCCTGTTACAATATCTACCGAATCCACACCAAAACGTTGTTTGAGAATTTTTGAAATAAGGTTATTGGAAACTTTATTAATGTCCCCATAGATGAGAAGGGTGCGTTCACTTTTTCTAAAAAACTTCTCTGGATTTTCCATTGTACCAGATAGGAAACTTTCTAAATCAAAAATTTCAGCATCGTGGGAAGCACTATACGTTTGAACTGTCCAATAACTCATTTCAACTGCAATTAAAGGTTTTATTCCACTCCACATAAAACCGGTTGCTAATCCGCCAGGTCCTGCAAATAAATCGATACTTGTATACATACAACCTCCTCCATTTATTAAAATTCTCATCAAATTCATTTTAACAAATATGACTGAAAAAATCTTTATTTTTTATTCGAAACGTTGAGCGATTGTATTATATGGCATGATAAATAAAAACTGCCGCAATGGGCAGTTATAAAAGTTTCGTCAATTTATCCGTAATTTTCACCATATGTTGTTGTACTTGATGAAGTTCGTCGATCGCTTCGGCGCTATCGTTTATTTTTTCCGCCACTTCTTGAAGCATATGAACCATCTCTAACACCGAGTTTGTAATATGATTCAGCTGTTCGGAAATATCTTCGGCGGAATGTTTGCTTTTTTCTGCCATTTTGCGTACTTCTTCTGCGACGATCGCAAAGCCACGTCCGTGTTCGCCAGCGCGAGCCGCTTCGATAGCGGCGTTTAATCCGAGCAAATTCGATTGCATCGCGATGTCTTTCACGAACGAAATGACGCCTTGAATTTCTTCTGTGCTTTTGCTTACTTTTTCCGCTTTTTCACTCAACTGTTTCACGTGATTGTTGATTAAGCGCGCCGTTTGTTGAATATCGCTCGTGCTCGCGTTCATTTCTTCAAGTAAACTAGCAAACTCTTCATTTAACGTCTGTTGCCGGTCGGTGACATCGGTGGCGATTTTAAAAACCGCTTGCAATTGCCCTTGTTCGTCTAACACCGGAGTATAGAGCGCTTCTAGCCATATATGTTTGCCGTGTCGGGTGACGCGTTGCACCGTGCCGTAAAACGGCTGTTTGTTTTTTAGGCGATTCCAAAATTGTGTATACTCGTAGCTGTTTGCGTATTCTGGAAGGCAAAATTGACGGTGGGATAAACCGAGCAATTGTTGCTCCGTGTAGCCCATCGCTTGAAGAAATACATCGTTTGCCCATAATACTGTTGTATCTGGGCGAAATAAAATCATCGCAAATGAGTGGCACATCGATTCAAATACGCGCTCTAAATCGAGCGGAATCGTATGTAACTTCATGTCATCCCTCCTAAACATATGATAGATCTATTGTACTATGATTCATCATATAACGGCAATTGAACGTACACAGTCGTTCCTTTTCCTTGTTCGCTTTCAAAGCGAATTGATCCGCCGTGTAGTTTTACAATTTGCTTGACGATCGCAATGCCGAGACCTGTGCCGCCATGTTCGCGCGAGCGGGAGCGGTCGGTTCGGAAAAATCGTTCGCCTAATCGTTCGATGTCTTGTTTCGACATTCCTTGTCCCGAATCGGAAATGACGAGCTCGCACATCGGATGTTTGTTTACGGTACATAACGATATGTTGCCGCCAGAAGGGGTGTAGCGCAACGCATTATCAAGCAAGTTTTGCAACACTTGTTCGATGCGATCGGGATCGCCATCGACGACTAAGTCATGATCGACATCGAGGGAAAGGTGAATGCGTTTTTCTTGTAAAAGCGGCTCGTATTTTTCAATCGTTTCTTCGATAAGCTGTGCGATTGAAAACGGAGTGCGCACGAGCGGATATGTGCCTTCTAGTTGCGCCAAATCGAGCAAATCGCGCACAAGACGTTGCATGCGGCTCGCTTCGCGGTGAATGAGTTTCATATATTTTTTTTGTTGTTGTTCGTCTTTTACCACGCCGTCTAATAACGCTTCGCTATATCCTTTCACATAGCTTAACGGCGTGCGCAATTCGTGGGAAACGTTCGCTAAAAATTCTTTTTTTCGTTCATCTTCTTTGGCGAGCGCATGCGCCATTTGATTGAACGCCTTCGCTAATTGTCCGATTTCATCTTCCGTTTCGACATTCACGTGGACAGAAAAATCGCCTTGTGAGACGCGATAGGCCGCTTGTTGCATATGTTGCAACGGTTTTGTGAAATGCATCGCAATTTTTCGTCCGACAAATACCGTAATGAATAAAAAAAGGCTGCCGCCGATCATGACGAACGTTTGAATGCGCTCGAGCACATCTTCAATAGATGCGAGCGGAACGTACAAATATAAAATGCCCATGAGGCGATGTTCGTCTAATAGCGGAATGATGATGCCGACAATTTGACGGTCAAACGTTTGTTCATATCCTTTTTTCGTCACTGTTTTCCCGGCAAGTAGTTGTTGCCGTTCCGCTTCGCTAATAATGGAGTGATGATCGACTTCAAACGGCAAGCATGCGCTTAATTCACGCGGATTGTTGACGAGCACAATTTCTGTATCGGATATGTCATTGATGAAGGAAACGGTGTCGCGAAACGAGTCTGTCAGCGCACCACCTTCATATTTTGCGGCGATGTTCATTCCTTCTTGCAATAAACGTTGTTCGACGTTTGAAATATAAATGTTTTCATATATATAAACGGCAACCGTATATAAAAGCAACACCGCCAGCACTAAAAAAGCGCTAATCGTCAGCCAAAGCTTTTGTTGTAGAGAAAGAGAATTAAACCGTTTCATCAAATTTATATCCCACTCCCCATACCGTTTGGATGAGTTGCCCTGCTTCGCCTAATTTAATGCGCAACGTTTTAATATGTGTATCGACCGTGCGCGTGCTGCCGACGTAATGAATGCCCCAGACGCGATCTAACAGCTGTTCACGCGTAAATACTTGACCGCGATGTTTTAAAAACAAGACGAGCAATTCGAATTCTTTTAACGTTAACAAAACAGGTTTTCCGTTGACCGTGACTTTTCGCGCTTTTTCATCGACAACGATCGGACCTGCTTCATATTGCGGAGTTGCATCAGCCCCTTTCGTTCGTCGAAGTACAGCATGAACGCGCGCCACGACTTCATTCGGGCTAAACGGTTTTACGATGTAGTCGTCTGCGCCAATTTTCAGCCCATATACACGATCCCATTCATCGCTTCGTGCCGTTAAAAAAATGATCGGCACTTGCGAACGTTCGCGCACGTGCATGCAAAAACGATAGCCGTCGAGTTTCGGCATCATAATATCAAGTAAAATTAAATCGACATGTCTTCGTCCGAATTGTGCAAGCCCTGCTTCGCCATCGTCCGCTTCGATGCACGTAAATCCTTCTGGCTCTAAATATAGGCGAAGTAGCTCGCGCATCTCTTTTTCATCGTCAATAATTAAAATCGTTGCCACGTTTATTCCCCCTTCGCATCACGGAAAAAGATGTAAAACGGTCCGTGTCCAACAGAAACAGTATTTGTTTGCTTGAATGTTTTTTCATCAACAAAAAGTAGTTCGTTGCTGTCGTAGCTTGCGATGACGAGATCGTTTTTCGCCTTTGTCATCGCAAACGGATTGGCGCCAATATTCAGCTCGCGAATCAATCGTTTTGTGTTCCGATCAAATGCGTATAACATGTTCGATCCGTGACAAAGAACGTATATTGCTTCGTTCGTTTGGGCGAATTGAATCGGCATCGTTTCTGCTTTTACACGTGTGATGAGACGCCCATCGACAAGCGAATGGACGTATGCTTCTTGTTGAATCGTTGCTCCGCTGCCATGCCCGCCGACCCATAGTTCATTCGTTTCAGGAACGACGAAGCCGCTGACGGCGGAATCGAGCGTATCGACCGTTCGTGTCACTCGTTTTGTCGTCTTGTCAATAAACGAAATCGCGCCATTTTTAAAATGAATAATAATCCATTGGTCATGCTTATCGTCTTCTATTACTGAAAAAGGGGACGGCGGAGTTGCGATCACATCTTTCACTTTTCCATCAAACGTCATGATTGACACCGTTCCTTTTTTTTCGTTGACGACGAGCAAGTCACGCTCAGTGACGAGCACATCCGTGACCCCTTTTTCAACGCTCCATCGCTTCGCTTCTCTTCCCGTCGATAACGTATAGGCGATCATTTCATCCATGTCTTGTCCGAATAAAACGATCGTATCGCCGTCCGGAAGAAGCGCTACTTTTGTGATCGGTTTTTTCACTTGCCATGTTGTTATGACTTGTTTCGTGTTATAATCAATAAATGACAAGCTTTGTTCTTTTATATTCACGACGCCGATGACCGCCTCGTCCCGTTTGATCGGGGGGTACGTTTGTGAGGTGCAGCTCGTTAATAACATGACGATCATTAGCCAAAGAAAGAAACGAACTTGCATTGTACGAGTCCTCCATCGCGTTTTAATACTATTGTAGCAAATAGTTGTGAATATTTTGTGAAACTATTGTAACATGGAAGGGGATAAACATGAAAAAATGGTTGTTGTTGTTTTCGTTCGTTTTGCTTGTTGTCGCCGGTTGTGCGAACAAGGCGGAAGAAGAAGAGTTGGCGTATTTAGACGTCAAAATGGCGGTCGAAGAAAAGCTTCCGGCTAATCAAGAAGTCGAGCTCGCATGTTTAGTAACATATGGCGATGAAAAAGTAACGGATGCATCAGAAGTGAAATTTGAAGTATGGAAACATGGCACAGAAGACCGACAAATGATTGAAGGAAAACATGTCGGCGACGGAAAATATGTCGCGCGCTATACGTTCGCAGCGAAAGGAACGTATTCCGTTGTGGCGCATGTGACGGCAAAAAATATGCATAATATGCCAAAAATCGATGTAGTTGTAGAATAAACGGCGGAAAATATTCGCCGTTTTTTTTCATATATATAGAAAAAATGGACGAGTGGGGGAGAGCGTATGTGGATGAGGGCGGTTCAAATTGCGTTTGTATATGTCGGAACGGTCGTTGGGGCTGGATTTGCGACCGGAAAAGAAATTGTGCAATTTTTTACGCAATACGGTGCGATTGGGTTTGTAACCATTGCAGCAAGCGGGGGGCTATTTATTTTTTTCGGGACGCGTTTAATGATGATGGCCGCTAGGCTTCATGCCCGTTCATATGAGCAGTTGAATAGTTATTTGTTTGGGAAATTCGGTTTTCTCGTCAATTTATTTATGTTTATTGTGTTATTTAGCGTGACATCGGTCATGTTGTCAGGGGCGGGGGCGGTGTTTGAAGAACAGCTTCATATGCCGGCATACGTCGGCCTTGTGCTCACGATCATCCTTGCGTTTGTGACGATGTTATTTGGCTTAAACGGCATTTTAAGCGTCAATATGATTGTCGTGCCGATGATGGTGATATTTAGTTTATGTATTGCGATAATGAACGGAAGCGACGTCGTATGGACGAAGCCGTCGCTTGCTGCTTTTTTTTCTCCGTTTTCGTATGTGGCGTTTAATTTAGCGATGGCGCAAGTCGTTCTCGTTCCGCTTGCAACGGAAATAAAAGATGAAAAAACGATTCGTCTCGGTGGTTGGCTCGGCGGCATGTTGCTTATGTTTATTTTATTTAGCAGTCATGTTGCCCTTTCGTTGTTGCCACAGTTGTCATCTTACAGCATTCCGATGGCGGAAGTGGTGAAACGTTCGCTTGCTTCGTTTTACGGGTTATACGTCGCGATCATTTATGGAGAAATTTTCACCTCGTTTATTGCAGGGGTATTCGGATTGCATCGAAAACTGGCGCTTTTTTTTCGCCAGCCTTTCTTTGTTCTCGTTGCGCTTTTGCTGGCGATGTATGCGTTTAGTTTAGTCGGATATGATGCGCTTCTTACTGTATTGTATCCTTTATTTGGATATATGAGCATCATTTTTATTTTCTTGCTATTCTATCGAAAAATGCCTAGCTAGAAAAAAAGAAGTGTAGTACATTGAATGTGGGGAGGTGAATTCATGCGGAAAACGGTCATCGCAATGTTCGTTTTACTTGTTTTCTTTACGCTTGAAACGTTCCATCTCATTCAATGGTACAATGCAAATGTATGGGCGCTTATTGTTTTTTCTTTTGGACTTATCGTTCATATATATGTGTTTAAGCGCGGTGTACGTGAGCATGACGCATTTCTTTTATTGCCAGCAGCCATTGCGTTATGGATGGGAGTTTTTTCATTATTTTTGCTTCATGGTGGAACGATGTACGTGTTGGCGTTTACGATCGGTTTATTTGAGTGGTGGCTATTTAGCAAGGAACAGTGGCTAGAAACACCGCTTCTCTTTTGTTTCGGATGTAGCGTTGTAGCTGGTTTAGAAGAAGGACATATGCTTTTGGTGCTTTTTGTTTCAACGATCGGTATGGGAGCATACGCATATCACACAAAAAGGGAGCGAGCCAATGCACATTAGGCTCGCTTTTTCATTTTATTCCAAATCGATGTAAAATTTGTTTTAGTTGATACACTTCCTCCGCCAATACCGCCGCTTCTTTTGCGAGTTGGTGGACGCTCATCGCTTGTTGTTCCAGTCCGCTTGCTGTTTCGTGAACGACTTTTGTAAAGTCGTTGGCGATCGTATAAATATCTGCAATCGCTTCGTGTAGTTCGTTTCCTTCTTTTGTCGTTTGTTGCATGAGCGTTCGGTTTCGTTGGCTTAGCGCGTTTAGCTCATGTGACATCGTTTGAAAATACGCAATACTGTCGGTCAGTTTTGTTAAGGAAGCGGTCGTTTCGTCGATCGTATTCGCTTGTTTCGTGACCGCATGTGCGACGTTTGATAGTTGATTGTACGTATTCGCAAGCGATGATAAAATTTCATGTGCGAAAGCGTTCGTATGTTCCGCAAGTTTCCGCACTTCTGAGGCGACGACAGCAAATCCTTTTCCAGCTTCTCCTGCTCGTGCCGCTTCAATGGAAGCGTTTAACGCCAACATGTTCGTTTGTTCTGCAATTGCCGTAATGGCGGACACTTTTTGGATGAGCGCATCCGCTTCTTTCGCGACCGTTTGAATTTGTTTGGCGGTGTCGTTCATTTGTTGTTTTGTGTCGTTCATTTGTTGTTCGATAGCTTGCATATGGGTATATCCTGTTTGGGCGGAGTGAAATGTCGTTTGCGCCCGTTCGACGACTTGTTCAATATCTGTTTGGACGGTACGCATGTAATCAAGCATCGTTTGAATGCGCTGTTTCGCTTCATCGACAAATGTCGTTTGTTTTTGCGCCCCTTCACGAAACGTTTCCATTGTTGCGGATACTTCATCGAACGCCTCGGCAATTCGTTTCGCTTCTTCTTTTTGTTCGTGGCTCACATGTTCAACGGAGTAGGTTGCCTTTGCGATTTGTTGTAAAATCATGCGCAAGCCGAGAATCACTTTGTTAATTTCATAGCCAATTTGATGAAAAGCGTTGCGCTTTCCGACCGTTTTCACTTCGGTATGAAGCTGTCCGGATGAGACGGCACGAGTGACATGATACCACGCGTGCAGGCGATTCATGATCGTGCGGTAAAATGAAAAAGAAACGAGAAAACCGATCAAACCGGTGACGCTCGTCAGAAGCAACGTTTGTTTGACAGGTAGATGCATTATAAACGCAACAATAAAAAGAGCGATAACGGGCAATAAGACGATCGTACTAAACCACATTTCTATATACGGCTGATGGATGAGACGTCCCATGCGCAAATTAAAGCGCTTTCCATTTTGTTCGAAAAGTGGACATGCCGCATCGATGAGCACTTCACCTGTATTTCGTTTATACAGTTGCAACAGTGGGGTAGTTGTTTTCGCAGATTTTTTTCCTACTTCGTCGTCAAATACCATCCCTTCGCGCAAACGGTTCGTATGCACAACACCTTTTCCGTCTTCATCGACGATGACGAAATATTCATCGCGTTCAAGATGGCGGTCTAATACGTCGCGCAACGAATCGAGTTGTTGAGCGAGCGGTTCATCTAATCGCATCGTTCGTTTTACTTCTTTCGCTACTCGTTGTACTTTTTGTAGTGCTTTTTTCGCTTGTTTCGATTGCAACAAAGTTCTCTCCCCCTTTTCCCCTTATTTCAAATATACACAATTTTCAGATGATGAAAAAGACATAAAAAAGGAAAATGAACAAATGATAAAAAGGGAGGTGAGACGAATGACCCAATCGAAAAGACAAAAAGAGCGACAATGGACCGTACGAAAGCAAGCGCAAAATGAACCGCACGGGAAAGTGAAGTCGTTTGAACAACTAGCAAAAGAGGAAAAATAAATGGAAAAGGCTGTCCAAAAGAAGTTTGTGACAGCCTTTTATCTCGAAAGATAAGAAAGTATAAAATTTGGAGTTGATGTCTAGCTCCAAGCGCCATCGGCTTGAGTCGCTCCGCCCCACACTGCGGCGGCAACAGCCTCCTCGGTGGGGCTTGTGCGCTCTTCGCCGATAGGCGGGCGCTTTGCGCTTTTCTTATTATCTCGCTTTTAACGCACGAATTTCGTTTTCATGTACAAGTGACCGAAGCGCAAGCGACTGAATAGCAAGTTCATGTCGCGCTTGGGTCGCGATGACATCATCTAGTTTTTGGGACATTTCAGCGAGGTTTTGCTTGATCGTTGATATTTCATTTACTGCTTCTAATGTTTCTAGCACGGCTTGTTTAATGAGAGGAATGTCTGGGACGTCATCTTTTGTAGCCATACGTTGTTCAATGCTAATGATGTCATCTTTCGTGGCCATGCGCTGTTCAATGCTTACGATATCATCTTTTGTCGCCATCGTTTGTTCGATGTGCTCGATGCGCTTATCCATGGCAGCGATATCGTCTTTTGTCGCCATCGTTTGCTCGATGTGTTCCATACGCTTGTCCATGGCAGCGATATCGTCTTTTGTGGCCATACGCTGTTCAATGCTTGCGATATCATCTTTCGTGGCCATGCGTTCACGCAACAATGCGAGCTCATCGAAAATACGTTTGAGCATATCATCCATATTTCCTCACCTCCCCCGACAAAATTATATCATCACATCAAAAAGAAATCGACAAAAAAAGGATGCCCCAAAACGATGGGAGGCACCCGAATGTTTAATAGTTTAAATCAATGCGAATTCCTTTGACGCTATATAAAATATTTTCAGCGATATTTGTCACATGGTCGCCAGCGCGCTCTAAGTTGCGCGTGATGAACGACAATTGTGTAATTTGGTTTGTAAACTCTGGCTTTTCGCTCATTAAATCAATTAATTCTTGAATAATTTTTCCTTGTAATTCGTCTACTCGATCGTCTTCAAGCGCAATGCGTTTCGCTTCTTCAACGTCGTCGTTATGGAACGCATGAAGCGCATGATCTAACATTTCGTTGACGATCGCCGCCATTTCAGGAATGTGGACGATTGGTTTTACATGCGGTTCTGTGCCGATAAATTTGACCGATTTTGCGATATTGACTGCAATGTCACCAATGCGCTCGACATCAGACGAAATTTTCAGCGCAACGATTAACCGACGTAAATCAGATGCGACCGGTTGTTGTTTTAAAATCGTCATAATCGCAAGCTCGTTAATTTCGCGCTCCAGTTCGTTAATTTTTTTATCGTTTTCGATAATGTCATCTGCTTTCGCGATATTTTGCGTTTTTAACGCTTCAATCGATTCATGTAGCGCTTGTTGCGAAGCAGATACCATCGTCATTAATTTTTCGCGCAGTTGTTGAAGCGCCGCATCAAAAGTTGAACGTTTTGTCATGTTGAATCACCTAACTTTTTTGTTGTTATTATATCCTGAAAACAGTTCACAAATAAAGCATAATTTTTTTATAGAATGAATATATGTTTTATGGTATATTGTTAGGCGTACAATTGAAGAAGAATTCTACGCTTTTTGCGTAGGAGAGGTTCTAGAACACCCTCTATAAAAAAACTAGGGATCGCTATGTCCTTAGGGGGTATAGCGTTTTTGTTTTAGAACGCTCTTTCTTCTCATTACGTAAGAAAGGGGAGCGAAAAATGAAAAAGGAAAAAGCAGTCGTCGTTTTTAGCGGCGGCCAAGACAGTACAACATGTTTATTTTGGGCGAAAAAACATTTTGCGGAAGTCGAAGCGGTGACGTTTGATTACAACCAACGCCATCGGCTCGAAATTGACGTCGCTGCATCGATCGCCAAAGAGCTTGACGTGCCACATACGGTGCTCGATATGTCGCTATTAAATCAGCTCGCACCAAATGCGCTGACAAGAAGCGATATAGCGATCGAACAAAAAGAAGGACAATTGCCGTCCACGTTTGTCGATGGGCGCAATTTATTGTTTTTATCGTTTGCGGCCGTGCTTGCGAAACAAAAAGGGGCACGTCATCTCGTGACGGGCGTATGTGAAACGGACTTTAGCGGTTATCCGGATTGCCGGGACGTATTTATTAAGTCGTTAAACGTGACGCTTAATTTAGCGATGGATTACGACTTTGTCATCCATACGCCGCTCATGTGGTTAAATAAAGCAGAAACGTGGAAGCTTGCTGATGAGTTGCATGCGCTTGAGTTCGTGCGCACGAAAACGCTCACGTGCTACAACGGCATCATCGCTGACGGTTGTGGCGAATGTCCAGCGTGCGTGTTGCGTAAACGAGGTCTTGATCAATATATGAGTGAAAAGAAAGGGGCGCATGTGCAATGATCCAACAAATTTATCCGCAAGTGATACACCCATTTCGCTATGAATTAAATAAAGATATGCAAATTGCGGCGGCGCACTTTATTCCGCATGAAGCAGCCGGGCAATGTGCGAACATGCACGGACATACGTATTTTATAAACATTACTGTTGCCGGTGACGAGCTAGATGATTCGGGCTTTTTAATTAACTTTCAACAGTTGAAAAAACTTGTGCACAACCGTTTTGATCATACGGTTATGAACGACCATAAAGACGTATTTAGCGATACAGCTGCTGAACATTTTCCGACGACAGAAGTGGTAGCGCGAAAAATTGCAGAAATTGTTCAAGAACATTTAGACACGTTGCCGAATAAACCGACATGCGTTCAAGTGTTTGTGCGGGAGTCCCCGACAAGCTACGTCGTATATCGTCCGAAAGCAGGGAAACAATAATGGAGCGCATTCCGGTCATTGAAATTTTCGGCCCGACGATTCAAGGTGAAGGTATGGTCATCGGGCAAAAAACGATGTTTGTCCGCACGGCAGGCTGCGACTATCGTTGCCGTTGGTGCGATTCGTCGTTTACGTGGGACGGTTCGGCGAAAGATGAAATAAAACAAATGACGGCTGAAGACATTTGGCAACAACTGAAACAGCTTGGCGGGGATCGTTTTAACCATGTGACCATTTCAGGCGGCAATCCTGCGCTGCTCAAAAGTTTGCATGCGCTCATTTCTTTACTGAAACAACATCGAATGCGCATCGGCTTAGAGACGCAAGGAAGCGTATGGCAAGACTGGTTTTACGATATCGACGATTTCACGATTTCACCAAAGCCGCCGAGCTCAAACATGGAAACAAACTTTGCGATGCTTGATACGATCATGGACCGATTAGCGAGCCATCGCGGACAAGTGAGTATAAAAGTCGTCGTATTTAACGATGAAGATTTTGCTTATGCCAAACATGTGCATCAACGCTACCCGACCGTTCCGTTTTACGTGCAAGTCGGCAATGATGATATACATGAAGGAGACGACGTCACGCTTCGCCTAAAGTTATTACAAAAACTTGAATGGCTCGTCGAACAAGTTGTGCAATCAAACGAGATGAACGACGTTCGCGTCTTGCCGCAACTACATACGTTATTATGGGGCAATCGTCGCGGCGTATAACTAAAGGAGGAGAAAGCGATGAGAAAAGATGAAGAACTACAAGGAGTCACGCTTCTTGGAAACCAAGGAACGAAATATGTATTCGAATACAGCCCAGACATTCTTGAAGTGTTTGATAACAAACATCCTGATCGCGACTACTTTGTAAAATTTAACTGTCCGGAGTTCACGAGCCTATGCCCTAAAACAAACCAACCAGATTTCGCCACAATTTACATTAGTTACATTCCTGATAAAAAATGTGTTGAAAGTAAGTCGTTGAAGTTATATTTATTTAGCTTCCGCAATCATGGCGATTTCCATGAAGATTGCGTCAATATTATTATGAACGATTTAATTCGCGTCATGGAGCCGCGTTACATTGAAGTTTGGGGAAAATTTACACCGCGTGGCGGCATTTCCATTGACCCGTATTGCAACTGGGGTCGCCCGGGAACGAAATATGAAAAAATGGCGGAATATCGCTTATTAAACCACGATTTATATCCGGAAAAAGTGGATAATCGCTAAAAAGGCTGGCTCATAAGTCAGCCTTAAAAAATTCATAAAAGAGAACTAGTTTTTTTTCGCAAACGGGTATATAATGACAAATTGTTACGAACCTTTTTTTGTTTGGGGGGTCTTCATTTGAGACAAAGAACAGCTCTTGTGATCGGAGCAAGCGGGTTAGTCGGAGGCGAGCTTCTCCAACGATTGCTTCGCTCAGAGCATTATGAACGAGTGACGGTGTTTGTTCGAAAGCAAATGACGTGCGAGCATGAAAAATTACAACAAGTTGTCGTTGATTTTGACAACATCGAACAATATGAACAATATTTTCATGTCGACGATGTATTTAGTTGTTTAGGGACGACGATGAAAAAAGCAAAAACAAAACAACAATTTATTAAAGTCGACTACGAATATACGTTGCGGGCGGCAAAACTAGCGGAAAAATGCCACGTCAAAACGTTTTTATTCGTTTCTGCGATCGGGGCGGATCCGCATTCGATGTTTTTTTACAATCGCGTCAAAGGGGAAACGGAAGAAGCGTTGCAGCGGCTTACGATTCGCTCGTTACACATTTTTCGCCCATCGTTATTAACAGGAGAGCGACAAGAATTTCGCCTCGGTGAAAAAACAGCGGAATGGCTTTCTCACGGTTTTTCGTTTGCGTTCGTCGGCAAATGGGAAAAATATAAGCCGATCGCTGCAAAACAAGTGGCGGAAGCGATGTATTATGCTGCGCTTTCCGAAAAACAAGGAGTATACATTTACGAATGTAGCGAAATAAAAGGTCAATGTGAACAACAAAGAGGGCTGTCTCATCAACAATAAGCAGCCCTCTTTTCGTTACTCTACAATTTTGTAGTTTTTATGGTTGACAACTGTTCGTTCTTGTAAGTCGAGTTCTTTGTAGTTATCCATGTACGTTAAGTCGACAATAACTGAATTTTCGTTTACTTTTTCAACGATTCCCCGCAGCCCATTTTTAAATTCAATGACATCGCCAATTTGCGCTTTTTTCATTGAAAATCCCCTTTACTTTTGAATTTTTAAACCTTTTTTCTATTTTGCATGATTTTTCCTCGTTCGTAAAGGGCATTTTCAACTATTTTTAACGCTGTGGCCCATACGGCATGTACGGCCACATTGGTGCCCCGAAACCGCCTGGCATCATTTGTTGCGGCATCATTTGCGGCATCATTTGTGGCATTGGCATTGGCTGCATTTGTTGTGGCATCATTTGTGGCATTCCTGGCCACATCGGTCCCATCGGCATCCCACAGCCACAATCCCCCGGCATCATTTGTGGCATCGGCATCGGCTGCATTTGTTGCGGCATCATTTGTGGCATTTGCTGGGGCATCATTTGTTGATCTAATCGGAAATCTTCATACATATTCCAGTCATTCATCGTTCATCTTCCTTTCTTTCATTTAGAATCCACCAACATTGTATGTGCATTTTTTATAGACGTGTGTCAATATAACAAAATTAGGCATTCACACATCGTATTGACATGTATCGTTCAGCGCGTTAAAACAAAGAGGGAGGGATGAACGTGACTGAACAAGAAGCAAAGCGACTAATTGAACAATTGCGCACGCGCGACGTTCCGCATGTGCTTGTAAAAAAAGAACATTTTTTAACGTTTCGTCATGTGCTCGTCCAGCAAGAAGATTTTAAACATTTTCGCGGCGTCGCCCAGCGCGGCGGCGATGTCGTGTATTACTATATGGATGAGCCGCGCAGTTAACGTAACGTTTTAGCTTTTTGACGGCGGATATGCGCCATTGTTTTACGGCATTTATACTTACTCCTTCTTCATCGGCAATTTGTTTTAACGTTTTTCCTTCGATCACATGACGAATAAGCCATATGCGCTCGCGCGGCGTTAAATATTGCAGCGCATCTTCCCATACGATGTTGGCAAAAAAATCGACATCTTCTTTTAGCACATATTCTTCTGGCAACGGAACATATACGTTTTTCGTTTCTTTGCGCAGCTGTGATACGATGCGCCACCGAATCATTTTAAATGCGAACGTACAAAAGGAGCCTTTCGTTTCGTCGTATCGCTCATATGCTTCCCAAAGCGCAATTAAACCGATTTGCATATATTCATCGACATGACGGCGAATATGCAACTTGCGAATCATATAAGAAATGAGCGGGCGATATTCGTCAACAATTTTTTCAAAAGACATATATATCCCTTTCTTGAAGGCGCGCCCTCAGTTATTCCGCGGTACATTTAGCCTAACAAAAACGCTTGTATGATGCGAAAGACAAAACGGAGAAAAATCGCCCATTTACGTCTCGCATATACACCATTTCCCTTAAGGAAATACAAAAAATCGGGGAGAAAACAGGCAGGAAATAAAGGATTTTCCGAAAAAAATGTTTTGAACAATGGAAAAATTTTGTGTTATGATAATAAAAAATGGAAAGGCATGAGCAAGATGAAAATTAGAAAAGCATGTATTGACCCACATTCTTCTCAACAAAACGTATACATTTACGAAAATAAAAAAGAACAATATATCGTTGTTGCGATTCCGTATTTGGAATGGTCCATTTATGTTAGCTATGATGATTTCGTTCATATCGAATCACGTTTACAACAATCGCTTGCGAACGTGTTAGAAGAAGAGCATGTTTCGCCGCTTGCGATGAAGCTTGCCCAATGGATGAGAGAAATGTAAGAAAGGTTTCGTTGCTAGATGAAATACGCTATTGTCATTTATGTAATTGTCAGCACCATTTGGATCGTATTGACTGATTTTTATGTAGAAAAGTTGCCGCTTCCGCAACAGATCGTCCCATATGTTCAAACGTTCAAAGGGTTTATGTTTGTCATTTTATCTGCCGTATTTATGTATATCGCTTTTAAAAAACATCGCGAATTAAAACAAATGAGCGAAAGCGAACAAGAGCTGTTGACGCTCATTCATGCGATGCCTGATTTCGTATCATTTAAAGATGGACAAGGACGTTGGCTCAGAGTAAACGAATTTGGCTTAAAGCTATACGGGCTTGAGCATGTCGATTATAAAGGAAAAACAGATGCCGAACTGGCGGAATATACTCCTCATTTTCGCGAAGCGTTACTTTATTGCATCGATTCGGACGAAGAAGCGTGGCGGGCAAAAACGGTGACGCGTGCGGAAGAATCGTTTCCGACGCCAAACGGTGAAGTGAAAACGTTTGACGTCATTAAAGTGCCGCTATTTTACGAAAACGGAAAACGAAAAGGGCTTGTCGTCATCGGGCGCGACATTACACAACAAAAAATTGCCGAGCAGCTATTGTTGAAAAAAGAAAAACTATCCGTTATCGGTGAGTTGGCAGCAGGCATCGCCCATGAAATTCGCAATCCGCTCACGTCCATTAAAGGCTTTTTGCAAATGATGAAAGAAACGAAAGAAGTAGATGAACGTTTCGTGCAAATTATGTTGGATGAAATTGAGCGCGTCAATCAAATCGTGAGCCAACTTCTCGTGCTTGCGAAACCGCAAATGAAATCGTATAAACCGTTCGCTTTACACGACGTTGTTGACTACGTGATCGGGCTGTTTACGTATGAAGCGATTTTACAAAATGTACAAATGAAATATGAACCGCGCACATCCGCAACCGTATATGGCGACAAAAGCGAGATCATTCAAGTGTTTGTCAACGTCATCAAAAACGCATTAGAAGCGATGCCAAAGGGAGGAACAATCACCATTTCTACGAAAGAAAAAGATGACCGCGTCCACGTCATCATCGAAGATACAGGAAAAGGGATTGAGCGAGAGCGTTTAAAACGAATTGGCGAACCGTTTTATACGTTAAAAGAAAAAGGAATGGGGCTTGGGTTAACGACAAGCATGAAAATCGTTCATGAACATAAAGGCACGATGCAAATTGAAAGCAAAGTTGGCAAAGGAACGCGGGTTGAAATCATCTTACCAACATATAAAAATGACCCGTCTTAAAACGGGTCATTTTTATTACTCTACCCATGTCGTGACTTCATCTACTGGTAAACGAAGAGAAGGATGGGCAGGTGCGCTCGCTTTACCGATTGTAATGAGCATCACCGGAATGTATCGGTCAGAAATGTGAAACTCTTTCATAAATGCTTGTGGGTCAAAGCCGCCGATCGCGCACGTATCAAACCCTTCAGCTTTTGCGACAAGCATGAGTTGCATCGCAGCTAACGAAGCGTTCGTTAACGCAGCATCGCGCGCATATTGTGCGTTTGTATACGCTCCTTCAATTTGTTTGGCGAGCGTTTCTTTCACTTCTTTTGTCATTTTTCCTTGTGCGACAAGCGGATCATATACGGCATCTATTTTTTTATTTGCTTGTAAATCGCCAAGTACCGCAACGACCGCCGATGCATCAACGATTTGTTGTTGGTTGTAAGCGATTGGAAGGAGTTTTTGTTGCGCTTCTTTTCCAGAGATGACGACGAAATGCCAATGTTGCAAATTCCAAGCAGAAGGCGCCTTCGTCGTTAATTGTAAAATTTTTGTTAGTTGTTCTTTCGAAATCGAAGCGTTCGGATCGTATTTCCGAACGGATTGTCGTTGTTCAATAATTGAAATCATATATATTTCCTCCTTAAATGTACAAAAATAAAATTACTTACTTTTTGTTAGTTACGATAATTATATTAATTTAGTTACAATAAGTTTGTCAAATTTCATGCATAGGGTGATGATTTATGGAACGTTCGCATGTTTGTCCGAAAATTGAAGCAGCGTTTCAACTGCTGGGAAAAAGATGGAATGGGTTAATTATTCACGTTTTATTTCGCGGACCGCTTCGTTTTAAAGATTTAGCGGAAAGCATCCCGGAAATTAGCCAAAAAATGTTAACAGAACGATTAAAAGAATTAGAAGAAGAACACATTGTCGTTCGCCACGTTTACCCTGAAAAGCCTGTGCGCATTGAATACGAATTAACGGAAAAAGGGAAAGATTTACACATTGTGATGGAAGCGGTGCAAGTGTGGGCAGAAAAATGGGTGTAGTCCCTAACCTTTCGCCATCGTCGTTGCGATAGTATAAGTGAAAGGAGGGGAAAGACATGCTTCAACGTTCACAACTTCGTTTAACGTTTGAAGTTGGCGTGACAGAAACGGGCAAACCGCTATACAAAAATAAAACGTATACGATCAAACCGAACGCAACGGAAAGCTCGCTCGTCTCTGTTGCCCAAGCGCTTGCATCTTTGCAAAGCGCGCCGCTCGTTCACGTATATCGCAATGATGTGCACGTATTAGGTGAATAGGAGGGATGAGAAATGAAAACGCTTGAATTGCAGTTTATGAATGAAGAAGGGAAGACGGTTCGTTTCAGCATCGATGCACCGCGTGAAGATGTGACAGAAGCGCAAATTAGTCAAGCGATGGATGTCATCATTGCCGCAAACGTCTTTCCATCGAGTGGAGGCGATCTCATCGCGAAAAAAGGAGCGCGCCTCATCGATACAACGGTGACACAATGGACGTTTGCATAAATGCTCAAGGTGTCCTGTGCGGCGGGACACCTTGTTATATATAAGCGAAAATCGAAGGGGTTGAGAAAGATGGAAGCGTATTTGTCGCTTCTTTCCGATGTCGGTTTTCCGATTGCGGTGACGTTTTATTTACTGCATCGGATCGAAGGCAAATTAGATGCGGTCATCGACTCGATTCGCATGTTAGGCGAACAATGGAAAGCACCCAACTAAATGGGTGTTTTCTTTTTGCATTCCTTTTGTTAACATAAACATGTAAGAAAGTTGGTTATGTGAGTTAAGGAGGGTTTTATTTTGTTTAAACGAAAACAAGAGGAGCGCGATTTACAGCTTGAAGCGATTTTACAAATGAAAGAAGAGCCGATTCGCCTCCATGAAGGAACGGTTGAACGACAGCTGGCGCTTATCGGGATGACAACGAAAGATATTGCGATTTTACAGCACGTCAAACCTTATATTGAAGCAAATATTGCTCGCATCGTTGACGCCTTTTATGGTGCGCTTCAAAAAGAAAGTCATTTGCTTTCAATCATTCAACAACATAGCACGATTGAGCGCTTAAAACAAACATTAACGACACATGTAAAAGAAATGTTTAACGGAAACATTGATGAAGCGTTTATTGAAAAAAGACGTCGCGTTGCTCAAGCACACGTCCGCATCGGTTTAGAGCCGAAATGGTACATCGCTTCGTTTCAACATTTGCTTGAGGAAATTTTAGCGGTCATGTTAGAACAATTACGTCAGCCATCGTATGTCATTGTCGTCATGAAATCCGTCTCTAAAATGTTAAATGTTGAACAACAGCTCGTGTTAGAACAATATGAACGAGAAAACGAAGAGCTTCGTTTACAAATGGAGACATTGAAACAACAAATGAAAGAACAAGTGAAAGCATCGATTCAACAGCTAAGTCATGCGTCCGATGAAGTAAGCGCTTCCGTCGCGGCGTTAAACGCGCAAACCGCTGGCATTTTGCAGGCGGCACAAGAAGCTTCTCATGTGGCTGTCGCAAGCGCTGAAAAATCAGCAAAAGGAAAACAACAATTGCAAGCGCAAGTGGAAAACATGCTACAAATGAATGAAAAAATGAAACAAATTGAAGCGAATATGGGCAAACTTCAACAAGCGATGAAAGAAATTGAACATATCGCTTCGCTTGTGACGTCTATTGCAGATCAGACGAATATGCTTTCACTGAACGCCTCGATTGAAGCGGCGCGCGCGGGAGAGCACGGAAAAGGCTTTGCTGTCGTTGCTGATGAAGTGCGCAAACTGGCGACGCAAACGAAACAATCGGTCGCTGATGTATCGCGCGTATTAAGCGATATTCATGATCATATTGTTGCGATGTCGCAATCGCTTGAACTTGCATCGCTTTCTGTGACCGAGAGTACAAATGGAATGGAAACGATTTATTCGTTTTTTGATGAATTTGCATCCGCGCTTGAACGCATTTGCCAATATAGCGTGCGCATTGACGACGAAATGAAAGCGTGCGCGGAAGCAGTAAGTGAAATTCATGAGGCGATGGAACATGTATCCGCATCTGCTGATGAATTAGAAGGGCTAGCGAGCGAATTGTAATCCGTCCTCTTTTTTCTCTACTTTTCGAATATATTGCCTCGGCTGAAACGGCTCACGATGCCTTTCGTTTACTGTCGAGTAAATGGAAGGCTCGATTTTTTTTCCTTCGACTTCATAGTCAGGAAAAAACATGGTAAACATAAGAAAAACAATCATAGACTTGCTCCTTTCTCGTTTTTACTATATATTTTGAAAAAAAGTGAAACTTTTTATACATATGATTCGTATAAAAAAGAGGATCGTTATGTCAGAAGGGGGTTGATTGTTTTGTCGACATTACATATCGCAATGTTCGCGCCGTTTTTGTTGGCGCTATTCGTTCCGTTGTTGTACAAATTCGTCCGCTCGCTGCACGTCGGGTGGTTTGTTTTACCGCTGCCGATTGCGTTATTTGTTTATTTTTTATCTTATGTGAACGACGTGCGCAACGATGAAGCGATTCGCGCAACGATGCCTTGGATTCCGTCGCTTCACATTTCTTTTGACGTATATGTCGATGGGTTAAGCTTATTGTTTGCATTGTTAATTACAGGGATCGGTACACTCGTTGTGCTATATTCCATTTATTATTTGCAAAAAGGAAAAGAACAGCTCGGTCATTTTTACGTATATTTGCTTTTATTTATGGGCGCTATGCTCGGTGTTGTCCTATCTGACCATCTCATTGCGCTATACGTCTTTTGGGAATTAACGTCTATTTCATCATTTTTATTAATCGCTTATTGGTATACGCGTGATCGTTCGCGCTATGGGGCACAAAAATCAATGCTTATTACGATGTTTGGCGGCTTGCTCATGCTTGGTGGGTTTGTTGCGCTTGCGATCGCAGGTGGAACGTATCACATTCGTGAACTCATCAGTACACCATTAACGGAACATCCGCTGTTTATCCCCGCTCTTTTCCTTATTTTGTTTGGTGCTTTTACGAAGTCAGCACAATTTCCGTTTTATATTTGGTTGCCTGATGCGATGGAAGCGCCAACGCCTGTTAGTGCGTATTTGCACTCCGCCACAATGGTGAAAGCAGGTATTTATTTAATCGCGCGCTTGACGCCGATTTTTGCCGTTTCGTCTTTTTGGGTGTGGACTGTGGCGCTCGTGGGGCTTGTGACGTTATGTTGGGCATCGTTTTTAGCGTCAAAACAGACGGATTTAAAGGCGATTTTAGCGTTCTCAACCGTCAGCCAGCTCGGTTTAATTACGTCGCTGTTAGGAGTCGGGGGATTGGCGTTTCATTACGATTGGATGGAAGAAAACATATTTATGGTTGCGGTGTTAGCTGCCATTTTCCATCTGTTTAACCATGCGACGTTTAAAGGAAGTTTATTTATGGTCGTCGGCATCGTTGACCATGAAACAGGAACGCGCGACATTCGCCGCCTCGGCGGTTTAATGACGGTGATGCCGATGACGTTTACGATCGCCCTCATTGGTTCGCTTTCGATGGCGGGACTGCCGCCGTTTAACGGTTTTTTAAGTAAAGAAATGTTTTTTACTGCGATGTTGCGCGCGAGAGAAGTGGCAGGATGGGCGGCTATTTTACCGATTGTTGCGTGGATTGCAAGCATATTTACGTTTTTATATAGCGCCCTTTTCGTGAGCCGCACGTTTTTTGGCACGTACAAGCCGCATTTATTGAAAAAAGAAGCGCATGAAGCTCCAATTGGTATGCTCATAGCGCCAATTGTGCTCGCGTTGCTCGTCATCTTCATCGGAATTGTGCCAAATGTATTGTCGGAATCTATATTAGCACCGGCCGTATATGCGGTGTTATACGGACTGTTTGCGCCAAATGAAGCGGTTGATGTGTATATTTCTCATTGGCATGGGTTTACGCCAGAATTGTTTATGACGATTGGCGTGTTATTGTTCGGTTTGTTGCTATACCGCACGTTTTCAAAATGGAAAAAGGTGTATGCTCGCCTTTCTGAACGGATGTCGTTAAACTTTTTGTACGATCAGTCGTTCGTTTGGATGGAAAGAGGGGCACGGGCGTTTACTTCACGCATCATGACAGGTTCGATGCGCACGTACTTGATGTACATTTTTGCCTCGCTTGTCGTCTTGCTTTTGTTTACGATCGGTTTAAGCGAGCAATGGAACATCAGTTTAAGCCACTTAGCGAGTGTTCGCGTGTATGAAGTTGTACTCGCTTTAGCTATGATCGCAGCGACGATCACGACGGTGATAGCGAAATCACGTTTAACAGCTATCGTTTCATTAGGGGCTGTCGGTTATTCGGTGGCGTTGTTTTTCGTGCTATTTCGCGCTCCGGATTTAGCGCTCACGCAACTTGTCATTGAAACGATTTCTGTGGCGCTCTTTTTGCTTTGTTTTTACCATTTGCCGAAATTTAGTCAAAAGCAAGAAAGCGTCGGTTTTAACGTAGGAAACGCGCTCATTTCTGTTGCGGTTGGCGTCACGGTGAGCGTCATTGCCTTTTTTGCGTATGCAGGAAAACATTTCGATTCCATTTCGCAATATTACGTAGACAATACGTATGAAAAAGCGGCTGGAAAAAATATGGTCAACGTCATTTTAGTCGATTTTCGCGGCTTTGATACGTTGTTTGAAATATGCGTGTTAGCGATTGCCGCCTTAGGCATTTATGCGATGGTGAAATTGCGGCTTGCGAAGGAGGAGGAACGATGAAGCGAAACGATGTCATTTTACGAACGACAACAGCGGTCGTCACGCCAATCATCGTGCTGTTTTCCGTTCAACTGTTTTTTGCAGGACATTATTATCCGGGTGGCGGTTTTATTGGCGGATTAATGACAGCTGGTGCGCTCGTTTTATTGCTTTTAGCGTTTGATATTGAAACGGTTCGCAACATGGTTCCGATCAATTATAAATGGCTTGTGGCGATTGGATTGCTGTTTGCGGTCGGAACAGGAATAAGCAGCCTATTTCTCGACCGACCGTTTTTAACGCATGCGTATCAATACGTTCATTTGCCGTTGCTTGACCATACGTCGCTTCATACCGCGGTGTTATTTGACTTAGGCGTTTATTTTGTCGTCGTCGGCGTGACGATGATTATTATTGAAACGATAGGGGAGAGCGACTAATGGAACTGCTTATGATTGTCGTCATCGGTTGTTTATTTACCGCCGCGACATATTTAATGCTAAGCAAAAGTTTGCTTCGCATCATTATCGGTACAGGTTTGCTTAGCCATGGCGCTCATTTGTTATTGTTGACAATGGGCGGATTAAAAGTAGGCGCCCCGCCGCTTTTAGGGGAAAAAGCGACGCGGTACGTCGATCCGCTGCCGCAAGCGCTCATTTTAACGGCGATTGTGATCAGTTTTGGGGTAACGGCATTTTTCTTAGTGTTAGCGTATCGTTCATATCAAGAAATTGGAACAGACCATATGGAAGGGATGGAAGGGAGATGAGTAACCTTCTACTTTTGCCGATTGTTATTCCGCTTGTGACGGCAATTATTCTTATTTTCTTTCCGAAGCACATCTTTTGGCAACGTGCCGTTTCAGCGGTAGCGACAAGTAGTTTAGTCGTCGCAAGTAGCGTGTTGCTTTATCGCGTCCATACAGACGGCATTCAAACGTTAAACGTCGGAAATTGGCCGGCGCCATTTGGCATTACGCTCGTATCCGATTCGTTATCTGCGCTTCTTGTGCTTACGGCAAGCATCATCGCGCTTGCCTGCTTAGTTTATTCGTTTTACGCCATTGGCGAAAAACGAGAAACGTTTTATTACTATTCGTTTTTTCAATTTTTGCTCGTCGGTGTGAACGGATCGTTTACGACAGGCGATTTATTTAACTTGTTCGTCTTTTTTGAAGTGATGCTTATGTCTTCATACGTGTTACTTGTGCTTGGCGGGACGAAAATGCAATTGCGTGAAACGATTAAATATACGCTTGTCAACGTCATTTCGTCCGCCTTATTCGTCGTTGCGGTGGCGTATTTATACGCGGTGACAGGAACGTTAAATATGGCGCATTTAGCTCAGCGCATTCATGACCTTGGTCCTTCTCCTATTTTAACGGTTATTGCGGTATTGTTTATCGTTGTATTCGGATTAAAAGGGGCGATTTTCCCGTTATACTTTTGGCTCCCGAGTGCGTATTATGCGCCGCCGACACCTGTGTTAGCGTTATTTGGAGGACTGCTGACAAAAGTAGGCGTATATGCGATATTGCGCACGTTTACGCTTTTATTTACGCATGATGTCGCCTACACGCATACGTTGCTCGCTTGGCTTGCGCTCGGTACGATCGCGATCGGCGTCATCGGAGCGGTGGCGTATCACGATATGCGTTACATCGTCATTTATAACATTATTGCCGCTGTTGGCGTCATGATCTTCGGCATTTCTATCATGACCCCAGAAAGTGTAGAAGGAACAATTTTTTACTTGTTGCAAGACATGGTCATGAAAACGACGCTCTTTTTGTTCGTTGGCATCATCTTTTCAATTACGCGTTCGAACGATATTCGTTCGTTTTCCGGGTTAATTGCGTCATACCCGCTTCTTGGTTGGTCGTTTTTTATCGCCGCGTTATCGCTTGCGGGCATTCCGCCATTTAGCGGATTTATCGGCAAGTTGCTCATTGTAAAAGCAAGCTTTGATGCACATCTCATATTTGAAGCGATCGTCATTTTATTGTCGAGTTTGCTTGTGTTATATTCCGTCATGAAAATATTTATGAACGGCTTTTGGGGGGAGAAAAAAGGATTTGAACAAAAGCGGCTTGATGGACGAATCGTTCCTGTGCTCGTGTTGCTTGTTTTATCCGTCGCATACGGCGTTGGCGTAGAATTTGTCCGCCCGTTCGTTGTGGATGCGGTGAACGTATTGACGGAACCGAATGTGTATATTCAAGCGGTGTTAAAGGAGTAGAAAGCGATGGCATTTCAAATTTTATTAAACGTCTGTTTAGCGTTCGTATGGATGTTTTTAACGGTTTCATTTAACGGAGCCTCGTTTGTTATCGGCTATATGATCGGGCTGTTTATTATTTTTATGTTGCGACGCTTTTTCCATTCGCGCTTTTATCTCTTTCCGGTGTTTGTCATTGTGAAGTTGCTGTTTATCTTTTTCAAAGAGCTCATTTTATCGAACATCGCAGTGGCAAAAGTCGTTATGAAACGTCCGTTAACGATTCAGCCTGCCATTTTCGCATTGCCGACAGAATTAAAAAAAGAGTGGGAAATTACGATTTTAGCGATGCTGATTACGCTCACACCGGGTACGCTCGTTTTAGACGTATCCGATGATGGAAGCACGTTGTATATTCATGCGTTAAATAGCCCAGATGTGCATGAAGCGATTGAAAGCATTAAACAATCGTTTGAAAAAACGATTATGGAGGTGAGCAAATGATTGCCAATATCGCCCTCGTCATTTTGTCATTAGCGATGATCGGTTTTTTATATCGCGTTGTGAAAGGGCCAAGTGTCGCTGATCGCATTATTGCGCTCGATGCGATGGGCATTACGCTCGCGGGGATGGTTGCGATCGTTTCGATGCTATTAAATACGAGCGCGTTTTTAGATGTCATTTTGCTCATCGGCATTTTAGCGTTTGTCGGGACGGCGGCGTTTGCGAAGTTTTTAGAGAAAGGGGTTGTCATCGAACGTGGGAACGATCGCTAATGTGATTGTCGCAATGCTTATTTTACTCGGGGCGGTGCTTACCCTTTTATCTGCTGTCGGCGCCATTCGTTTGCCGGATGTGTATACGCGTAGCCATGCGATTAGTAAAAGTACGACGCTCGGCATTATGTGCATTTTACTTGGGGCGTTTTTACATTTTTTGATTGAAAACAACCACTTTAACTCCCGTTTATTGCTTGGCATCGTTTTTATTTTTATGACATCTCCTGTGGCAGCGCATCTCATTAGCCGTGCGGCGTATTACGCGAACGTTGATCGGTGGGAAGGAACGGTCCGCGACGATTTAAAAGAAAAAGCTGGCGGAAAATAACCGTCAGCTTTTTTTACAAGATAAGAAAGTATAAAATTTCAGATTTGGGGAGCTGTCTAGCTCCAAGCGCCATCGGCTCGAGTCGCTCCGCCCCACACTGCGGCGGCGACAGCCTCCTCGGTGGGGCTTGTGCGCTCTTCGCCGATAGGCGGGCGCTTTGCGCTTTTCTTACGAAAAATATGAACGAATGATCAGATGGAGTTCAGCATCATGTTTTGTTGGAATTTGATGGCGTGCCCCATCGACATAGACGATGCGGACGTCGGGCGCATGTTGTTGAAATATACGCCCATACGCATGAACGTAATAGTCGCGCGCGCCGTATATAAGTAAAAGAGGACAGCGAAGCTCATGCAATCGGTCGGTAGAACGGTAATGAAGTCCTGACACGTACATTTCATACAATCGTTTTCGGTCGCTTAATCGAACGTAGTCAGCGATCATTTGTTGTTCTTCTTTCGTTATGCCGTGGGAACGACCGAGCACGTTTGCTAAAAAAGATAGTCCGTGCCATTTGACCGCATAAATGCCCATGAAAAATTCCCCATACAATAGCGGGGTACACACTTCCGAAAACCCACCAATTAATATAAGTGCTTTCACTTGATGTGGATATTGTAACGCAAAATGTTGTGCAATCGAGCCTCCGTTTGAATAGCCACAAACGATCGCCTCTTTGATTTGTAAATGATTAAACAGCTCATGTAAATCGCTCGCTAACATATCCATCGTGATCGGCTTATTTCCTTTTCCGCTTTTTCCATTTCCTCTTAAATCGTACGTGACGACTTGAAATGAAGAAGAAAGTTCGCGTTGCTGGCGATGAAACGTCACGCTTCCCATGCCGGGTGGATGAACGAATACAATCGGTGTCCCACTTCCTACCGTTTCATAGTACAAAGGAACGGAATGTTCGACAAATGTGTAAGCCATTTCGCATCTTCCTTTCGTTTTCATACGAATAGTATGCGAAAAAAGATCGATATTTTATGCTTGTTTCAATTTAATGGAAGAAAAGTTTAAAAGTATACGGTTAATAGAATTGTAGTTTCATGTTATCATATGAGCAGAGAAGCGCTTCAAAAAAAGAAAAAAGGAGTTTGGGACGATGAAAAAAACGATTGTAGCTGGAGCGGTATTATCGACGTTATTTTTAGGGGAAAAAGCGGTAGATGCCGCGCAATATACAGTCAAATCAGGCGATTCGTTATGGAAAATTGCCCAAACGTTCCGTACGTCAGTGACTGAATTAAAAACGTTAAATCAGCTAACGACAGATACGATTTTTATTGGACAAGTATTACAAGTGCCTGATGCACAAACAACTGTTCAAACAACTGCGCCAACAAATACAACGACAAATACAACGACAAATACAACAACTACGACATATACTATTCAAAGCGGCGATACGTTATCTACAATTGCGAGAAAATGGAATACAACCGTCACACGTCTTCTCGAACTGAATCCGACGATTACAGACGTGAATCGTATTTATGTTGGACAAGTATTACAAGTGCCGGCGGCAAGTACAACAAATACAACGACAAATCAATTGACGTCACCAACGCCAGCACCAACAACGATAACACCGCCAACAACGACAAATAGCGCAACAAAACGATATATCGTTCAACCGGGCGATACGTTATCTACGATTGCGAAAACATTTAATACAACAGTAAGCGATTTACTTGCGTTAAATCCAAGTATAACGAGCGCCGATTTCATTCGTGTCGGGCAAACAATTTACGTGCCGCTTTCTTGGGAAGAAAGAGCGAATGCAGTGATTGAAACAGGGAAAAAATATATCGGTGCAGCATATTTGTTCGGTGCACCGACGACGCGCACAGACGTGTTTGACTGCTCATCGTTTACGTATCGTGTATATAGCGAAAACGGCATCACGTTGCCGCGCACATCGCGCGAACAAGCGATGGTCGGAACTGAAGTGCCGCTTGCAAGCGTTCGAAAAGGCGACTTAATCTTTTTTGATACGACAGGAGACGGCGTCATTAACCACGTATCGATTGTCGTCGATAGTTCAACGTTGTTGCATGCCGCAACAAGCACGGGAGTCGCGTTTGCGAACATGAAACCGTATTGGGCACCGCGTGCAGTAAAAGCCGTTCGTCTTTTTTAATTGAAAGGAAGATGCCTCTTACGTTTGAGGCATCTTTTCGTTTATGCGAAGCACCGTTTCGATCGCCTCATGCACGGAGGAAACGACGTAGCGTGCTTCTTTTTTCACTTGCTCATGCGCGTGCGACATGACGAAACTATGCGGGGTGAGGCGAAACATCGGAATATCGTTGAACGAGTCGCCAAAGCAAGCGACTTGGTCCGGTTGAATGTGTAAATGATTCATTAACAGTTGAAGCGCTTCACCTTTGCTAATTCGTTTCGGCATAATGTCTAAACAACGCGGTTCAGAAATGAACGTATCGACATACGGTCCCCACGTTTCATTGACGACGTGTTCAAAATGGTTGACGACATGTTCTTCCGCAATGACCGTAATTTTTGACGGGTGGATGTCACGCCCGATCGCATGAAGCATCTCTCGCTTTTCAACAATATCGAAAAATAACCGAGCTCTCATTTGTTCGATTTGTTCCGTTTTCGTTTCGACAAAGCTCGTTTGTTCGTTACATACGAGCACGATCGCTTCCAGCGTGCGCGCTCGTTCATAAATGGAACGCGCAAGCGCGGGATCGAATGCGCGCTCATGAAGAAGGCGGTGATCGCTTGTGTACACAAATGCGCCGTTTTGGCTAATGCGATGCGCGTCATGACCGATTTCTTTTAACACTTCTAAAATTTCATTATCCATTCGCCCGGAAGCGACAGCAAACTGGATGCCGCTTGTTATGGCACGAACGACCGCTTCCCGATCTTCTTTTTTCACGCGTCGGTCGTAACCGAGCAATGTGCCGTCTAAATCGGTGACGATGAGTTGAATCATCATGGCAACTCCTTTCCATTTCGTGATGAACAAAAGTTTAATCGAACAAACGCATTTATGCAATTGAAATGGCTCATTGTAAAAAAACGTTCACAGCTGTCTTGACAAAAAACATCTCATTTCCATTGACGTTGCTTCGTTCGTTTCGTAACATTGAAAGTAATGTAAACGTTTTTAAAGGAGCGAACTAGACGTGGAACAATCGTTTCGCATTGAAAAAATATTAAACAACAACGTGCTCATTGCCTCGCATCCAACGTACGATGAAGTCGTGTTAATCGGGAAAGGCATTGGCTTTGGCAAAAAGAAAGGAGACGCCATTGAACAAAAACATGTTGAAAAATGGTTTATTTTAAAAAATGAGCGTGAACAAGAACAATATAAAAAGTTGTTGCCGCATGTCGATGAAGAATTTATCGGCTTAATGAACGACATCATTTACCACATCCGAAAACGAACGAACAGCCCATTAAACGAACATATTCACGTCGCATTAACGGACCATATTTTGTTCGCAATGAAGCGATTAGAACAAGGAATGGACATTAAAAATCCGTTTTTAGTGGAAACGAAAAGTTTATATCCGCTTGAATATGACGTCGCTACCGAAGTGGTAAACATGTTAAATGACCGATTGCACATTCAACTCCCTGAAGGAGAAATCGGCTTTATCGCTTTACACATTCATAGTGCGTTAACGAATCATCAATTATCGGAAGTGAATCAACATTCGCAACTCATTTCTCGCCTCGTTTCTGTCGTCGAAGAACAGCTCGACATTCGCATTGACCGCGAAAGCATTCATTATTTACGGTTTGTTCGTCATTTACGCTATGCGATTGAGCGAGTGAAAAAAGGAGAAAAAATTGAAGAGCCAAAAAAATTATCAAACATATTGAAAGAGACGTACCCACTATGCTATAATTTGTCGTGGAAGCTCATAAAAATTATGCAGCAAACGTTGCAGCTTCCGGTAGATGAAGCAGAAGCAGTATATTTAACGTTGCATTTGCAGCGGTTAACTGGAAAAAGTGAATAAATGGGCACTTATCTTTACGTGTTACTGATTCGATCAGGCATGAGTAAAGAAGGCAAGAAAAGTGGTGTAACGAAATATTCGTTACATAATACCCTTTTTCTGTCATTCTTTGCTCATGCCTTTTTGTTTTCTCTTATTTGCAAATGCTTACATTTGTTAGACGTCTAACGTTCCGCTTCATCTACTTTTCATGCATGAATATGCCGTTTGTTGCAAACGTTAACATGATGAAGGAGGGTTTTATATGAAAAAAGCGTTTGGTACGTTACAAAAAGTCGGTAAAGCGCTTATGCTTCCCGTTGCGATTTTACCGGCAGCAGGTATTTTGCTTGCGTTTGGTAACGCGTTACAAAACCCAGCTTTAATTGAAAAAATTCCAGCGTTAGAAACAGGCTGGGTCGAAATGGTTGCGAAAGTCATGGAGCAATCAGGTGGCATTGTATTTGCGAACTTGCCGCTTTTATTCGCCGTTGGGGTTGCCGTCGGATTAGCTGGCGGTGAAGGGGTTGCTGGTTTAGCAGCAATCATTGGCTACTTAGTCATGAATGTAACAATGAGCGTCATTTTAGGTGTCACATCCGATCAAATCGGCACAGACCCATCGTTTGCAAACGTCTTAGGTATTCCGACGTTGCAAACAGGGGTATTCGGCGGGATTATCGTCGGTATTTTAGCCGCGTATATGTACAACAAATACTTTAATATTGAATTGCCATCTTATTTAGGTTTCTTCGCAGGAAAGCGTTTCGTTCCGATTGTAACCGCTGCATCCGCGTTAATTCTCGGTATTGCGATGACGTGGTTATGGCCGCCTGTTCAACATGGCTTAAACGCATTTTCGCACAATATGATTGACGCAAACCGTACGTTAGCTGCATTTATTTTCGGTGTCATCGAGCGCGCATTAATTCCGTTCGGTTTACACCACATTTTCTACTCACCGTTCTGGTTTGAGTTCGGTCAATACGTAAACAAAGCAGGCGAGCTTGTACGCGGAGACCAACGCATTTTCTTCGAACAAATTAAAGACGGTGCCGAGCTAACAGCGGGTACGTTTATGACAGGAAAATTCCCGTTCATGATGTTCGGTTTACCAGCAGCGGCGCTTGCGATTTATCATGAAGCGCGTCCAGAAAATAAAAAAGTCGTTGCAGGGATTATGGCATCTGCCGCGTTAACATCGTTTTTAACAGGGATTACAGAACCGATTGAATTCTCATTCTTGTTCGTTGCGCCAGCATTGTTTGCGATTCATACGATTTTCGCAGGTTTATCATTTATGCTTATGCACATCTTAAACGTCAAAATCGGTATGACGTTCTCTGGTGGTGTGATCGACTACTTACTATTCGGTGTGTTGCCGGGCCGTACAGCATGGTGGCTCGTCATTCCAGTCGGTCTTGTGTTTGCGGTCATTTACTACTTCGGATTCCGTTTTGCGATTCGCAAATGGGATTTAGCAACACCAGGTCGTGAAAAAGAAACGACAGAAACGACAGCTTCAGCAGACGCAGGCGAACTTCCGCACGAAATTTTAGCGGCGCTTGGCGGAAAAGAAAATATCGCCCATTTAGATGCGTGCATCACGCGTTTACGTGTATCTGTCAACGACATTCAACATGTCGATAAAGATCGTTTAAAAGCGCTCGGCGCAGCAGGCGTATTAGAAGTCGGCAACAACATTCAAGCGATTTTCGGACCGAAATCAGACATTTTAAAAACACAAATTAAGGATATTATGGAAGGCCGCGTGCCGACAAAAGCAGTAGAAAAAGCAAAACCAGCGGTGCAAGCGACAGGAGAAACAGAACAAGTCGCATCGCCTTTAACAGGAAAAGTCGTTCCACTTTCTGAAGTGCCAGATCAAGTGTTTTCAACAAAAATGATGGGCGACGGTTTTGCGGTTGAGCCGACAGACGGGACAGTCGTATCGCCAGTAGACGGAACGATCGTGAACGTGTTCCCGACAAAACATGCGATCGGCATTCAATCAAACACAGGTCGTGAAGTGCTCATCCACTTCGGTATTGATACAGTGAAATTAAACGGTCAAGGATTTGAAGCGCTCGTATCAGAAGGTGCAGCAGTGAAAAAAGGACAACCAATTTTAAAAGTTGACCTTGCATACGTGAAACAACATGCTCCTTCTGTCGTCACGCCAATTATTTTCACGAACTTACAAGCAGGAGAAACAGTACAAATCGCGAAACAAGGAACAGTAACAAAAGGCGAAGACGTTGTCGTCGTTCAAAAATAATTTACTTGCAAAATGCGTCATTTTTCGGTAAAAAAACATAGAGGGTTTTCGCCCTCTATGTTTTCAAAATATAAAGTGAGGAGATGAGCAATATGCAAAAAACGTTTCAAGTAACAGCAGAATCTGGTATTCATGCCCGTCCAGCAACAATGTTAGTTCAAACAGCGAGCAAATTCGATAGCGACATTCAATTAGAGTACAACGGCAAAAAAGTGAACTTAAAATCGATTATGGGTGTTATGTCATTAGGCATTCCACAAGGTGCGCAAATTACAATTTCAGCTGAAGGTAGCGATGCAGCAGAAGCAATCAACGCATTAACAGAAACGTTAGCAAAAGAAGGATTAGCTCAATAATGAAAAAACTGCAAGGGATTGCTGCATCGAATGGCATTGCCATTGCGAAGGCGTACCGTTTAGAACATCCCGATTTAACGGTTGAAAAACAAACGATTGAAAACCCAGCTGAACAAGTAAGCCGTTTCCAACAAGCGCTCGCCAAAGCGAAAGAAGAGCTAAAAGCCATTCAAGCGCACGCATTAAAAGAGCTTGGCGAAGATAAAGCGGCTATTTTCTCCGCCCATTTACTCGTACTAAGCGACCCAGAACTCGTCCAAGCTGTTGAACAAAAAATTGAACAAGAACGCGTCAATGCAGAATTTGCTCTTCATGACGTCGCATCGATGTTTATTGCGATGTTTGAAGCGATGGACAACGAATATATGAAAGAGCGTGCTGCGGACATCCGCGATGTAACGAAACGCGTGCTTGCGCATTTATTAGGAGTAACGATTTCAAACCCAAGCATGGTTACCGAAGAAGTCGTCGTGATCGCTGAAGACTTAACGCCGTCCGATACAGCGCAATTAAACCGAAAATATGTGAAAGGTTTTACAACTGACATCGGCGGTCGCACATCTCACTCGGCGATTATGGCTCGTTCGATGGAAATTCCAGCTGTCGTCGGAACGAAAGAAGCGACAGCGACGATTCAAAACGGCGACATCGTCATTATTGACGGACTTGACGGTGAAGTCATCGTCAATCCGACAGGAGAAATCATCGCCCAATATGAACAAAAACGTGCCGCGTTTGCTGCGCAAAAAGCAGAATGGGCGAAGCTCGTTCACGAACAAACGACGACGAAAGACGGTCACCATGTCGAGCTTGCGGCAAACATCGGCACGCCAAACGATGTCGAAGGTGTGCTTGCGAATGGGGCAGAAGGCATCGGGCTATATCGTACAGAATTTTTATACATGGGACGCAACGAGTTGCCGACAGAAGAAGAACAGTTTGAAGCATATAAAACGGTATTAGAAAAAATGGAAGGAAAACCTGTTGTCGTTCGTACGCTCGATATTGGCGGCGACAAAGAATTGCCATATTTAGACCTTCCAAAAGAAATGAACCCGTTTTTAGGTTTTCGTGCTATTCGTCTTTGCTTAGATATGCAACAAATGTTCCGTACGCAACTTCGCGCGTTATTGCGCGCAAGCGTATACGGCAACTTAAAAGTGATGTTTCCGATGATTGCGACGTTAGACGAATTCCGTCAAGCGAAAGCGATTCTTTTAGAAGAAAAAGAAAAGCTCGTTGCGGAAGGCGTTCCGGTGTCTGATGAGATTGAAGTCGGCATGATGGTCGAAATCCCAGCTGCAGCCGTATTGGCGGATCAATTCGCAAAAGAAGTCGATTTCTTCAGCATCGGTACAAACGACTTGATTCAATATACGATGGCGTCCGACCGAATGAACGAGCGCGTCTCATATTTATACCAACCGTACAACCCAGCCATTTTGCGCCTCATTTATAACGTCATTGAAGCGGCGCATAAAGAAGGAAAATGGGTTGGCATGTGTGGAGAAATGGCAGGCGAGCAGCTTGCTGTGCCAATTTTACTAGCGTTTGGTTTAGATGAATTTAGCATGAGTGCCACATCAATTTTACGCGTTCGCTCACAATTAAAGAAATTGTCTAAACAAGAAGCAGAACAAGTGAAAAATCATATTTTATCGCTTGCTACAGCAGACGAAGTCGTTCGTTTCGTAAAAGAAACGTTTCACGTATAAGAACCGATTGCTTCGGTTCTTTTTTTATGGAAAAAAATCAGTACAAAACGGTCATAGACAGCGTGGCATGAACCTTTTATAATAAAACTACAACTGTGTTAATTTTTCGACAACGTTCGACACAACTAGGGGGGACTACTTTGTTTCGTTCATTAACGATGAAACTCACTGGTTTAATGGCCTTATTATTAGTCATTGCACTCGTTGCCTCGCAAACGGTCAACTACGTGCAAATGGCGTCTGTCATGAAAGATGATGCAAAAGTGCGTGCCGAGTCGCTCGTGACAGAGCTTGTTGACGATATCGAGCATAGCTTTGATAGCCAAGAAGATGCGTTAAAGCAATTTAGTGAAACGAAATCGTTTCAAACGTTTACAAAAACGGAAGACGCTACGTTATGGAATGAGATTAATCAACAATTTTCGACATTTTTAAACATTCATCAAAAAGTGCAACTTGCCTATATCGGTACGGCAAACGGCAACATGTACACGACACCATCTGTTGAGCTGCCGCCAGATTTTGATCCGACGACGCGCCCATGGTATAAAGCGGCTGTCGCTTCACCGGATAAAGTCATTTGGACGGAGTCGTACGTCGATGCGGTGACAAACGATTATATCGTCACGATCGCCAAAGCGATTGTTGAAAACGGACAAGTCATTGGTGTTATCGGCTTAGACGTATCTTTAAATACGCTCGCGGAAATGGTTGAGCAGTTTAAAGTTGGCTACAACGGATATCCGGTATTGTTCGATCAAAATAAATTTGCGATCGTTCATCCACAGTATAAAGGAAAAGATATGTCTGACCATCCGGTCGTCAAAACGATGTTTGCGAAAGAAAACGGTGCGTACGAATATGAGCAAGACGGCGAAAAGCGATTATTGTACTTTGCGACGATTCCAAAGTTAAATTGGAAAGTCGGAGCGGTATATAAAGAAAAAGATTTATTAGCGACGTTAACAGAGATCGGAAAAACGTCATGGACAGTTGTTGCCATCGCAACGATTCTCGCCTCGCTTCTTATTTATGCCGTATCGCGTTCGATCGTGAGACCAATTATTCAGCTCAATGAGCGTGTGCAACAAGTGGCGACAGGCGATTTAACGGTGCATGTCGAGCCGAAAGGAAACGATGAAATTGCTCAGCTAACAAGCCACTTTAACGATATGGTGTCGCATATGCGTTCATTAATTGGCGAAGTCGATCGCTCCGTTGCAGAACTTGGTAGCGCGGCAGACCATTTAAGCGCTGTCTCCGAAGAAACGATGGCAACGAGCGAGCAAGTGACAACGGCGGTAACAGATATCGCCAAAGGAGTATCCGAACAAGCGAGCAATTTAGATGCGATGAACGACCGCATGAACGACTTATCTGAAAAAATGGGTACGGTGACGCAATCGGCTGAACGAGTGAAACAACTTTCGGATGAAACGAAAGAAGCAAGCTATATGGGCATTGAAAAACTAAATGTGCTGCAAGCAAAATCGACGGAGTCGCAAAACGAATTGCGTTCAGTAGAAACGGTCATTACGGATTTAGGGGCGAAAATGCAGCAAATTGGCGCCATTATTCAAACGATTACTGACATTTCCGCCCAAACGAACTTGCTAGCGTTAAACGCTTCGATTGAAGCAGCAAGAGCAGGGGAGCACGGAAAAGGGTTTGCAGTCGTTGCCGAAGAAGTGCGTAAACTAGCAGAACAATCCGCGCAAGCGACAGAGCAAATTCGCCAAACGATTACGTCCATTCAACAACAAGCCGCACTGGCGACCGAAGCGGTTGACCATACAAAACAAATGAACGATCAACAACAAGTAGCGGTGAATGAAACAGCCGAATCGTTTATGCATATCGCAACGATGATGGAACAATTAACGTCAGCGATTGAACATATTTTTACGCAAATTCACGACGTCAACGAAAATAAAGAACAAATCGTTGCGGCGCTTCAAAACTTAGCGGCCATTTCCGAACAATCGGCTGCATCGGCTGAAGAAGTATCCGCTTCCTCAGAAGAACAATTAAAAGCGTTAAGCACGGTGACAGAAGCGGCAGAACGGCTAAACGATATGAGCCGCTCATTGCAACAACTCATTCACCGTTTCCACGTATAAAGCTAGGTATGATGCCTAGCTTTTTTTATATGTTTGTAACAATTTTTTTCCTTGATTTTTTTTTACATGAGAATTACGATAAATTTAGGAGAAAAGGCCTATATTTGTTTTTTTTGGAGGAGAGGGAGATGGATCAGTCGCTTATGGCGGCGTTAGAAAGTTTGCGCATTGCGCTTCATGTGACGCGCGTTGCTATTTTTCGCTTACATACAACCACTCAAACATATACGTTACAACGCATTCATCATATACAAACACCCTCTTCACGTCCTCTCATGCGTGATAACATCGTGCTTGCGACAGAACATGCCCATTGTTTTGCGCATTTGTATGACGGAAATGTGTTCGTTGGGCATACAGATGAATTAGAAGGTGATGTGCGCACCATTTTTGAAGAATGGGACATTCAATCGTTTATGATCGCTCCCATTTTTATTCACGATGAACGGTGGGGGTTTTTAAGCGTCGTCGATTGCGAACAAAAAAGGACGTTTCCCGCTCATGAACGCGCCATTTTTTTGGCGATCGCCCGCACGATTGGCGAGTCGATTAAACGGGAACAAACGTTACATGAACTGCAACGAATGAAACAAGAAATGGAACAAATGAATGCGACGTTGCAGCGAAAAGTAGAAGAAGAAGTGCGTAAAAACCGCGAAAAAGATTTTATGCTCATCGAGCAATCACGCTATGCGACGATGGGAGAAATGTTAAGAAACATCGCTCATCAATGGCGCCAACCGTTAAATGTGCTCGGCTTGCTTTTGCAAGATATACAAGAAGCGTATGCATATGGAGAACTAGACGAATTGTATTTGCGCACGTCCATTCAAAAATGTTTCATCCAAATTCAACATATGTCGCGAACGATTAACGACTTTCGCAACTTTTTTAAACCGCATAAAGAAGCGACATATTTTCGACCGATTCAAGCGATTCGCCAAGCGTTAAAAATTATTTCAGCGAGTTTAGATCATTACGGCGTTCACTTGCACGTCGAAAATCGCACGCGTGCGCATATGTACGGATTTCCGAACGAAATGAGCCAAGTGCTCATTAATTTGTTGACGAATGCGTGCGAGCAGTTTGTTGCGCGCGATATTGCACGACGAATCATTTGCGTGCGCACATATGCGGACGACTCGTTTATTTACATCCAAGTGAAAGATAATGCAGGCGGCATTGATGAAACAATACAAAAACATATGTTCGAACCGTATGTGACGACGAAAAAAGACGGAACAGGGCTCGGATTATATATGTCAAAAATGATTGTCACGAAAATGAACGGGGATGTATTCGTTTCATCATCGCAAAAAGGAGCGACGTTTACGATTCGCATGCCGCGATATGAAAGGGGAAGGGGATTATGATTACGGTACAAACAGATATTAAAGTATTGTATGTTGAAGATGAGCCGGGCGCGCGCGATATGTTAACGCGTTTATTAAAGCGGCGCATTCGCGATGTAAAAGTCGCGAAAAACGGTCAAGAAGCGCTCGAACTATTTATGACGTTTCGACCTGACATCGTCATTACAGATATTAAAATGCCTTTCTTGAATGGGTTAGAACTCATCCGCCATATTCGCACGATTGATGAGCATGTGCAAATTATTATTACGACTGCCTATGACGACAACGATTTTTTCATTCGCGCCATCGAATACGGGGTAAATCATTTTATTTTAAAGCCAATTGACCATGAAAAATTTTTGCAATCGTTGCAACATTCCATTTATCAACGTCAGCTCGAGCTTGAGCTTGAAAAACAAAAACAATATACGCGCACCATTATCGACTTTCAAGAAAACTTAATATGCATTTTAAACGATGAACGGTTGTTAGATTGCAATTTATCGTTTCAACGTTTTTTCGGGCAAGAACAAATGGAAAAACTTCGTGCCGGTCGGGCGCACGTATGCGATTATTTTCTTCATGAACCCGGCTATTTTTATATGAAAGGGGAAAGGCGTTGGATTCGTCCGCTTATTGACCGCACCATTCCGTTTTTAAAGGTAAAACTGATGTGTAAACAAGGGGAAGAGCACGTCTTTTTAGTGAAAGCGACGTCGTTTCCAGATGAATCGGAGTCGTATTTAGTCGTCTTTACCGACATTACCGCACTTGAAGAAGAAAGCAAGCGAAACGAGTTTTTAGCGACGAAAGACCCGCTCACAAAAACGTTTAACCGACTAAAATTTGATGAGTTTTTTACGCGTGAAATTCAGCGTGCAAAGCGATACAAACATACGTTTTCCATCATTTTATTTGACATTGATCATTTTAAAAAAGTGAACGATACGTATGGACATGACGTTGGTGATGCGGTGTTAGTGCGCATGTGTGAAGCCATTTCAAACCGTTTGCGCGATTGTGACATTTTGGCGCGTTGGGGTGGGGAAGAGTTTATTATTTTAGCCCCTGCAACATCGCGAACAGGCGCATATCGTTTAGCGGAATCGTTACGTCATTTAGTGGAAACCGTTCATTTCCCGAAAGTCGGGCATATTACGTGCAGCTTTGGCGTGTGCGAATATGAACAAGGAATGACGAAAGAGCAAATGGTGAAGCGAGCCGACGAAGCGCTATATGAAGCAAAGCGTGGAGGAAGGAATCGCGTCGTCGTTAGCGAATAGTATAGCGTGAGAGGAGGCGGATGAAATGAAAACAGCGATTGTTGCTGCGTCGAGCCAAGGGCTCGGTAAAGCGATTGCGACAAAACTCGTTTCGCAAGGCGTCCATGTCATGCTTGCGAGCCGCGATGAGCGAAAATTGCACGAAGTCGCTGAACAGTTAAATGCGCTCGGAAAAGGGAAGGCGGCATATACGGTGACGGATGTGACGAATCGAGAAATGATCGAGCAGCTAGTAGAAAAAACGGTGGAAACGTTCGGCGACATTCATTTGTTAGTCAATAACTCTGGGGGACCACCGACAGGGACGTTTGCGACGTTGACAGACGATGATTGGCAACGAGCGTTTGAGTTAAATGTGTTAAGCTACGTGCGTCTTATTCGCGCAGCGTTACCGCATTTGAAAAAGACGAAAGGAAAAATTGTAAATATCGCCTCATCGTCCATTAAAGAGCCGATTCCGGGACTGCTTCTTTCCAATACGTTTCGCCTCGGCATCGTCGGTTTGACGAAAACGCTCGCGCAAGAGCTTGCCCCGTATGGCATTTTAATTAATACCGTTGCACCGGGACGCATTGCGACAGAGCGTGTCGCCTATTTAGACGAACAAAATGCGAAAAAGCTCGGCATTCGCAAAGAAGAACTAGAAGCGCGCATGAAAGCGACGATTCCGCTCGGACGTTACGGCACGCCAGAAGAATTTGCGAACGTCGTCGCCTTTTTATTGTCCGATGAAAATACGTATATGACAGGACAGTCGCTTGTAGTGGATGGCGGCATGGTGAAAGCGATTTAAAATGAGGTGAAACATATGCAAACGATCGGTTTTATTGGGCTTGGTGTGATGGGAAAAAGCATGGCGCGAAATTTGCTTCGGGCAGGTTATTCGCTCGTCGTATATACGCGGACAAAAGAAAAAGCGGAAGATATATTGGCGGAAGGGGCAGTATGGAAAGATGCGGTAAAAGACGTCGCTAAAGCGGCAGACGTCGTCATGACGATGGTCGGCGAGCCGCACGATGTCGAGCACGTATACTTTGGCGATGACGGCATTCTTGCAAATGCAAAACGCGGGACGTATGTCATTGACTTTACGACGTCTAAGCCATCGCTTGCGGTACGCATTCACGAAGCGGCGAAAGAAAAAGGGATATTTGCCCTTGATGCCCCTGTATCGGGGGGGGATATTGGCGCGCGCGACGGCACGTTATCGATTATGGTTGGCGGCGATAAAGAGGCGTTTTCGGCATGCATGCCGCTTCTTTCTCATTTAGGAAAAAATATCGTTTGGCAAGGAGAAGCAGGGGCGGGACAACATACGAAAATGTGCAATCAAATTGCGATTGCGACAAATATGATTGGCGTATGTGAAGCGCTCGTGTATGCGGAAAAAGCAGGATTGGATCCGGAACGAGTGTTGCGCAGCATTTCACAAGGTGCAGCATCCAGCTGGTCGCTTTCCAACTTAGCCCCAAGAATGCTTGCGGGCGATTTTGCTCCCGGCTTTTATGTGAAACATTTTATTAAAGACATGGGCATTGCGCTTGCAGAAGCGGAAACGCTCGGCTTGTCGCTTCCGGGGTTAAAGCTTGCGAAACAGTTGTATGAATCGCTTGCTGAACGGGGAGAAGGACAGAGCGGGACGCAGGCGTTATATAAATGGTATAAAGAATGGTAAAAAGGTGCTTTTAGCGAGCACCTTTTTTTACGTATGACTCGATGCGATCGAGACCTTTTTGTAACGCATCGATCGAGCAAGCGTATGACAAGCGAATATATCCTTCGCCGTATGTAGAAAACGCACTTCCTGGCACGACCGCTACTTTCGCTTCTTTCGCAAGCTTGAGGGCGAACTCAAATGAGGAGTGATGAAACGTTGCGATCGATGGAAAAATGTAAAACGCTCCGTTCGGCTTTTGTACGTGAAAGCCTATGGTGCAAAGGCGGTCGTACACATATTCCATTCGTTCAGCATATTGCTTTTTCATCTCCTCGGCATCGTTTATTCCGACCGTTAACGCTTCTAGCGCTGCTTTTTGTGAAATGGACGTCGCGCATGAAACGTTATATTGATGCACTTTTAATATATGCTCAATGACCCATTGCCGCGCAAATAAAAGACCGATGCGAAATCCGGTCATCGCATGCGATTTGCTGACGCCGTTAATGACGATCGTTTGGTCAGGAAGCCATTTCGCAATCGATTCATGCGTCCCTGTAAACACAAGTTCACTATAAATTTCATCTGAAATGACCCAAATCGGTTTGTCTTTCACAAGTTGAGCGATTTGTTGCAATTCGTCGCTCGTTAACGTCATTCCTGTTGGATTGGACGGATACGGAAGCACGATACAGCGCGTTCGCTCAGTTATAAACGGCTCGATTTGTTCAGCTAACAGCTTAAAATTTGTCTGGCGCGTATCGACATAGACAGGCGTAGCACCACATAAACGAATAATCGGCTCGTACCCTGGATAAATCGGGGCAGGGAGAATGACTTCCGAGCCTTCTGTTAAAATGGTGCGAAACGCAATATCAAGCGCTTGGCTTGCTCCGACAGTGACGATTACTTCATCGGTTGTATAGCGCAGCCCGTATTTCGTTTCAACAAAACGGCAAGCCGCTTCCCGTAAAGGCAAGTATCCCGCATTATGCGTATAAGAAGTAAATTGCTCATCAAGCGCTCGCTTCGTTGCTTCTTTAATATGTTCCGGCGTCGGAAAATCAGGCTGTCCAATCGTTAACGAAATGATATCTTTTTCTTGTGCAACGAGATTAAAAAATTGGCGAATGCCAGATAACTGAATATGTTGCACACGTTCATTGATCGGAAGCATCATCGTTTTTCACCTTTCTTCATTTTCTTTTTATTAAACAATAAAAGGTGAACGTTTCGCAATGTGTTTTTGCGTCAAACGTTCACCTTATGTGCTGTTCTGTCGTTTCACAGTCGATCATGCGTGCACTTCCTCCAAATGACGATAGCGTTCTAGAAGCTCGTTGTATTGTTGTGCGAGGGTTAGAAACAACGCTTCATCCCGTTGCTCAAGCGCCTTGTCAATATCGCGCATGAGCCGATCTCTTTCGTAGCGAAACAACGCCTGTTCGATCACAAATTGTGCTGCTTGTTTGTAATCTGTGAGATCATACGGTTGAGATACGAGTGCCATATCATTGTACTTTTCAAACATGTTTCATTCCCCCTTAGAGAGAAGAATATTCTTCTCCTTTTCTACATTATAAAGAGTTTTTTGTAAATTGTAAATAAAATTTTGAAAAATGAAAACAAAAAAATAAAAGCTGACGAATGCCAGTTTTTTAAAAGATAAGAAAGTATAAAATTTCAGATTCATGTCTAGCTCCAAGCGCCATCGGCTCGAGTCGCTCCGTCCCACACTGCGGCGGCGACAGCCTCCTCGGTGGGACTCGTGCGCTCTTCGCCGATAGGCGGGCGCTTTTCGCTTTTCTTATATTAATAACCGTAATCCCAGTCGATTTCTTCATCATGCCAAAGAACCGCTTCTGTTTCTTCGTCTGCGACTTCTTCCAGTTGTTCTTTTTCTACATCTTCTAAAATCGTAACCGTATGATTTTCTTCAAAAAGAATGGCTAACCCTTTCATTTTGACACCTTCTCTTTTCGTGTTTTTCTTCACAAACATTGTAACGCCCTTCGCTTGTCCACGTCTATGATGTTCATAAAGATGTCAATGTTTTTGTTTTTTCTGAAAATACGAACACATTTATGTCCGTTAGCGAGTGTGCTACAATACAAAAGGAACAATGATCAGGAGGCATCACATGTTTAGCGCTGTGATTAAACCGCTCGTTGTCAATATTACTATTTTATTTTCACTCGTTTTTAATGCAAATTTATTTTTTCCATTTCGTCGAAAAATGGTGCTCACTTGGAAACAAAAAATGATGTACGGCGTTGCTGCATCGTTTACGGCTTTGTTATGTATGATGTATCCAATTCAGCCGTTAGCGAAAACGAACTTCGACTTTCGCATGATCGTCATTTTAGTGACGACATTATATATCGGAAAAACGGCTGGGCTGTTATGTACGTTCACCGTTGTTATCGCACGGTTCATCATTGGCGGTCCGTTCGCTTATGCAGGAGCGACCGTTTCTGTATTTGCATACGTTGTCGGCATATTGTTTCGCTCGTCTTTTTTTAACGTCAAAAGAAAAATGTTATATGGGCTTATGATCGTTTTCATTTATCTCATTTTATATATCGCAACGATTATATACGCCGTTCCGCCGCTTCCTTGGCGATTTTATGTCGTTTACTTCTCCTTTTTTATCGCCATGTTTTTAGCGCTTATTTACGTCATCGAGCGACTCATTCAATTTAACGAGCAGTTTGACGATATGATTTACCTCGATAAACTAGCGACGGTCAGCGAAATGGCGGCTTCATTTGCCCATGAAATTCGCAATCCGCTCACGACGGTGCGGGGCTTCGTCCAATTTTTAAGCAAAGATACGACCGATGAAAACGTAAAAAAGTTTGCCCCGATCATTTTAGAAGAATTAGACCGAACGAATGACATTATTACAGAATATTTAACGCTCGCTAAACCAGCATCCTTTCAACTGCAAAAAGTGAACATCGATGACATTTTACATACCTCTGTCCATTTATTAAGTCCGCTCGGTACGATGACGAACGTGTCGCTACATCTCTACACAGAAGGTAAAAGCGACGTGTATGGCGATGCGCATTATTTAAAACAAGCGCTCTTAAACGTGATGAAAAACGGGATTGAAGCGATTGAATACGGTGGGGCGGTGACGGTTCATAAAACGGTCGATGAAAAAGAAAAGGAAGTCATTATCACGATTCGCGATACAGGAAAAGGAATGACTGAAGATGAGCTGAAAAATATCGGCTTGCCGTACTATACGACAAAATCGAAAGGAACCGGGCTTGGAAGCATGATCGCCTCTCGGCTCATTCGCCAAATGGGAGGAACGATGGCGTACGAAAGCCGACTAAATGAAGGAACGACCGTTACGATTACATTACCGCTATATGAAGGGGATTAGTCCCCTTCTTTTTTCATATAGTCGATAAACATCGTGATCGTATCGATCGTAAAAGTCGACAGCGGTTCAGATAAGTGAGAAAACATCCATAGTTTTAATGCCCCAAAATATAGTTGAAGAGCGATTAACGAAAGCGTTTCGGAAGATCGTTTCGTTCGAATGTCTCCGCATCGTTTCCCTTCTTCAAATATGTTCGTCAACATATGAATAAAAGGAGTGAACGGAAGCGTCTCTTGTTGTTTTCCCGTATAAATATGTACCATGGATTTCGTCACTTCTTTTCCGAGTTTTTCGTGCATCGTTGTTAATTCATAAAACAACTGCTCGATTTGCTTATGCCACATTCGTTCCTCGCTTTCTTGCACCCTTTTACATATGCGTTCTACATGCGTGGAAAACACGCTTTGTAACACTTCTTCTTTCGTGCGAAAATAATTAAAAAACGTTCCTTTCGCGACACCCGCTTCATTTGTAATTTGTAAAACGGTCGTTTGCTCATACCCTTGTTTTTGAAATAATTGAAGGGCGGTTTGTTGGAGCAATATTCTCGTTTGCTTTTTTTGTCTCTCTCTTTTCATCATGAGTCCCCCATTATCATCGTCTACTTTTATTATAGTGATTTTTACCTAGGAATAAAGTAATATTTTAAAAGATGAAAGTTTTGTTTAGACATGTATCATTCGCATATATATGGAAAGAAACATGAAAAGGAGGAATGGACATGTGGGGTGTCGATTCAGCGGCAAAGGTGACGGAACCGTTGCTTGCGTGTGTAAGAAAAGAATACGGTTTTCCGCAATTTTGGGGAAGATATGTGACGACGGTGCCGAACGTATCGGATGGGTTGACGAAAGAAGAAATCGCGTTTATTCGTGGGCGCGGCATAAAAATCGCGCCGATTTACAATGCGTTTCGTGAGGCGACACAATACGAAAAAGGGAGAACGGCGGCGCGCAATGCGATTTTTCACGCGCGCAGATTAGGCATCCCGAAAAATAAAGTCATTTTTGCGAACATTGAAGATGAATTTCAAGTAGATGACGCATGGATTCAAGCATGGGTTGATACGTTTTATCCGAGCGGATATCGCCCAGGAATATACGCCAATCCGACGAAAGGGGCGTTTGGTGAAGCTTATTGTGAAGCGGTGAAAAACGATGAACGCATCGCCCAACAAACGATTATATGGAGCTCATACCCGCGCCCAGGGACGACGCCAGCGACCAAAGCGCCGACGTATCGACCGAACGTGCCGAATTGTCGCGCGAACGTTTGGATGTGGCAATATGGGCGCGATGCCGACCGTTGTGCGATCGATACGAACGTGGCAAACCGAAAAATAAGCGACTATTTATATTAAAAATTTTTTCTATGCCTATTAAAGAAGTATGATAAAATGAAGGTAAATGTTGTCGTAATGGAGGCTGTTTTATGGAAAATAAAAACGGAATTTTATTAGAAAGTGGGACGAATGAACTAGAAATTGTCGAATTTTTAATTGGTGAAAACCGATTTGCGATTAACGTCATTAAAGTAAAAGAAATTATTCATCCGATCACGCCGACAAAAGTGCCGCATGCGCATCCATACATCGAAGGCATTATTGAATTGCGCGGTGAGGTACTTCCGCTTATTGATTTAGCGAAAGCGCTCGGCTTTGGACCGTCAAATAACCCAGCGCAAGATAAATATATTGTTGCGGAGTTTAATCAACAAAAAGTTGTGTTTCACGTCCATAACGTTACACAAATTCATCGCATATCATGGAAGCAAATTGAAAAACCGTCGCAAATGTATCAAGGATTGGAAAGCCAAATTATTGGTGTTATAAAATTAAACGGAAATATGATTTTATTGCTTGACTTTGAAAAAATCGTCGTCGATATTAACCCGCAATCAGGCATTCACGTCGAGCGTGTGAAAAAACTTGGCAAACGTGAGCGGTCGAATAAAAAGCTGATCGTTGCGGAAGACTCACCGTTGTTACGTAAGCTCCTTCACGACACACTCGCAGAAGCCGGATACGTATATGTCGAGTTTTTTGAAAACGGCGAAGATGCGTTAAACTATTTACAATCGATCGTTGAAAAAGGAAAGCCAGTTGAAAGCGAAGTGCAGCTCGTTATTACCGATATTGAAATGCCGCAAATGGACGGCCATCATTTAACGAAACGCATTCGCGAAGATGAAACATTAAAACATTTACCTGTCATCATTTTCTCTTCTTTAATTACAGATGACCTTCGTCATAAAGGGGAGCGCGTTGGAGCGACGGCACAAGTAAGTAAACCGGAAATTGCCGAACTTGTGCAAATGATTGATCAACACATTTTGTAGTAGGGGATTGCTATGGACCGTTATGAAAAATATCGCCAACATTTTTTAAAAAATATTCGCAAACGGTTAGAAGAATGGGAAACGGTAGATGAAATTGCTCATCAAGACGTATATCGTCTGCTTCATTCCATTGCTGGTACAGCCGCGATGATCGGAATGACCGATATCGGAAATTATGCGCGTCAGTTAATGGAGCAATGGGGCGAAGATGAAGAAAAAACGTGGAAAGCGACAGATGTGAAAGAGCGGCTCGCCTCGCTTTTTCAACTTTGTTATGAACAACAAATTGGCGAAGTGACACAAGGGGAACAAGGAACGAAAAAGGGAGACGAACCGACCGTTTTACTTATTGATGATGATCCATCGTTTTTAATGTATGTGAAAGAGCATCTCGAACAAAGCGGATGGTACGTTGTCGCCATTGCCGATCCGATCAAAGCGGTCGCTTCGTTTTACGACGTTCGTCCGGATTGTGTCGTCATCGATATTCATATGGAAACGAAAACAGGGTTTGAAGTATTAACGTTTTTAAAACAAAAATTAAAACAACAATTCGTCCCGATGATTATGGTGAGCATTGATGATCGAAAAGAAACGCGCATGAAAAGTTACGAAATGGGCGCGGACGATTTTATTCCAAAACCGTTTGCGATCGATGAATTTATCGTGCGCATTCGTCGTCAGCTCCAAAGAAAGCAACTAATTGACGAACTGCTTCTTTTAGATGAATTGACGCACGTCTACAACCGGAAATATTTAAAACAAGCATATGAACAATTAAAAAGCGACTGGCATCGCACGCACGAACCGTTTTGTTTAGCGGTGCTCGATATTGACCATTTTAAACGAGTCAACGACCAATACGGACATTTAATGGGCGACGTCGTTTTAAAACAATTTGCGCAATTTTTAAAAACGAACGTCCGCGCACGCGATGTTGTCATTCGTTTCGGTGGAGAAGAATTTGTCGTGTTATTGCCGGCGACAGAAGCAACAGAAGCGTTTCTTGTGTTCGATCGTCTGCGCGAACAGTTTGAACAGATGACGTTTCAATGTGATGAAACGACGTTTTCATGCACGTTTTCGACAGGGATCGTTGAAGTGCTTGATCCAACGAAACCGATTGGTCATTGGATTGAGTTGGCTGATTCTGCCCTATATGAAGCGAAAAATACAGGAAGAAATTGCGTCGTGCTTGCGAAACAACAAGAAGCATCGTATCGCCGAACTATGAAAGTCGCGATTGTCGATGATGATGCGATTGTGCGCGCCATTGTGACAGACGTCGTGCAAAAAATGTTTACGAAAGAAAAAGTGACGCTCGATTTGCGGGCGTTTAAAGACGGCGAGCAGTTTATAGCGTCCGATTGGCATCGCGGAACAGAACCATGCCTCGTCATTTTAGACGGAGTCATGCCAAAAATGGATGGGCTTGAAGTGTTGCAGCAGTTGCGAAGCCAAAAAGATTCATCAAGATATAAAGTCATTATGTTAACAGCAAGAAAAAGCGAAAACGATATTGCTCGCGCGCTTGAGCTCGGTGCAGATGACTATATGACAAAACCGTTCAAGCTGCTTGAGCTTGAAGCAAGAATACGCCATATGTTAAAAAGGATGAATTAGTTGTGTCTAATCAACTTGTTTTGTTTACGGTCATCGTCATCACTTTATTCGCTGTTTTACTTGCGATTTTTCTTTATTTAGTTGTCCGAAAAAGAAAAGACGGCAAATGGAAGCGAGAAGTGGAAACGTATAAACAGTTGTATGAACCGGTGTTATTTCGCTATTTAGCCTACGGTGACGAACAAGTCCCTGCTCCGTCATCATCTGCGCAACATGTGGCGATGATGGAGCTACTCGATCATTTTATGCGCGTGCTTGCCAATGGGGACGTAAAAGAGAGGGCAACAGCGCTAGCAGAGATGTATTTTGTCGATTATTTACGAGCGCAACTTGTTCATCGTCGGCTCGGAAGAAGAATGAACGCCCTCTTTTTTATTGAAGATTTTTATCTTCGCTCGCTCGTCCATGAGTTAGAAGCGATGTACGAACAAAAACAGCTTACGACGATGGAAAAGCGCCAACTGTTAAAAATGTTTGCGCTTTTTCAGCATCCACACGTATATGAATATATGAAACAAACGGATGAATCGTTTACGCAATTTGATTATCGCCTCATTTTATCGCGCATGGACGATCGTATGTTTGCGAAAATGGTTGACCATTTTTTTGATTGGAATGAAAAAATACAATATGCGTTAATTGATATGATTGGCATTATGCAAAAGTTTGCGCACGTTTCATTTTTGCGTACATTGCTTCAACATGAGCAAAGCGAATATCGCATTCGCGCATTAAAAGCGTTAGCGGAAATTGCATTTCCGCTTGATTCCGAGCAACTTCTCATTCATTTACATTCACCTGTTTGGCCAGAGCGGCTCATGGCGCTTCGGCTATGTGCGCGTACACGTCAATATGAGCTCGTTGAGACGATGAAAGAGCTTGTCAAAGATCGGGTTTTCTCCGTGCGCTCGCAAGCGGCCGAAGCGTTGTTGCGTATGCCAAACGGCTTGGCGATTCTTGAACAAATCGCTCAAACATCAGATGACCGTTATGCGCGCGATATGGCGCTCGAATGGTTAGAAAGAGGGCGAGAAAATGATTAAACTTGCAACGATGCTCGTCTTTTTCTTTATGATTGCAATCATTTTATTTTATACGTTTTTACTCGTTGTTTCGCTTATTCAATTGCGCCGTATGTACGAATTAGACGAATGGGAGCCGTATGAAGAAATGCTCGATGTGAGTTATACGAAACCTGTTTCGATTTTAGTGCCTGCCTACAATGAAGAAGCTGGCATTTTTGCAACCGTTCGCTCGTTACTTAGCATCGAATACCCAGAGTATGAAATTGTCGTCATTAACGACGGTTCAACAGACGATACGCTTGCGCGGTTGAAGCGGGATTTCGATCTTATTCCGATGAAGCGCGTCATTCGTGAACAACTAAAAACGAAACGGGTGCGTGCCGTGTATCGTTCCCGCAAGTTCTCTCATTTATTTGTCATCGATAAAGAAAACGGTGGAAAAGCAGATGCATTAAATGCGGGCATTAATTTTTCAACGTATCCATACGTTTGTTCTATTGATGGCGACTCGGTCATTGAACGTCGCGCCTTTTTAAAAGTGATGAAGCCGATTGTGGACTCAGACGAAGACGTGATCGCCTCTGGCGGAAGCGTGCGCATCGCTAACGGTTGCGACATTGAAAAAGGGGAAGTGGTGCGCATTGGACTTTCCCGTCAACCGCTCGTCATTATGCAAGTCATTGAATATTTGCGCGCCTTTTTAATGGGACGTATCGGATTAAGCCGTCATAATTTATTATTAATTGTTTCAGGGGCTTTCGGTGTTTTTTCAAAACAATGGGTCATTCGTGCCGGCGGATATGCGCATACAGTTGGAGAAGATATGGAACTTGTCGTCCGACTTCATCGTCTCATTAAAGAAACGAACACAAATAAAAAAATTGTGTACGTGCCTGATCCGGTTTGTTGGACGGAAGCGCCAGAATCGATGACCGATTTGCGTAAACAGCGGCGGCGCTGGCATCGCGGATTGTTTGAAAGCCTTTGGCTTCATCGGCGCATGTGGTTTAACCCGCGTTACGGCTCCATCGGGCTCGTGTCGATGCCATATTTTTTACTCATTGAATTTTTAGGTCCTGTCGTTGAGCTGCTTGGTTATATCCTCATTATCGTTTCGCTCATATTAGGCGACATATATATTGAATTTGCGATTTTACTATTCCTCGTTTCCGTTTTGTACGGTTCACTTTTTTCAATGGCTGCCATATTGCTAGAAGAATGGACGGTGCGGAAATTTTCGAATGTTTCAGACGTTGTACGCCTCTTTTTTTATTCATTTACTGAAACGTTATGGTATCGTCCGTTGACGGTGTTATGGCGCTGTGAGGGAATTGTTGATGCGCTGTTAAAAAGAAAAGGATGGGGAGAAATGAAAAGAAAAGGTGTGTCGAAATGATGAACAAACAACGTTGGCTCGTTTTATATGTCGTCTTTATTTTTCTGATCATTTCTTCACCGTATTGGCTATGGAAAATGAAGCCATCCACCACGTTACACGTGTTGATTGTCAATAAAACGGTTCCAGATGATACGTATCGTGAACATGAAGGGCTCGTTTGGCTATTAAACCAACAAAAGTACGTGAAGCCAAACGGAGCGCGCTATGAGTTAAAAAAAGATTACGTTGGGTTTATCCCAACGACAAAAAAAGAGCGTCCATGGCCGACATCGTTACAATCGTACGATGTTATTTATGTGGCCGACACGTACGGTGTATATGAAAATGATTTGACGATAGAAAAGAAGAAAGGGAAGCGCTCTAAAAAAGTGTACGGTGGTCTGACAGAACAAGAAGTCGATCGGTTGCACGAGGCGATGTTTGAAGGAAACAAAACGCTCATCGCCGAGTTTAATTCGTTCGCAAGCCCGACCGATCCGTCTGTTCGCAACAAATTTTATGCTTTATTAAACGTCGAATGGACGGGCTGGATTGGCCGCTATTTCCCGAAGCTTGAAAATGACGAAGTGCCTGTTTGGGTAAAAGAAAATTACGAAAAACAATATAATGAACGATATGCATTTACCGGTCCGGGTTATGTGCTTGTTGATGAACACGATCGGCTCGTCATTTTAGATAAAAAAGAAATAGGAAAACGAGGGGTGCTTTTTACTCCGACGAAAAAAGGAGAAAAAAAGCTTGGGATCGACGGCTCTATTCCGTATTCGTATTGGTTTGATATCGTCAAGCCTATACATGTCGAGGAAGTGTTAGCGACATATACGCTGTCGTTATCGGAACGTGGAAAAGAAAAATTGCAAGCGCTCGGGCTGCCGATGACGTTTCCAGCCATCGTTCACCATCGAAATGCGCGGTATGAGGCGTATTACTTTTGTGGTGATTATGCGGATCAACCGGATGTGCCGGGCATATATCAAACGGTCGGCATCGACGTATGGCGCAAATGGACAGTGCGTCATGACCCGAATAGCACCGCATCGTTTTATTGGAAAGCATATGTTCCGATGATGAAAACGATTTTTCAATCTGTGCATCATGACGAAAAGCGTACGGTCGAACGAACGATTGCGAAAACAGAAGACGGTATTCAGCTCGCTGGACGCGTCGGAGAGCAATATATACAAATTTATAAAAACGGGAAATGGAAAAATGTGTTGTTAAAAGGGGTCAATATGGGAATCGCAAAACCGGGTCATTTCCCGGGTGAAACGGCGATTACGAAAGAAGAATATTTCCGTTGGTTTAAACAAATTGGGGCAATGCATGCGAATGCCGTTCGTGTGTATACGATTCACCCGCCTGCGTTTTATGAGGCGTTTTACGAATATAACGAAATCGCCGAGCAGCCTTTATATTTATTTCACGGGGTATGGGTGAATGAAGAAACGTTTTTGCGCACAAACGATGCATTTGCAAAAGAAAATACGGATGAATTTGTTGCGGAAATGAAACGAACGATCGATATCGTTCACGGGCGGGCAACGATCCCACCTCGCCCAGGGCATGCGAGCGGCATATATCGATATGACATTTCACCGTATGTGCTCGGCTGGATTTTCGGGGTCGAGTGGGAACCGACTGTCGTTCATGCGACAAATATGAAACATGCACGTTTACTAGATTACAAAGGGACGTATGTGTACACAAAAGGTGCGTCGCCGTTTGAAATTTGGCTTGCGCGCATAATGGATGAAGCGATTGCGTACGAAACGGAAACGTACGGCTGGCAACGTCCGGTCAGTTTCACAAACTGGGTGACGACCGATTTGTTAACACATCCGAGCGAACCGCTAGAAAAAGAAGATTTCGTATCGGTAAACCCGAACGTCATATATTCGACAAATAAAATGCATAGCGGCTTATTTGCGTCGTATCACATTTATCCATATTATCCGGACTTTTTAAACTATGAGCCGAAATATGTGAATTATATCGACCATCGTGGCGAGAAAAACAACTATGCAGGCTACTTACACGATATGAAACGCGTGCATCGCATGCCGATTGTCGTCGCTGAATTTGGCGTCCCGTCATCGCGCGGCATGACGCATCGCAACGTATACGGAATGAACCAAGGATTTCATTCCGAACAAGAACAAGGTGTAATCAACAAAAAATTGTTTGAAGACATCGTTCATGAACGCATGGCAGGCGGCTTTATTTTCACATGGCAAGATGAATGGTTTAAACGAACGTGGAACACGATGGATTACGACAACCCGGACCGCCGTCCGTTTTGGTCCAACGCGCAAACGAACGAACAACAATTCGGCTTACTCAGCTTTGATCCAGCAGAAAATGAAACGATGATGATCAAAGTCGATGGGCGAAAAGAAGATTGGGCATTCCAACAAATCGCTCCTGCCTTTCAACAAGACGGGCGCGCGCTCTATATGACGAGCGATGAACGGTACGTTTACATTCGTTACGACACAACCGTTAAGCAAGACAAAGACGTATATATATTGTTTGACACGATCCGAGATCAAGGGCAATCGACCGTTCTCGATGTGCCGAACGTACGAACAGAAGGCGTCGATTTCGTTCTCCATTTGCGCGGTGAAAAAGAAGGGCGATTATGGGTTGATAGTTATTACGATTCATTTTATTATCATTACGGACACGTCTTAAATATGATTGACCGTTTGCCGTATGCGAACAAAAAAAATAACGGCGTATATCATCCGATTCGTTTGACATTAAATAAAAAATTACAAATTAAAGGAAAAACGTATCCGTTCGATTTTTATGAAACAGGTGTTATGACGTTTGGTACCGCAAATCCGAACGATGAAGCATACAATTCTTTAACAGACGTAAGCGTCAGCAAACAAAAAGACGGGTATGAAATTCGCATCCCATGGGCGCTTTTAAATATGAAAGACCCGAGCATGCACGAAGCGATGGGAGATATGTGGCAAGGCGGATTAGCAAGCAGCCGAACGATGGACGGCATTCGCATCGGCGTGTATGAAAAAGGGTTTTCATATCCTGAACATTTAGATGCAAAACAATTTTATACGTACACATGGGACGGTTGGGAGAAACCGACATATCACGAACGGTTAAAACGTTCGTACACGATCGTGCAACAAATATATAAGAACGTTGAAGGAGAGAGAAAATAATGGCGAAAATTTTATTAGCGGAAGATGAAGAAGTGTTGCGTATGCTCGTTGTCGATACGTTAGAAGATGAAGGGCACGACATCGATGAAGCGTGCGATGGGGAAGAAGCGTTAGAGCTGATTAAACAAAATGACTACGATTTAATTTTACTTGATTATATGATGCCAATATATACCGGTTTAGAAGTCATTCAACAAGTGCGCCAAATGCCCGATAAAAAACATGTAAAGATTATGATGCTATCAGCAAAAAGTCAACAGGCGGATCAACAACGTGTATTAGATGCTGGCGCTGACTATTTTATGGCGAAACCGTACAGCCCGCTTGAATTAGTACAACGAATCGAGGCGATTTTACATGGAGAAGATGCGTAACTATTTTCGGCAAAGCTTAGCAAGACAATTTGTTGCGCTTGTCACGAGCTTTTTATTCATCTTTGTGATCGGCTCGGCATCCCTTTTTTCGTATCAATCGTCGTTAACGACGTCATTTGAACAAAAAAAGGAACAAATCGAAACAAAGATGAAATATGCGCAAGAAATTGAACGGGCGTTTAACCAAGCGTTTTCTGATGCGCGCGGTTATTTAGCATTTAATCGGAAAGAATTTAAACTAAGCATTTTTCGCGAACAAGAAAATGTGCAAACGGCGCTCGATGCGTTAGAGTTAGCTGCGACGACAAAAGACGATACGCAATATATTTTAAAGGCGCGCCAGTTTGCTAACTATTATTTCGGTACGCTCGTTCCGCAAGCGATTGAAGCGTTTGAAAACGGCAATATACAAAAAGTATTAAGCTTATCCGAAAACGGCGGAACGGCGTCAATTGAACAATTCCAATTTCAAATGAAAACGTACAAAAATACATTAAATGAACAGCTTGACTGGGAATTTCAACAGTTGCGCAATGATCAAACGACCGCGCAAACGGCGTTTATTTTATTCATTTTTACGATTTTGACGATTTTAATTACAATCGCGCGCATCATGATGCGAAAAATCGGCAAACCGCTCAATGAGCTTGCGAAAGTCGCTGAAAAAATTGCGAATGATGAACAAGTCGTCTATGACGTCCGTGGAGCGAAAAATCGCGAAGATGAAATTGGAAAATTGGCAAACGCCTTTAAAAAAATGTTAACGAGCATTCAAGAAAAAGAAGAAAGTTTAATGGCGCACAACGAAGAATTGATGGCGCAGCAAGATGAATTAGAGTTTCAACAAGCCGAGCTTGAACAAGCGTTGGAGACGATGCAAGCGCGCGAACAACAATTAAAACGGCGCAACGATTTCATTAACGGATTATCGAACTCACTTGATAAACAAGAAGTGTTAAATAGCATTGTAATGCATATGGCGCGTGTCATGGAAGCGGATCGCGGCATGATCGTTTTAATGAACGACGAAAAAACGCATGCCACATTCGGATTGTCGGAATACGGGGTTGAACAATTTTTAACATATATTTATAACGGCTTGCATCAACGACTGTTTGAGCAAAAAAAGCCGTTTATGTTAAAACGAGAAGTCGCAGCTTCTGAAAAAGGGTATCACGAAGAAACGATGTTCGTGCACGACGTCTTTTTGCCTGTCTTGTCAAACGAAAATGACGTGCAAGCCATTTTAGTATTTAGTCGCTTTGGCGGACCGTTTTCTGATGAAGATATTCAAGAATATGTCGGTTTAACGAAACAAATATCGATTTCACTACAAAAAATTGCGCTATACGAACAGTCAGAACGAGCGCGTGAAACGGTACAACATATTTTAAATACGGTGCAAGAAGGCATTCATTTCGTTGACCAGAATGGCAACAGCATGATCGTCAATAAACAAATGGTTGCACTGCTGCAAAAACAATCGATTGCTGAACTTGAAGGAGCAAGCTACGAACGATGGGTGCGCGACTTAGTTGAGCAATCAGACGCTGGCGAAAAGCTATGCGATTATTTACGCGCCATTATTTTTAACGGCGATGAAGAACGTGAGCCGTTTGTGTACCATTTACCGCAAAAACGAAAAGTCATTCAAGTGTACGCCAAGCCGTTATATCGCAATGGGGAGCGACAAGGAACGGTATTTGTTCATCGCGACATTACGAAAGAGTTTGAAGTCGACCAAATGAAATCAGAGTTTGTGAGCACCGTCAGCCACGAATTGCGCACGCCGTTATCGAGCGTACTCGGCTTTACGGAGCTCATGTTAACGAAAGAGTTGAAGCCAGAACGGCAGAAAAAATATTTAACGACGATTTACCAAGAAGCAAAACGATTAACGGCGTTGATTAACGACTTTTTAGATGTACAGCGAATGGAGTCTGGCAAACAAACGTACGACAAAAAATACGAAGATGTCGTTGCGATTATTGAAAGCGTCATTGAAACGCAAAAAGTAAATACAACGATCCATCAGTTTCATGTACAAAAAGAAACAAACAAAACGACGGTGCTCGGCGATCGCGATAAGCTCGCCCAAGTGTTTACAAACTTAATTAGCAACGCCATCAAATATTCACCAGAAGGCGGCAATATTACAGTGCGCATATACGAACGAGGCAATCGACTATGCGTCGATGTGCAAGACGAAGGGTTAGGCATTCCAGAAGAAGCGATCCCGAACTTATTTACGAAATTTTATCGCGTCGACAATTCCGACCGTCGCCGCATCGGTGGAACAGGGCTTGGACTAGCGATCGTAAAAGAAATTGTTAAAGCGCATGAAGGGGAAGTGAGCGTCACATCGGAATTGAAAAAAGGAAGTACGTTTACCGTCTCATTGCCGCTTGTCGTTATGGCGAATACGGGAGACGACGAACGCGAAACAGATGAAAAACAAGCGCATGCGCACGTTATTATTGTCGAAGATGATGAAAATTTAGCGGCGCTATTAGAAGCCGAACTAAAAGATAGCGGATTTCGCGTCAAACTCGTCAAAGAAGGGAAAGAAGCGATCGAGCTCATTCAAAAAGAAAAGCCGGATGCGGTCGTGTTAGACATTATGTTAGAAGAACATGACACGTCTGGTTGGGATGTATTAAAAGCGTTAAAGCAAAATGAAGAGCTCGCCCATATTCCTATTATCATTTCTTCGGCGTTAGAAGAACGGGAAAAAGGAATGGCGCTCGGCGCAAATAGTTATTTAGTGAAACCGTATCAACCGAGCCAACTATCAAAAACGATTTTGCAAATGTTGTTAAATAAAGAGCGACAAGGAGAAATTTTCGTCCCGCTGAACGAGGAAGCCAATTAAGGTTTCCTCTTTTTTTGTATAAAAAACGTTTGTCATTGCAAACTAGTAAAAAACGAAGCGGAAGAAAAAGGGGGCAAGATGATGTGGTTTTCGAAAAAAAATCGAGTTGACGAGGTTGTGAAACAGCTTGCCCATTCGCCAGATTTCATGTGCCGCCGCATCGAATGTAAAGGAAAAGCGGTATCCGTCCTTTTTTTAAGCAATTTAATTAATCACGCTCATCTTCAACAAAACGTCCTTGCCTTTATTCATGAACAAGAACATATATCCATTGAGCAATTAGCGCGCTGTTTGCCGCTTGGCGCAGTTCGTATATGTGAAACAGAACAAGAAATGGCGTCATATATACGCGACGGCTGGGCGGGCATTTATATTGAAAAAGAAAAGCGCGGTCTCGTCGTCAACATCGCAGAAAAAGTCGAACGGTCGCTTGAAAAAGCAGAAACGGAGTCACTCGTTCTCGGTCCGAAAATGTCATTTACCGAGTCGATTGATACAAATATTCGCATTTTGCGGCAAAATATTACCGATCAAAAATTAGTGACTGAAAAAATGACGATCGGGGTGCGCAACCCGCTCGATGTGCGCGTCGTATACATTGAAGACATTGCCGATCAAACAAACGTTCAAACGGTGAAGCAGCGGTTAGCGGAATTGCGTATTGATGAAGTGATCGATAGCTCCGTTTTAGCGCAACTATTAGACGACCATGCGTATACGATTTTTCCGCAATATTTATTGACGGAACTTCCTGACCGATTAGCGTATAGCTTAATGAAAGGGCGCATCGGCATTTTTGTTGATCGCAGCCCGACCGTCATCATTTGTCCGACGACGTTTTTCAGCTTTTTCGAAACGACGGAAGACATTTATTTACGCTGGACGATGAGCACTGTCTTACGCGCCATTCGCATGCTTGGCATTTTCGCGTCCATTTTTTTATCACCGTTATATGTTGCGGTTATTACATATCATTACGAAGTCATTCCGTCCGCTTTATTGTTAACGATTGGCGAATCACGTTCGCGCGTGCCATTTCCTCCTGTCATCGAAGCGTTATTTTTAGAATTTATGATCGAGCTATTGCGTGAAGCAGGGGCGCGCTTGCCGACAAAAGTCGGTCAAACGATGGGTATCGTTGGCGGTATCGTCCTCGGACAAGCGGCAGTGGATGCTGGATTTACGAGCAACGTCCTTATCATTATCGTCGCATTAAGCGCGCTCGGTTCGTTTACGGCGCCGAGTTATGAAATGGGGGCAACGATTCGCATTTTACGCTTCCCAATCATTTTACTCGCAGCGCTTTGGGGGCTCGTTGGCATATTTATTGGCGTCAGCCTATTGCTCATTCATTTATTGAAGCTGACATCGCTTGGTCGTCCGTATTTATCGCCAATATATCCGTTTCGTTTCACCGATATGAAATATGCGCTCATTCGCCTGCCGATCAAGTTTTATGACGAACGTCCGAAAACGAACCGCCCGCAAAACTCCCGCCGTTTTTCATGGCGCGAAGCGATGAAACGAAAGGATTTGGATGAATGATGAAAACGCCAAACGAACGGCTATCCGTGAATGCGTATCTCGTTTTTTTTCTCGTTCATACCGCGCAAATTGGGCTCGGCATCGTCGGCGTGCAGCGCGTCATTTTCGTTGAAGCGCGCCAAGATGCATGGATTGCCGTCCTCATTAGCGGTTTATGGATTCATCTCGTCGTTTTTGTCATTTGCCAAACGTTAAAATTGTCGGAACATGACAACATTTTTTCGCTTCATACGTTCGTGTATGGACGCGTGCTCGGTTGGATCGTAAATGCAGCGATTGTCGCTTATTTTTTAATGGCATATACGTCTATTTTACTCGGTTACGTGGAAATGGCGTTAACGTGGATGTACCCCGATTTTCCGCTTTGGGGCGGCGCGCTTATGTTAGTGCTTTTAACGGTATATGCCCTATATGGCGGCGGGTTTCGGCTCGTGGCTGGCGTTAGTTTTTTAACGTTTTTTATGACCATTTGGATCGTCGTTGTCGTTTTTCAACCGCTGAAATATGCGGAGTGGATTCATTTACTTCCGATACTGGAAGCGACGCCAAAACAAATGATGAACGGCGTATTAAAAACGTCTTACACGATGCTCGGCTTTGAAGTGTTATATATCATTTATCCGTTTGTAAAAGAAAAAGAGCGCGTCCATCGCTATGCGCAACTTGGCGTGTTATTGACGACGTTTCTCGTTGCCATAGTGACCGTCATTGCCATTGTCTTTTTTAGCCCGAAACAACTTGATGTCACCATTTGGGCGTCGTTATCGATGTTTACAATTGTGAAGTTTCCGTTCATTGAACGGTTTGAATATATCGTCATTCCGCTTTGGTTACTCGTTATTTTGCCGAATTTACTTCTGTTTATGTGGGCGATGACGCGCGGGGGAAAAGCGCTTTTTCATATAAAGCAAAAATACGGATTATTTATTTTCGCATGTTTATCTTTCTTCGTTGCGATGATGTTTGAAAAGCGAGGGACAATTAACGAGTTTATTGATCAAGTCGGATGGTATGGGTTTTGGTTGAGCTTCGTCTATCCGTTTTTCTTATATGTTTTTGTGCGCATGAAAACATGGGCAAAGGGGAGCGCAAAATGAAATGGTTTATCGTTGTCATGTTGTTGCTTAGCGGCTGTGTATCTCCGCGCGTATTAGAACGACAAGGCATTATTACAGCGGCGGGGTTTGATAAAAAAGGGAAGATGTACGAAGGGGGCTCCGTCATGTTGTCGTTTAAGAAGATGGGTTCATCGATGTCCGAAGTCATTGAAGCGACAAATAAAACGAGCAAAGGATTTCGTCAAGATTTAGAGGCGCAAACGAGTCATGATTTAGGTTCAGGACAAATTCGCGTCGTTGTATATGGAAAAGAATTAGCAGAGAAGGACGGGATTTTTGGGTTAACCGATACGTTACAACGCGATGCGAACATCGGCTCACTCGTTTATTTAGCTGTTGGGGAGCCGAGCGCAAAACAAGTCATAAAAAGTAAAAAACATGAAGATACGCCCGATATTGGCACGTATTTATATCGATTAATTGAAAAAAATTTGCGCAGTGAATCGCTATTAGCCGCGACGTTGCACGAGTTCATTCATAGTTATTACGACGTTGGAAAAGACGCTGTGTTACCTTGTTTATCAGTACGCGATGATAAACCGATTATCGAAAAAGTGGCGCTCTTTCGTGGGGATAAGTTTGTTGGAACAGTGCGGCTCGACGAAAGTTTTTACATTAAAATGTTATCCTCAGAGTATAACACCGGACTAAAAAATATGACCGTGTCGCGCGAAGATGTCGCGCCGTTGTTAATAAAGAAAAAGGGGAAAAAAGTAAATATAGTCATTAATGAAATTAAAACAAAACGAAAAATCAAGCTCATTAGCCAAAAGCCAACGCCCCATTTTCGCGTCACAGTAAACATGCAAACAGAAATTTTAGAAATATCTGATAAAACGAAACCGATTATGAAAGATAACGTCCATATACTTGAACGAGCCATTGAAAAGCAAATGAAAAAAGAAATCGATCAGTTATTGGTGAAATTAAAAAGGTATGAAACAGACCCGATCGGATTTGGACAAATATACGATCACTCGGTGCGCAAGTTACAGTTGACGGATAAACAATGGTTACAATTATACAAAGATGCGCGTATCGATGTCGATGTGAACGTATCGATTTTACGCACAGGAACAATTGACTAATTTTTGTTTCTTTATGAAAAATTATTTTCAATCGTTGTGCCATATGGTTTAATAAAAGAAGGAGGGACAATACAAAAAGCGAGGATTACAACATGAATGAACAGCAGTTTTTATTCCAACACCCTCCATTGATGAAATGGGAGGCCGTTGGGCAAAAGTTTGATCAATGTGCGATTTTTTTTGTTACGAACGAAGATGGCACAATTGTGTATATGGGCGAATCGTTTATGAGACAACTATCACGTCGCTATGGCGTCGTGCAACAACTCGTTGACCGTGCTCATGAAGCCATTTCTACATTACATACAAACAATATGTGGTGCGGACAAGCGATCGTCGATCATCGTCATGCATATGTGCACGTGTATTCGTTTCAATCGCATTTCATTTGGACCGGGTGCTTTTTGATAGACGATGACGATTCCGATACATTAACGGGCGTCTTGTCGTACGATTCGTTTCAACATATGCTTTGCGAGCGAATAAATCAAAACGAACCGTTTACGTTATTGTCGCTTAATTTAGACCGATTTAAGTTTATTAACGATTTAATTGGCTATGAACGTGGAAACGAATTGTTAAAACAAGTAGCGGAGCGATTGCGTCGCTATGAAAACGGCATCGTTGCACGACAACATCGCGATCAATTTTTTCTCGCTTTTTATACGATTGACCGAAATGAATTGCATCGTTTACTTGGCGAAATGATGCAATTATTTTCCGTCCCGTTTCAACTGACCGATCAAGAGTTGACGGTGACGCCAAGCATTGGAGTAAGCGTCTTTCCTCATGATGCAACCAATTGGACGACGCTCATGTCGTTTGCCGACTTGGCGCTTGAAATTGCGAAAGAAAACGGGGGAAATACGTACTGTTTTTATACGAACGAATTAAAAAAGACGAACGAAGAAAAATTGTACATTCAGCATAGCATTCGAAAAGCGTTAAAGCAAAATGAATTTATGCTCCATTATCAACCGATTGTCGATATTCAAACAGGCGATATTGTGGCGGTCGAAGCACTGTTGCGTTGGCATCATCCGAAACGCGGCTGGATTTCGCCGGCGACGTTTATTCCGATCGCGGAGGAAACGAATTTAATTCAAGCGATTGGCGATTGGGTGTTGCGACAAGTATGTGAACAAAGTAAAGTGTGGAGGAAAAAAGGGCTCCCACATGTGCAAATCGGCATTAACGTCTCGATTAAACAATTTTTGCAAGCGGATTTAGTGAAACATATTGAACACGTGTTGCGCACGTACGATTTAGATCCGTTTTGCTTAAAACTAGAAATTACAGAAAGTATGGCGATGCATCATATCGATTATGTGCTCGCTCAACTTCAATCGTTAAAAAGTTTAGGGCTTCAACTTGCCGTTGACGATTTTGGGACAGGCTATTCTTCGTTGAACTATTTAAAAAAGCTTCCGGTCGACATTATAAAAATTGACCGTTCGTTTGTGCAAGATATGGTGAAACATTCATACGACTTATCGATCGTTCGCGCCGTCATTGAAGTGGCGCACAGCTTACAAATGAAAGTCGTTGCCGAAGGGGTGGAAACGGAAGAGCAACTTGCGATTTTAAAACGAGAACGTTGCGACCGCGCCCAAGGCTACTATTTCAGCAAACCGCTCTCAGCTGAACAGTTTGAACAATTAGTCCAAAGTAAAAAAGGGCGATCTCATTAAGAGGCCGCCCTTTTGTGTAATATAATAAAGTATGATTGTTGAAGCTCGAAGCTTGTCCTTACCGAAATGTTTTCCCGAACCGATGCGGACGTGACCAGTCGTAACGTTTCGGCTTCGGTTGCACATCTTCTGGTGTGATGCCTGTATATGCTTGAAGTAAACGTTTCGCTTGAGACAACGGCATTTTAGCAACAGGGTTGCGATAAGAATCGTCCAACGTACCGAGATGAGGCAAATGCTTGAAGTCTTCTTTTGTTGGAGGTATGTGGAAGTAATATTGACCGATCGCCACAAGCACGTCCGACTTTTGTTGGCTGTACTTCGGATTTCGGGAAAAATGAAGCCCAACTTTTTTCGCTGTTCCTTCTTCGAGCATTTTTTCAATCGTTTTTTTCTTTAGCAAATACAAGTAAGAAGGATTTAACGCTGTTTTCGCATGACGGTTGACCGTAAACAGAGCGACCGATAAGTTTTCCACGGTGCATTCGACTGTTTCCATTGGCATTCCACTCCTTTTTGAAAGATAATATAAAATTTCAGATTTAGGGAGCTGTCTAGCTCCAAGCGCCATCGGCTCGAATCGCTCCGCCCCTTCTTTCGGCGGCGACACATTGAGACACTTCAGTGATGTTACCCACGCAGAACCGAGCGACCGCTTGGTTCGAGCTTTCCTCGGTGGGGCTTGTGCGCTCTTCGCCGATAAGCAGGCGCTTTTCGCTTTTCCTTTATACACTTTTATTATACACGATCGTCTATGTTTTTGGAAAATTTTTAATTCGTTTTTTACATAGAGGAGGGTAAACGTTGAAATACGGCATTATTGATATCGGCTCGAATACGATGCGCCTCGTCATTTACGAACGAAGCAAAAGCGGTCGGTTGCGCGAGCGGGAAAATGTAAAAATTGCAGCTCGCCTGCGCAACTATTTAACGGAAGACGGCTTTTTTACAGAGGAAGGATTGCACGTCCTTTTAGATGGACTACTCACATTTCAAGATGTGACGCGTTTTCATCACCTGCACGATGTCAAATGTGTGGCGACGGCAACGATTCGTCAAGCGCGCAATCGCGATGACATCGTTCGCTTTATTGCAGAAAAAACCGATTTTCGTATTCGTATTTTATCCGAATATGAAGAAGCATACTACGGCTTTTTAGCCGTCATTCAATCGACGTCATTTCATGAAGGGATTACGGTCGATATTGGCGGTGGAAGTACGGAAGTGACGTATTTTCATAACCGCGAACTTGTCGACTATCATAGCTTCCCGTTTGGGGCATTATCGCTAAAACGTCAGTTTGTCGCAGGCAACGTGCCGACAGATGAAGAACTACAAACGTTGCGTGCATACGTCGAAAAACAATTTCAATCGCTTCCGTGGCTAAAACAACGCCGTTTGCCGATCATTGCGATCGGAGGAAGCGCCCGAAACGTCGTGCAAGTGCATCAAATGTTACAAAACTATCCGATTGCGGGCATTCATCAATACGAAATGAAGCGGGACGACATTGTACAAGTAAAAAAATATTTGCGTTCGTTGACGTTTGAACAGCTGCAAAAAGTCGAATCATTATCGAAAGATCGAGCGGATTTAATTATTCCAGCGGTCGAAGTGTTTCAAACGTTATACGAAACAGTTGATGCGACGATGTTTATTTTAAGCCGAAAAGGATTGCGCGACGGCATTTTTTACGAACAGTTTGGGCCGATCGTCTTTCCCAGCGTATTAGATGAAAGTTTTTTTGAACTAGCCCAAGATTACGAAGTAAATACAAACCATGTACAACACGTATTAAAACTTGTCATTCAACTGTTTGAACAAATGCGCACGCTTTCGCTTTTTCCGCTAACGGGGGAAGATCTCGTCTTATTAAAGCGCGCCGCTCACGTGTTTTATTTAGGGCAATATGTCGATGAAGAAGCAAGCAGCCAACATACGTTTTATCTTTTAGCGAATCGAACGATTGACGGATTAAGCCATCGCGATCGTGTGCAGCTTGCGCTTGTCGCTTCGTTTAAAAATAAGACGTTGTTTAAACAATACATTCAGCCGTTTCATTCGTGGTTTACCCGCGCAGAACAAAAAAAGCTTCGTTTTCTCGGTGCGCTATTAAAATTTGCTTACAGCTTAAACGATACGAAGCGAAATATCGTTGAGCGGGTGCAGCTTGAGCTTCAAGGGGACACAGTCGTCATGTATCTTTTTTGCAGTCAATCGTTTAAAGCGGAAGAATATCAAGCGGAAAAACATAAAAAGCATGTCGAAAAAATGTTAAAACGCCCGATTCAATTACAGTTTCATTTGGAGGGATGAATATGGATTTAAGCCATCCGCGTTATTACAATAACCGCGAATTAAGTTGGCTAGCCTTTAACGAGCGCGTCTTGCAAGAAGCGATGGACGAACGCAATCCGTTATTAGAACGGCTGAAATTTTTAGCGATTTTTAGCTCGAATTTAGATGAGTTTTTTATGGTGCGCGTTGCAGGGTTAAAAGATCAAGTGAAAGCTGGATTTAATAAGCCGGAAAATAAAGCGGGATTAACGCCGAAAGAACAGTTGAAACAAATTGCGAAAAAAACGCATACGCTTGTAAAATGGCAGTACGACATGTACAACGAAACGCTGTTGCCGATGTTAAATAAAGAAGGGGTATATTTGCTTGCTCCAAACGAGTGGAGCGACGAACAGACGACATATTTACAGTCGTATTTTATGAAAAATATTTTTCCGGTGTTAACGCCGATGGCTGTCGATGCGTATCGTCCGTTTCCGATGTTGTTGAACAAAAGTTTAAATTTAGCGATCGTCCTTGACGATGAGGAAGATGAAGATGAACGGAAAAAATTAGCGATCGTGCAAGTGCCGGCGGTGTTAAATCGCTTCATTCCATTGCCAGCAAACAACGACATGCACGCTTATGCGCTGTTAGAAGATGTCATTACGACGTTTATTCATACGTTATTTAAAGGATACACCGTTTCGTCTGTGACGCAATTTCGCATTACGCGCAACGCCGATTTAACGATTCACGAAGAAGGGGCGCGCGATTTATTAAAAGAAATTGAAAAAGAGTTAAAAAAGAGAAAATGGGGCGCAGCTGTCCGGCTTGAAATGAGCAAAAAAGGGTTTGACGAATGGGTGCTCGATTATTTATTAGATGAGTTAGAAATTCATGAAAAAGATGTGTATCAAATTGACGGACCGATCGATTTAACGTTTTTCTTTTCGTTTTATTATGAAGTGGCGAAATATAAAGAACATCTCGTTTTTCAAACGCTCATTCCGCAACCCCCAAAAGATGTAGATGACGATGAAGATATATTTGAAAAAGCGAAAGAGCGCGATTTATTGTTTCATCACCCATATGAGTCGTTTGAGCCAGTCATTGATTTTATTTCCGATGCGGCAGACGATCCGGACGTGTTAGCGATCAAACAAACGCTGTATCGCGTCAGCGGAGATTCTCCGATCATTGAGGCGTTAAAACGAGCGGCGGAAAACGGCAAACAAGTGACCGTTCTCGTTGAATTGAAAGCGCGGTTTGATGAAGAAAATAACGTGCAGTGGGCGAAAGAGCTTGAAAAAGCAGGATGCCACGTCATTTATGGCATGACGCATTTAAAAACACATAGTAAAATTACGTTAATCGTTCGGCAAAAACATGGGAAAATTGAGCGGTTCGTTCATTTAGGAACAGGCAATTATAACGACGCGACCGCCAAAGTGTACACCGATTTTGGTTTGATTACGTCGAACGAACAATTTGGCGAAGATGCGACAAACTTTTTTAATTATTTAAGCGGCTATATGGAAAAACCGGAATTTCGCCATTTAGTCGTCGCCCCGTTTGATTTACGGCAACAATTTTTACAGCTCATCGACGAAGAAATTCGCTATCATAAACAATATGGCGATGGGCGCATCATCGCGAAAATGAACTCATTAACGGACAAACAGCTCATCATGAAGCTATACGAAGCGTCTCAAGCAGGGGTGCAAATTGATTTAATTGTGCGCGGCATTTGTTGTTTGCGCCCGCAAATGAAAGGGGTAAGCGAAAACATTCGCGTCCGCAGCATCGTCGGTCGCTTTTTAGAGCATAGCCGCGTATATTATTTTCATCACCATGGACAAGCGCGCGTCTTTTTATCATCTGCCGATTGGATGACGCGCAATATGGACCGCCGCATCGAAATTTTATTTCCGATTTTTAAAAACGAATTAAAACAGCGGCTTATTGACGTGTTGCACATTTTGCTTTCTGATAATGTAAAAGCGCGCGAGCAAAACGAACGAGGCGAATATCATTATGTAAAACGGGAAGAAGGAGAAGAAGAAATAGATAGCCAAATGGTTTTATTTCACATGGCATACGATGTCGCAGACGATGAAGAATAAGGAGATGATGATGTGAAAGAAAGCGGAGCGGTGGCCCTTGGCGGAGCGCTAGGGGCGCTATGTCGATACGGTGTAGCGATTGTATTCCCATTTCTCACATTTCCGTGGGGAACGTTGCTCGTTAATTATATCGGTTCGTTTTTACTTGGGGCACTTACGTCTTACGTCGGAAAGAAAAAAATGGCCGAATGGTTGCGTCTCGGCATCGGAACAGGATTTTGCGGCGGATTGACGACGATGTCGACGTTTAGTAAAGAGACGATCATGCTATGGCACGAACATGTTGGACTTGCGAATGCATATGTGCTCACATCTTTCGTTGGGGGCTTGCTTTTTTGTTATGCAGGCGTGTATGTGGGAGAGCGAATGGGTATGAAAAAAGTAGGTGAGGCGTCATGATTGCGGTCGCTCTTGGCGGAGCGTTTGGAGCGTGGTGCCGCTATCAGCTTGGCATATGGTTGTTGCGCTGGACGAGAAAATCACGTGTGCCGCTTTCCATTTTGTTCATTAATTGGCTCGGTTCGTTCGGGCTTGGCATCGTGCTTGCACACGACGTGCAAGCCGTCGGGATCACGGTTGGCTTTTTCGGAGCGTTTACGACGTTTTCGACATTTAGCGTTGAAGCGTTGCAACTATTATTAGGAAAGCGATATAAAGAAGCATCTCTTTACATCGTTGCCTCACTCATCGGAAGCATATGTATGTTTCAAGCCGGGTTTATGTTATGACCCGGCTTTTAATGTGAACAACGTTAATTCTGGTGGGGTTAAAAAGCGAAACGGCATGCGCGTCGTTCCAAGGCCGCGATTGACGTATAAGGTGAGTTGCTCGACGTCGTAAAACCCTTCGACATATTGTTTCGCTAGCGGAGGGGTGACGAGCGGTCCAATCCACGGCAGTTGAATTTGTCCCCCGTGGCTATGACCAGACAGCTGAAGATGAAACGGATAGACGCTCGCTTGTGTGACAAGATCAGGCTCATGAATAAGCGCAATCGTATACGTTTCCTTTGGCAACTGTTGCACCGTCTTTGCGAAATTTGGCTGACCGAGCATAAAATCGTCCAACCCCGCAATGACAATTTGTTCGTTCCCTTGACGAACACGTACCCATTCGTTCACGAGTAAACGAAACCCAGCGTTCTCCATCATGTCTTTGTATATATTTGTTCCGTATCCGCCGTGATCGTGGTTTCCATAAATACAATACTTCCCAAGCGGAGCATGAAGCGTTGTCAATAACGATGTAATCGCATCGACATGCTCATATTTGTTCGGTTCATCAAGCAAATCGCCTGTAAAACAAATGAGATGCGGATCGAGGTCGTTCATTCGTTTCACGACGCGTTGAAAATGGTCAACAGCATAATGATACCCTAAATGGACGTCGCTAAATTGAAGAAGCCGACAGCCATCAAAGCTTTTTGGAATAAGCGGATGCACGATCTCGTAACGCCGTACCGTCAACTGCCTCGGCTCAATATATTTGGCATACATATATCCCGCCGTGGAAAGCAACGCCCCTTTGACGAATAAAGAAAAAAACGTTTGTAAAAAATCTCGTCGTTTCATATTTTCAAACCTTACCACGCGAAAATGTTCTTCATTCATTATAAAAGAAAAAAGTTGATAAAAACAGCAAGAAAAATATTAAAAATTTTCTAAATATATAGTACAATAAAAATGAATGAACAACCATTCATAAAAGGGGATGAGAAGATGAAGGGGAAAGTTGTGATTGTGACAGGCGGTTCAAGCGGCATGGGAAAATATATGGCGAAGCGTTTTGCGGATGAAGGAGCGCATGTCGTCATTACCGGAAGAAGAAAGGAAGCGCTTGAAGAAGCGGCGAATGAGATCGGGGGAAGCGTGCTTCCGATCGTCATGGACGTCCGTCAACCAGAATTAGTCGCTGCGATGGTGAAAGAAACAGATGAACGGTTCGGAAAAATTGATGCGTTAATTAATAACGCCGCAGGCAACTTTATTTGTCCAGCAGAAAAGCTATCGATTAACGGTTGGAATAGCGTCATCGACATCGTTTTAAATGGAACGTTTTATTGCAGTCGAGAAGTCGGAAACTATTGGATTGAAAAAGAACAAAAAGGATCAATCATTAACATCGTTGCTACATATGCTTGGGGAGCGGGGGCAGGCGTCATTCATTCGGCATGCGCCAAAGCAGGCGTGCTAACGATGACGCGCACGTTAGCGGTCGAGTGGGGAAAAAAATACGGCTTTCGCGTCAACGCCATCGCTCCCGGTCCGATTGAGCGAACAGGTGGAGCAGAAAAGCTTATTTTATCAGAGGAGATGGAAAAGCGTGTGAAAGATAGCGTGCCGCTCGGTCGTTTCGGTACGCCAGAAGAAATTGCAGCAGTCGCCTCGTTTTTACTTTCTGATGCGGCCGCATACATTAATGGCGAGTGCATTACGGTCGACGGAGGGCAATGGCTCAATCAACATCCGTTTTAAAGCGACGTTTGCTGGCGTCGCTTTTCTTCTGTTTCCCGACAAGCACTTTTATTTTTCTTATGATATAATGAGTGAAAAAAACGGGGGAGGAAGCGTCGTTTTGGATGCGCTAGACATTTTAACACACATCGATCAAGTCGTTCCGTATTACCAACCGATTTTTAGCGCCGACGAGCAATGCATCGTCGGATATGAAGTGCTTGGGCGCTTTCAACAAGGAGATGAAGTAATGAGCCTCGGCCCATTTTTTCACGACGAAACGATTCCAGAGGAGTTTCGCATGGAAGTCGACTTGGCGGTAACGACAAAAGCGCTCGAACAGTTTGTTCACGAGCAGCCCGCATCGCTCATTTTCATTAATCGTGATGCGAACGTGTTAATGATCGATCGGGGAGAATCGTTTTTGCAACTTCTTCTTCAATATAAAGAAAAAGGACTGAAGTTAAACCAAGTCGTCCTTGAAATAACCGAGCATCATTTTAAAGGCGACATTCAACAGCTCGGGCACGTATTGACGTATTTGCGTACATACGGCATTCAAATTGCGGTTGATAATATTGGGAAAGAAAGCAGCAACTTAGATCGCATTCGGTTGTTAGCACCCGATTTATTAAAAATTGATTTGCGTGCGTTGCGCACGTCAGCGACAGCGGTATCGTACGATGATGTGCTTTATTCCATTTCGCTTTTAGCGCGGAAAATTGGGGCGACCCTTCTATATGAAGGGATAGAAAACGCCTTTCAACTTCAATATGCGTGGCGAAACGGCGGCCGATATTATCAAGGCTATTATTTGCACGAACCGTCACCGTCATTTCTTCCGCCACATTTATTAAAAGAAACGTTGCGCAATCAATTTCATACGTTCATTCAACATGAAAAAAAGAAACTGCAAACGTTATACGATATTTCCGAACAATTTCAAGCGCGCGTATCCGAGCTTGTAGCGAAACATAAAAAAGCTTCATCGTTTAACGAACTCATTTCCGCCCTAGCCAAACATTTAAGCGATTGTAGTTTTCGCATTTACGTATGCGATGAAGACGGATTTCAACAGTCCGCGAACATATTTAAACGAGGTGAAACGTGGGAGCTACAGCCGCAATACGAAATGAAAAATTGGAGCTGGCGTCCGTATTTTTTAGAAAATATTATTCGCATGCGCTCCCGCAAACGAGGCATTTTATCTGATTTGTACAGCGATATTGAAACAGGTGAAACGATTCGCACATACTCGTATCCGATTGATGAACATCATTATTTGTTTATCGATTTAACGTATGAATATTTATTTGAGCATAACGCCCATTTGTAATAAAATATCGTTCGCGGTGGAAAAGTAAGCATAAGGCGCAAACGTTGTGTCACGACAAGGCGATGTTTGCGCACCGTTTCCTAGAGAGGTGGGCGATGATGGATACATTTTCTTGGATGCTTTTACTTGTTGCTAGCGGGGTATTAGTGGGGGGACTTGTTTATACGTATCAAGTAGGAAAGCGACAAAAAGTGCAAGGTGAATACGATGCGCCCGTCAGCGAAAAAGTGGCTGCCCATCCGTATGTCCGCAATCCGATTTTTATTGCATACATCGTGTTTGTCGCTCTTTTGCTCGGGTATATCGCATACGTCGCCATTCAAACGTAAAAGCCCGCTTTTGTGGGCTTTCGTTTTTGTTTACTTTTTTCGTGAATCTTGGTACAGTAGTGAATAGTCGCTGAAATACGTATCGGAAAGGAATGAATGTCATGTCGCAATTATTAGGCATTATCCAACGGTTAATTAGCTTACAAGAACAAAAAACAGGAACGAACGAAGCGCCACAACGCAACTTTGAAATCAATGGTGAAAAAAAATGTAGCGTGACATATTATGAAAAAACGAACACGTTCGTATTAGAAGTGTACGAAAAAGGCGAGAAGCCGAAATCGTATCAATTCGACAACATTGATATGATCGCCATTGAAATCTTCGATTTGTTGAATTAAGTCTTCACATCGGTGAAGGCTTTTTTATTATACTTCTCGCTTTTCCATATCGAAACGAACATGATACAATGACAAATGGGGATTATATTGTGAAAGGCGGAATGACGATGCAACAACCATCGCTGACTGAACTGATGATTCCGTCCGATAAAGTGGCGCACGTGCAAGTGGGGAATCATTTACAACACGCGTTACTCGTCTTAACGCGCACAGGATACTCAGCTATCCCGGTATTAGATATGACGTATAAACTGCAAGGGCTCATTAGTATGACGATGATTATGGATGCCATTTTAGGTATTGAGCGCATCGAGTTCGAGCGGCTTGACACGATGAAAGTCGAACAAGTGATGCAGCGCAACATGCCGCGCCTACATATAAACGATTCATTTTTAAAGGCGTTGAAGTTGCTTATTGATTACCCATTTTTATGCGTAGAAAATGATGACGGTTATTTTGTAGGTATTGTGACGCGGCGTGAAATATTAAAGCGGTTTAATCGCTCGATGTACGAAAAGCGACGATAGGCTTGTCACCGTTTATTTCATTTGTTAAAGTAAAAAAATAAAACGATAAGGAGGAAGTTGCGATGATGATGGATGCAAATGAAATTATTTCCTTTATTCAAAACAGCAAAAAGAAAACACCTGTGAAAGTATACATAAAAGGGGACGTCGCTGACATCGATTTTGGCCCGAGCGCGAAAACATTTATTACAGGTCAGACAGGCGTCGTATTTGGCGAATGGGCAGACATTGAAGCAGCGCTTGAAGCGAACAAACATAAAATCGAAGACTACGTCGTGGAAAACGACCGTCGCAATTCTGCGATTCCACTTCTTGATTTAAAACATATAAAAGCGCGCATCGAGCCGGGAGCGATTATTCGCGATCAAGTGCAAATTGGCGACAATGCCGTCATTATGATGGGGGCGGTCATTAATATCGGCGCCGTTGTTGGTGAAGGAACGATGATCGACATGAACGCTGTGCTTGGCGGACGTGCGACAGTCGGGAAAAACTGCCACGTGGGTGCGGGAGCAGTACTTGCTGGTGTCATTGAGCCACCGTCAGCTAAACCGGTCATTGTAGAAGATGATGTGATGATCGGAGCAAACGCGGTCATTTTAGAAGGAGTAACGGTCGGAAAAGGTGCGGTCGTTGCCGCAGGTGCGATCGTGACAGAAGATGTGCCTCCATATACTGTTGTTGCAGGTGTTCCAGCGCGCGTCATTAAACAAATTGACGAAAAAACAAAAGCAAAAGTAGAAATTAAACAAGAACTTCGCCAACTATAAAGCGTGGAATGGATCCACGCTTTTTTCAAAAGGAGGATCGAAATGTTTATAAACATCCGCCGCGATTTGCATCAAATTCCTGAGCTCGGCTTTCAAGAGTGGAAAACACAACGATACATATTAGATTATTTAGCTCGTCTCCCACAAGAACGGTTGCAAATGAAAACGTGGCGCACAGGCATTTTCGTGCGTGTTCTCGGCATGGCACCGACGAAAACGATCGGCTATCGGGCGGATATGGACGGATTGCCGATTGACGAACAAACAGACGTGCCGTTTCGCTCGACGCATGAAGGACGCATGCATGCATGTGGGCACGATATGCATATGGCGATTGCGCTTGGTGTGCTTACTCATGTCGTCCATCATCCGATTGACGACGATATGCTTTTTATTTTTCAACCTGCGGAAGAAGGACCGGGCGGGGCGCTTCCGATGCTTGAAAGCGATGAAATGAAACAATGGATGCCCGATATGGTGATCGCTTTGCATATTGCTCCTGAATATCCGGTCGGAACGATTGCGACAAAAGAAGGGTTGTTGTTTGCGAATACGTCCGAGCTTTTTATTGATTTAATCGGCAAAGGAGGACATGCGGCGTTTCCGCATGAAACGAAAGATATGGTCGTTGCCGCCAGCGCCCTCATTATGCAGCTGCAAACGATCGTTTCGCGCAACGTCAATCCGCTAGATAGCGCGGTCATTACGATTGGCAAACTGACGAGCGGCACCGTACAAAACGTTGTCGCCGAGCGGGCAAGGCTAGAAGGGACGATTCGCACGTTATCTCCGGAAGCGATGGAAAAAGTAAAAGGGCGTATTGAAGCGATCGTGCGCGGCATCGAAGTCGCTTACGACTGCGAAGCGCATATTGATTACGGTTCGATGTATTACCAAGTGTATAACGATGAAGCGTTAACGAATGAATTTATGCAATTTGTGGAACAAAAAACAGATGTTCATCTCGTTCGTTGTCAAGAAGCGATGACGGGCGAAGATTTCGGCTACATGCTCGCGCGCATTCCCGGCTTTATGTTTTGGCTCGGCGTGCAATCTCCGTTCGGTTTGCATCATGCCAAATTAAATCCGAACGAAGAAGCGATCGGTGTCGCTATTGAACTTTTGACTCGCTATATCGCTTGGAAAGGAAATCATAAAGTAGAGGAAGAAGAATGATGAAATTACGAGAACCTATGCCATCATTAGACGGAGCAACAGTCGTACTAAACGAAAATGTCACTCGCGAACAGCTCATCGGCAAACCGACGCTCATTCATTTTTGGGCGGTGAGCTGCCATCTTTGTAAAGACGGAATGAAACAAGTGAACGTCTTTCGCGATCGTTATAAAGAGGAGTTACACGTCATTTCGATTCATATGCCGCGACGCGACGGTGATGAAAACGTTGAAGTCGTCAAACAGCTTGCGGAACAATATGGGATTACACATCCGCTTCTCATTGACAACGATCACCGGTTAAAAGAGGCGTTTGATAACCGGTGCGTACCGACGTATTACGTATTTGATGCCAACGGTATATTTCGCCATTACCAAGCAGGAAGCGGTGGAATGAATATGTTAGAAAAACGAATCATCCGCGTCATTGATGAATATCGAACAAGAGGGGATATGTCGTGAAGAAAAAAGAATTTGCTGTCATCGGTCTCGGGCGTTTTGGAGGTAGCGTATGTCGCACGTTAAGCGAGCAAGGAATGGAAGTGCTTGCGATTGATGTAGACGAAGAGAAAGTGAACGAATATGCATCGATTGCCTCACAAGCCGTCGTTGCCGATTCAACGGACGAAAACGTTTTGAAAAGTTTAGGCATTCGCAACTTTGACCACGTTATCGTTGCCATCGGTGACAACATTCAAGCGAGCATTTTAACAACGCTTATTTTAAAAGAGCTCGGCGTCGAAAAAATTACGGTAAAAGCGACGAACGATTATCATGAAAAAGTGTTGAAAAAAATTGGTGCCGACCATATCGTCCATCCTGAGCGAGATATGGGCGAAAGAATTGCGAACAATATGATTTCAAACAACGTGCTTGACTATTTAGAACTGTCCGATCGCCATAGCATCGTCGAAATTGTCGCAAACGAACGGCTCCATGGTCATTCGCTTCTTGAGTTAGACATTCGTGCCAAATACGGAATTAACATCGTTGCAATCAAACGAAACAACGACATTATCGTTTCACCGCTTGCCTCAGAAGTCATTTACGCAGGTGATATTTTAATCGTCATCGGTGCCGATCAAGACATTGACCGGTTCGAAAGCGAAGTCGTTGGAGAATAAAAAGAAGGTGTCCAAACGGGCACCTTCTTTTCAACAATCTGAAAGACAGAATATATTTCCGTCTTTTTCATTAGGTATGGTTATTTATGATATTTGTCCTTTCAAGAATTCTTTTTTCTTCTAGATATTTCAATTGGATTTCAAACACTTTTTCTCTTGGTACGTAATGAATGATTCCTTGTTTCAAAAGTGCATCCACTTTTTTTACTTTTTTCATTATTTCTCCCCGAAGCTTTGTGTTTTTAATTTCAAAAGGAACATCATTTAAAGTATATGGTTGGCCAATGAATTGTTTATGAATCACATACATATTTTGTATCAATAAATAACTATCATAACGATTTATTTTAATGGGGTGTATAAAATCTGGTCTTTTCATCGATAATGCTTTAATCTTTCCGTTTTTATCATCATCTTTTGTGATTGGAATACAAAAAAGCCCATCAGGGAATTCTTCTTTTTCAATGACTAAAATTAACGCAGGTCTTCTCTCTTTTATAGGTACTTTGTATTGTGTCCAATCGGTGATTGAAAAAAATTCTTCCTTGATGAAATAAATTTTAAAATGTTCAGACATATCATAATACCCCAATCCAAAAAAAGAAGCGGATACCCCGCTTCTTTTTCTGACAAGTTTTCGAGTCCGCCACTTATTAGTCGCCTGCGGATGAGCGACAAGTTTTCGAGTCCGCCACTTATTAGTCGCCTGCGGATGAGCGACAAGTTTTCAAATCATTTGTCCGATCTTTTGCCACCGCAATTTCTAATGGTGGCGAAAAGACAATCGTAGGTAACTAAAACACCCTACATTTATATTTTCATTATATTCAACGGAATTTATTCTGTCAATGAACATACTTGTTAAATTCCTTATTATACTAAACGAAGAACTTGTCTTTTTTCTCCTACAAACATTTCACTCATCCCAATAAAATATTTGAAAGTAAAGGAGAAAATGAAAGAAGGTGTCCAACCGGGCACCTTCTTTCCTATACTTCCATAATAATTGGTAAAATCATTGGCTTGCGTTTCGTTTTTTCGTATAAAAACGGTGCGAGCGTATCGGTAATTTCTGTTTTAATGTCCGACCATTGATTTGTTCCTTGTTCAAGCAGCTGTTGTAAATGTTTGGCGATCAGTTGTTGCGCATCGCTAATTAAGTTGCCGGATTCGCGCATATAAACGAATCCGCGCGAAATAATGTCTGGTCCGGAAGCGATTTTCATTTCTTTCATATTGATGCTTACAACGACGATCACTAATCCTTCTTCTGACAAAATGCGACGGTCGCGCAAGACGATGTTGCCGATATCACCAATGCCGCTTCCGTCGATATATACGGAACCGGACGGAATTTTGCCGACGATGCTTGCCCCTTCTTCACTAATGCCGAGCACATCCCCATTGTCCATAATAAAGCAGTTTTCTTCTGGGACACCGCAATCGACCGCAAGTTTCACATGCATTTTTTGCATGCGATATTCGCCATGAATCGGCATAAAATATTTCGGTTTCATTAAGCGAATCATTAATTTTTGTTCTTCTTGTCCGCCGTGACCAGACGTATGAATGTCGCTAAGCGGTCCGTGAATGACTTCCGCTCCTGCGCGCGCAAGCATATTAATAATGCGATTGACGCTTACGGTATTGCCCGGAATTGGCGAAGACGAAAAGACGACTGTATCGCCCGGCATAATTTGAATTTGACGATGCGACCCGTTAGCGATGCGCGACAACGCTGCCATCGGCTCGCCTTGACTTCCGGTACAAAGAATCGTGACGCGATGGGCAGGGAGGCGATTAATTTGCGCCGCATCGACAAACGTATCTTTCGGACATTTAATGTAGCCGAGCTGTTGGCCAATTTCAATAGCCGCTTCCATGCTTCGTCCGAATACGGCGATTTTTCGATTGTTTAATACAGCGGCTTCCGTCACTTGTTGCAAGCGGTGAATGTTCGAAGCGAACGTCGCAAAAATAATGCGTCCTTGCACTTTTCGGAAAATGTCGTGAATGCTTTCGCCGACGCGCCGTTCCGACATTGTAAAATGCGGGATTTCGCTATTTGTGCTATCAGACAATAAACAAAGGACGCCTTCTTTTCCGATTTCAGCCATTTTCGTTAAGTTCGCTGGCTCGCCAACAGGCGTAAAGTCGAATTTAAAATCGCCCGTATGCACGATTTGTCCGACCGGCGTTTTGACGACGATGCCGTAGCTATCTGGAATACTGTGCGTTGTACGGAAAAATGTAACCGCTGTTTTTCCGAACGAAAAGACGTCGTCTTCTTTTATTTCAATGAGCTTCGTTTGACGCAACAATCCGTGCTCTTCTAGTTTATTGCGAATGAGCCCAAGCGCCAATTTGCCGCCGTAAATTGGGACGTTCACTTGGCGAAGCAAATACGGAATGCCGCCAATATGGTCTTCATGTCCGTGCGTAATAAATAACCCTTTAATGTTTTCCGCATTTTTCACTAAATAGCTGTAATCAGGGATGACGTAATCAATGCCGAGCAATTCGTCTTCCGGAAATTTAATGCCGGCATCAATGATGATGATTTCATCTTCATATTGCACGCCATATGTATTTTTCCCAATTTCGCCTAGACCGCCGAGAGCGAAAACACCGACTTGCTTATTTTTTAACATGTTCATTGTTTAATCTCCAATACGTGAAAATGAGCGTTTTGTTGTTCGTACGCTAAATGCGCTCCCTCAAGCGGTTGAATGTATTCAATATTGATATGACGGTCTTGTAATTTTCGGCGCACATCTCGCTCGCTATCCGCTTCAATGTATAGCGTCTTCGTTTTTTCTCTTACAGGTACTTCATCGATCGTATCTTGGTAAAACACTTTAAAAATCAACGTTCATCTCTCCTTTTTGTCATTTGTTTAAAAATAAAGCGATATTTAGCTCCGGACGCTTTCCGCTTTTCTTATTATATATAAAAAGTGTGGAATGGGAAACAAAATTGAAAAGAAGCCCTTCAATAGAAGGGCTCGTACAACTACGCAATCGATTTTCTGCGCAAAAGTTCTTTCCATTGTTTGAGCAGCTTGCGTTTCAACTTTTTCAACATGACGCATCACTCCTCACTTTTATTGTATCCGATTTTGCAGGAAAGTAAATGTCTTCTCTATGATTTATTATAAGAAGATCATCGACAAATTTTGCATAGGAAAATATGCCATTGTTTAACCGATTCCGTTGACAAGGTGACGCAATTCCGTTACGGTAGGTTTGTGAACTTTTACACGAGGAGCGAGAAACATGGAGAGAAAGATCGTTTTTTTCGATATTGATGGAACGTTGTTAGATCATGAGAAACAGTTGCCGGCATCGACATATGAAGCGATACATGAATTAAAAAAGCAAGGGGTATATGTGGCGATTGCGACGGGGAGAGCGCCGTTTATGTTTGAATCGCTTCGGGAAAAGCTTGGCATCGAATCGTTTGTTAGCTTTAACGGACAATATGTCGTTTTTGAAAAAGAAGTGATTTACAATCAACCGCTTGATCGCGAAAGGCTTCACGCATTAAAACAAATGGCGCACGACAATGAACATCCGCTTATTTTCATGGACGCTGACACGATGCGTGCGAGTGTAGCTGATCATCCGTACATTCACGAAAGCATGGGAAGTTTAAAATTTGCCCATCCACCACACGATGAAACGTATTACGAACGAAACGACATTTATCAAGCGCTTTTGTTTTGTAAGCCGGAAGAAGAACAGCCGTACGTCACAGCGTTTCCGACGTTTCATTTTGTGCGCTGGCATGCGGTATCTACAGATATTTTACCGTATGGCGGCTCTAAAGCAGAAGGAATTAAAAAAATGATCGCGCAGCTCGGCATTGCGCGCGAAAACGTATATGCGTTCGGCGACGGGTTAAACGATACGGAAATGTTGAGCTTTGTCGGCACAGGGGTAGCGATGGGGAACGGACATGAAGAAGCGAAAAAAGTAGCCGATTTCGTTACAAAACCGGTCGATGAAGATGGCATTTTATTCGGTTTACGTCAGCTTGGGCTGTTGAAATAAAAGGTGTCCGCGATGGACACCTTTTTTGCGCTTTTCTTAACGTTCAATCGGAATGGCGCCAGCTGGCACGTCGTACGGATGTTGTTTATTTATATGATCATAAAACATAATGCCGTTTAAATGGTCAATTTCATGTTGAAACACGATGGCAGGCAATCCTTTTAAACGTAGCTTCAACGTTTCGCCTTCAAGCGTCGTCCCGGTGACGGTAATGCGCATATAGCGCGGAACGTAGCCGGGGATCGGCTCGTCGACGGATAAACATCCTTCTCCGCTCGTTAAATAACACATTTCAACGGAATGGCTTACAATTTTCGGATTAAATAACGCATAGCTATGTAACGTTCCTTTTTCGTCCGTCACATGCACCGCAATCATGCGCTTTGAAACGTTAATTTGCGGCGCAGCTAAGCCGATGCCCGGACGAAGTCCATACGTTTTCGCTAGCTCTGGATCTTGGCTCATTTTTACATATTCCAACAAGCTCGCTAAAATGCGGCGATCTTCTTCGGATGGGGGAAGCGGCACTTCTTCAGCTACTTTTCGTAACGTCGGATGACCGTCTTTAATAATATCTTTCATCGTAATCACGTTGTTTCACTCCCTACTCGCATTGTAAACCATTTTTATTATGAAGGATGGAATAAAAAAGTGCAATTGCGTGAGAAACATACATATCCACGTTGTAAAACAGAAATAATACAGATCGACAGAAAATAGTATAACAGATTCATAACACAGTTAAAATTTTCTAATTTTCATTTTTATATAGAACGTGGCAAGCAAACTGATTGACGAGCGTTGTCGAACGGTGTAAACTGAAAGATGTAAAAAAACAGTTGTATTAATCACACTTTCTTTTTTCATTAATACAGCTTTCAATACACAACGTGTGGTAAAAAGAAACCGTTTTTGGGCAAATTAAAAGGTGCATCATTTTACGTTTTGAAAAGAAAGGATGAGGTGAACAAAATGGGTAAAAAACCCCTATTTGATGTGAAAAAGCAGCTTGAAAAAGTCGCTGAGCAGTTCCCGACATTTCAAATTTTAAATGAAAAAGGCGAAGTCGTAAACGAAGCGGCGATGCCAAATTTAACAGATGAGCAATTGAAAGAATTAATGCGCCGCATGGTATACACGCGCGTGCTTGACCAACGTTGCATTTCATTAAACCGTCAAGGACGTCTCGGCTTCTATGCCCCAACAGCAGGACAAGAAGCGAGCCAATTAGCGAGCCATTTTGCGTTAGAAAAAGAAGATTTCATTTTACCGGGCTATCGTGACGTTCCACAAATGATTTGGCACGGTTTACCGCTTTACCAAGCATTTTTATTTTCACGCGGTCATTTCCACGGCAACCAAATTCCTGAAGGTGTCAACGTGTTGCCGCCACAAATCATTATCGGTGCCCAAATTATCCAAACAGCCGGCGTTGCGCTCGGTATGAAAAAACGTGGCAAAAAAGCGGTCGCAGTTACATATACAGGTGACGGCGGTGCATCGCAAGGGGACTTCTACGAAGGATTGAACTTTGCCGGTGCATTTAACGCGCCAGCGATCTTTATCGTTCAAAACAACCGTTTTGCGATTTCAACGCCAGTCGAAAAACAATCTGCCGCAAAAACAATCGCTCAAAAAGCGGTCGCTGCAGGTATTCCAGGTATTCAAGTAGACGGAATGGATCCGCTTGCGGTATATGTGGCGGTGCGTGACGCTCGCGAGCGCGCGATTAACGGCGAAGGTCCAACGTTAATTGAAACGCTTTGCTTCCGTTACGGTCCACATACGATGGCGGGAGACGACCCAACGCGCTATCGTTCAAAAGAGCTTGAAAACGAATGGGAGAAAAAAGATCCGCTCGTTCGCTTCCGCAAGTTTTTAGAAAATAAAGGATTATGGAGCGAAGAAGAAGAAAATCGCGTCATTGAACAAGCGAAAGAAGACATTAAAGAAGCGATTAAGAAAGCGGACGAAACACCAAAACAAAAAGTGACAGACTTAATGTCGATCATGTACGAAGAAATGCCAGCGTTCTTAAAAGAGCAATACGAAATTTATAAAGAAAAGGAGTCGAAGTAACCAATGGCGCAAATGACAATGATTCAAGCAATCACGGATGCGTTGCGCGTAGAAATGCGCAAAGACCCGAACGTTCTCGTGTTCGGTGAAGACGTCGGTGTAAACGGCGGGGTATTCCGCGCGACAGAAGGATTGCAAGCAGAGTTTGGCGAAGATCGCGTATTCGACACACCGCTTGCAGAATCAGGAATTGGCGGTTTAGCGATCGGTTTAGCATTACAAGGATTCCGCCCTGTGCCTGAAATTCAGTTTTTCGGATTCGTATATGAAGTGATGGACTCAATTTCTGGTCAAATGGCGCGCATGCGCTATCGTACTGGCGGTCGTTTCCATGCGCCAATTACTGTTCGTTCGCCATTTGGCGGTGGCGTACATACGCCAGAATTGCACGCAGATAGCTTAGAAGGGCTTGTCGCTCAACAACCGGGATTAAAAGTCGTCATCCCATCAACGCCATACGATGCGAAAGGATTATTAATTTCAGCGATTCGCGACAACGACCCTGTCATTTTCTTAGAGCATATGAAATTGTACCGCTCGTTCCGTCAAGAAGTGCCAGAAGGCGAATATACAATTCCGATCGGCAAGGCGGACATTAAACGTGAAGGAACAGACGTATCGGTCATCACATACGGTGCGATGGTACATGAATCGTTAAAAGCAGCATCGGAGCTTGAAAAAGAAGGCATCTCTGTTGAAGTCGTAGACTTGCGCACGGTTCAACCGTTAGATATTGAAACAATTATCGCATCGGTTGAAAAAACAGGCCGCGCAGTCGTTGTACAAGAAGCGCAAAAACAAGCAGGTATTGCGGCAAACGTTGTTGCAGAAATTAACGAACGTGCGATTCTTAGCCTTGAAGCGCCAGTATTGCGCGTAGCGGCACCTGATACAGTATATCCGTTCTCACAAGCAGAGCCAGTATGGTTACCGAACTTTAAAGATGTGATCGAAACAGTGAAAAAAGTCATGACGTTTTAATGGAGGGGAATGTCCCCTCCACATTTAAGAAATAGGAGGTTGAGATACATGGCATTTGAATTTAAATTACCGGACATCGGTGAAGGAATTCACGAAGGTGAAATTGTCAAATGGTTTGTAAAACCGGGCGATGAAGTAAACGAAGACGACGTACTTTGCGAAGTACAAAACGATAAAGCAGTTGTCGAAATTCCATCTCCAGTAAAAGGAAAAGTATTAGAAGTTTTAGTGAGCGAAGGAACAGTCGCAACCGTTGGTCAAACGTTAATTAAATTTGATGCGCCAGGATACGAAAACTTAAAGTTCAAAGGCGATCATGGCGATGAGCCAAAAGTAGAAGAAAAGAAAGAAGAAGTAAAACAAGAGCAAGCCGCGCCAGCACAGCCGAAAAAACGCGTCATCGCCATGCCATCTGTGCGCAAATATGCGCGTGAAAAAGGTGTCGACATTCGCCTCGTTCAAGGAACAGGAAAAAACGGTCGCGTGTTAAAACAAGATATTGATGCGTACTTAGCAGGCGGCACAGCGCCACAAACAGAAGCGAAAGCGCAAGCGGTAGAAGAAAAAGTTGAGCCAGCACAACAACAACAAAAAGCAGCACCAACAGCTCAACCAGTTGTATTAGAAGGCGAGTTCCCAGAAACACGCGAAAAAATGAGCGGCATTCGTCGCGCGATTGCAAAAGCGATGGTGAACTCGAAACATACAGCGCCGCACGTCACATTAATGGACGAAGTCGATGTGACAAAACTTGTTGCGCATCGTAAGAAATTTAAAGATGTGGCAGCGCAAAAAGGCATTAAGTTAACGTTCTTACCATATGTCGTTAAAGCGTTAACGTCTGCGCTTCGCGAATATCCAGCGCTTAACACATCCATTGACGATGCGACAGAAGAAATCGTTCATAAACATTACTACAACATCGGAATTGCGGCGGACACAGATAAAGGCTTGCTCGTTCCTGTTGTTAAACATGCGGACCGCAAATCAATTTTTGCGATCGCAAAAGAAATTAACGAACTCGCAACAAAAGCGCGTGAAGGTAAATTAATGCCAAACGAAATGAAAGGTGCCACATGCACAATTACAAACATCGGTTCCGCAGGCGGTCAATGGTTCACACCGGTCATTAACCATCCAGAAGTAGCGATTTTAGGCATCGGCCGCATTTCAGAAAAACCGATCGTGCGCGATGGTGAAATTGTCATCGCTCCAGTATTAGCGTTGTCGTTAAGCTTTGACCACCGTATGATCGACGGTGCAACAGCGCAAAACGCGTTAAATCACATGAAACGTTTATTAAACGATCCTGAATTATTATTAATGGAGGCGTAATGCGATGGTAGTAGGCGATTTCGCAATTGAAACAGAAACTCTCGTCGTCGGTGCAGGTCCTGGCGGTTACGTTGCAGCCATTCGTGCAGCGCAACTCGGTCAAAAAGTAACGATCGTTGAAAAAGGAAACCTCGGTGGAGTGTGCTTAAACGTCGGATGTATTCCATCCAAAGCGCTCATCTCTGCTGGTCACCGTTACGAAATTGCGACACATTCACAAGATATGGGTATTTTCGCAGAAAACGTAAAAGTTGACTTTGCGAAAGTGCAAGAGTGGAAAGCTGGTGTCGTGAAAAAATTAACGGGCGGTGTCGAAGGGTTATTGAAAGGAAATAAAGTTGAAATCGTGCGCGGAGAAGCGTATTTCGTGGATGAAAATACCGTTCGCGTCATGACAGAAAATAGCGCGCAAACGTACAAATTTAAAAACGCCATTATCGCAACAGGTTCTCGCCCAATCGAGTTGCCGACGTTTAAATTTTCGAAGCGCGTGCTTGATTCAACAGGTGCATTAAACTTATCTGACATTCCAAAATCGATGGTCGTCATCGGCGGCGGTTACATCGGTACAGAATTAGGAACAGCATACGCAAACTTTGGAACGAAAATTACGATTTTAGAAGGTGCGGATGAAATTTTATCTGGCTTTGAAAAGCAAATGAGCGCAGTCGTTCGTCGCCGCTTAAAGAAAAAAGGAGTAGACGTCTTTACAAACGCGCTTGCGAAAGGTGTCGAAGAGCGTGAAGACGGCGTAACGGTAACATTTGAAGTAAACGGCGAAACGAAAACGATTGACGCAGAATACGTGCTTGTCACAGTCGGTCGCCGTCCGAATACAGAAGAGATGGGACTTGAACAAATCGGCGTGAAAATGACAGAGCGCGGCTTAATTGAAATTGACAAACAATGCCGCACAAGCGTACCGAACATTTATGCGATCGGTGACGTCGTTGCAGGCCCACCGCTTGCGCATAAAGCATCATACGAAGGAAAAATTGCAGCTGAAGCGATCGCTGGTCATCCATCTGAAATTGACTACTTAGCCATTCCAGCTGTCGTCTTCTCTGACCCTGAATGCGCATCTGTCGGTTACTTTGAAAAACAAGCGATCGAAGAAGGAATTGACGTCATTACAGCGAAATTCCCGTTCGGCGCAAACGGCCGTGCCCTTGCGTTAAACGAAACAGACGGCTTCTTAAAGCTCGTCTTAACGAAAGACGATGGCGTCATTATCGGGGCGCAAATTGTCGGCCCGAACGCATCAGATATGATCGCCGAGCTCGGTTTAGCAATTGAAGCAGGCATGACAGCAGAAGACATTGCGATGACGATTCACGCGCATCCAACGCTTGGAGAAATTACAATGGAAGCAGCAGAAGTGGCGCTCGGCAGCCCAATTCATATTATTAACAAATAAAGAGGATGGCTTCGCCGTCCTCTTTTTCATGATTTTTTCAAGACGATCATATGATGTTCATAAGGGGTGTGTGAACATGTATATCGTCTTTTTACTTCAAATGATCATATGGAGTTTGTTTTCATTTATCGAATGGAGATCGGCGCACGATCATTTTATTTTCAAGGCGTTATTATTTGGCATATTCATATATATTGCTTTTTTGCTTGCGCTTCGGTTGCATTTAACGAAAAAGCGCGCATGTTGGACAACCTTATTGACGATTGCCGTCTATTTCGTTTGCCGCGAGCTTTTTTGGGTTTATCTTTTATAATAATACATGATGCGCCCGTTAAATAAATGCAGTTTTCCTGCCATTTGTTTGGCGAAAAATTTGCATAGTTCGTTCGCTTTTCCTTTATCGCCGTGCGTCGCTTGTTTTGGCAAGACGAACTGCACAGCACGGTCGTGCACGCAACATTCAATCATATGATAGCGATCATCTTTTCCGACTAACAAAATGCGGTCTTCTTTTGTGACGATATCATATGGAAAAGCGGATTGGGCATAGTCCCATGCGAGCTGTTCACCTGTTTTTTGCGCGATGTTTCGATATTGTTCAAGCAGTTGTTTGCATTGTTCTAACGTTACCGTCTCCCATGTTGATGCAGGGACAAGTTCAATGGTAGCTGTATGAGCCATTTTTTTCACCTCAAACGTTTTGAAATCACTTTCATTTTATCATGGATATATATGAAAAAACAAATAATTGCGAAAATATGAATAGTACGATATAATAAAGTTTAATACACAAGAAGGAGGGAACGATATGCACGTATTCGAAAAATTGTATGATGAGCATGAAAAAGTAAAAGTGAGGTTTGTCGGCTTTACGACAAAAGACGTCCGATACGACTTTGGCATCGTGTATACAAATATGTTTTTTGGTAAACCACTTGTCATCTGTATGCAAACAGGCCGCTCTGCTCTCCTCGACCCGAAAGACATCGAAGACCACGACTATTTACAACGAACGTTCCGCATTGACACGAAAGAACAAGCTGAAGATTTAGCGGAATTTTTCTCAGACATTTTACCATCGACACCTTATGCTGAACAATATGAGTAAGAGGCGTGAAATACGTCTCTTTTTTTGTTTAAATATGTCATATTAATTCCTATTGACAAAACAAATGTGACATATTATTATGAAATCAGTAAAACGTTTTCAAACATTCCAAAGGAAAAGGGGTTATCGGGGATGGGTACAATTGTATGCCAAACATGCAATGCGACAATCGATCATTTTGAGGACGAAAAAGTAACGGTATTGTACGGTCAATGTAGCGGTTGCGATTGTGAAGACGAGGAATAACATATAGAACGGAACAAACTTTGGGGGATGAGGAGATAATATAGAGAAGGGATCGGCATAGCCGGTCTCTTTTTGTTGACGAAAAAAGCGGAACTCGATGCGAGCCCCGCTTTTCTTATTTCTGATGCTCTTTAATAACGCGTAACGTTTGTAACGTGTCGTCTTCCGGACCTTGAACAGGCAAGCCGACTTCTATATTTTTGCGAATGTAGTTTAAATTTTCTTCCGTAATAATTTCACCCGGAATGAAAATGGGAATGCCAGGTGGATATACCATGACAAACTCAGCGATAATGCGCCCTGAAGATTCGTCAAACGGCACGACTTCCGTTTCCGAATAAAACGCATCGCGCGGCGTAAGCGCAAGGACAGGAATGTCTGGTAAAAGCACTTTCGGTTTTTTTCCGACTTCGGCTTGATGGCGAAATTCGTTTGATAAACGACGAAGCGCTTCGACTAATACGCCCGTCTCCCGTTCTGTATCGCCCGGTGTAATAATACATAAAATGTTGTATAAGTCGGACAACTCCACTTCAATGTTGTAATGTTCACGAAGCCATTTTTCCACTTCATAGCCCGTCAATCCGAGCTCTTTAACTGAAATGATAAGCTTCGTTGGGTCGTAGTCAAACGTCGCTTTTGTGCCGATAATTTCTTTTCCGACACAATATAAATAGTCGATGTCGTTAATTTGCTTGCGCGTTTCATTCGCGAGGCGAATCGCTTGTTCTGCTAGCTCATGTCCTTCTGTCGCAAGCCGTTTGCGCGCCACATCAAGCGAAGCAAGCAACAAGTAAGACGTCGATGTCGTCGTTAACATGCTTAAAATGGCCTGCACTCGTTTTGGCGACACAAGCCCTTCTTTCACGTTTAAAATCGAACTTTGCGTCATCGAACCGCCAAGTTTATGCACGCTCGTCGCCGACATATCCGCCCCTGCTTGCATCGCTGAAAGCGGCAAATCTTCATGAAAGTGAATGTGTACGCCATGCGCCTCATCGACAAGGACAGGGACGTTGTATGCGTGCGCAATGTCAACGATGCGTTTTAAATCGCCCGCAATGCCGAAATACGTCGGGTTAATGACGAGCACCCCTTTAGCGTCTGGATGTTGCTTTAACGCCGCTTCTACTGCTTCTGGTGTAATGCCGTGTGAAATACCAAGCTCTTTATCAATTTCAGGATGAACGAAAATCGGTGTCGCTCCCGAAAAGACAATCGCCGCCATGACCGATTTATGCACGTTTCGTGGGACGATAATTTTATCGCCAGGGCCTGCGACAGACATGACCATCGTCATAATGGCGCCGCTCGTTCCTTGCACGGAGAAAAACGTATAGTCCGCCCCGAACGCTTCCGCTGCTAACTGTTGGGCGCGTTTAATCATTCCTTTTGGCTGATGTAAATCATCAAGCGGACCGATATTAATTAAATCCATCGCTAACGCATTTTCTCCAATAAAGGAGCGAAACTGCTCGTCCATTCCTGCTCCTTTTTTATGACCAGGAATATGAAATTGAATCGGATTTTTCTTTATATGCTCTAACAGTCCGGTAAATAACGGTGTTTCATACTGTGACAATTTCGCTGTACACCTCTTTAACTTGGATTTACATAAAACAAAGTGAATTATAGCACTTCTTTATACGTTTGGAAAGATGATTTTTTTGCTTAAAAATCAAAACGATTGCATACTTCTTCATTTATTGTTTGTGAAGGACTTTTCTTTATAAGTGAAGAATGATAAAAAGTAAAGGGGGAATGATGTGTGAACTGGAACACGAGAGTAACCGAGCTGTTAGGCATTCGTTATCCGATTATTCAAGGTGGATTGGCGTATTTGGCGTATGCGGATTTAGCGGCGGCGGTATCGAATGCCGGGGGGCTAGGGCAAATTACGGCAATGTCGCTTGAGACGCCAGATGAGTTGCGAGAAGAAATTAAAAAAGTGCGCGAAAAAACGGACAAGCCGTTTGGAGTCAATTTTGCGATCGGACAACATGGACGCCCGTTTGCGCACATGCTCGATGTGGCAATTGAAGAAAACGTGCCGGTCATTTCGATGACGGGCGGAAATCCTGCGCCCATTTTTGAACAGTTAAAAGGAGTATCCGTGAAAAAGCTTGTGCTCGTGGCGGCAGTACGTCAAGCGGTGAAAGCGGAAGAGCTTGGGGCGGATGCGGTCATGGTTGTCGGTCAAGAAGGAGGCGGGCATCTCGGCAAACACGATATTGGGACGTTCGTATTAGTGCCGCGCGTCGTCGATTCCGTATCGATTCCTGTCATCGCTTCAGGGGGGATCGGAGATGGGCGCGGCTTGATGGCTGCGCTTGCGCTTGGAGCAGAAGGTATTGAAATGGGCACGCGCTTTATTGCGACAAAAGAATGCATTCATGCCCATCCCGTGTATAAACAAATGCTTGTGGAACGCACAGAAAGCGACACCGTCGTCATTAAACGTACGCTCGGTGCGCCTGCCCGCGCCTTGTTAAACGAATGGACGGAAAAAATTTTACAGTTTGAACAAGAAGGAAAAGGATACGAACAGTTAAAAGAGTACATTAGCGGAAAGGCGAACAAACGATTCATTTACGACGGTCGTACGGAAGAAGGATTTGCATGGGCGGGACAAGTGATCGGACTCATTCGTGACGTGCCGACAGTGAGTGAACTTTTTGCGCGCATGATTCAAGAGGCGGAACAAATTCGCGCACGTTGGGCAAACTAAAACAGACAGCGAAAAAGAAAGGTGAACATCATGAAATATGCATACCCGATTGATTACAGTTGGTCAACAGAAGAAATCATTGACGTCATTAAGTTTTACGAAGGCGTTGAACAAGCATACGAACGAGGCATTGAGCGAGAGCAGCTGATGAACTTATATCGTCGCTTTAAAGAAATTGTCCCAAGCAAAGCGGAAGAGCGAAAACTATGCGATGAATTTGAAAAAGTAAGCGGCTATTCACCGTACCAAACGATGAAAAAAGGAAAAGAGTTGTCCGCCGGAGATATTGTGAAAATGTAAAGTTGCATATCCCCTTTCCGTTACATAGTATGTAAAAAAGGAATTTTCAGAAAAAAGAATGTTTCAAACGGAAGGGGTGCACAATATGAAAAAAACAGCTGATGCATTTAAGAAAATGGACGGAGAACGACGAATAAAAGTATTAAAGCTTGAAGTCGATTACGAACTAGCCACCCTTTATGAAGCGATGTTAGAAAATAACGAAGCGAAAAAAAACGAATGCAAACGAAAATTAGAAAGACTACGCCAAGAACTTATTCGTCTGTCGAACTGAAAGGCGGCAAGCGCCGCCTTTTCTACATAAGTATATGCAGGAGGTCTTGTATGTGGAACGAAATTGATCAACATATGCAGCATTGGATTCGCGAAGCAGGGGAGCGCATACGCGATGCGTTTCAAACGAAACTAAAAATCGAAACGAAATCAAGCCCGTCCGACTTAGTGACAAACGTCGATCGGGAAATTGAGCAATTTTTTATTGAACGCATTCGCCAAACGTATCCGACGCATCGCATTTTAGGAGAAGAAGGATTTGGCGATACGCTTGAAGCGTTAGACGGCATCGTTTGGATCATTGACCCGATTGACGGAACGATGAATTTCGTTCATCAACAGCGTCATTTTGCGATTTCTGTCGGGGTGTTTCAAGATGGTGTCGGCATGCTTGGCTACATTTACGACGTCGCTTTTGATGAGCTATATTATGCCCAAAAAGGAAAAGGGGCGTTTGTAAACGGCACGCCGCTTCCCCCACTTGAAAAAACGTCGCTTGATTGTGCGATCATTTCACTAAACGCGACGTGGGTGACGGAAAATCGTCGCATCGACCCGAACGTTCTTGCCCCGCTTGTGAAAAAAGCGCGCGGCACTCGTTCATACGGCTCGGCTGCGTTAGAAATGGCATATATCGCTTCAGGCAAACTCGATGCGTATATCACGCTTCGTTTGTCGCCGTGGGATATTGCCGGCGGGATGGTTATCGTGCAAGAAGTAGGTGGGATGGTGACAAACTTGTACGGTGAGCCGCTCAATATGATTGAGAAAAGCTCCGTATTTGTCTCGAAGCCGGGGTTACATGAAGAAGTGCTTGCGATCATTCAGCGCTAACGAATCGTTAGCGCATTTTTTTCTTTCTTTTCAATGAAAATCCGACGCCCATGACGGCAAATAAAGCAACGACGGACGCGACGATCGCTGGAACATGTCGGTAAGCAATCGCAATGCCGATGCTAATCATCGCCGCCGTGGCAAGTAGTGCAATCATAAAAAAAAGCGGTTGAAATTTGTTCATTTTCTTCCTCCTCATCCTCTTTCCTTTTAGGTTACAACAAAACATTCCGCTTTTCTACTATGTTTATGCTATAATAGACGCGCAATGTTGAAAAATAGGAGTTGACATAAGTGAGAAACGATATTCGTAACATCGCGATTATTGCGCACGTTGACCACGGAAAAACGACGTTAGTCGACCAATTGCTTCGCCAATCTGGAACGTTTCGGGCGAACGAACAAGTGGAAGAACGCGCGCTTGATCGCAACGATTTAGAACGTGAACGAGGCATTACCATTTTAGCAAAAAATACAGCCATTCAATACAACGGCACGCGCATTAACATTTTAGATACGCCGGGCCACGCTGATTTTGGCGGGGAAGTGGAGCGCATTATGCGGCTTGTCGATGGCGTATTGCTCGTCGTCGATGCATATGAAGGATGCATGCCACAAACGCGCTTCGTCTTGAAAAAGGCGCTCGAGCAAAACTTAACGCCAATTGTCGTCGTCAATAAAATCGACCGTGAGTTTGCCCGTCCGCACGAAGTGGTCGATGAAGTGATCGATTTATTTATTGAGCTTGGCGCAACAGAAGATCAGCTTGAGTTTCCGGTCGTGTATGCTTCAGCGATTAACGGGACGGCAAGTTTAGATGCCGATAAACAAGATGATGATATGACAGCGCTATTTGAAACGATTATTGAACATATTCCTGCCCCGCCCGACAATAGCGATGAACCGCTGCAATTTCAAGTGGCGCTTCTCGATTATAACGACTACGTCGGTCGCATTGGGATTGGACGCATTTTCCGCGGGCGTATGCAAGTTGGACAACAAGTGGCGCTCATGAAGCTTGACGGCTCGGTGAAAACGTTTCGCGTGACAAAGCTGTTTGGCTTCCTCGGCTTAAAACGCATTGAAATTGAAGAAGCAAAAGCAGGCGATTTAGTTGCCGTTTCCGGTATGGAAGATATTAACGTTGGAGAAACGGTATGTCCGCTTGATGTGCAGGAACCGTTGCCGCCGCTTCGCATTGACGAACCGACGTTGCAAATGACGTTTCTCGTCAACAATAGCCCGTTTGCAGGACGGGAAGGAAAACATGTGACAGCGCGAAAAATTGAAGAGCGTCTTCGCTTACAGTTAGAAACAGACGTGTCGCTTCGCGTTGAGCCAACGGATTCGCCAGATGCATGGATCGTGTCAGGACGCGGAGAGCTTCATTTATCGATTTTAATTGAAAATATGCGCCGTGAAGGATTTGAGCTACAAGTATCCAAACCGGAAGTCATTATGAAAGAAATCGACGGCGTCATGTGCGAGCCTGTCGAGCGCGTGCAAATCGACATTCCTGAAGAATATACAGGAGCGATTATGGAGTCGCTTGGGGCGCGCAAAGGAGAAATGGTCGATATGATCAACAACGGAAACGGACAAGTCCGTCTTATTTTCCTCGTTCCTGCGCGCGGGTTAATTGGCTATCGGACAGAATTTATGTCGCTGACGCGCGGATACGGCATTTTAAACCATTCGTTCGACAGCTATCAACCAGCCATCCAAGGGCAAATTGGCGGCAGACATCAAGGTGTACTCATTTCGATGGAGACAGGAAAAGCGACTGCTTATGGCATTATGCAAGTCGAAGACCGCGGCGTCATTTTTATTGAACCGGGAACGGAAGTATATGAAGGGATGATCGTTGGCGAACATAGCCGCGACAACGATTTAGTCGTCAACGTATGCAAAATGAAACATGTGACAAATGTCCGCTCGTCAACGAAAGAACAAACGGTGACGATGAAAAAACCGCGCCTCATGACGTTAGAAGAAGCGCTCGAATATTTAAATGACGACGAATATTGCGAAGTGACGCCACAATCTATTCGCTTACGGAAAAAAATATTGGACAAAAACGAACGGGAAAAAATTGCGAAAAAGAAAAAACTTGCTGAGCAAAAGAAATAGGGGGAGTCGTCATGGATGTGATCGGTCGCCTGTCGTTTTTCGCTTCGCTATACAACGTGCATGAACAGCCGACGAAAGGGATGTGGCTGTTGTATGCGACGATTGTCGTCTTATCGATCATTGTGTATCGTCTTGGCTTTGCGCGCAAACTGCCGATGTTAAAAAACGTTATCATTTACTCGTTGCTTGTGCTCGGTTGTACTATTTTAACATTTTTCGCCGTCTTTTTACCTGTCGCAGAAGGATTGCTTGTTGCAGCGATCGTATTAATCATTTATAAATGGCGGCTTCGTCGTGAAGGAGAGAATACGGCATGAAACTACAAGATGCGGTGTACAATTGGTTGACGATTACGGTCGTTGCCCATGCGCGCCCAGATGATGCAGCAGCGCAAGAAACAGAACGATTTTTTGCCGATTTGTTGCGTGAAGATCATGCGGTTGAGCAAATCGCATATACAAAAGAAGACGACGTCTATACAGTTGCATTTACCGTAAACAACGAATCGCGCACGTTTCGCTTTCCAGCCGAGCTCGTCGAAACGATGCTCGATCAAATCAATCGCGAACCTGAAAAATATGTCAATTACGAATAAGCGCCCATGTTTTTTGCAGGGCGCTTTTTCATATGTTAACATTCTAACGTATGAAGGAAAAAAGATTTTTGTTGACGAATAAAGATGTCGAAAAAAGTATGCGAGGTGAATGTATGTCCATTGACCACGATCGTCTGTTTAAACAGTTGATTCAAACGTTTTTTGAGGAATTTATTGCTCTCTTTTTCCCGACAATGCACGAGCATATCGATTTTCGCCACGTCTCGTTTTTATCGGAGGAGCTGTTTACCGATGTGACGGCAGGGGAGAAGTACCGCGTCGATTTGCTTGTCGAAACGAAGCTGAAAGGGGAAGACGGGTTAGTGATTGTGCATATCGAAAATCAAAGCTATGTGCAACCATCATTTCCTGAACGAATGTTTATTTATTTTAGCCGCTTGTTAGAAAAGTACCGCAAACCCATCGTACCCATTGCTGTATTTAGCTACGATACGATCCGCAACGAACGATCTGCATTTACGCTCCAATTTCCGTTTGGCCACGTGCTTGACTTTCGCTTTTTCACTTTGGAACTTCGCAAACAAAACTGGCGAAATTACATTCGTCAAGACAATCCAATCGCTGCTGCACTGCTAAGCAAAATGGGATATACTGAAAGTGAACGGGTAGAACTGAAAAAACAATTTTTACGCATGCTTGTCCGAATGGAATTAGACGAAGCGAAACAACGATTACTGTTTGGCTTTTTTGAAACATATGTAAAACTATCAGACGAAGAAGAACAACAGTTGCGAAGAGAGGTGAGTGAGATGGAGACGAAAGAAAAAGAACAAGTGTTGGAACTCATTATTTCGTATGAACAAAGGGCGTTGGAGAGAGGGAGAGAGGAAGGAATGAAACAAGGGATGAAGCATATTGTACAAACGATGGCGCGAAAAGGGATGAGTATACAAAACATTGCGAGCATGACAGATCTTACGGAAGAAGAAGTGAAACAATTGCTGGAAAACAAATAAGTTGTTTGTTATGTCCCCTCCAATCGTGCAAGAGGGAGGGGACGATTACCATTCCGTTTCATGTTTGCTCGTGCGGAAAAAGCGAAACTTGCCGGTCGCTAGCCGCTCTTTCGTTTTTTGCGCAATGCGTTCATGGCACGTTTCACACATATATGTATGAATCGGGCGGTTGCGCAACCGTTTCGCAAGCAACGTTTCATCGTTTAACGTATCTATTTTTTCACAAAGAATGCATCGTACTCTCATCGTCTAACCTCGCATGTTTTTTTAAAAATTAGTATATCATATTGTTTGAAACTGTGTGAAAAAAAGGTATGATAAAAACAAGGAGGGATACATATGCCAAATGCGGTAGAACCGACATTAATTGAGCCGTTATTCCAAGCGCTACAAAAAGAACGATTTGTCGTCGTATGCACGATCGATCATGAAACAAGTGCACCAAATACAAGTGCGATTTCATGGGTGTACGCCCCGACGCCTGACCGATTGTATTTTGCCGTCGATCAACGTTCACGCATCGTCGCCAACGTGCAAGCTAATCCAGCGATTTCGATCGTTTTGATCGCCAACGAATCGACGTATTCCATTAGCGGAAAAGCGCATGTGAAAGTAGAAAAGCTAGAAAATGTTCCGCTAAAATTGGCTGCCATTCAAGTTGACATTGAAGAAGTGCGCGATGTCATGTTTTACGGTGCAAAAATTTCAGTCGAACCGAAATACGAAAAAACGTACGATGCGCAAGCTGCTGCCAAGCTCGATCAACAAGTGATGAGCGCATTAAAACAAGCATAAGCCGAGCGATACGCTCGGCTTATTTCATATGGTCGTTTGATTGCTTTTGTTGTTCGTTTTCTAACTGATTTTGCTCGTTTCGATTCAGCTGATCATCGTTTTGTCTTGTAGAGCGTGGATTTTTCGTTTGAATAAAATCGCTCGGAATTTCAGGCATAACCCGTCCGACAATGGCGGCGAGTTCATCCATAAATCCTTGAATCGGCTTTCCGTTTTCCACTTGTTTTTGAATCGCTTTCAGCCGCGCATTTAAATCCGCATCCGCAATGACAATTGCATTCGCCCCGTACGGATCTTTTTGCAAACTTTCTACAACGGAATATTTCACAGTCCCGACGCGCGACGGGTCAAGCTTGGCGTTCACATCGATGCCTACTAACGCATATTTCCCGACAACTAATACGGTCGCGTCGTTGACATTTGGGACGCTGCTAGCCAGATGCGCAAGATGGCGAGCAATTTGCTGACCGGATTTGTTCACGATTCGCTCATTTGTCGTATTTTTCACATGAACGAGCGAATCGCGATTATTCGGTTGCGCTTGTTGTCCGCAGGCGCTCATGAAAAGCAATATGAATACGATTATATATTTCAATTGTTCCACCCCTTTTCGTCTTTAACTTTATTTTGCAAAACTTCTTCTATCTTTATGCGTCCGTTCATATATATAAACAACAATCCCGTCCAACGACGGTCGTCAAGGGGGAAAAAGCGTGGGCAAAAAAATATACGTATTAGATACAAACGTGCTTTTACAAGATCCGTATTCTATTTTTTCATTTCAAGATAACGAAGTCGTCATTCCGGCTGTCGTATTAGAAGAAGTCGACTCAAAAAAACGGTATATGGACGAAGTAGGAAGAAATGCGCGCCAAGTGTCTAAAATTATCGATAACTTAAGACAAAGCGGAAAACTGCATGAAAAAATTCCGCTCGAAAACGGCGGCGTGTTGCGCATTGAATTAAACCACCGCTCGTTTCAACAACTGCAAGAAATTTTCGTTGAAAAAACGAACGACAACCGCATTTTAGCTGTGGCGAAAAATTTATTGCTTGAAGAACAAACGAAAGAAGACGGTCGCCCCGTCATTTTAGTTAGCAAAGATGCGCTCGTGCGCGTGAAGGCAGATGCGATTGGGCTAGAGGCAGAAGATTTTTTAAGCGATCGCGTCGTTGAAATTGATCATATTTACACCGGCTTTTTAGATTTGTACATAAGTCCAGAGCATTTAGGGCGCTTTTATGAAAAAGGTGAATTAGTGCTTTCGGAAATTACGAACCATCCGTTTTATCCGAATCAATTTATCGTCATGAAAGATGCGCTTGGCGGCTCTTCATCGGCGCTTGGCATCGTCGATCATACAGGAAAAAAAGTGCGCAAACTCGTCTTTCATTACGATCATATTTGGGGCATTCGTCCGCGCAACGTTCAGCAAACGATGGCGTTTGAATTGTTGCTGCGCACAGATATCCCGCTTGTGACGCTCATCGGAAAAGCAGGGACAGGAAAGACGTTGCTTGCGTTAGCGGCAGGGTTAATGCAGACGGAAGATTTGCGGCTATATAAAAAATTGCTCGTCGCCCGTCCGATTGTGCCGGTCGGAAAAGATATCGGCTATTTGCCGGGCGAGAAGCAAGAAAAATTGCGGCCGTGGATGCAACCAATTTTTGATAATTTACACTTTTTATTTGATACGAAAAAGCCGGGTGAGCTCGATGCGATTTTATCAGGCATGAGTTCGATTGAAGTGGAGGCGCTCACGTACATACGTGGTCGAAGCATTCCAGAGCAGTTTATTATTATTGACGAGGCGCAAAACTTAACGAAACATGAAGTGAAAACGATTTTAACGCGCGTCGGGGAACGAAGCAAAATTGTGTTAATGGGTGACCCAGCCCAAATCGATCACCCATATTTAGACGAATATAATAACGGGCTCACATACGTCGTTGAAAAATTTAAAGAACAAAAAGTCGCTGGGCATGTCCGATTAATTAAAGGAGAGCGATCATCGCTTGCGCAACTTGCCGCCGACCTTTTATAAAGAAAAGAGGCGAAAAGCCTCTTTTCACTCGACGATAAATGCCCGCACGTGCGTGATCGGATTGTCGCGATTTGAGCCGTCTCCGAAATAAATATGGACAGGCCCGTCTTCTTTTAGCGGTTTGCCGTCTTTTGCAAAACATAATAACAGCTCATAAGCTTCGGCAAGCGAAATGGTCGTATCGCCGTTTTCTGTGACGATGATGAAACGCTTGGCATCGTCGTTCGGTTCCGCGTTGCACAAAAACGGGGCAAACGGCATACCGAACGTACCAGATAATATTTTTTCTTTTTCAAACTGTTTTTCTGTTTGCAATGTTGGAGGAGACACCGCTCCTTCTTGAATTTCGCGATCCCAATACGCTGAAATTTTTTGAATGTCGTCTATGTCTTCTCGTTGTTCTGTTTGCACATGACGTGTAAAATAAGTATGTACATCTACTTTGCGATCGTCAAAAATCCATACGCTCGGATCGAGTGTAATCGTAAATTTAACGTTCCCTTTGATGACGATGACCATGTTCATTCCCCCTATCTGCCTTTCATTATATGATGAAAGCGCTTGTTTGTAAAATTGTTCGTCAAGACACGATGCTTGCATTTTTTTCGTATTCACGATAAGATGAAGAAACAGGAACGTACGGAACGGAGGGGTCAACGTGACGCCTGAAGTGGCGATAAATTTTCGAGAAAGAGCCTATTCGTTGTTGCAAGCGGATGCGGAAAAAATTGTGAAGCTGATCCAAGTGCAAATGGATCATTTAACGATGCCGCAATGCCCGCTATATGAAGAAGTGTTAGATACGCAAATGTTCGGTTTATCCCGTGAAATTGATTTTGCCGTCCGTTTAGGGCTTGTCGATGAAAAAGACGGCAAGGCGATTTTAGACCGACTAGAACGCGAACTTTCGGCATTGCATGAAGCGTGCACGAAAAAGAAGAAAAAATGACAAAAACTCAAACGAATTTCGTTTGGGTTTTTTCTGTTTTATAGTAAAATGCAAATAAGAAAGTGAAAAGGATGATGGAGCCGATGCGCTTGAAGACGTTCGTCAAATATCATGATTATCCATTAATCATCGCTGTCCTTTTATTATCGTTGTTCGGGCTTGTGATGGTATATAGCGCGAGCATGATTACAGCCGTTACTCGTTTTCATACGACGAGCGATTATTTTTTCCAAAAACAAAAATGGGCATGGATGATCGGTACAGTTGTTTTTGCATTTACGGCATTTGTTCCGTATAAACATTATGCGCGCAAAAAGTTTTTACAATTCGTTTTTTTCGCCATGCCTATGCCGCTCATTTACGTCCTTTTGTTTGGACATACCGTAAACAATGCGACAAGCTGGATTAAAGTCGGTCCGATTAACATTCAGCCAGCGGAGTTTGCGAAAATCGGCTTAATCGTATATTTAAGCGGAGTATTAGCAAACAAGCAAAAAAAATTACAAACATCGCCGCAAGACGTGCTGTTCCCAATCTACTATATGTTGTTTATTTGCTTATTAATTTTTCTTCAACCAGACGTCGGGACGATGTTAATTATCGGATTGATTTGTGCGGTCATCATCCTTTCTTCTGCCGCAAGCAAACGGTTATTGATGAAACAGTTGTTTCTGTTTGCTTTGATTTTCGGAGTTGTCGCGGCGATTTCCGGTCCGTTTATATACGATCGAGTATTTACGAAAGAGCGTTTATCGCGCATTGACGGTTTTTTGCATCCGTTTGAGCATGCGAAAGATGAAGGATACCAGCTCATTAACTCGTACATTGCGATCGGAAACGGGGGATTAAAAGGGCTCGGACTTGGACAAAGCATTCAAAAATACGGTTATTTGCCAGAAGCGCATACCGACTTTATTATGGCGGTCATCGCTGAAGAGCTCGGGCTATTTGGCGTTTCGTTCGTTCTCCTTTTGTTGTCGTTTATCGTCTTGCGCGGCTTTTTGATCGCAAGAAGGTGCCAAGATGCGTTCGGCAGTTTATTAGCGATCGGCATTTCAACGATGATCGGCATTCAATCGTTCGTCAATCTCGGTGGAATATCAGGACTCATCCCGCTAACAGGGGTCACATTGCCGTTTGTCAGCTACGGTGGTTCATCGCTCGTTTTACTTATGATGTGTGCCGGAGTGCTGACAAACATCGCAGCGGTAACAAATTACGAACAAAAACATAAAACAGAAAAACAAAGTAATATTCAAAAAAATCATATTTCTTTTTCGTAGGACTATTTACAAATACAGAAAATTCGTTATAGTTTTTATATGAAGGATAGGGGGAGGATGCATATGAGGCGTATTCAAAAAGTACTTGTCGCAAACCGTGGAGAAATTGCGATTCGCGTGTTCCGCGCCTGCAACGAACTAGGGATTCGCACCGTTGCCATTTATTCGCGCGAAGATGCAGGATCGTATCATCGCTACAAAGCGGATGAAGCATATTTAGTTGGAGAAGGAAAAAAACCGATTGAAGCATATTTAGACATTGAAGGCATTATCGAGATTGCGAAAATGCATGATGTCGATGCGATTCATCCGGGCTACGGCTTTTTATCGGAAAACATCGAATTTGCGAAACGATGTGAAGAAGAAGGCATTATTTTCATCGGACCGAAACAAGCGCATTTAGATATGTTTGGCGATAAAGTGAAAGCGCGCCACCAAGCGAAACGAGCGGGCATTCCGGTCATTCCGGGAAGCGACGGGCCTGTGCAAAGCTTGGAGGACGTCGTGCGCTTCGGCGAGACATACGGTTATCCGATGATCATTAAAGCGGCATTAGGCGGCGGGGGACGCGGAATGCGCATCGTTCGCTCGCAAGCGGAAGTGAAAGAAGCGTATGAGCGCGCGAAATCGGAAGCGAAAGCGGCATTTGGCAGCGATGAAGTATATGTCGAAAAATTAATCGAAAAACCAAAACATATTGAAGTGCAAATTTTAGGTGACGAATACGGCAACATCGTCCATTTATATGACCGAGATTGCTCGGTGCAGCGCCGCCATCAAAAAGTTGTCGAAGTGGCGCCAAGCGTATCGCTTTCAAAAGCGCTCCGCGAAGACATTTGCCAAGCGGCAGTGAAATTGATGAAAAACGTGCAATACGTGAACGCAGGAACGGTTGAGTTTCTCGTTTCTGGCGATGCGTTTTACTTCATCGAAGTGAACCCGCGCATTCAAGTCGAACATACGATTACAGAAATGATTACTGGCATTGATATCGTCCAATCGCAAATTTTAATTGCGGAAGGACATGCGCTACATAGCGAAAAAGTCGGCATTCCGAAACAAGAAGACATTCGCGTTCACGGATATGCGATTCAATCGCGCGTGACGACAGAAGATCCGCTAAACAACTTTATGCCAGATACAGGGAAAATTATGGCGTATCGTTCAGGCGGTGGCTTCGGCGTTCGTTTAGATGCAGGCAATAGCTTTCAAGGCGCCGTCATTACGCCGTACTACGATTCGTTGTTAGTAAAAGTGACGACGTGGGCGTTAACGTTTGAACAAGCGGCAGCGAAAATGTTGCGCAACTTGCGCGAGTTTCGTATTCGCGGCATTAAAACGAACATTCCGTTTTTAGAAAACGTCGTGCAACATCCGAAGTTTTTAACAGGCGAATACGATACGTCGTTTATTGATACGACGCCAGAGCTATTTGTGTTTCCGAAACGGAAAGACCGCGGGACGAAAATGTTATCGTATATCGGAACGGTTACTGTGAACGGTTTTCCGGGCATCGGGAAAAAGAAAAAGCCGGTATTTGACCCGCCGCGCATTCCGAAAGTGAATCATATTGAACCGATGCCAAAAGGGACGAAACAAATTTTAGATGAACGGGGGGCAGACGGACTCGTTCAATGGATAAAACAACAAAACCGCGTGTTGTTGACAGATACGACGTTTCGTGACGCCCATCAATCGCTTTTAGCGACACGCGTGCGCACAAACGACTTATTGCGCATTGCTGAGCCGACCGCGCGTTTATGGCCGCAACTATTTTCGATGGAAATGTGGGGCGGAGCGACGTTTGACGTAGCCTATCGCTTCTTAAAAGAAGATCCGTGGGATCGTTTAATTCAATTGCGAAAAAAAATTCCGAACGTTTTGTTTCAAATGTTGCTTCGTGCGTCGAATGCGGTCGGATATAAAAACTATCCAGATAACGTCATTCGGGAGTTTGTTGCGCAATCGGCGGAAGCAGGCATTGACGTATTCCGCATTTTCGATAGTTTAAACTGGGTAAAAGGAATGACGGTCGCCATTGATGCGGTACGTCAAACAGGAAAAGTGGCGGAAGCAACGATTTGTTATACGGGCGATATTTTCGACCCAACGCGCACAAAATACAATCTCAATTACTATAAACAGTTAGCAAAAGAGCTCGAGCAAACCGGTGCACACATTTTAGCGATTAAAGATATGGCGGGACTATTAAAGCCACAAGCGGCTTATACGTTTATTTCCGCTTTAAAAGAAGTCGTCGACATTCCGATTCATTTGCATACGCACGATACGAGCGGAAACGGCATTTATACGTACGCCAAAGCGATTGAAGCAGGAGTCGATATTGTTGACGTAGCGGTAAGCTCGATGGCCGGTTTAACGTCGCAACCGAGCGCAAACACGCTTTATTATGCGCTTGAAGGAACGGAACGTGCACCGGAAGTCGATATCGCATCGCTTGAAAAATTGTCGCGTTATTGGGAAGATGTGCGCAAATATTACGCCGACTTTGAAAGCGGCATGAACGCCCCGCATACGGAAATATATATGCACGAAATGCCGGGCGGACAATATAGCAATCTTCAACAACAAGCGAAAGCGGTCGGCTTAGGAGATCGTTGGGATGAAGTAAAAGAAATGTATCGTCGCGTCAACGATTTATTTGGCGACATCGTCAAAGTGACGCCATCATCGAAAGTCGTTGGCGATATGGCGCTATATATGGTGCAAAACAACTTAACCGAACAAGACATTTACGAGCGCGGTGAAACGCTTGATTTCCCAGATTCCGTCGTTGAACTGTTTGAAGGCTACCTCGGTCAGCCGCATGGCGGATTCCCAGAAACGTTGCAGCGCATCATTTTAAAAGGGCGTGAACCAATTACCGTTCGTCCGGGCGAACTGTTAGAGCCAGTCGACTTTGAGAAGTTGCGCGAAGAGTTATATCATATCGTCCAGCGTGAAGTGACCGACTATGATGTGTTAGCTTATGCGCTATATCCGAAAGTGTTTGTCGAATATGCTCGTACGGTCGAACAGTTCGGTGATTTATCTGTACTTGATACACCAACGTTTTTATACGGCATGCGTCTCGGTGAAGAAATTGAAATTGAAATCGAAAAAGGAAAAACGTTAATCGTCAAGCTCGTCTCGATCGGTCAGCCACAAGCGGACGGAACGAGAGTCGTATACTTTGAACTAAACGGTCAACCGCGTGAAATCGTCGTGAAAGACGAAAGCATTAAAACAACTGTCGTGGCGCGTGTGAAAGCGGATCGCAACAATCCGAACCATATTGCTGCGACGATGCCAGGGACAGTTGTCAAAGTGCTCGTTGAAAAAGGGGAAAAAGTGAAAAAAGGTGACCATTTAATGATTACCGAAGCGATGAAAATGGAAACGACCGTGCAAGCACCGTTTTCTGGTATTGTGAAAGACATTTACGTCAAAGGCGGCGACGCTATCCAAACGGGCGATTTATTGCTTGAATTAGCCGAAAAATAAAAAGAACGAGGGATTTCCTCGTTCTTTTTATTTTAATACGGCAGATGGAACGGCTTGATGCCCGACCTCTTTTTCTTTTTTGCTACGTGTCGCCAACAACACGAAGTAACTTAATACACCAAATAAACATGAAATAAAAAACGCGTGAGCTAAAGCGACGTATAAGTTTAATCCCGTAAAGACGACGAGCGCCCCCGTTGCGACTTGGCAGCTGACGAGAATGAGCGCAATGAGCCAGCCCCAATACATAATCGGCTGATGTTTATATCGTTTCATTGCATATATCGTTGCCCATAAAATCCAAAGAAACAATAATCCCGCTGCAAAACGGTGTCCCATTTGCACCCATTCATGTAGTTGTGTCGGGAATAAGCGTGTTTGTGCGCAAAACGGCCAACTTGGGCACGCTAAACTCGCTTGTTTATGGCGAACGAGCGCTCCAGTATAGACGACGATATAGCAATACACAATAATGCCGTAAATATGAAATGTCATCGTACGATCGAGCACAACGGATGCGGCATCAAATTTTTTATCTACTTCAAAAATAAACAACGTTAATAAAAAGACAGCCGCAAACGAAATGAGCGAGATACCAAAATGAAGCGCAAGCACGACGTCCGATTGCCCCCATACGACCGCAGCCGCCCCAATGAGCCCTTGCAAAACGAGAAACACGAACGAAACAATGGATAAAAATTTCGTTTCACGAATATGTCCGATCGCTTTCCATGACCAAATCGATAAAATGAGCACCATCAATCCGACGACGCCTGAGACGACGCGATGGCTTAATTCAATGAGCAACTCAGTTGTAATGTGAGATGGAATAAGTTGCCCGTGGCAGAGTGGCCACGAACGACCGCAGCCCATTCCTGATCCTGTTTTTGTCACAAGCGCCCCACCAATTAAAACGAAAAGCATGCCGATTGTCGTCGCTACCGCAAACCATTTTAAAAGCCGTTGCAATGTATTCACTTCCTTAACGCAAAATTTTATCTAGCAAATGCCTAGTAAAAACTGTATAATAAATGTGAAATACGTGTGAAGAAATGCTACTCTCATATTAGCGGAAAATGTCGAAAAGCGCAAAGTTTTATTATTTTACAATATAGCAAACGTTGTAAATATGGTTGAATATTTGTATAGAGTTTGCTAGAAATATAAGTGCAGTTATTTTTCAACTTTTTCATTGTCACAACATTGTTTTGACACAAATTCGACACAATTAAGACAAAAAAAGTTCACAATTTGACGGAGAAATGTGCTTTAATATACAGAGACGACATATCGTTATCGTGTATAGATTGGAAACGCCTTCAAAGGCATAAGAGAGGAGTGGCGGCAGATGGCGGATGTAGTCGAAGAGGTAAAAACGACAAAAATCCAATCAGGTGTACTAAAAGATGTATTAGCTGTCGTGAAAATCGGCATTGTCAATTCAAATTTAATTACGACGTTTACGGGACTTTGGTTAGCCCTTCATTTTACAGGAAAAGGATTTTTAAGTAATTTGCATACGGTTTTTTTCGCGCTTATCGGATCTGCGCTCGTCATTGCAGGTTCTTGCGCGTTAAATAATTTTATTGATCGCGATATTGATCATCTTATGGAGCGGACGAAAAGTCGCCCAACGGTGAGCGGAAGCGTAGAGCCGAAGCGCGTGCTTTGGTTCGGTGTACTTCTTGTCGCCATCGGTACGTTCAGTTTGCTTATGACAACGGTCACCGCCGCTATCACCGGACTTATCGGCATGGTGACGTACGTCTTTTTATATACGATGTGGTCTAAGCGGAGCAACACGCTCAATACGGTGATCGGCAGCATTTCTGGTGCCGTTCCACCGGTCATCGGTTGGACAGCGGTCGATGACGGATTTCATATCGTTCCAGTCATTTTGTTTTTGCTTATGTTTTTATGGCAACCGCCGCACTTTTTAGCGCTGGCGATGAAGCGATGTGAGGAGTATCGCGCAGCAGGCATTCCGATGCTTCCTGTCGTTCACGGATTTGCGATGACAAAACGGCAAATCGTCATTTGGATTGTGGCGCTTTTACCACTTCCGTTTTACTTATTTTCATTAGGCGTGCCGTTTTTAGTGATCGCGACGTTGTTGAACGTCGGTTGGTTAGCGCTCGGACTGGCGGGCTTTAAAATGAAAGACGATATGAAATGGGCGAAATGGATGTTCATTTATTCGCTCAACTATTTAACGATTTTATTTGTGACGATGGTAATTGTCACGATTGACTAATGAAGCGCCTGCAACGGCGCTTCGGAAAATAAAAAGGTTTACAATTCTTTCTTTTTGTAAAGAAAGAATGTATATATTTCACTTTATTTCATAATCGAAAGAGGGGTTTGATTAGGCTATGAAGAAGTGGCTACGAAATTGGCGCTTGGTTTCTCTTGTATCCGCCATGGCGCTTTTGCTAGCTGGTTGCGGTAAGCCGTTTTTATCGACGCTTCAACCAGCAGGAGAAGTAGCTGACATGCAGTACAAGCTTATGCTGCTCAGCACGGCCATTATGGTCATCGTCATTGCGGTTGTAACGATCATCTTCCTTTACGTTGTGACTCGCTTCCGTCGTCGTAAAGGGGAAGAAAACAAAATTCCAAAACAAGTCGAAGGAAGCCATACGCTTGAAATTATTTGGACAGTTATTCCGATTATTTTACTAATCATCTTAGCTGTTCCGACGGTTTTATACACGTTTAAATTGGCGGATGTAAAACCGATGAACAAAAAAGAACGCGACGTTGTTGTCGTCAACGTGCGCGCGAATTTGTACTGGTGGGAGTTTGAGTACCCAGATTACGGCATTATTACAAGCCAAGATTTAGTCGTTCCAACAAATGAACGCGTGTATTTTAACTTAAAAGCATCTGACGTAAAACACTCTTTCTGGATTCCTGCTGTTGGAGGAAAAATGGATACAAATACAGATAACACAAACCAATTTTTCCTCACATTTGATGACAAACGTGCCGAAGAAGCAGGACGTCTATTTTACGGAAAATGTGCGGAGCTTTGCGGTCCGTCACACGCATTAATGGACTTTAAAGTGAAGGCGCTTCCTCGTGCTGAATTTGATCAATGGGTAGAAAAAATGAAAAATGCAAAACCGGTTGCGGCAACAGACCCTGTTGTGAAGCGAGGAGAAGAAATTTTTAACAAAAGCTGTATTGGCTGTCACGCGGTCACACCGGTTGATGGTCGTCCAGAGCAAGCTCGCCTTGCGCCAAACTTAGCAGATTTTGCTGATCGCTCACGCATTGCCGGCATTTTAGAACATAACGAAGAAAACTTAAAAGCTTGGCTCAAAGATCCAGAGAAAATTAAGCCAGGCAACAAAATGACAGGTACTTATCCAGCATTATCTGATGAAGAACTTGAAGCATTAACAAAATACTTAATGACATTATCTGTTGAGTAAGGGGATTATCGATAAAGGGAGGTTAAACTGTGAGTACGTTAGCTCGGAAAAAAGGTGTCGGCGCAGTCATTTGGGACTACTTAACGACAGTAGACCATAAGAAGATTGCGATTTTGTATTTGATCGCCGGCGGATTTTTCTTCTTGCTTGGCGGTTTAGAAGCGATGATTATTCGCATTCAGCTCGCCGTGCCAAACAACGACTTCATTAGCGCTGGCTTTTACAATGAAGTGTTGACGATGCACGGAACGACGATGATTTTCCTTGCGGCGATGCCGCTCGTGTTTGCGATGATGAACGCCGTTGTACCGATTCAAATCGGTGCGCGCGACGTAGCGTTCCCGTTTTTAAACGCGCTTGGATTTTGGTTATTTTTCTTCGGTGGTGTATTTTTAAACTTATCGTGGTTTTTAGGTGGAGCACCTGATGCGGGTTGGACATCTTATGCATCATTATCACTTGCATCACCAACGCACGGCATTGACTTTTACGTGTTAGGTTTACAAATTTCTGGTTTCGGAACGTTAATTGGTGGAATTAACTTCCTCGTGACGATCATTAATATGCGCGCACCAGGAATGACATATATGCGCATGCCGATGTTTACATGGGCAACGTTTGTCACATCTGCGCTCATTTTATTCGCGTTCCCGCCATTAACAGTCGGTTTAATTTTCATGATGATGGATCGTTTGTTTGGTGGAAACTTTTTTGACCCAGCGCTTGGTGGAAATACGATCATTTGGGAGCACTTGTTCTGGATTTTCGGTCACCCAGAAGTATATATTCTCGTCTTACCAGCGTTCGGTATTTTCTCAGAAATTTTCGCGACATTCTCGCGTAAACGTTTATTCGGTTATTCATCGATGGTATTTGCGACGGTGTTAATCGGATTTTTAGGATTCATGGTATGGGCGCACCATATGTTTACGGTTGGTATGGGACCAATTGCAAACGCCATCTTTGCGGTTGCGACAATGGCGATTGCCGTTCCAACAGGAATTAAAATTTTCAACTGGTTATTTACGATGTGGGGCGGAAGCATTCGCTTCACGACGCCAATGATATATGCGGTAGCGTTCATTCCATCGTTCGTTATCGGTGGGGTTACAGGGGTAATGAACGCAACAGCTGCGGCAGACTATCAATATCACGATAGCTATTTCGTCGTTGCGCACTTCCACTACGTTATCGTCGGTGGGGTTGTATTCGCGCTACTTGCAGGGGCACATTATTGGTGGCCAAAAATGTTCGGTAAAATGTTAGATGAGAAATTAGGAAAAGTAACATTCTGGTTGTTCTTTATCGGTTTCCATTTAACGTTCTTTATTCAACATTTCCTTGGCTTAATGGGTATGCCGCGCCGCGTATTCACGTTCTTGCCTGGCCAAGGATTTGAAACAGGAAACATGATTAGTACAGTCGGTGCGTTTTTCATGGCAGCAGGTACAGTCGTATTATTAGCAAACGTTGTTATTACAACAGTAAAAGGAAAGCGCGTTGGCAACGACCCTTGGGAAGATGGACGCACATTGGAATGGGCAGTATCTTCGCCAGCGCCGGAGTACAACTTTGCGCAAACGCCACTTGTACGTGGTTTAGACGCGTATTGGATTGAAAAAATGGAAGGCAAAAAAGGATTAACACCAGCGGAGCCGCTTGGTGACATCCATATGCCGAATCCATCCATTTTACCGTTTGTTATTTCACTTGGCTTATTTGTAGCCGCATTCGGTTTCTTGTTCCATCAAGATTATGCATGGGGAACACCAGTTGGCGTAGTCGGTTTACTCATTACGCTCGGTGCGATGTTCTTCCGTTCAATTATTGATGACCACGGCTTCCATATTCATAAAGAAGAAGTGATGGAAGCGGAGAAGAAGGGGGCTGGGGCATAATGCATGTGGAAGAAAAATTAACGGCAGAGACGTTTCCGGCAGAGCCTGAAAAAGCGACCCTTGAAGGGAAAAATAAATTTTTAGGTTTCTGGTTTTTCCTCGGCGGAGAGACGGTGTTGTTCGCCTCTCTCTTCGCCACATATTTGGCGTTAAAAGATTCCGTTGCGGGCGGTCCGTCTGCGAAAGAATTATTCCAAATGCCAATCGTCTTTTTAGCGACGATGCTGTTACTAACGAGCAGCTTAACGAGCGTATATGCGATGCATCATATGCGCAACTTTGACTTCAAAAAAATGCAGCTTTGGCTTGGTATTACCGTTTTTCTTGGCGCAGCTTTCTTAGCGCTTGAAATTTACGAGTTTACAGAGTACGTACATGAAGGATTTAAATTTTCAACAAGCGCGTTTTCTTCAGCGTTTTACACGCTAGTTGGTACGCACGGTGGCCACGTGGCGTTCGGTTTACTTTGGATTTTAACGTTAATGATTCGCAACGCAAAACGTGGGTTAAACTTATATAACGCACCGAAGTTTTACGTCGCTAGCTTATATTGGCACTTTATCGACGTCGTGTGGGTGTTCATTTTCACGGTCGTATACTTAATGGGAATGGTGGGGTGATTGTATGGCAAATCATACACATGTACAAAACCCAAAAGTAGATGTACAATATCGCCGGAAAAAAAATGCAGAAGAAATGAAACATCAAATTGTTTCATTTACGTTAATGATTTTCTTAACGCTCATCGCCTTTTTTGCGGTTGGATATGAAGGATTTTCTGCTTGGTTTTCCGTACCGTTCATTTTATTGTTAGCGGTTGTGCAAGTTATTTTCCAACTGTATTACTTTATGCATATGAGCCATAAAGGACACGAATTGCCAGCACTTTTCCTCTATGGCGGTGCACTTGTTGCGTTCGTTACGATTTGGGCGTTTTTAACGATCGTTTGGATTTAAGAAGCTAGCGTTGGCTAGCTTCTTTTCTTTTCACGTTTGTTACGTTTGTAGTATAATAAAGTCGGAAAAAAAGCGAGGTGAATATGATGCCGTTAAGTATATTTGGTTTTGAAGCGATGTGGAGTCCGTACTTTTTCATTTTTTTAGTCGCTGTGACGATCGCTTATTTTTGGCTTGTTAACCGTGCAAAAGAACAAACGACGACAAAACAAAAAACGTTGTTTGTCACCGCGATCGTTTTACTTTACATTTGTAAAGGATCTCCAGTCGACTTGTTAGGGCATTTAATGTTTAGCGTCCATATGACGCAAATGGCTGTCCTTTATTTAATGGTGCCGCCGCTCCTTATTAAAGGCATTCCGTCATGGATGTTTGAAGCGCCTTTTCGCGTTCGCATCATCCGTTCGATGTTTACGTTTTTCACAAAACCGTTAATTGCGTTATTTTTGTTTAATGGTATTTTTTCGTTATACCACGTGCCTTTGATTTTTGATGTCGTGAAAACAAACATGTGGTTGCATGCGTTCATGACGATTGCTATTTTTATTGCAGCGATGATGATGTGGTGGCCGCTCGTCAATGAAGTGCGTGGTTTTCCGACACTATCTGGTTTAAAAAAAATGGGCTACATTTTTGCCGATGGGGTATTGCTGACACCCGCATGTGCGCTCATTATTTTCGCGGATACCCCACTATATGCGACGTATTACGATCCAGCTGCTTGGATAAACGCTTTAGCGCTTTGCGTCCCACAAACGACATTAGCGTCGCTTGAATTAAGCGGACCAGAAATGTTTAGCTCGATGTCGCTATTGCATGATCAGCAGCTTGGTGGCGTATTAATGAAAATCATTCAAGAAATTGTATATGGAGTCATGTTGTTTTTCATTTTTATTGAATGGTATCGAAAAGAACGAAATGAAGAACATGTCGCAGTTCAAACAACGAAATAAAGAGAGGGAGAAACGATGGTACCGATTTTACCTACAATTAGTACAAGCTTTATCGTCATTAGCGCCATTCTCGTTGCGGTTGGCTGGTATTTCATTCGTCAAAGGGAAATTGAGAAGCATGAAAAGACGATGTGGCTTGCGGCTGCTTTTGCGCTCGCGTTTTTCATCATTTACGTGTCGCGTACGATTTTTATCGGCAATACAAGCTTCGGTGGTCCAGACGATATAAAAATATATTATACGATCTTTTTGTTTTTCCACATTTTTTTAGCGACGGCTGGCGCCGTTTTCGGCATTGTCACGTTGCTTTCTGCTGTGAAAAAAAATTGGTTGCGCCATAAAAAAATTGGTCCGATCACGAGTATCGTATGGTTTTTTACCGCAACAACAGGAGTCGCTGTTTATTTATTGTTATATGTATTTTACCGTGGCGGGGAAACGACATCGGTTATTAAAGCGATTTTAGGATTTTAAAAAGAGGGTGAACATTCACCCTCTTTACAGTTTAAAGTTAAATTTAATAATTCCTGCCTCTTTCGCTGATTTGATCGCAATGAGTAAGAGCGGGAATAAAATGAGACCGAGTCCGCCCATCACTTTCACGCCTAAGTACATCGAAATGAGCGTCGCGAGCGGAGATAAACCGATATGCGCGCCCATCACTTTCGGCTCAATCGTTCGACGTAAAATTAACAAAATGACGCCGAGAATCGATAGTTTTGTCGCTAATACTGTATCGCCTGTGACGAAGTGGAAAATGGCCCAAGGCGCCATAATAACAATCGATCCGATAATCGGGATAAAGTCGATTACCCAAATAATAAATGCGGTAAATAACGCCACTTTCGGTGTAATGAGCAACAGTCCGACGAGGGATACCGCAAAAATAATTAAACTAACGAGAAATTGCGCTTTCCAAAAGCCAAACACGACATACGATAGACGCGACATCATAAAATGTACTTTTTCTTTCGTTTCCTCTGTTAAATGCGAAAAAATCGCTTCGCGTATTTTCGGTAAATCGTGCATAAATAAAAATAAAGTAATTAAATAAACGAGAAAGTTAATTAAAAACTTTGGAACGTTTGCGATAAGCGCGCTTACTTTATTAAAGCTTAATGAAGCGGTTAGTTGTGTTTTTAATTTTGTTAAAAACAAATCGACTTGGTGGCTTAATTCCGCGACAACAAACGGCGGCAATTTTTCTGTCTGCTTGTACCAGCGAGCGACAAGTTCATTCCAGCCTGCGATCATTTCATTCAAATATAGCGGCGAGTTTCTAAAAAAGTGAAACGCTTCCGTCACAATTTTTGTAATAATAAAGTAACCGCTTAAACACATAAATAGCGTAAATAAACTGAACACAAGAAGGGTAGCGGACTGTCGCTTAAACCCGAGCCGTTGCTGTGCTACTTTCACTGCTGGCTCTAAAAAAATGGCAGTAATTAATGCGAATAAAATCGGAACGGCAATAGGGGCGACCCAATATGTCAATAAGACGATTGCAAGTAAAATAACAATCATGTATATGGACCGCTTTGGAATTTTCTCAAACAACGAAACGACACCTGCTTTCATTTCATAAATCGTATGGAGGATGTATATGCATAAACCCATTATAACGATTGTTGCGATGAGTGTACAACCGTTTGATGATGTCATATTAGAAGATGTGAAAGTATACGAGCAACAAAAGCGACTGACGATTCATGTGACAGTTTCGTTCAAAATGAAACAAAATATGCTCGCTTTCTGTGAACATATTCAAAAACAAGTCATTGACGACATATACGAAATGACAGGAAAAGAAGTTTTTGCTGTGCATCTGTACGTTCGTCGGCTCGTTGACGGAAAAAACGCATGAGCGTGCTCATGCGTTTATGCTAGCAAGGCCTTCTTTTACTTTCGCTAAAATTGCTTCACATTGGCTCACTAATGACGAAGGGAAGCTTTCGCCCTCTCCATATTCTACACCATGTGGATAATAATGTTTGCCAAGTAGCGGCTTCATTAACTTAATGACTGCATGGCGACCGCCAACATCCCCTTCAATCGCATAGCCTTGCACACGTAAATAAAACACATCGCTTTTAATCTCGAATTTGCGGTCATATGTGACACGGTCGTAATCCCATTGACCTGCACGCACGAAGCCGAGGCTTTCCATGAGTTCGTCTAAACGTGTTAATGGCGCTGTTTGATTTTCAATACCTGTATTTTCAAAGCGCATCGTTCATATCCCCCTTATGTAAAATAAAACATTCCTCCATTAATAATAGTACGAAAGCGCATAACTTTCAATGACGAGCTTCATAATTGTTCCGATTTTGGTGAAACTAATGTGCGAAAGGAGAGATGCATATGCCAAAAGTAAAAGAGATGATGACGACAGAAGTCGAATGTTGCACGCCGCTCGACAATATGTACGAAGCAGCGGTCAAAATGCGCGATTATAACGTCGGTGCCATTCCAATTACAGATGGAAATCGGCTCATTGGTATTGTGACGGACCGCGATTTAGTCGTGCGCGGCATTGCCGAGAAAAAGCCCGGTTCAACAGCTGTCACAGAAGTGATGAGTGAACAGCTTGTGACGATTTCACCGGACGCTTCTGTCACCGAGGCGGCTCGTTTAATGGCGAAACATCAAATTCGCCGCTTACCTGTTGTCGAAGGGGATACGCTTGTCGGAATGATGTCGCTTGGTGATTTAGCGATCCATGAAGCAAGCGACGAACAAGCCGGCGAAGCATTAACAGAAATATCACAATACCATTAATAAGAAAAGCGCAAAGCGCCCCCATTTCGCCTAAAGGCAGCCCGCGTCCTGCGGGCAACGGCGAAATGTCGCCATCCTTGGCTCCACGAAGAGCGCATAAGCCCCACCGAGGAGAGCTCGAACCAAGCGATCGATTGGTTCTGCGTGGGTAACATCACTGAAGTATCTCAGTGTGTTGCCGCCGAAAGAAGGGGCGGAGCGACTCGAGCCGATGGCGCTTGGAGCTAGACAGCTGTCTGAATCCGAAACTTTACACTTCCTTAAATTATGCAAAAAAGAGGCTATGTTTTCGCATAGCCTTATTTTTTAGTGTTGCGACATAGGCAAGCTGTATATAATGGAAGTATATACAACAACTGAGGGAGAATGATGCATGCGTTGGATAGTGGCTCTTATATTTATTTTTATGATCATTTTTTATTTTTCACCAACAAACGAACAAGCCCCATTAAACGATACGTCGATCATGAGTGAACAAGCGAGCGAAAAAATCGTTTCAGAAGGGCTCGGTACATGGATTGGAAAAACAGAAGAAGAAGTAAAACAAACGTTCGGACAACCTGCTCGTATCGATCCGTCCGCTTACGGCTACGTCTGGTGGGTGTATAACGACCCGAAAACGTATATGCAAGTCGGTATACTTGATGGACGAGTCGTCACCATTTATGCGTGCGGACCTGAAGTAAACGTCGCTCCATTTCAATTAAATCGCTCCATTAACGACTTATTGCAAACGATGCCGCTCCACGATACAATTCATGTGCAACTTGACGATGGGGTATATCGCTTCCAACTCACTGAAGAAGATTTAATGATTCAACCGCTTCTTTCGTTTGGCGATGCATATGTACAGTTATATATTGACCGTTTTACCGGCCATTTATCAAGCGTTCGCTGGATCGATGGGGAGACGTTAGTGAAGCTTCACCCGTACGAATTGGAATATCGTGGACCGCTGCCGGAAGTAGCACTTGATGAAATGATGGAAAAACAAGTGGAACAAGCGAATGCGAAACAAATTTTTGATATAACGAACGTAATGCGTGCACGTCATGGTGTCCCCCCATTGACATGGGATGAGCGCGTGGCGCAAGTGGCATATGAACATAGTAAAGATATGGCAGAAAACAATTTTTTTGCGCACGAATCCCCAACAACCGGCGATTTACAAAAACGGCTTACAAAAGCAAACATTCCATTTGAAGTCGCAGGAGAAAACATTGCGGCAGAATATATTGATGCACCTGCTGTTGTCGAAGCGTGGTTAAATAGTCGAAGCCATCGCCAAACGTTGTTAAATGAAGAATTGACGCATTTAGGAGTAGGCGTGTATAAGCGGCATTATACACAAAACTTTATTCGTCCTTTTTTCCAACCAAAATAGGCGCACCTATTGGTCATTCGGTCGTAATATATGGTAGGCAAACAAACTAGAAAGGAGCGACCGATATGTCCATTGAACAATTTAAACAGTTTGTGAAAAAACATCCGAAACTCATTGAAGAGGTGCGCCAAGGAAAAAAAACGTGGAAAGAGCTATATAACGATTGGTACGTATTTGGAGAGGACGATGATATGTGGGATGAGTATCGGTTCACAGCGGAGAAAGATGAACAAGGAGCTCTCGTCCAAAAGTTAGCGAGCTATTTAAAACATCTTGACGTGAATGAGCTTCAAACGTACATTACAAACGTTCAACAAGCGATCGCGTCCATTCAAGAAGTCGTCCGTCAAATGCAACATACAAAAAAAGACCCGTTTTCGTTTCGAAAAGATTAAGGAGATCACGAATGAGAAAAGATGTGTACGAATATATTGCCGCAAAGCCGAAGCTTCATCAATTTTTGCGTGAACAGCCGTCATGGTATCGACGGCTAGCGAGACGACCGATGGATATAAAAGAAATGGAAAAAGAGGCACGCCAATATTATAAACAAACGTTGCCACATAAAGTCGAACAAGTCGTCCAAACGATTGAAATGGCAAAAATGATGATGGCGATGATGAAACTGATGAAGGACACTCATAATTAAACGAGAAACGCAAACACTATCACTACGAAAGGATGGTGAACGTGTTGCGCTTCTTTTTTTTATGTATCGCGCTATTGTTTTCCACGTATATGAACGATCATGATACCGTTTTTGCTGAACAAAAGCAAACGTTATTTGTCAAACATCATGTCAAAGGGAATAACGTATTTGTTGAATGTATCGTTGATCAATTTACGTTTACAAAAGGAACGCATCCGAAAAAAAGCGGACAAGGACGCATTCACATTTATGTGAATGGCAAAAGGGTGAGCGAAACGACAACGGCCGCGTTCGTTATTCGCGGTTTGCCTGTCGGGAAACATACGATTCGACTAGAACTTGTGCATAACGATGCAAGTAAGTACCACGTTTCGCACGAATTTACGGTAACGATTCCATAAGTCTGGGGCGACCAGACTTATTTGTTTTGTGGAGAAAATCGTGTTATGATACGGTTGTGGAGGTGTTGCTCGTGCTTGTAGCAACGATCGAACGATTGCAGTTGTTAGATGTTGCTGAACAACTTGGCAAAATGATTGTCGAATCAGACGTGGCGGAGGAATATCGTCGCTGTTTTTATCATATGCAACAAGATGAGAAAGCGCAGCAGCTCATTCATCGTTTCGTTCAATTAAAAGAACGATACGAAGACGTGCAGCGCTTTGGGAAATATCATCCAGACTACAAAGAAGTAACAAAACAAGTGCGCGAGGCAAAGCGTGAATTAGATGTATACGGTCCGATTGCCGCGTTTAAACGGGCGGAGAAAGAGATGCAGTCGCTTTTAGATGAAATTAGCACGATGATCGGTCGGGCGGTATCTGAAAACATTAAAGTGCCGACCGGAAATCCGTATTTTGACTCTTTATCTTGCGGTGGAGGATGCGGATCTGGCGGAGCGTGCGGCTGTCGGACGAAATGATAAAAGGGGGGATGGGCGCATGTTTCCAATGCGTCAAGGCATTATCGTTTGGCTTTATTCGTTAAAACATAGCAAACAATTACGAAAATACGGAAACGTTCATTACGTATCGAAACGATTAAAATATGCTGTTTTATATTGCAATATGGAAGAAGCGGAAGGCGTGATGAAAAAACTCGCTTCTTTACCGTTTGTGAAACGAGTGGAGCCGTCTTACCGCCCGTATGTCAAAGTCGAATTCGAATCGAAAGCAGATAAAGAAAAAGAATATGAATACGGAATATAAAAGGATGTCCACGCGTGACATCCTTTCGCTTTTCTTATTGTAGAGGCGGAATGAACCGATTCATGCGCATAATGCCGATTAAATGTTGATAGTACAATTGTAAGTCAGCAAAAAAAGTTGATGGCTTTACATCTAAATGAATAATTTCTTGATTCAATTCTTTCGCTAAATCGAGGAACAATTCATATCGTTTTGTCACTTTGACAGACGGATGTGGAATGCCTTCGCGGCAAATGTATAACGGTTGAAAATCACCTGGATCGGTCGGATGAAGCACAACGACGAACGATGTGAGCGCTTTCCCGTCTTTCATCGTATGAAAGGCGAACAAACCAGATAAGCGGTGACGGTTTGATTTCGCGATTTCGATGAGCTCATAAATATCAGAATATCCTTCTCCTAGTTCAATAAAACGTTGAATCATCTGTTCATTCCCTCACTTTATATGTATTCCATCATTACTTTATCACGTTCAACTTTTTTCGACAATTAGTGAAAACGGTGTATGACAACGGAATGAAATTTTGCTATTGTTATAATATAAACTGCTAATGAAGGAGCCATTGTATGTGGAGAATAGCTTTCATTTCAACGCTCCTTTTCCTTGGAGTTAGCGCAGGAGCTTTATATTATCAATGGGACGAATATCATACGGAAGCGACAAAACAATCGGTGCTCCAGCATGACATTGAAGCAAAATTTACCGGAAAAACGATTGAAGTCGTTCATCATATACGCGGGGCTGTCACGAACACATACGAAGTAACTGTGCCAAAAGAAGTGAAAAATGTTTCGTGTGTAAAACAAAAACAATGCGTGAAACAAAAAAACGGAAAGACGATCATCCATGTGCCAAATACACATACGATTTCCCTCACTTATCGTGTGACGGTTGCGCAAAAAGAGCCGCTTTTCATAAAAGAATGGCTCATTCGTTTTCATACGACACAACCGCAACAAATGAATATATCGCTCACCGATGTCGTTCATCCGAAAGGGATATGGGCGGCGGACGGAAAGCTCGTTGGCTACGTATATAAACCGTCTTTTTCGTTTTTTATGTGGGAGAAAAAAGGGGGACAAACCGTTCCCCTCTATTTTCAAACGAAGCCGTTGCGCACATCGTTTGATGAAAATGTTAGCATCTACACAACAAAGCCATTAAACGATGCCGAGCGATCATTTTGGAGGCAAAACGGTGTGCAGACGCTCGTCGTCACCCCATTTCGTCTTCAGTACATGACGCCGACGTTCGTCATTATATCGGAGACGTCTTCTTTTTCCGACGTGCAGCGCGCTTACGTTCGCGTGCAGCTAGAGCAACGGTTTCCAAATAGCGCTGTCCCCGAATGGATATGGGATTTGCTCGTTTCGTATATGACGAAAACAGAACCGGTCACAAAACAGGCAAAACGTGCGTCGCAACAATTGAAACAAACGTTAACGAAAGAAGAACAACAAACGTTTTGGACGCTCGTTCAAACGAGCGATGGTCAATCGTTAACGATGAAAAAGTTAGATGAATGGCTAGGAAAGGCGTATGGGGGGAATACGACGTTTTTCCAAAATGAGGAGCCGTACATGACATTTACGGAACGAAAAATGCTCGTCGTCAATGAAGTAAAATTGCCGACAGCTCATGTGTTATTAAAAGATGGTCAACAGCTGTTTCCGTTCGTTCCGATTATGCGCACGCTTGGCTATACTGTTCAACGTTCGGGAGAAGCCGTATTTATTGAAAAAGATGGAGCACGTTGGCGCTTTTTTATCAACGGCACGAAGACGGTCGTTCAACAGTGGAACGGAACGTTATACATGGAGCGAACTGAATTTCCAAAATGGTTTTCCGTCTACATTAGTGAAACGAGCGAAGAAATACGTGTGATTGGTCAATAAGGCAAAAAAAAATGCCCTGTGGCATATGCCGCAGGGACCCTTCCATTCTTTTTCGGACGAGCCGAAAAAGAGAAGGAAAAAAGGGAGAGGAGAAACCGGAGGAAGAACTTATGGGGAACGTAAGTCTTCTCCGTGGTTGGCAACAACATCATTAACGATGTTGTTACTATGAGTATAACCATTGTTTTGCATTGTATACGTAATTATCATATTTTTTCCTTCTATCGTTCATCTTTTGGACGGTTATGTTATGATCATAAAAGCGAGGTGAAAGATGATGCGAGTCATATCAGGGAAATGTAAAGGCAAACCGCTCCAAGCTGTGCCGGGGATGACGACGCGCCCGACGACAGATAAAGTAAAAGAAGCAATCTTTAATATGATCGGTCCGTATTTTTCAGGAGGGCTTGGGCTCGATTTATTCGGTGGAAGCGGTGGACTCGGTATTGAAGCGCTCAGTCGCGGTTTAGATCGCGTCATTTTCGTTGACCATGACGCGAAAGCCGTTCAAACGATAAAAAAGAACGTCACCGCTTGTCGCCTAACAGATCAAGCGGAAATTTATCGCAACGATGCTGAACGAGCATTAAAAGCAATCATAAAACGGGGCTTGACGTTTCATCTCATTTTTCTTGATCCACCTTATAAAAATAAGCAGCTTGAAGCGCTCATTGCGATCATCGATAGTCATCAACTGTTACAGAAAGATGGCTTTGTCGTCGCTGAGCACGGAGCGGAAGGACAACTCGCCAAACAAATTGGACGCTTAACGCAAGTAAAACATGAAACGTATGGCATCACCGCTGTATCGATTTACGCCTATGTCGATGAGGAAGGAGAATAAATATGGCAAGCATCGCAGTATGCCCAGGGAGTTTTGATCCTGTCACATACGGGCATTTAGATATTATTCGCCGCGGGGCAAAAGTGTTTGACAAAGTATATGTTGTCGTATTAAACAATTCATCGAAAAAACCGTTATTTTCCGCAGAAGAGCGGGTGCAACTGCTCAAGGAAGTGACGAAAGATTTACATAACGTCGTAGTCGACTCTTATCAAGGACTGCTTGTCGACTATGCGAAAAGTAAACAGGCGAGCGCGATTTTGCGCGGGTTGCGTGCCGTCTCCGATTTTGAATACGAAATGCAAATCACATCGATGAACCGCATCTTAAACGAACAAATCGAAACGTTTTTTATGATGACGAACAACCAATACTCTTTTTTAAGTTCAAGCATCGTAAAAGAAGTGGCGAAATATAACGGCAACATTTCCGAGCTCGTACCAAAAGTTGTGGAAGAAGCGCTTCGGAAAAAGTTTTCTGATGCAAAAAACCACCTTTAAGCAGGTGGTTTTTCACGTCGAAAAGCGATGGCGACATATAACAAACATGCTGTTGCGGTAATCATAAAGCCGTATTGCTCGATCCAATGTATGTATAATACAGGCCAATCGATCGTCGCTTTCGGAAGCCATACCGGTAACGTTTCTGCCGATTCAAGCGGCTGAACGTATAGCGGCTTCCAAAGCATTGAAGCGAAAAAAGCAGCAAATAACCCGTGAAATATGCGGGCGATGAAAAACGGTTGAAAGCGAATATTTGCTTCCGCTAAAATGCTCGCTACTTGTGCTTGTACCGAAAAACCGCCAAAAGCGAGAATAAAGCTTGTAATAATCACTTTTTCCAACAATGTCGCATTTGTTGCTTCGCTCGCCATTTGGCTGCCGAGCGTAATTTCAAACACCCCTGCGATGAATGGAACACTTAATTCGCGCGGCAAATGAAAAATGGCTAGCACGTATTGCACAACATGGGCAAGCATGTCGGTCATATTTGTCACATAAAGCAATCGATTGAAAACAGAAAATAAAATAATAAACCCGCCGATCATAAAAAGCGTTTGAATGGAAGAGCGGACGGCATCTCCGAGCAGTTTTCCGATCGCTTGGTTATTTTTTAAGCGCGTTTCATGCATCGCGCGGAACGCTTGACGGAAAATGCCCTTTTTTTGTTTTTGGACAACATATTCTTCGTCTTTTCCGTGAAAGCGCATGATCAATCCGACGCAAATGTTGCCAAGATAATGAGATAAAGCAAGAACGATACCGATGTTCGGATTATGAAAAAAACCGACCGAAATCGCACCAAAAATAAAGAGCGGATTAGACGAGTTTGTAAACGAAACGAGCCGTTCTGCTTCAATGGCGGAAAGTTGTTGTTGCTGTCTTAAGCGCGCGGTCAGCTTTGCGCCAGCAGGGTAGCCGGAAGCCATCCCCATCGCCCAAACGAACCCGCCGATGCCCGGCACTTTAAAAAGCGGACGCATGAATGGTTCAAGCAATACACCGAGAAAATGAACGACACCAAATCCAATTAAAATTTCTGATACAATAAAAAAAGGGAGAAGGGAAGGGAAGACGACATCCCACCACATATGCAATCCGCGCACTGCTGCTTCAAACGACTGTTGTGGATAGCGGAGCAATGCAATACATAAACAAATAATTATAGACGATAGCATCAACGTTTTCCATTTTTCTTTCATCGTTCGTTGGCCTCCTCATTCGCCGATCGTGCTCGTTTTAATATACGAGTATATGTGGACATTTTAGACCATAGTATTGAACAGGGAAGGGGGAACATGAATGAAAATCGGGTTAGCCTTAGGCTCCGGCGGGGCGCGCGGCTTTGCGCATGCGGGGGTCATTAAAGTGTTAGAAGAAGAAAATATCCCGATTCATATGATCGCAGGAAGCAGCATGGGCGCCCTCGTTGGAGCGTTATATGCATCGGGGATGTCAACGGAACGATTATATCGGTTAGCGACGGCTTTTCGACGCAACGATTATATTGATTGGACAGTGCCGAAAATGGGGTTAATTTCAGGGGCACATATTAAGCAGTTCATCGCTGTCGTGACAAAACAAATGCGAATCGAACATACTCGTATTCCGTTAGCGATTGTCGCAACGGATTTACAAAAAGGGGAAAAAGTTGTGTTTCGCGAAGGAAAAATAGCAGATGCGGTGCGGGCAAGCATTTCGATTCCCGGCATTTTTGTACCGGAGCGATGGAACGGACGGTTGCTCGTCGATGGCGGAGTGATCGACCGCGTGCCAGCCACCGTCGTTCGTGAAATGGGTGCTGACGTTGTCATCGCTGTCGATGTCGCTTCCGTCAAAAAGAACGATACGATTTCATCAATTTTCGATGTCATTTTACAAAGTTTAGACATTATTCAAGCTGAACTTGCTTCTCACCGCATCGCCCAAGCGGATATCGTCATTCGTCCGCAACTAGAACGTTATAGTTCGTATGCATTTACCCATGCAAAAGAAATGATTCAAATCGGTGAAGAAGCGGCGCGGCAACAGCTTCCAGCTATCCGTCAACTGCTTGCAGAGAAGGGGTTTGAGCAATGAAGAAAAAACGCTATATTGCAACGACAATCATGATCGCACTACTATTCGTTTTTGCTACGTTTTTCCACTTGCCGTATTACGTCACGATGCCTGGAACGGCTGAACCGTTGCGTCCGCTCGTTGAAGTCGAAGGCGGCTATAAAGAAAAAGGAAAATTTATGTTAACGACCGTTCGAATGGGGCAGGCAAACGTTTTTTCATTTGCGTTTGCGCACATCAGTAAATATAACGAACTATATCGGATGGATGAAGTGCGTCAAGAAGGGGAAAACGACGAAGAATATGCGCATCGGCAATTAAAAATGATGGAAAATTCAAAAGAAACGGCGATTGCTGTTGCATATAAAAAAGCAAATCGATCGTTTTCGTATCGAAATAAAGGAGTATACGTGCTTTACGTCGTTGACGGCATGCCCGCGGCAAACGTCTTGAAAAGCGGCGATCAATTAGTGGCCATTGACGGACAACGAATTGAAGAAGCCGATGCGTTTATTCAATACGTAAGCGGAAAGAAAAAAGGGGATCGCGTTCGTGTCACATATAAGCGAGCGGGGAAAGAAAAAACGGCGACATTGACGCTCGCACCGTTTCCGAAAGAAAAAAATCGCGTCGGTCTCGGTGTTTCGGTCATGACTGATCGCGATATTGTGACCGATCCACCTGTTCGCATTGAATCGGATGAAATTGGTGGACCGTCAGCTGGTTTGATGTTTGCGCTCGAAGTGTACAACCAACTCATTCCTGAAGATTTGACAAAAGGTTATCGCATTGCTGGGACAGGAACGATTAACATCGACGGAGAAGTCGGACCGATCGGCGGCATTTCTCAAAAAGTGATCGCAGCCCATAAAGCAGGCGCGGACATTTTTTTCGCTCCGAACGAACGCGGAGCGAAACATTCAAATTATAAAGAAGCGGTGAAAACGGCAAAAGACATCGGAACGAAGATGAAAATTGTCCCTGTCGATACGTTCGATGATGCTGTTCAATTTTTACAAAAGTTATCGTAACGGAGGTGTGGCGTATTCACGTTGCAACGCTTCCGTTCGAAGCGGCTCAGGCAATATACACATATATGCTTGCGCCGCTTTTTTTTCGATATGATATACAGCATCATTTTGTATATGTTTTACGTTTGTGACGATCGGCAATGTTGTTTGTTTTTTCACTTTTCGTACATACGCTCTCCCTATTTCATTCATCGCTAGTAGTCGAATGTACGTCGCACGCTTATTTTTATGCGCTTTTGCCATTTCTTTTTTCGTGACGTTCGTCAATATGTGCGTACATATGCGTTGCAACCGCGTCCACGTATATCGTTTCGTTTTGATCGCCGAAAGAAAACCGTGAAACGATGTCGCATGTGCAATCGCCTTTTGCAACCGATGTTCAATTCCTTCTTCGACTTCAGCGATGTAACGAATGTCATCTGGCTCCATCGTCAATAAACGATATTTGAGAAGCGGAAAATATGTTTCCCAATCGTGCCATGTCGTATATGTATGACGGTACGCTTGTAACGTGTCGTATGTCGTTTTAGGAACGTAGCGTGCGACATCGTCATGACCGGATTGTAAAAAACGGCGAATGCTTGTGGCGCTCGCAATGCTTTCATTTACAGGTAGCGTCTCATCGTGATAATGGGCTACCGTTCGTTGAATCGTCTCCGGTGTCATTTTGCTTTGTTGTTCGATAATTGCTTTGACGTAATGAAATCCTAAAATGTTGTTTGGTTGCGACATATCAAGTATATCGTGACCGATATCATTCAGCGCTAAAGCGCATGCTTTCGCATAGCTCATCCCTTGTTTCATATAATGTTTCACTTTTTCGTCATGTTGCTCTTTTTCATTTGTCAGCAATTGAGCGGTTTTGATAAACGCATCGATGTTTCCGTGTTCGCTCCCGAAACATACTTGTTCGCAAAAAAGCGCATCGAGAATCGAAATGGCACCATGAGCGAACGATTCGGCCGTTTGTACCGCAAACGGATAAGGAAGTTCGACGACGAGATCGACACCGCCTGCAAGCGCCATGCGAGCCCGTTCCCATTTTGGCACGATGGCTGGTTCTCCTCGTTGTGTAAACGAGCTGCTCATGACGGCGATGACGCAATCCGCCTTCGTTTTTTTTCGCGTTTGTTGCACATGATATAAATGCCCGTTATGAAACGGATTGTATTCTACCACGATGCCGACCGCTTTCATTTGTCGTCCACCTTTCTTTTTTGTTTAAAACGTGATACAGTGAGTATAAATCGATTATAATGGAAGTAGTGTAAAGAAAAAATATTGACAAAACGGGTGTTCAAACGTATAATTTTCTTTGTTGTCTTGAGGTGATTATCATTGAGATGGTCTATTCATCAACTTCATCAGTTGCAGCATAAAGGGCTGACGATTGACGAAATGGCCGATGTGTCCGAGTTAAAACAAGTGGACGCTTCCATTCGCGACATTTCTCCTGTTCATATTTCTGGACGGGCAGATATAAGCGCGAAAAAATTTACGTTCCACTTAACGATCGAGGGAACGATGAAGCTTCCTTGTTCCCGTACGCTCGTGGACGTATCGTATCCATTCGCGATCGAAAGCACAGAAACGTTTTTTCTAAACGACTATGACGCAACGGATGAAGAGTCGCACATTGTTCAAGGAGAAGCGATCGACTTAATGCCGATCATTAAAGAACTTATTCTTCTTGAAATTCCGATGCAAGTGTTTAGCGAGCAGCCGGATCATCCCGATGCCGTTCCGCAATCAGGAAAAGATTGGGCGGTCATTTCGGAAGAAGAACATGAAAATAAAATCGATCCGCGCCTTGCGAAGCTAGCGAAGTTTTTCGAAAACAAACACGAATCTTAAGGGAAGATCCGGAACTACACCGGCCTCCATATTCGCCTAAATCTCTTTAAGGAGGTGGAAATGATGGCAGTACCTTTTAGAAGAACATCGAAAATGAAAAAGAGACTACGTCGTACGCACTTCAAATTGCGCGTACCTGGTATGGTAGAATGCCCAAACTGCGGTGAAATGAAACTTGCTCATCGCGTATGTAAAGTTTGTGGAACATACAAAGGAAAAGACGTTGTAAACAAATAAGAGAAGCGTAAGGGTCGTTCCCTTGCGCTTTTCTTTTTTAAAAGGAAAAAAGCATAAAAAAGCGAATAAACATGATGTACATACAATAAAGGGGAGAGGGAAGATGATTGAAAAACAACATGGGATCGTTTGGTTTACGATTTGTCGTCCGACAAGACGAAATGCGATTGATTATGCGGTCATGGATGAACTTGAACAGGCGCTTCAGCTCGTCGAATGCGATGATGAAGCGAAAGTGCTCGTCATTACTGGCGAAGGGGAAGAAGCGTTTTGCGCTGGTGGGGACTTACAAGTATTTCATCAGCTGACGACAAAAGAGGAAGCGCATGCGATGCTATGGAAAATGGGAAACATTTTATATCGATTATTGACGTTACCGAAGCCAACGGTTGCGCTTATAAACGGTAAAGCGATCGGCGGAGGTTGTGAATTGGCGACAGCGTGTGATTTTCGCTTCGCCCGTGCCGGTGCCCGCCTTGGATTTGTCCAAGCGAATTTAGCCATTACAACAGGCTGGGGCGGCGCAGCAATGTTATTTGAAAAAATGGCGTACGACAAAGCGCTCGATTTATTGTTACATGCGCAAACGATCACAGCCGAGGAGGCAGAACGCATCGGTTTCGTTCACCGCATTTTTGCTGACTCGTTGCGCGAACGATGCGAAAAACAATTACGTTGTTATACGAATAAACCGACTGCGGTATTGCGCGCCTATAAAGAAGCAGCGGTCGGACGTTGGAAAACAGAGGAGTTTCGCCAACGCTTTTTCGCTGAAATTGAACGATGTGCGTATTTATGGGAAAGCGAAGAGCACGATCGAGCGGTGCAATCATTTTTAGCAAAACGAAACAAATAATCTTCTATCTTCTCTATTAGCTGCATACGCATATAGTAAATGCAGCGAGGAGGGATAGAAATGATGCGTCAAGATGCGTGGACAGAAGAAGAAGATATGTTGCTTGCAGAAACGGTGTTAGCTTTTGTGAGAGAAGGTGGCACACAATTACGAGCGTTTGAAGAAGTAGGGAAAAAACTATCGCGAACGGCAGCGGCTTGCGGATTTCGTTGGAACGCATACGTGCGCAAGCGATATGAAGAGGAACTAGAGCTTGCCAAACAGCAGCGGAAAAAGAAAAAAGAGCCGCAAACGCCCGAGCGCGATATGACGTTACAAGATGTCATTTCTTTTTTACAAACGTTGCAACAGCGTGGAGAAGGGCAACAAGAAATTGAACGATTGCGAGAGCAAGTATGGACGCTTCAAAAAGAAAAAGAAGCGCTTGAAAAACAACTGCAAGCGGTGCAACAAGAATATCAAGTCGTCATGCACATTTTAGAGCGCGCCCGCCAATTGTCTGTGTAGTAGCTGATAGACGACAGCTACTTTTTTTTATACAATAAAACATAGTAAGAAAAGAGGAGGACGTGCGGTGCGCATTGGAATTGTAGGGGGCGGAGCAGTTGGGTTGTTGACCGCAGCTTATTTTTGTGGCGACCATGACGTCACGATTTATACACGTCGAAATGAGCAAGCAGAAAAGCTATGCACCCATGGGCTGACGGTTATATGCGGAAACGAACGGACGACGCATCGCGTACATGCCGAACCGTTTGTTCGTGAAATCGAAGAAGAGATGTTGTTTATCGCAGTGAAACAATACGATTTAGCAAACATATTGCAAACGCGCATACATATGCTCCAAGCAAACGCGATCATGTTTTTACAAAACGGCATGGGACATGTGTCGTATTTGCCGCATGTGCCGCATCATCATATTGCGCTCGCTGTCGTCGAACATGGTGCCTTAAAAATCGATGATACGACCGTTTCTCATACCGGTGTCGGTCAAACGAAATGGAGCGTATGGCGTGGGGAAAAAGAAGCGTTTTCGTTTTTATCATCGACAAACAATCGCTTTCCGTTTCAATATGTCGACGATTGGGAAGCGATGTTGCTTGAAAAATTAATGGTAAACGTAGCGATTAATCCGCTCACCGCTTTATTGCGCGTCCCAAACGGCATGTTAGTGACACATGAGCCGTATCGACAAGCGATGAAGCAGTTGTTTCAAGAAGTGGCGTCCGTTTTTCAACTCGAACAACGAGAACGTATATGGAAACATATTGAAACGGTCTGTCGTCAAACAGCTGCCAATCGTTCATCGATGTTGCGTGACATCGAGTCAGGGCGAAAGACGGAATTAGATGCGATTTTACGTTATGTAATCGAGCGGGCGAACGAGCGAGGCGTCCCAGCGCCAATTAGTACATTTTTATATGCGCTTGTGAAAGGGAAACAATTAGAGGGGGAGAAGGAGAGATGAAAGATATACTCGCCTCTTTCATTGCGATCATGATTGTCATGCCGTTTTTTTCGTTTTTTTTTATATTTACGCTCGCAAAAACCGTGTTTAAGCGGAAAGGAAAGCGTGCGTTTCATCTCGCGGTGAACGGCTCGACCATTTTTTTTATTTTCGCTGTTCACGTCTTATTGCAAGCGATTTTTCAACGATCGTATATCGTTGAACTGCTTATTTTTTTTATCGTTACATTTATGATTGGGATCGTTTTATATTGGAAAAAAACTGGCGATGTATCGTTACAACGAACGTTTAAATTGTATTGGAAAATGCAATTTTTATTATTTACAACCGCTTATATTGGATTGTTCATATATGGGATTATTCATCGTGTCATGATCGCATTTTCATCATGAATGGGAAAGGAAGTTTACAATGGAAGTCATCGAGCTGTCGTTACCAGCAACAAACCGTTTAGCAACGGAATATATCGAGGGGAAGTCTCCAGTCAGCGAAGCGTTTCACTCTTATTCGTTTGAACAACGTTTGCGTGAATTGCAAAAACGAACGTATGCTCGTGAAGCGCTTGCGGATCATTTATTAACGTATCATCAAAAGTTTCAAGCAAGTCGTGAAACGATCGCAAACATTGAAAAACTACGTCAGCGAGAAAGTGTCGTTGTCATCGGCGGACAACAAGCAGGGCTTTTAACCGGACCGTTATATACGATATATAAAATCATTTCGATTATCGTATTAGCAAAGCAACAAGAGAAACAGCTTGGCGTTCCTGTCGTGCCAATATTTTGGGTGGCTTCTGAAGACCATGATATTTCAGAAATAAATTATGTACATATCGCTGAACATGGAAAAGTAAAAAAATATGTATATCCGCCATTAGCGAAAGAAAAGCGAATGGCTGCTCATATTGATATCGATGCGGATGCGTTGAAGCATTGGATTGACGATGTGTTAAAAACGTATGGCGAGACGGACGTGACAAACGAGTTGCGCGCATACATACATGAATGTATCACGCGATCCGATACGGTGACGGACTTTTTTGTGGCAATCATTTTAACGTTGTTTGCGAAAGAAGGCATCGTCGTCGTTGATGCCGCTCATCCGCAGCTTCGGGCGATCGAGCGCGAATGGTTTATGACGCTTGCTTATGAACATAAAGCGATTACAAACGCCCTTCAAACCCAACAACGACACCTTGCACAACTAGGCTATGCACGAGCCATTGATGTCTCGCCATTGTGCGCTCATTTGTTTTACGATGACGGTCAACGTCGGTTATTATATTACGACGATGACAAGCAACATTTTTACACGAAAGATGGGGCATATCGTTTTACGCCAGATGAATTAAGACAACGAATTGAAAGCGAACCGCAATCATTTAGCAACAACGTCGTCACACGACCGCTTATGCAAGAGTGGCTATTTCCGACGCTTGCTTTTATTGCTGGTCCGGGCGAAATCGCTTATTGGGCAGAGTTAAAACGCGTGTTTGAGCATTTTCATTGGCATATGCCGCCCATTGTACCGCGCCTTTCTTTCACGCTTGTTGAGCGCCATATTGCTACCGATTTAGCGGATGTGCGCATGACGGTAGAAGAGGCGTTAACAAAAGGGACGAAGGAGGCGCTAGACACATGGGTGCGCACAAATCAACCTGCCCCATTCGATGAAACGTTTGATGAAGCGAAAAAACAAATGGCGCACATTCATAAACAACTGCGTCAACTCGGCATGCAAATTGATCCTCACCTTGAGGGAGTGATGTTGAAAAATGCCGAACGGATCGAGACACAAATCGATTATCTTCAACAATTGATTACACGACGCATGTTGCAAAAACATAATGTGCACGTGCGCAAATATGAGCGCATTGAACTGTCGCTTCGCCCGAACAATATGCCACAAGAACGCGTCTGGAACATCACTTACTATATGAATCGCTATGGATTAGACTTTGTTTCCCGCCTTCTTCATGTCGATTATCGTTGGAACGGGATGCATAAAATTGTATATCTTTAACTATTTTCGTCGATAAAAAAATCCTGTCGCGCACAGGATTTTTTTTATGTACAATAGAATAGTTCGGAAGTAAGTAGTGAATTTAGTGAAATGATGGTACAATACAATTGTACTCATTTTCTTATAAAGCAAGTGGAATCGAGGTAGGTGACATCGTTGTTTCATCACGTAACGGTATTATTAAAAGAAACGGTTGACGGATTAAATATTAAAAAAGACGGTACATATGTAGATTGTACGCTCGGTGGAGCTGGACATAGCGAATATTTATTATCGCAATTATCGCCAGAAGGAAGATTGTTCGCCTTCGATCAAGACGATGTAGCGATCCGTCATGCACAACAAAAACTTGAACGATATAGCGGTCAGTTTACGATTATTAAAAGCAACTTTCGCTATATGAAACAACAGCTAGCCCTTTACGGTGTGCATGAAGTAGACGGCATTTTGTTTGATCTTGGCGTATCATCTCCGCAGTTAGATATGCCAGAGCGGGGATTTAGTTATCAACATGAAGCGCCGCTTGATATGCGCATGGACCGCGAGCAAACGTTAACGGCGTATGATGTCGTGAACACATGGCCGTATGAGCAGCTTGTAAAAATTTTTTTCCAATATGGCGAAGAAAAGTTTTCAAAAGCGATCGCTCGTAAAATTGAGCAAACGCGCAAGCAAAAGCCGATTGAAACGACGACCGAGCTCGCCGAAATCATTAAAGAAGCCATTCCGGCACCGGCGCGCCGAACGGGAGGACATCCGGCAAAACGGGTGTTTCAAGCGATTCGCATCGCGGTCAACGACGAGTTGCGCGCGTTTGAAGAAGCGATTGAACAAGCGATCGACTTACTCAAACCCGGAGGGCGAATTAGCGTCATTACGTTCCATTCGCTTGAAGACCGCATTTGTAAGGTTGCGTTTAAACAAGCAAGTGAAACGCCGCACTTGCCGCCGGGATTGCCGATCATTCCCGATGAATATAAGCCGAAATTAAAAATCATTACAAAAAAACCGATCGTCCCGTCAGAAGAAGAATTACAACATAATCATCGCGCACGATCTGCGAAGTTACGCATCGCTGAAAAACTGTAAAAAGGAGGAGAAAAAAGGATGGCTGCTGTTCGTATACAACAAAAAGTACAACAACGCGAACAACATGTGCAACGCGAGCCGAAGAAGAAAAAGGCACAGCGGGGCATACGTTGGACGTTCGGGGAAAAAATCGTGTTTGTTTCGTTTCTTGCCTTTGCGTTATATAGTAGCGTCACGATCATCTCTAACCAGTTCACGATTTATCATGTCAATAAAGAAGTGCAACAGTTGCAAGCGGACATTCAAGAGCAACAAAAACAAAACCGCGATTTATACGCACAAGTGCAAGAGTTAAGCACGTATGAGCGCATTTTAGCGAAAGCGAAAGAACTTGGTTTGACATTAAACGAAAACAACGTAAAAGTTGTGCAGGACTGATGCCAAATGAGAAAGCATAAACATACGCATAGAGGAGCAGCTATATGGTTCATTTTTTTTAGCTTGCTCTTTTTTACATTGTTTGGGCGTTTCGTTTATTTACAAGCAACAGGCGAAGTGGATGGAAGAGTGTTAGCTGATGAAGCGAAAAACCGTTATTTAAAAAAGCAAGCGCTTGAAGCGAAGCGAGGAACGATTTTTGATCGGCACGGTGAAGTGATCGCAGAAGACATTCCTTCTTACACGGTCGCTGCCGTTCTTGATCCGAACATGCCGCAACACGTGACCGACCCGGAAGAAACAGCCCGTAAACTAGCCCCGCTATTAAAGATGGATGTAGCAGATGTAGAGCGCATTTTGAAAAAAAAGGCGCATCAAGTCGAGTTCGGCCCGAACGGTCGCGGCATTAGCCAAACGCTTAAGCGGAAAATTGAGGCGTTGCAGCTTCCAGGCATTACGTTTGTACGCGATTCAAAACGATTTTATCCGAACGGTACGTTCGCATCATACGTTGTCGGTTATGCCCAAAAAGATGAGAAAAAGAAAGAAGTTGTCGGAAAAATGGGCATTGAAAAACAGTTCAATGAACAGTTAAAAGAAAAAGATGGCAAGGTCTATTATAAAGGTGACCAACAAGGGTTTAAGCTGCCTCATTCAGATGAAACCATCGTTCCACCGAAAAACGGAAAAGACGTATATTTGACGATTGATAAAAAAATCCAAACGTTTTTAGAAGATGCGATGAATGCGGTGGAAAAACAATATGCTCCGAAAAAAATGATCGCCATTGTGGCAGATGCGAAAACAGGGGCGATTTTGGCGATGAGCACTCGCCCAAGCTTTAATCCGAACAAACGAAATATTGAAAACTATTTAAACGATGCCATTGCATATCCGTACGAACCGGGATCGACAATGAAAATTTTTACGCTTGCTGCTGCGGTGAATGAAGGGGTGTTTCAAGCGAATGAGACGTATCAATCCGGTTCTTATCAAGTCGGAAGTCACCGCATTCGCGACCATAATAAAGTCGGTTGGGGGAAAATTACGTTTCTTGAAGGGGTGCAACGTTCATCAAACGTGGCATTCGCAAAAATTGTGCGCGAAAAACTAGGAGAAGATCGCTTTTTACAATATTTGCATCGCTTCCATTTTAACGAGCCGACAGGCATTGAATTGCCGGGCGAAAAAGTCGGAAACATTTTATATCGTTATCCGATTGAAAAAGTGACGACAGGTTTCGGCCAAGGAACATCGGTGACACCGATCCAACAAATTCAAGCGGCTACGGCGATCGCAAACGGCGGAAAAATGATGAAACCGTACGTTGTCGATCGCATCGTTGATCCAGACAGCGGGAAAACGGTTGTAAAACATGAACCGACCGTTGTCGATACACCGATTTCAAAAGAAACAGCGGAAAAAGTGTTAGATATTTTAGAAACGGTTGTCACATCTGAAAACGGAACAGGGCGCCCGTACCAAATTGAAGGATATCGCGTAGCAGGAAAAACAGGAACGGCGCAAATTCCAGATCCGAAAGGCGGATATTTAACAGGGCATCAAAACTATATCTTCTCGTTTTTAGGCATGGCACCGCGCGAAAATCCGCGTTTAATTATGTATGTCGCTGTGCAACAACCAAACATTTCATATACGGAAACGGGAGCGGCGCCCGTATCGATGATTTTTAATCCTGTCATGAAAAATAGTTTACAATATTTAAACATTCAACCGACTGTTCAGAAAAAGAGGGAGAAAAAAGATAAAAGCATCGCTCTTCCTTCGTATGTCGGTCAATCGGTTGAACAAGCGGCACAGTCGTTGAAAAAACAAGGATTCAATGTCACGATCATCGGCAAAGGAAAAGAAGTGCGTGCGCAGTTTCCGAAAGCAGGGGAACACGTCGTTGCGCCAGATCGCATTTTGTTGCAAACGGACGGACACGCTATGATGCCAGATGTGACTGGCTGGTCGTTGCGCGATGTCATGAAGCTAGCTGACTTGTTGCAGTTGAAGCCAAGCTTTATCGGAAGCGGCTACGTATTTCGCCAAAATATCGCTCCGGGAGCGGTTGTGAAACAACACGACTATATCATTGTCGAGCTTGCGAAGCCGTCACATATCGATGAAAAACAACAAGAAGACTCCGAACAACAAGTAGACGGTCCGGTCGATTAGTTCTATATAGAGCGGTACAAGCATATAGTGGAACGAGCTGAAACATAGTAAGGAGGTTCCGCTATATGCGTGCAGTGACCGTTCGAAAACGATTAACGGCCGTCTTGTTGATCGGATTTCTTATTTTTGCGATTATTGATATACGTCTCGGTTATGTGCAATTCGTTTTAGGAGATATGTTAACGGAACGAGCGAAAGATTTATGGAGCCGAAATATTCCGTTTGAGCCTGAGCGCGGAGAAATCGTCGATCGCAACGGGGTGCCGTTAGCGACAAACGTGAGCGCCCCGTCTGTGCTCGTCGTTCCAAGACAAATAGAAAATCCATCTGAAGTCGCGAATGAACTGGCACGCATATTAAATATGCCGGTCGAAAAAGCATATAAACATGTGACGAAAAAAACGTCCATTGAACGCATTCATCCAGAAGGGCGAAAAATTTCAAATGAGCAAGCCAAACAAATTCGCGATTTAGGGATGAAAGGGGTATACATTGCGGAAGACTCGAAACGTTACTATCCGTTTGGAAGCTATTTATCGCACGTACTCGGATTTGCAGGCATTGACAACCAAGGATTAATGGGTCTTGAACTATATTACGATAAACAACTAAGCGGCAAACCGGGGTCGGTCCAATTTTATTCCGATGCAAAAGGAAAGCGCATGCCGGGAATGGCGGATGCATACACGCCACCTGTGGACGGTCTCGATTTAAAATTAACGATCGATACGCGTGTCCAAACGATTTTAGAACGGGAGCTAAGCATCGCCGAAGCGACATATCGCCCAGATGGCATCATTGCGATTGCGATGAACCCGAACAACGGAGAAATTTTAGGGATGGCCAGCCGTCCGACGTTTGACCCTGCCGATTTTCAACACGTTCCTCCTGAAATTTTTAACCGCAATTTACCGATTTGGAGCACGTATGAACCGGGATCGACGTTTAAAATTATTACGCTTGCTGCGGCATTAGAAGAAAAAAAAGTTGATTTATTGAAAGAACATTTTTACGATCCGGGATATGTGAAAGTAGCTGGGGCGACGCTCCATTGTTGGAAGCGTGGTGGTCATGGCGATCAAACGTTTCTTGAAGTTGTGCAAAACTCGTGCAACCCGGGATTCGTTGAACTCGGCGATCGACTAGGCAAAGATAAACTATTTCAATATATTCGCGCGTTCGGTTTCGGTGAAAAAACAGGCATCGATTTGCAAGGAGAAGGGAAAGGCATTTTGTTTCCGCTCCATCGCGTCGGACCGGTCGAACAAGCGACGACAGCTTTCGGTCAAGGGGTAGCTGTTACACCGATTCAACAAGTGGCAGCGGTCGCAGCGGCAGTAAACGGTGGCATTTTATATCAACCGTACATTGCAAAAGAATGGCTCGATCCGGTCACAGGAGAGGTTGTGAGCCGTCAAACGCCGAAAGCAAAACGGAGAGTTATTTCCGAGGAAACGTCAAAGCAAATTCGTTATGCGCTCGAAAGCGTTGTCGCACAAGGAACAGGTAAGGGAGCGTTTGTCGATGGTTATCGCGTTGGCGGTAAAACAGGTACGGCACAAAAAGCGAAAGATGGTCAATATTTAAAAGATAACCATATCGTTTCATTTATCGGCTTTGCTCCGGCGGATGATCCGCAAATTGTTGTATATGTCGCTGTCGACAATCCGAAAGGAACGGTGCAGTTTGGGGGCGTCGTCGCCGCTCCGATTGTTGGAAATGTTATGGAAGATAGTTTACGTGCACTCGGGGTAAAACCGCGTAAACAACAAATTGAAAAAGAAACGACGTGGCTCGATGCGCGCTATGTCGAAGTGCCAAATTTAATCGGTTTAACAAAAAAAGATTTGCAACAACAGCTTTTTCACTTAAAATTAGATGGTAGTGGCGAAGGTGATACGGTCATTGAACAGGCGCCGAAGCCTGGAGTCAAAGTAAAAGAAGGAGCGACGATCCGGATTTATTTTGGAACGAAACGGTAAAGCCTAGAGGAAGTATCCTCATGGCTTCTTTTTCTGTTTATATAAGAAAAAAGAAAGGGACGATCGGCATGAAGTTACAAACGTTGCTTCAATATTTACATAACTTTACACCACGCGTAACAGAAAATCCAACGATTACATCCATTGAAATGGACTCAAGAGAAGTGCAACAAGGTTCGTTGTTTGTATGCATCAAAGGGTTTACCGTAGACGGTCACGATTTTGCTGAACAAGCCGTAGCGCGCGGAGCGGTGGCGATCATTGCGGAACGACCGCTCACATTGCCTGTGCCGGTCATTTATGTGAACGATAGCCGGCGAGCATTAGCGGTATTAGCCGATGCGTTTTACGATCAGCCGACACATCATCTGCATTTAATCGGTGTAACGGGAACGAACGGAAAAACGTCGACGACGTATTTCATTGAACGCATATGTCGTCACGCGGGAAAAAAAACCGGTCTCATTGGCACAATTCACATGAAAATAGGCGATGAAACGTATGATGTAAACAATACAACACCTGAATCGCTCGTTTTGCAAAAAATGTTTCGTAAAATGGTTGATGCCGATGTGGACGTCGCTGCGATGGAAGTCTCTTCACATGCGCTACATATGGGAAGGGTGCATGGTTGCGATTTTGATGTCGCTGTTTTCACCAATTTGACGCAAGACCATTTAGATTACCATCAAACGATGGACCATTATCGTTGGTCGAAAGGGCTATTGTTTGCACAACTCGGCAACCGTTTTGACCATCAACGGCCAAAATTTGCGATATTAAATGCAGACGATGCGGCTTCCGAAGAGTACAAAAAAAGTACGGCGGCCAATGTTGTTACGTACGGCATTCATCATGAAAGTGACATCATGGCGAAAAACATTGAAATAACAACGAGCGGCACGACGTTTCAGCTCGTTACACCAACCGAAACGGTGGAAGTAAAAACGAAACTCATCGGCATGTTTAACGTGTATAATATATTAGCGGCTGTGAGCGCTTGTCTCGTCTCGAACATTCCGCTTGCGACGATTGTTGAAGCGATCGCTCATATGGAAGGCGTTCCGGGCCGCTTTGAAGTCGTTGACGCTGGCCAGCCGTTTACGGTCATCGTCGATTACGCCCATACGCCAGATAGTTTAGAAAATGTGTTGCAAACGATTCGGCAGTTTGCGAAAAAGCGCGTATTTGTCGTCGTCGGCTGCGGCGGAGATCGCGATCGGACGAAGCGGCCATTGATGGCACAAATCGCCGTCCAATATAGCGATGTGCCGATTTTTACATCCGATAATCCGCGCTCAGAAGACCCGCTCGCCATTTTAAATGATATGAAACAAGGGGTAACAGAAGATGTCGTATGTATCGTAGATCGAAAAGAGGCGATTACATATGCGATTGAACAAGCTGAAGAAGGCGATGTCGTTTTAATTGCAGGAAAAGGACATGAAACGTATCAAATCATTGGCAAAGACGTGTTATATTTCGATGATCGTGTCGTCGCACGCGAAGCTATTCAACGAAGAAAAGAGAAATAGGAGATGAGGAAGGGGCAACGATCATGAACGAGAAAGTCATTTTGTTTACGGCAGGGCTTGCCTTTATCATTACCGTTGTGTTATCGCCCATTTTCATTCCGTTTTTAAGGCGATTAAAATTTGGGCAAAGCATTCGTGAAGAAGGGCCAAAATCACATCAAAAAAAATCAGGGACGCCAACGATGGGCGGACTAATGATTTTACTATCGCTTTCGATCACGACATTTGTCATGAGCGATCTATTTTTTGAACGGACAGCGCAAACGTACTTATTGTTGTTTGTGACGATAGGTTACGGATTGCTCGGCTTTGTTGACGATTTCATTAAAGTCGTTATGAAGCGCAACCTTGGTTTAACGAGCAAACAAAAACTAGCCGGACAATTATTCATTGCGCTCGTCTTTTACTTTTTCTTTCAACACTATAGCATTTCAACGGTCGTTTCGATTCCAGGTACAAACGTTTCGATCGATTTAGGCGCTGCGTATATTTTGCTTATTATTTTTATGCTCGTTGGCGGTTCAAACGCCGTCAATTTAACAGACGGCTTAGACGGCTTGCTTGCGGGAACAGCAGCGATCGCGTTTGGTGCATATGCTGTATTGGCGTGGAACCAAGGGCAGTACGATATCGCCATTTTTAGCGTTGCTGTCGTCGGTGCGGTGCTTGGATTTCTCGTATTTAACGCGCATCCTGCGAAAGTGTTTATGGGCGATACCGGCTCACTTGCGCTTGGCGGAGCCATTGTCACCGTTGCGATTTTAACGAAGCTTGAAATATTGTTAGTCATTATCGGCGGTGTATTTGTTATCGAAACGTTATCTGTTATTATTCAAGTCATTTCGTTTAAAACGACAGGAAAACGCGTCTTTCGTATGAGCCCGCTTCACCATCATTACGAATTAATCGGCTGGTCTGAATGGCGCGTCGTTGTGACGTTTTGGGCGGTTGGCTTACTGTTTGCCATCTTAGGAATTTATATTGAGGTGTGGGTATAATGTATAACGGAAAAAAAGTGTTCGTATTAGGTTTAGCAAAAAGCGGATGGGCAGCGGCAAAACGGCTTCGTGAGCTCGGTGCCGATGTCGTCGTCAATGATCGAAATGAACCGAGTGAACAACAAAAACGGGAGCTAGAAGCGCTTGGCATTCGTCTCGTATGCGGGGGACATCCGCTTGAACTGCTTGATGAGCCGTTTGATTTCGTTGTAAAAAATCCAGGTATTCCGTACACGAACGAGCTTGTACAAAAAGCGATTGACAAACATATCCCGATCATTACGGAAGTGGAAATTGCGTACGAAACGTCAGAAGCGCCGATTATCGGCATTACAGGTTCAAACGGAAAAACGACGACGACGACGCTCATTTTTCATATGTTGCAAGAAGCGAAACGGCGTCCTTTGATCGCCGGAAATATCGGAACGGTCGCGTGCGAAGTCGCGAAACAGGCGACAAAAGATGATGTGATCGTCATGGAATTATCTTCGTTTCAACTGCTTGGGACAATTCGTTTTCGTCCGCACATCGCGGTGTTGCTAAACATTTTCGATGCGCATTTAGACTACCATGGAACGAAAGAAGCGTATGCAGAAGCGAAAGGAAACATCTTTAAAAATCAAACAGAAACCGACTACGCCATCGTCAATGCCGATGATCCAATCGTTATGCAATTGGCGGAGAAAAGCCGCGCGCAAAAAGTGCCGTTTTCCGCTAAAACGCCATTATCATACGGGGCGACAGTGAAAGAAGGAGCCGTTTATTTTCACGACGAGCGCATCATCGATATCGCAGATGTGGCGTTGCGAGGAGCGCATAACATAGAAAATATATTAGCAGCTGTTGCGGCAGCAAAACTAGCAGGTGCAGACAACGACTCGATTCGCCGCGTATTGACGACGTTTACAGGCGTACCACATCGATTGCAATTCGTCGCTGAAATCAACGGGCGAAAATTTTATAACGACTCGAAAGCGACAAACATATTAGCGACACAAAAAGCGTTAAGCGCTTTTCATGAACCGGTCATTTTACTGGCGGGCGGCTTAGATCGCGGCAATGAATTTGATGAGCTATTGCCGTACTTAAACCATGTAAAAGCGGTCATTACGTTCGGACAGACGGCACCGAAAATTGAACGCGTTGCGCGCGAAGCAGGAATACAGCAAGTGAAACGTGTCGATAATGTGGAACAAGCAGCTTTTGCCGCATATGAATGGTCGTCACCGGGCGATGTCGTTTTACTCTCGCCAGCTTGTGCAAGTTGGGATCAATATAAAACTTTCGAACAGCGTGGGGACATGTTTGTACATGCGGTGCATAAGCTTAAATAAGACGAATTTTAAGTAAATTGAGGTGTTCCGCATTGCATGGAAAAAAGTCTGCACCTGATTTTTTGTTAATGATCATCACATTTTCGTTGTTGGCGATCGGGCTCATTATGGTGTATAGCGCAAGCGCCATTTGGGCGGACTACAAGTTTCACGATTCGTTTTTCTTTGCCAAGCGCCAGCTGTTGTTTGCAGGGGTTGGCATTGTAGCGATGTTTTTTTTCATGAACATCGACTATTGGACGTGGCGCACGTGGGCGAAAGTGTTGCTTATCGTTTGTTTCATTCTTCTCGTCCTCGTCTTAATTCCAGGCATCGGCATGGTGCGCAACGGTTCGCGAAGTTGGATCGGCGTCGGCGCGTTTTCCATTCAGCCATCTGAATTTATGAAAATGGCGATGATCGCGTTTTTAGCGAAATATTTATCTGAAAATCAAAAAAAAATCGCGTCGTTTAAACAAGGGTTACTCCCATCATTGACGCTCGTCTTTCTCGCTTTTGGCATGATTATGTTGCAGCCCGATTTAGGAACGGGAACGGTCATGGTCGGCACGTGTGTCGTCATGATTTTTGTCGCTGGCGCGCGCATGAGTCATTTTCTCGTTCTCGGTTTGCTTGGATTGGCAGGGTTTGCTGGTCTCGTGTTATCTGCTCCGTATCGCATCAAGCGCATTACGTCGTTTTTAAACCCGTGGGAAGATCCGTTAGGAAGTGGCTTCCAAATCATTCAATCGCTTTATGCGATCGGGCCGGGCGGGCTATTTGGACTCGGGCTAGGGCAAAGCCGACAAAAGTTTTTTTACTTACCTGAGCCCCAAACGGACTTTATTTTTGCTATTTTGGCGGAAGAACTCGGATTTATCGGCGGTTCGCTCGTTTTGCTTTTGTTTAGTTTATTGCTTTGGCGCGGCATTCGTATCGCTTTAGGGGCACCGGACTTGTACGGCAGTTTTTTAGCTGTCGGCATTATTGCGATGGTTGCGATCCAAGTGATGATTAATATCGGAGTGGTGACCGGATTAATGCCGGTGACAGGCATTACGTTGCCGTTTTTAAGCTATGGCGGATCGTCTTTGACGCTCATGCTTATGGCGATTGGCGTCTTGTTAAACATTAGTCGTTACGCGCGATATTAAAGGCTGACTTCCATGAAGTCAGCTTCTTCTGTTACTTTTGATGAGGGGGGAAAACAATGAAAATTGTAGTTAGTGGTGGCGGAACAGGCGGACATATTTATCCTGCTCTTTCATTCATTCATGAAGTAAAAAAACAACATCCAAACGTTGATGTATTATATATCGGAACGGAAAAAGGATTAGAAAGTACGATCGTTCCAAGAGAAAACATTCCGTTTTATGCGATTGACATTAGCGGATTCAAGCGTAGCTTATCTTTTGAAAACGTCAAAACAATCGCTCGCTTTATCAAAAGTGTACGCACGTGTCAAACACTGTTAAAACAATATAAGCCAGATGTTGTGCTCGGAACGGGCGGATACGTGTGCGGACCTGTCGTGTATGCGGCAGCTAAACTAGGTATCCCAACGATCATCCATGAACAAAATAGCATCCCGGGACTGACGAACAAATTTTTAAGCCGTTATGTTCATAAAGTTGCCATTTGCTTTGAAGAAACAAAACAATATTTTCCGCATGAAAAAGTCGTGTTAACTGGAAACCCGCGCGCTTCAGAAGTCGTAGGAAAAGATGGGCGAGAGGCGAAACGATCGCTCGGATTAGATGAGAAAAAAAAGACGGTGCTTATTGTTGGAGGCAGCCGTGGGGCGCGTCCAATAAACGAAGCATTTTTACAAGTGCTACAACAAGTCGAACAAAAACCGTACCAATTTTTATATGTTACAGGTGACGTTCATTATGATAAAGTAATAAAAGCGGTGAACGATGTCGGCAATCCTTCAAACGTCATCATTCGTCCGTTTATTCATAATATGCCACAAGTATTGGCCGGAGTCGATGTCATCGTCGCGCGCGCGGGCGCAACGACGCTAGCAGAAATTACGGCGCTCGGCATCCCGAGCATTTTAATTCCAAGCCCATATGTGACAAATAATCATCAAGAAAAAAATGCACGGGCGCTTGAAAAGAAAGGGGCAGCGATCGTCCGTTTAGAAAGTGAATTGACAGGTGTGCACTTACTGGAAGATATCGATCGCATTTTGCTAGACGAACAAACGTTGGCAAAGATGAAAGAAGCAGCATTTCAATTAGGCATTCGCGATGCGGCAGAACGTTTATATCGCGTCGTGGTGGAGATGATTTCATAAGTTGCATACGATATAGGAAAGAGGTAGAGGAGGTAGAACATTGGAAAAACTACGTGAAGAGCTGCTTGAAGCAAACGTTGGAACGGTGAAAGAGAACGAACGAATGGCAAATCATACGACAATGAAAATCGGCGGACCAGCTGACTTGTTTGTTGAGCCGAAAAATATAGATCGTTTAAAAAAGACGATGGAAATCGTGAAAAAATATAACGTCCGTTGGCGTGCGATCGGCCGCGGTTCGAACTTGCTCGTGCTAGACGAAGGCATTGAAGGCGTCGTCATTAAACTTGGCGAAGGATTAGACGACTTACAAATAAACGGGACAGAAGTGACGGTTGGCGGTGGCTATTCGCTTATTAAACTGGCGACAGTCATTAGTAAACAAGGATTGTCTGGACTTGAGTTTGCTGGCGGTATTCCGGGCTCGGTTGGCGGAGCGGTATATATGAATGCGGGCGCCCACGGTTCCGATATGTCGCGCATCGTCAAAAAAGCACAAATTTTATTTGAAGACGGGACGATCGAATGGTTGACGAATGAAGAAATGGAATTTTCGTATCGCACATCCGTTTTACAAACAAAGCGTAAAGGCATTTGTGTCGCAGCAACACTTGAAATGAAAAAAGGAAACCGCGACGAAATTGTCGCAGCGATGCAAAAAAATAAAGATTACCGCCGCGAAACACAACCGTGGAACTATCCGTGCGCCGGAAGCATTTTCCGCAATCCGCTCCCTCACTACGCCGGACAGTTAATTGAAAAAGCAGGATTAAAAGGCTATACGATCGGTGGAGCGAAAATTTCAGAACAACATGCGAATTTTATTGTAAATGCAGGCGGAGCGACGGCAAAAGATGTGCTCGAGCTCATCGATTACGTGAAAAAAACCATTTACGATTTATACGGTGTTTCGTTGCAAACAGAAGTTGAAATTGTTGGGCGGAAGTAATACATTTTCCCCATCCTAATTTTTTCTATATTATGCTATAATAAGTTTTGAAACAATGAACTAACGGTTGCTGACGTGCACCGTTAGTTTTCTTGTTATTTTGATTTGGTCCATCGACCGAGGTGGAGTGAATGGAAAAAGGAAAAGTTGTTGTTCTTGAAGAACGTGTACCGAAGTTGAAAGAGCAGCGAAGACAGCGCGCGAATCGCTTACTCATTGTATATATCGCTCTATTTTTTATGCTTTTGTTAGCTGTCATTTATGCCCAGTCGCCGCTTAGCAATGTCGCGGTCATCCACGTGGAAGGGAATCGGCATATCGCTTCTCAAGATGTCATTCAATTAAGCGGTGTGACGAAAAAAACAAGCTTTTGGAAAGTAAAAAAAGACGAAGTCGAACAGCGCATTCAACAACATCCAGAAGTGAAAGAAGTAAGCGTGAAAAAACGAATTCCGAATCGCATTGACATCGTGATCGTCGAACGAAAGCGCATCGCTTACATTTTGGACAAGCATTCGTTCCTGCCGATTTTAGAGAATGGAAAAGTGTTAACGGATGTCAAACGGGCGATTCCGAGCGATGCCCCCATCTTAATTGGATGGAAAGAAGGGGAGGCTATTCAAGACATGGCTGCCCAATTGGCACATACGCCAAGTTCGATTTTAAACCTCATTTCAGAAATTCATTACACCCCAAGCCCATCTGACCGAAGACATATTACCGTCTATATGAATGATGGCATAGAAGTGAGTGCGACGATTGATCGTTTTGCGGAAAAAATCGTTCACTATCCTTCGATTGTCAGCCAGTTGCAACCGGGGATAAAAGGTGTTCTTCATCTAGAGATGAGCACATATTTCAAGCCGTACGAAGCGGATGAAGGGAATGAAAAAGATGAAAATGAACGGTAACCACGTCGTTTTATCGTTCGTTTGCTTAGTTTTAGGCTTTATGTTAGTCCTCTCCTACCAAATGGCAAAAAAAGAAACAGCTAACCGTCAACTAGAACGCCAATGGAATAAAGAGTACGAATACCGCGAGCAGTTAATTGAGCAACAAGAACAAAATCGCAAACTGCAAGCGGAACTATTTAACAAACAACAACGCGTGCGTGAAATTGAAAAAGAGCTAGCAAACGAAGAACAATTGTATTTTAACCTCGTCGAAGATGCAGAACGATTGCGTATGTATCTCGGAAAAGTAAAGGTAAAAGGAAAAGGAGTGGAAGTGACGTTATCCGACGCGTCGTACATCCCTTCTGAAGCGAATGCGACAAACTATATTGTTCATGAGCAACACGTATTTCAAGTTGTAAACGAGCTATGGATTGCAGGGGCATCGGCGGTGGCGATTAACGGGCAGCGACTATCGCATCGTTCGTACATCGTTTGTAACGGTCCGGTCATTGAAATTGATGGGACACAGCATCCCGCTCCGTTTGTCATTCAAGCGATCGGCGATCCGAACGTGCTCATTCCAGCGTTAACGATTGCCGGTGGCGTCAAAGATCAATTGACGAGCGATCATATTGTTGTGGATATTGTAGAAAAGTCAGAAGTGACGATGGAACCGATGATGCAAAAATAAAAGGAGGGGCGCCGTTGACGCGAAAAACGATATGGCATTTTACGTTTGTTTCGCTTATTATCGGCTTTATGTTAGCGGTCCAATTTCAGACGAGCCAAGAGCCTGATGTGCGCGATACACGTGACATATGGGAAATACGACGAGATTTACAAAAAGAACAAGAGTTACATAAACAGCTGTTAAATGAAATTCGAAAATATGAAGAGACGTTAGAAAAATACGAACAGCAACGTTCAGAAAATAAAGGGGCTATTTTGCGCCAAACGGTAGAGGAGTTGAAAAAAGAAGCGGGACTGACAGAAGTTGTCGGTGAAGGGGTCGTGCTTTATATTGAGCAAATGTATGACGAATCATACGTCGGTCCGGTTAGCGATACGATATCCGCAGATTTACTGCGCCGGCTAATTAACGAATTAAATATGTACGGAGCTGAACATATATCGATTGCCGATCAACGCCTTGTTAACACAACGGTCATTCGCGACATTAACGGTGTGACGAAAGTTGATTCGTATCCGCTTCGTTCCTTTCCAATTGAAATAAAAGTGATTACCCCTGATGCTGAAAAAATGTACAACCGACTAAAAGCATCAACCATTGCCGATGACTTTGCGCTTGAAAATTTGCTCCTTACCGTTTCAGAGCCACAACAACGGGTCGTCATCTCTCCATACGATGGTGCGGTGCGTGTGAAACAAATGGAAGCGGTCGAAGAGGCTAGGAGGTGAAAAGGATGTGGCTTCCATTGCTCGGTTTACTGCTCGGCATACTGCTCGGATTGTTGACGGATTGGCGCATTCCGAGCGAATATTCGAGCTACTTATCTATCGCTGTGCTGGCGGCGTTCGATACGCTCATTGGCGGTATTCGTGCCCATTTACAAAATATTTACGATGAGCACGTATTTGTATCTGGATTTTTTTTTAATATTATTTTAGCAACAAGTTTAGCTTTTCTCGGTGTTCATCTTGGTGTAGACTTGTATTTAGCAGCTGTATTTGCGTTCGGTGTGCGCCTGTTTCAAAACATCGCTGTCATCCGCCGAATTTTGCTGACGAAATGGTTAGAAAACCGCCAAAAAAATCGCTTATAAAAAAGGGAATGCTGTTCGAATGTGGAATATAGTGTTGATATACATAGCAACGTTCATTTTGTAAAGGAGGTGCCACCAGAATGAACAGCAACGATTTTTATGTTAGTCTTGACATCGGTACATCTAGTGTAAAAGTGATCATTGGCGAAATGATCAATGATCAGTTAAACATTATCGGTGTCGGCAATGTGAAATCGCAAGGGCTGAAAAAAGGCTCTATTATTGATATAGATGAAACAGTACAATCAATTAAACGAGCGGTTGAACAAGCAGAACGGATGGTCGGCGTAACGATTAAAGGCGCGATTGTCGGAGTGAACGGCAATCATATTCAACTTCAGCCGTGCAACGGGATTGTTGCTGTATCAAGCGAAAATAAAGAAATTACAAATGAAGATGTGACGCGCGTCATTGAAGCGGCACAAGTCGTTTCCATTCCCCCAGAGCGCGAAATTATCGATGTCATTCCGAAACAGTTTATCGTCGATGGGCTTGACGGAATTAACGATCCGCGCGGCATGCTAGGCGTTCGCTTAGAAATGGAAGGCACGATGATTACCGCATCAAAAACGGCTTTACATAACGTGCTTCGTTGTGTAGAACGAGCGGGATTACAAGTGCTTGACGTATGTCTTCAACCGCTGGCGGCAGCGTCGATTGCGTTATCGAAAGATGAGAAAAATTTAGGTGTTGCGCTCGTTGATATCGGTGGCGGTTCGACGACAGTTGCCGTATTTGAACAAGGATTTTTACAGGCGACGACCGTGCTTCCGATCGGTGGCGAACATATTACAAAAGACTTATCGATCGGCATGCGCACGTCGACAGAAGATGCAGAACGCATTAAACTAAAACATGGACATGCGTTTTACGATCTCGCTTCTGATGAAGAAGTATTCAGCGTTCCGATTATCGGCACCGATCAACATCAACAATTTACTCAATTAGAAATTGCCGATATGATTGAGGCACGGGTAGAAGAAATTTTACAAATGGTACAAGCAGAAATTCGGAGACGCGGATTTCGCGACTTGCCTGGCGGATATGTGCTGACTGGTGGCACAGCAAATATGCCGGGCGTATTAGAACTTGCGGAAGCGATATTTAACCATACCGTTCGCGTGGCGATGCCAGATTATATTGGCGTGCGCGATCCGCAATATACAAACGGTGTCGGTTTAATTCAATTCTCTTATAAAAATGCGAAGTTGCAAGGAAGAGACGTCCCTGTTCTTTCTTCCGGAGCGGCAAACGATTTCCAAGCGGAAAAAAAGGTGCATAAAGCGCCAGCGAAACCGAAACAAAAAGAAGAACATTTAGGACAGAAAGTAAAGAAATTTTTCGGATACTTTTTTGAATGACAATTTGAATGGCTAGGAGGATTATGTCATGTTGGAGTTTGACACGACTGTTGATCAGTTAGCGACAATTAAAGTAATCGGTGTCGGCGGCGGCGGAAACAACGCTGTCAACCGCATGATTGAACATGGAGTACAAGGTGTTGAATTTATTGCGGTCAATACAGATGCCCAAGCGTTAAACTTATCCAAAGCGCCAATTAAACTGCAAATTGGAGCGAAATTGACGCGCGGATTAGGTGCGGGGGCAAATCCAGAAGTAGGAAAAAAAGCGGCGGAAGAAAGTAAAGAACAAATTGAAGAAGCGCTTAAAGGGGCCGATATGGTATTCGTTACAGCCGGCATGGGCGGAGGAACAGGAACAGGGGCGGCTCCAGTCATCGCTCAAATTGCGCGCGATTTAGGTGCGCTCACAGTCGGCGTCGTTACGCGGCCGTTTACGTTCGAAGGAAGAAAACGTGCGATGCAGGCGGCAAGCGGTATAGCAGCGATGAAAGAAGCGGTCGATACGCTCATCGTCATTCCGAACGATCGTTTATTAGAAATTGTTGATAAAAATACGCCGATGTTAGAAGCGTTCCGTGAAGCAGACAACGTGCTTCGTCAAGGCGTACAAGGCATCTCCGACTTAATTGCTGTGCCGGGATTAATTAACTTAGACTTCGCTGATGTGAAAACAATTATGTCAAATAAAGGTTCCGCTCTGATGGGAATCGGTGTCGCAACAGGGGAAAATCGCGCGGCAGAAGCTGCGAAAAAGGCGATTTCAAGCCCGCTATTAGAAACGTCGATCGACGGTGCGCAAGGGGTGTTAATGAACATTACGGGCGGCACGAATTTAAGCTTGTACGAAGTGCAAGAAGCAGCCGACATCGTCGCATCCGCTGCCGACCAAGATGTCAATATGATTTTCGGTTCTGTCATTAACGAAAACTTAAAAGACGAAATTATCGTTACTGTCATTGCGACAGGATTTAACGAAGAAGTTAACCAAGCAAAAGCAACGCGACAAGCCGTTGTCAAACCAACGGTTGGCGTCAAGCGCGAGAAAAAAGAAGAGCCAGTCGTCGACTATCCGCCAACGCGCGGTCAACAAGTAGAAGATCCGCTCGACATCCCGGCCTTTTTGCGCAACCGCAATCGTCGCCGTTAAAAAAACGCTCACGACTCGTGGGCGTTTTTTTTATTCATCATTTGACAAAATCTCTAAAGAAATGACGTCATCGTTTGACACACTTTTCTATTGGAAGTGCTATATACTAGTTTCAAGATGTTTCAAGATAAGGAGGGGATGCCGCTGATTTATGCCGATGTCGTATGGTTATTAAATTTTTGTTTCGATGCGATGTTGCTATGGCTTGCAGCGATCATGCTGAAGCGTCGCGTGCGCTTATGGCGACTTATGCTTTCTGCGTTGTTCGGTTCGCTGCTCGTCTTGCTCGTATTCACTCCTTTTGCTTATATGACATCTCATTTCGTAACGAAACTCGTCATCTCTTTTGTCATCGTTTGGATTTGTTTCGGTTTCCATCGCTTTCGTTTTTTTATCGAAAATGTGCTCGCTTTTTACTTTGCAACGTTTATGCTTGGCGGAGGGATGGTCGCCTTTCACTTTTTGCTAGAAAGTGAAATGACGCCTTATTCATCCGGATGGCTCACACATTCGACTTCTATTAGTTGGTTGTTTGTTATCATCATGTTTCCAATTTTATGGCTACTATCAAAAGTGCAAATGGGAACGATTCGGGAAAAAAAGTTGCGGTTTGAACATGTCATTCATGTGCGTGTGACATGTGTTGGACAAACGGTATCGTTAAAAGGATTAGTCGATAGCGGAAATCAATTGCGAGACCCGTTAACAAATACGCCGGTCATGATCGTTGAACTGCAACCGTTCGCACACATCTTCCCTCAAGCTGTTTTACAAATGATTCAACAACGGACGTACACAGATGACATCCCGAGCGAATGGGTGAGCCGAATACGTTTCGTCCCGTATCGTGCCGTTGGCGTCGAGCAACAGCTACTCGTAGCCATCAAGCCAGACGAAGTGCAATGGTCGGACGGAAAACAATGGACATCCGTCAAAAAAGCGCTCATTGGCTTTTCTCCGTCATCGCTGTCAGCGGACGGTGAGTACAACTGCATCGTTCATCCGCATATCGTGATGTCGCAAGCTTCGTAATTATTATGATTATACGGCCGATCGTGCTGAAATAGAAGGAGGTTTTTTATGAAGTTATTCAAATTACGTCTCACATATGTATGGTACAAACTATTAAAAAAATTAGGGCTGAAAGCGGACGAAATTTATTACATCGGTGGAAGTGAAGCGTTGCCGCCACCGCTTACAAAAGAGGAGGAAGAAATGTTGCTTCAAAAACTTCCTTCTGGAGATGAAACCGCGCGCTCGCTACTTATTGAACGAAACCTTCGTCTCGTCGTTTACATTGCACGAAAGTTTGAAAATACCGGCATTAACATTGAAGATTTAATTAGCATCGGTACGATCGGATTAATTAAAGCGGTCAATACGTTTAATCCGGAGAAAAAAATTAAACTCGCTACATATGCGTCGCGCTGTATTGAAAATGAAATTTTAATGTATTTACGGCGCAACAATAAAGTGCGCTCCGAAGTGTCATTTGACGAACCGTTAAACATTGACTGGGACGGCAACGAATTGTTGTTGTCGGACGTGTTAGGGACAGAAGATGACGTCATTACGAAAGATTTAGAAGCAAATATTGATCGTAACTTGTTATTTCGCGCACTCGATCAATTAAGTGACAGAGAAAAACAAATTATGGAACTTCGCTTCGGTTTAACTGGAGGAGAAGAAAAAACGCAAAAAGATGTCGCGGACTTATTAGGCATTTCCCAGTCATACATTTCCCGTTTAGAAAAGCGAATTATTAAACGATTGCGAAAAGAGTTTAACAAAATGATGTAATGCATATTTTTCCCTTCGAAGGAGATACTGAAAGCTGACAGCATCTCCTGCAAGGAGGGAAAGACATGGCAAGAAACAAAGTTGAAATTTGCGGCGTTGATACATCGAAACTTCCCGTGCTGAAAAATGAAGAAATGCGTGAATTATTCCGGCAAATGCAAGCCGGTGACATATCGGCACGCGAAAAATTAATTAATGGGAATTTGCGGCTCGTATTAAGCGTCATTCAGCGATTTAACAATCGTGGTGAATATGTCGACGATTTGTTTCAAGTAGGCTGTATCGGACTTATGAAATCAATTGATAACTTTGATTTAAGCCAAAACGTGAAATTTTCCACGTATGCCGTGCCGATGATTATCGGTGAAATACGCCGATATTTACGTGACAATAATCCGATTCGTGTGTCCCGCTCGCTGCGCGACATTGCGTATAAAGCGCTTCAAGTGCGCGAAAAAATCATGAGCGAAACAGCAAAAGAACCGACGGCAGAAGAAATTGCGAAAATACTAGACGTGCCTCATGAAGATGTTGTATTTGCGTTAGATGCGATTCAAGATCCTGTTTCGCTTTTTGAACCGATCTACAACGACGGCGGCGATCCGATTTATGTGATGGATCAGTTGAGCGACGAGAAAAATCGCGATACAAATTGGATTGAAGAAATTGCGTTGAAAGAAGGGCTTCGCCGTTTAAACGAGCGCGAAAAAATGATTATTCGCAAACGATTTTTTCAAGGAAAAACGCAAATGGAAGTGGCTGAAGAAATCGGCATTTCCCAAGCGCAAGTATCCCGTTTAGAAAAAGCCGCCATTAAACAAATGAATAAAAACATTCAATGGTAAACGACGCCTCCACCAAAAACGGTGGGGGCTTTTTATGTCCGTGACTACAACAACTCGCTCATGCATACATATAAGTACATAAAATGAAAAAGGAGCGGAGAAACATGGTGAAAATTTCTGAATTACAACAAAAAGATGTCGTCAATGTCGCAAACGGCAAGCGGCTTGGAAATATCGGAGACATCGATATTAACTTAACGACCGGTCAAATTGAAGCCATCATTATTATCGGGACGGGAAAAGTGCTCGGTTTATTTGGGCGGGCGGATGAAATGGTCATTCCGTGGCGCGATATTGTGAAAGTGGGCGCTGACGTCATTCTCGTTCGATTAGATAGCGATGAATAATTCACGTTTTCGGCAAGCTGTGATAAAATAGGAAAAAAAGTGATAAAATTGTACAAAGGATGTCGAATCATGAACGATATATTTCGCCAAGCGAGCGAATCGTTGCTTTTATTTGATCAATGGGAACATGTCGTCGTCGCCTTTACAACAAAACGAGGGGGAGTGAGCACCGGACCGTTTGCGACGTTAAACGTCGGCATGCACGTGCAAGATGATCCAACCGTCGTGTATCACAATCGACAAAAAGTAGCGGACGAACTGAACGTTTCGCTCGATCGCTGGGTATGTGCCGACCAAGTGCATGGCGTGCATATAGAAAAAGTGACAAAAGAGCATGCGGGAAAAGGCGTGCGCACGTACGACACCGCTTTGCCGCATACAGACGGGCTGTATACGAGCGAGCGAGACATCATGTTGGCGCTTTGTTTTGCGGATTGTGTTCCGCTTTACTTTTTTGCGCCAAGTAAAAAGCTAATTGGGGCAGCACACGCCGGCTGGAAAGGAACCGTTCACAACATCGCAGGAGAAATGGTGAAGCGATGGAACGAAGAAGGGGTAGATGCGCGCGATATTTACGTTGTCATCGGTCCGTCGATCGGCCGTTGTTGTTACGTCGTCGATGATCGCGTCATTGAATTCGTTCAAAAGGCGCTAGTCAACTCGCCTCAATCTCTTTATAATGAAACAAGTAAGGGACAATATGCGCTCGATTTAAAAGAAATGAATAAACAACTCCTGCAACAAGCAGGTGTTCCGAGCGAGCATATCGCGGTTTCATCGTATTGCACAAGCTGTGAGCAGTCATTATTTTTCTCTCACCGTCGCGACGGCGGAAAAACAGGAAGAATGATGGCGCTTATTGGCTGGAGGTGATCATATGACGGTTAAACAACGTTTACAAACGATTCAACAACATATTGCGGAAGCGTGTGAAAAAACAGGACGAAACGCATCAGACGTTCAAATTGTGGCAGTAACAAAATACGTAAGCATCGCACGGGCAAAAGAGGCGATCGAAGCGGGCATCGTTCATTTAGGGGAAAGCCGTGCCGACGGTTTTTTACACAAATACGAAGCGATCGGAAAAGAAGCAACGTGGCATTTCATCGGCACATTGCAATCGAGAAAAGTGAAACAAATCATTGATGACGTCGATTACATTCATTCGCTTGACCGTCTGTCGTTAGCGGAAGAAATCGACAAGCGAGCGAATCGGACGATCAAATGTTTCGTGCAAGTGAATGTTTCAGGCGAACAGTCAAAACACGGATTAGCGCCAGAAGACGTATTGCCGTTTATTGAAACATTATCTGCTTTTTCACGTATTCAAGTTGTCGGGTTGATGACGATGGCGCCGTATACGGATGATGAAGCGACGATTCGCCGTTGTTTTCGGACGCTACGTGAGCTAAAAGAACGCGTGCAAGAAAAACAACTACCGCACGCCCCTTGTACACAATTGTCAATGGGGATGTCGAACGATTATGTCATTGCGGTAGAAGAAGGAGCAACGTTTCTTCGACTCGGTACATGTCTTGTTGGTGAGGAGGAGGTGGAGTAAAATGGGATTTGTGAAAAAAATTCGCGACTTTTTTGATTTAGATGAAGAAAAATGGGAAGAAGATGAATATGAACAAGAAGAAGTCGCCCAGCAACCGAAAGTAGAACAAAAGCAAAACGTCGTCAGTTTACAAAGCGTGCAAAAATCGTCCAAGCTCGTTTTATTTGAACCGCGCGCTTATGCCGAAGTACAAGAAATTGCCGACCATTTAAAAAATCGGCGTGCCGTTGTTGTCAACGTTCATCGTGTCGATCGTGACCAAGCGCGGCGCATCGTTGACTTTTTAAGCGGAACGGTATATGCGATTGGCGGAGACATTCAACAAGTCGGATCTACGATTTTTTTATGCACGCCAGATAATGTCGATGTAAGCGGCTCGATTTCCGTTGTTTCTGACGATGAACCGACGATAAAGAGGTGGTAAATTTGTATACAATTGCAAACTTTTTAGCAACAGTCATTGAAGTATATTCGTATGCGATTATTATTTACATTTTAATGTCTTGGTTTCCGAATGCGCGCGAAACGAAAGTGGGACAATTTTTCGCCAATATTTGCGAGCCGTATTTAGAGCCGTTTCGCCGCTTTATTCCGCCGATTGGCATGATCGACATTTCTCCGATCGTCGCCTTGCTCGTTTTACGCTTTGCGACGGCAGGAGTTTATGGATTAGTAGATATGGTCAGTCGAGGGTTGTAATGGACATTTATCAACATTTTCGAAAGGAAGAGCATCATTTTATTGATCTCGTTTGCGAATGGAAGCGGCTCGTGACGGAACAATATGCTCCGAAACTCACAGATTTTTTAACTCCGCGTGAACAACAAATTGTCCGCTCGATTGTCGGCAATCACGATGAAGTGCACGTTGCTTTTTTTGGCGGTTCATCGTCTGTAGAGCGAAAGCGTGCACTACTATACCCGCCGTACTTGCAACCGAATGAAGATGATTTTCAATTATCGTTGTTTTCCGTTCGCTACCCGAAAAAGTTTGTGACGCTCGGGCATCGCGATGTGCTCGGTGCTCTGTTGTCGCTCGGTGTAAAGCGTGAAAAGTTTGGGGATATCGTCATCGTTGAAGGTGTCATTCAGTTTGTCATCGCCAAAGAAATTGCACCGTTTGTAAAAATGAACGTCACTTCGATCGGAAAAGCAAAAGTATCGTTAGAAGAACAACTGCTCTCTGAACTTCTTGATGTGAAAGAAGAATGGGAGGAAGAGACGTTGACCGTTTCGTCTTTGCGGCTGGACGCCATTTTAGCGCAATGTTTCCGCATATCGCGCCAAAAAGCACAAGCGCTTATTGAACAAAGCTTCGCGAAAGTCAATTGGAAAACGGTTGACCAAGCCCATATGGAATGCCGAGAAGGCGATTTATTGTCGCTGCGCGGGTACGGTCGTTGCCGACTACAAGCGATTGCTGGTCAAACAAAAAAAGAAAAATGGCGCATCGTTGTCGAAAAAGCAAAATAAAAGCAGGATTTTCGCAAAACATGTCGAATGACACATACGTACATAAGATGGAGGTGGGCCACATGCCGTTAACGCCGTTAGATATTCATAATAAAGAATTTAGCCGAGGCTTTCGCGGATATGATGAAGATGAAGTAAACGAGTTTTTAGATCAAGTCATTAAAGACTACGAAATGATTTTGCGTGAAAAAAAACAGCTTGAAGAAAAAGTGCGAGAGCTGACAGAAAGGCTCAACTATTTTACAAATATTGAAGAAACGTTAAATAAATCGATTTTAATCGCGCAAGAAACGGCGGAAGAAGTGAAGCGAAACGCCCAAAAAGAAGCGAAGCTCATCATTAAAGAAGCGGAGAAAAACGCGGATCGCATCATTAGCGAAGCGCTTGCAAAAACGCGAAAAATTGCGATGGAAGTGGAAGAATTAAAGCGTCAAGCGAAAGTGTTCCGCAATCGTTTTAAAATGTTAATTGAAGCACAGCTTGATATGCTAAACAACGGTGACTGGGATCATTTATTAGATTATAAGCTCGATGATGAAGAAATACAAGAAATAGCAGAGTCTTGACGAGCGGCGTTGTTATTGCCTATAATATCGATTACAGTTATATAAGAAAAACGATGAAGGGGACAGTAGTTCTTTCAACAGCTTATTTCAGCGAGTCGAGGGCGGTGGAAGCTCGGCATAAGCGAAGGAATGAAAATCACCCCGGAGTTCCGTGCCGAATGAGTAGTAGGACGCGGCGCGTCATTCCCGTTACGAATGTCGAGTGGACTATGGAAACATAGTCAATAAGGGTGGTACCGCGAGACCTTCTCGTCCCTTTTGGGCATGAGAAGGTTTTTTTATTTACATAAAAGGAGGTTTTCACATCATGGATTACAAAGATACGTTACTGATGCCAAAGACTGATTTCCCGATGCGTGGCAATCTTCCGCAACGCGAACCGCAAATACAAGCAAAATGGGAAGAGATGGACATTTACCGTAAAGTGCAAGAGCGCACGAAAGATCGTCCGTTGTTTGTGCTACATGACGGACCGCCGTATGCAAACGGTGACATTCATATGGGTCATGCGCTCAATAAAATTTTAAAAGATTTCATCGTTCGCTATAAATCGATGAGCGGCTATTGTGCACCGTACGTGCCGGGGTGGGATACGCACGGGCTGCCAATCGAAACGGCGCTTACGAAAAATAAAGGCGTCAATCGAAAAGAAATGAGCGTTGCTGAATTTCGGAAATTATGTGAGCAATATGCATATGAGCAAATTGACCGTCAGCGCGAGCAATTTAAACGACTTGGCGTGCGCGGCGACTGGGACAATCCTTACATTACGTTAACGCCAGAATACGAGGCACAACAAATTAAAGTGTTTGGCGAAATGGCGAAAAAAGGGTTAATTTACAAAGGGTTAAAACCGGTATATTGGTCTCCATCAAGCGAATCAGCGCTTGCGGAAGCAGAAATTGAGTATAAAGATAAACGGTCGCCGTCTATTTACGTTGCTTTTCCTGTCAAAGACGGAAAAGGTGTGCTAAATGGTGATGAACATATCGTCATTTGGACGACGACGCCATGGACGATTCCTGCGAACTTAGGCATTGCTGTTCATCCAGAGCTACAATATAGCGTCGTTGAAGCAGACGGTCGTAAATATGTTGTCGCATTCGAGTTGCTTTCATCGGTGCAAAAAGAAATTGGTTGGGAACATGTGACGGTATTAAAAACAGTCAAAGGAAGCGAGCTTGAGTACGTCGTGGCGAAACATCCGTTTTACGACCGCGATTCGCTCGTTATTTGTGGTGAACACGTCACAACGGACGCTGGAACAGGTTGCGTCCATACGGCCCCAGGACACGGGGAAGACGACTTTATTGTCGGCCAAAAATACGGCTTAGGTGTGCTTTGTCCAGTTGACGAGCGCGGCTATATGACAGAAGAAGCGCCAGGGTTTGCCGGCATGTTTTACGATGATGCGAACAAAGCGATTACGGAAAAACTACAAGAAGTCGGCGCCCTGTTAAAACTATCGTTTATTACTCACTCATATCCGCACGATTGGCGGACGAAGCAACCAACGATTTTCCGAGCGACTGCGCAATGGTTTGCATCCATCGATAAAATTCGCGAGCAACTGTTGCAAGCGGTTGAAGAAACGAAATGGGTGCCAGCATGGGGTGAAATTCGCATTCACAACATGATTCGCGATCGCGGTGACTGGTGCATTTCCCGCCAACGCGCATGGGGTGTGCCGATCCCTGTCTTTTATGCGGAAAATGGCGAGCCAATTATTACAGACGAAACGATTGAACATGTATCGAACTTATTCCGCCAATACGGTTCTAACGTTTGGTTTGAACGTGAAGCAAAAGATTTACTTCCAGAAGGGTTTACGCATCCAGGTAGCCCGAACGGACGCTTTACGAAAGAAACGGACATTATGGACGTATGGTTTGACTCCGGTTCTTCTCATCAAGCGGTGTTGGAAGAACGCGCGGATTTACAACGTCCAGCCGACCTTTACTTAGAAGGTTCCGACCAATATCGCGGTTGGTTTAACTCGTCGCTTTCTACAGCGGTTGCCGTGACGGGAAAAGCGCCGTATAAAGGCGTTTTAAGCCACGGATTCGTATTAGATGGCGAAGGACGGAAAATGAGCAAATCGCTCGGCAACGTCGTCGTGCCGGCAAAAGTGATGGAACAGCTCGGTGCGGACATTTTGCGCCTTTGGGTTGCTTCTGTCGATTATCAAGCAGACGTGCGCATTTCTGATAACATTTTAAAACAAGTCGCTGAAGTGTATCGAAAAATTCGCAATACGTTCCGCTTTATGCTCGGTAACTTATTCGATTTCAATCCGGCAGAACGCGTGGCGATCAATGAATTGCGCGAAGTCGATCGCTATATGCTCATTAAACTGAATCGTTTAATTGAAAAAGTAAAACAAGCGTATGAAACGTATGAGTTTGCGACCATTTACCATGAAGTGAACAACTTCTGTACCGTTGATTTAAGCGCGTTTTACTTCGACTTCTCGAAAGACGTATTGTACATTGAAGCGGCAAATAGCCATGAGCGTCGCTCCATTCAAACGGTGTTGTACGAAACGCTTGTTGCGTTAACGAAACTTGTTGCGCCAATTTTACCGCATACAGCAGATGAAGTATGGTCATACATTCCGTACGTAAAAGAAGAAAGTGTGCAACTTGTCGATATGCCAGAAGCGGTGCGTATGGATGATGAAGATCGCATCGTTAAAAAATGGGATGCATTTATGGAGTTGCGCGACGAAGTGTTAAAAGCGTTAGAAGTGGCGCGCAATGAAAAACTAATCGGTAAGTCGCTCACTGCGCACGTCATTTTATATCCGACAGACGAAACGAAAGCGCTCATCGATTCGATTGAAGAAGATATGAAACAACTATTAATCGTTTCAGCATTTTCGATCGGTGGAACGTTTGCGGACGCACCAAGCGAGGCGCAAACATTTACAAAAACAGCGATCGTCGTCAAACAAGCAGAAGGAAAAACGTGTGCGCGTTGCTGGGTTGTGACACCAACGGTCGGCGAAGATGCCAACCACCCAGAGCTATGTCCACGTTGTGCGGCAATTGTCAAGCAATAACCGACATCCCCCCTCTCTTTTAAGGGGGGATTGTTTATGATAAAATGAAAAAGAATTTCGCTTTGGAGGGGTATGATGTTATATTATTTGCTTGCTTTTGTCGTCATTATCATCGATCAATGGACGAAATGGCTCGTCGTTCGCTATATGGAATTAGGTGAAAGCATTCGTGTCATCGAAAACGTGTTGTACATTACGTCTCATCGCAATCGCGGAGCGGCATGGGGCATGTTGCAAGGGCAATTTTGGTTATTTTATCTCATTACGATTGTTGTCGTCATTGGGATTATCGTATATATTCAGCGCTTGAAGCCGACAGAGCGGTTATTTGGGATCTCTCTAGGGCTCATGCTTGGCGGGGCGATCGGCAACTTTATTGATCGCGTGTTTCGAAAAGAAGTCGTCGATTTTGTACATACGTATATTTTCGATTACAGCTTTCCGATTTTTAACGTCGCCGATGCCGCATTAACGGTTGGTGTGACGCTTTTGTTTATCCAAACATGGTTGGAAGAAAAAAAAACGAAAGGGAATGAGCGATGGAGCAAATTCAACTAACGATTGAAGAACAACATGATGGGGAACGCATTGATAAAATTATCGCTGGCTTAAATGAACAATGGTCGCGTTCTCAAGTGCAACAATGGCTAAAAGAAGGACACGTGCTCGTCAACGGGAAAGCGGTAAAGCCGAACTACAAATGCCACGTCGATGATGAAGTCGTCATTTCCATTCCAAACCCTGAGCCGTTAGATGTCGAGCCTGAGTCGATTCCGCTCGACATTTATTACGAAGATGCTGATGTATTAGTCGTCAACAAGCCGCGTGGCATGGTCGTTCATCCAGCGCCAGGTCATATGCGCGGAACGCTCGTCAATGCGTTACTTGCTTATTGTCAAGATCTTTCAGGAATTAACGGCGTATTGCGTCCGGGCATCGTTCATCGCATCGATAAAGATACGTCCGGCTTATTAATGGTTGCTAAAAACGATCTCGCCCACGAATCGCTCGTCAATCAGCTTGTTAATAAAACAGTGACGCGGAAATATCATGCGATCGTTCATGGCGTCATCCCTCACGATTACGGAACGATCGATGCGCCCATTGGACGCGACTCGCGCGACCGACAAAGCATGGCGGTTGTTGAAAACGGGAAAGAAGCGGTGACGCATTTTCGCGTCCTTGAACGGTTTGAACATTATACGTACGTCGAATGTCAGCTCGAAACAGGGCGAACGCATCAAATTCGCGTTCATATGAAATATATCGGCTACCCGCTTGCCGGAGATCCGAAATACGGTCCGCGCAAAACGTTGCCGATTGACGGACAAGCGCTTCATGCGGGCGTATTAGGATTCCATCACCCGCGGACAGGCGAATATTTGCAGTTTGAAGCCCCGCTTCCTCATGAATTTGAACGATTGCTCGATATGTTGCGAAATAATCGTTGACAAAACAAAAAAAGAAACGTAAAATGAGTTCAAGTGAACAAGACCTTTAAATTCAGTCCCGTGAGGCTGAGAAGGTGTCGGATTTAGTAGGTGACGTATGCCTACATGTACCCTCTCGCCAAACGGTGAGAGGGTTTTTTGTGATCAAGAAAGTATAAAATTTTCAGTTTGCAGAGCTGTCTAGCTCCAAGCGCCATCGGCTCGAGTTGCTCCGCCCCACACTGTGGCGGCGACACATTGAGACGCTTCAGTGATGTTACCCACGCAGAACCAAGCGACCGCTTGGTTCGAGCTCTCCTCGGTGGGGCTTGTGCACTCTTCGCCGATAGGCGGGCGCTTTGTGCTTTTCTGATATGGAGGTGAGACGATGCAAAAGGCAGTTGTCCTTGATGAACAAGCGATTCGACGCGCGTTAACGCGCATTGCTCACGAAATTATTGAGCGCAATAAAGGCATTGATGGCTGCGTGCTCGTCGGCATTAAAACGCGCGGCATTTACTTAGCGAAACGATTAGCCGAACGCATTGAACAAATTGAAGGAACATCCATTCCGGTCGGTGAGTTAGATATTACGTTATACCGTGACGATTTAACGGTAAAAACAGAAGATCGTGAACCGCTTGTGAAAGGAACGGACGTCCCGTTTTCCGTTACAAATCAAAAAGTCATTTTAGTCGATGATGTGTTATTTACAGGACGAACGGTGCGCGCAGCGATGGATGCCGTCATGGATCTCGGTCGCCCAGCGCAAATTCAACTAGCTGTTCTCGTTGACCGCGGTCATCGCGAACTACCGATTCGCGCCGATTTCGTCGGCAAAAACATTCCGACATCTAGCGCAGAAATGATCGTCGTCGAATTAAAAGAAGTGGATGACATCGATCAAGTGAGCATACATGAATAAAGCACCCTTTTTAAAGGCAGTCCAGCGAGGCTGACAAAGGGGATTCGTTTCCTATACCCTCTTTGTGCCTTCGTACGGACAAAGAGGGTTTTTTATTAAAAATAGAGAGGGAGAGAGAAAATGAACAAACCGGTTTTAGATGTGAAAGATGTTCCTTCTTTTGGACAGCTCATGACACTTAGTTTACAACATTTATTTGCGATGTTTGGTGCTACGATTTTAGTGCCATACTTAGTCGGATTAAGTCCAGCGATGGCGCTCATTTCAAGCGGACTTGGCACAATCGCCTTTTTAATCGTTACAAAATGGCAAGTTCCTGCTTACCTCGGTTCATCGTTTGCGTTCATTACGCCAATTATTGCAGCAAAAGCAACAGGCGGACCAGGAGCAGCGATGATCGGTAGCTTTTTAGCGGGGCTTGTATACGGCATCGTCGCTTTAGCGATTAAAAAAGCAGGTTATCGTTGGATTATGAATTTACTTCCGCCGATCGTCGTCGGTCCGGTCATTATCGTCATCGGATTAGGATTAGCAAACGTCGCTGTCAGCATGGCGATGAACGGTCCAGATGGAAAATATAGTTTAACGCACTTTTCTGTTGCTGTTGTCACGCTTGCCGCAACAATTATGTTTTCGATTTTATCAAGAGGAATGTTTAGCCTTGTGCCTGTACTCATGGGAATTATCGTCGGTTACGTATACGCGTTAGCCATTGGTGTGGTAGATTTATCCGGGGTTGCGAAAGCAAAATGGATTGAAATGCCAGATTTCTTATTGCCGTTCGTTCATTACGATGTGCGCGTGACGCTCGATATTGTGCTATTAATGGTCCCTGTCGCCATCGTCACGTTATCTGAACATATCGGTCATCAGCTAGTGTTAAGTAAAGTTGTCGGACGCGACTACATTAAAGAGCCGGGGTTACACCGCTCGATTCTCGGTGACGGATTAGCGACGATGATTTCAGCTCTCATCGGCGGTCCACCGAAGACGACATACGGAGAAAACATCGGTGTATTAGCGATTACGCGCGTATATAGCGTATATGTGTTAGCTGGTGCAGCTGTGCTCGCCATCGCCTTCGGATTTTTAGGAAAAGTGACGGCGCTCATTAGTTCGATTCCGACACCAGTCATGGGTGGCGTATCGATCTTACTGTTCGGCATTATCGCCTCTTCTGGTTTACGCATGCTTGTCGACAGCAACATCGACTTTGGCGACAAGCGAAACTTAGTGATCTCATCCGTCATTCTCGTCATTGGAATTGGCGATGCGGTCGTGAAAGTATCGGAACAATTTGAAGTGCACGGCATGGCGCTTGCCGCTATAACAGGCATCATCTTAAATCTCATCTTGCCGGGTCGTCCGAAAGTGAATGATAGCGTATTTGAACAAACACACGATGTTGCATAACACACCTTTTAAAAGAAGTCCAGCGAGGCTTACAAAGGTGTGAATGAGGAAATCCGTTTGCTCAAACGGTCTCTTTCCTCATGTTTTCAAACACCTTGCCTCGCTTGGCAAGGTGTTTTTTTACTAAAAAGGAGGAATGTTTCATGAACCATTTACTAACGTTAGCAGAGTTATCGGTTGATGATGTGCTTGCCATTTTGCATGAAGCGGAACGATTTGCGAACGGGGAAACATGGAAAGTGAATAAACAAACGTTTGTCGCCAACTTATTTTTTGAGCCGAGCACGCGGACGCGTTGCAGCTTTGAAATGGCGGAACGAAAACTCGGGCTTGAAGTCATTCCGTTTGATGCAGATATGTCGAGCGTCCAAAAAGGAGAAACGTTGTATGATACGATTCGGACGTTGCAAGCAATCGGCGTGGAAGCCGTTGTCATTCGCCACCCATCCGATCATTATTTTGAACCGCTCCGTCATGCGATTGACATTTCGATCATTAACGCAGGCGATGGGTGCGGTCATCATCCGACGCAATCGTTGCTCGACTTAATGACCATTCGTCAACAATTTGGCACATTTATTGGGCTTGATGTGGCGATCGTTGGTGACATTCGTCATAGCCGAGTGGCGCGTTCTAATGCTGAAATATTAACAAGGCTAGGTGCAAACGTCTTATTTTGCAGCCCGCCGGAATGGCAAGATACAGAAAACGGTTATGGCACATACGTCGATCTTGATACGGCAGTAAAAGAGGCGGATGTCGTGATGCTTCTTCGCATTCAACACGAGCGCCATGACGAAAAAATGGGTTGGACAAAAGAGCAATATCACGAGCAATATGGCTTAACGATCGAACGAGAAAAACAAATGAAGAAAACGAGCATCATTTTACATCCTGCCCCTGTGAATCGCGATGTAGAAATCGCAAGCGAACTCGTTGAATGCGAACGGTCTCGCATTTTTAAACAAATGGAAAACGGCGTATACGTGCGCATGGCTGTATTGAAACGCGCATTACAAAAAGGAGGGACACAAAATGGCTACCATATTCAAACGTGCGCGCTTGCTTAACGAACAAGGCGAGTTCATCTCGGCTGATATAAAAATCGATGAAGGTCGTATTACTCATATCGCTTCTCATATGGATGAGGACGATCATGATGAAGTGATTGACGTAAACGGACAGTTTGTCGCTCCGGGGTTTATTGACGTTCACGTTCATTTGCGCGAACCGGGGGGAGAACATAAAGAAACGATTGCGACAGGTACGCTCGCTGCGGCAAAAGGCGGATTTACAACGATTGCGGCGATGCCAAATACAAAACCTGTTCCAGATACGAAACAACAAATGGAATGGCTCGTCCATCGCATTCGCGAAACAGCGCACGTGCGCGTTTTGCCGTATGCGGCCATTACTGTACGCCAAGCCGGAAAACAGCTTGTCGATTTTGCCGCATTAAAAGAAGCAGGGGCATTTGCGTTTACAGACGATGGCGTTGGCGTACAAAGCGCACGCATGATGTATGAAGCGATGCAACAAGCCGCCGCTCTTGATATGCCGATCGTTGCGCACTGCGAAGATGAAACGTTGACGTATAAAGGGTGCGTGCACGATGGGGCATTTGCGAAACGACATGGGCTTTCTGGCATTCCTTCCGTTTGCGAAGCTGTACATATTGCGCGCGATGTGTTATTAGCGGAGGCAACGGGCTGTCATTATCACGTTTGCCATATCAGTACGAAACAGTCGGTACGCATCGTGCGCGAGGCGAAGCGGGCAGGCATTCGCGTCACTGCCGAAGTAACGCCGCACCATTTGTTGCTTTGTGAGGAACATATTCCTTCGCTCGATGCGAATTTTAAAATGAATCCGCCATTGCGAACGAAAGAAGATCAACAAGCGTTAATCGAAGGATTGCTTGATGGAACGATTGATTTCATTGCCACCGACCATGCACCGCATACGGAAGAAGAAAAAAGTGAAGGGATGGTGCTTGCCCCATTTGGAATTGTCGGATTAGAAACGGCCTTCCCGCTTTTATATACACATTTTGTTGAAAAAGGAGTATGTACGTTAAAACAGCTCATCGATTGGTTGTCGAAAAAACCAGCGGAGACGTTTCGTCTCGATGGCGGACAATTAAAAGTTGGCGCAAAAGCAGATTTCGTTGTCATCGATTTACATACAACACAAGTGATTGATCCGGCTACGTTTGTTTCGAAAGGAAAAAACACGCCATTTGCAGGCTGGACGTGTAAAGGATGGCCGACGATGACAGTCGTCGACGGAAACATTGTTTGGCAGAAAGGGAGAGAGTGATGAAACGACAACTCATTTTAGAAGATGGTACACGTTTTGTTGGAGAAGCGTTCGGAAGTAAAAGGCAAACAGTTGGTGAAGTCGTTTTTAACACAGGGATGACAGGATATCAAGAAATTTTAACTGATCCGTCGTATTGCGGACAAATTGTAACGATGACATATCCGTTGATCGGCAACTACGGCGTAAACCGCGACGATTTCGAATCGATCGAACCGCACGTGTTCGGGTTTGTTGCGAAAGAAGCGTGCCTATCTCCGTCCAATTGGCGAAGTGAAATGACGATTGACGAATATTTACGTATGAAAAACATTCCCGGATTAGCAGGAGTAGATACGCGCAAGCTGACGCGCATCATTCGTCAACACGGCACGTTAAAAGGGATGATTTGCGACATGGACGTTTCGGTGACAGAGGCGATCGCGTACTTAAAAGAAACAGAGCTTATACGCGATCAAGTGAAGCGCGTATCGACAAAAAGTGCGTACGCTAGTCCGGGGCGCGGTCATCGCGTCGTTTTAATCGACTTTGGCATGAAGCACGGTATTTTGCGCGAGTTAAATAAACGTCATTGCGACGTCATCGTGCTGCCATACAATGCAACGGCGGAAGAAGTGTTGCAGCTACATCCGGATGGAGTCATGTTATCGAACGGGCCGGGGGATCCGAAAGATGTACCAGAGGCGATTCATATGATTCAAGGCATACTCGGTCACGCTCCACTTTTTGGAATTTGTCTCGGTCATCAACTGTTTGCACTCGCTTGCGGGGCGAATACGGAAAAAATGAAGTTCGGTCATCGCGGCTCGAATCATCCGGTTCAACATATCGAAACAGGAAAAGTCGCCATTACTTCACAAAACCATGGCTACACCGTCACGGAGCAGTCGCTTGCACGCACGCGGTTACAAGTGACACATATCGCTTTAAACGACGGAACGATTGAAGGGCTTCGCCATCGCGACGTTCCGGCATTTACGGTGCAATACCACCCAGAAGCGTCACCGGGACCAGAAGATGCAAACGATTTATTTGATGATTTTATTGCGATGATTGAACAGTTTAAAAAAGAAAGAGGGGTCGTTCATGCCTAAACGCCAAGATATTGAAACGATTCTTGTCATCGGTTCAGGACCGATCGTCATCGGTCAGGCAGCAGAGTTTGATTACGCAGGGACGCAAGCATGTTTAGCATTAAAAGAAGAAGGATATAAAGTCATTCTCGTCAACTCCAATCCAGCAACGATTATGACCGATACAGAAATTGCTGACAAAGTGTATATGGAGCCGTTAACGCTTGAATTTGTCTCGCGCGTCATTCGGAAAGAGCGTCCGGATGCGATTTTGCCGACGCTTGGTGGGCAAACGGGGCTAAATTTAGCGGTCGAATTAGCGAAAGCAGGAGTGCTTGAGGAATGTGGCGTTGAAATTCTCGGCACGAAATTAGAAGCGATTGAAAAAGCAGAAGACCGCGAACAATTTCGCGCGCTCATGAACGAACTTGGCGAGCCGGTGCCGGAAAGCGCCATCGTTCATAGTTTACAAGAAGCGTATGCGTTCGTTGAACAAATTGGTTATCCGGTCATCGTCCGCCCAGCATTTACGCTCGGTGGAACAGGTGGGGGCATTTGTACGAACGAAGAAGAGCTTGTCGACATCGTTTCTAGCGGTTTAAAAATGAGTCCGGTTCATCAATGTTTATTAGAAAAAAGTATCGCAGGCTATAAAGAAATTGAGTACGAAGTTATGCGCGATGCAAAAGACAACGCGATCGTCGTTTGCAATATGGAAAATATTGATCCTGTCGGCATTCATACGGGCGATTCCATCGTCGTCGCTCCGAGCCAAACGTTAAGCGATCGCGAATATCAACTGTTGCGAAACGCCTCGCTTCACATTATTCGCGCGCTCGGTATCGAAGGGGGATGCAACGTCCAGCTCGCTCTTGATCCGCACAGTTTTCAATATTACGTCATTGAAGTAAACCCGCGCGTCAGTCGCTCATCGGCGCTTGCATCTAAAGCGACGGGGTATCCGATTGCCAAACTAGCAGCAAAAATTGCGGTTGGCTTAACGCTTGATGAAATGATGAATCCGGTCACAGGAAAAACGTACGCTTGCTTTGAGCCAACGCTCGATTACGTCGTTACAAAAATTCCGCGCTTTCCGTTCGATAAATTCGAATCAGCGAACCGCCATCTCGGCACGCAAATGAAAGCGACTGGGGAAGTGATGGCGATCGGGCGCACGTTTGAAGAGTCGCTATTAAAAGCGGTACGCTCGCTCGAAACGAACGTCTATCATCTCGAGTTAAAAGAACAAGTCGATGACGCCTTGCTGCAAAAACGCATTCGAAAAGCGGGCGATGAGCGTCTATTTTACATCGCCGAAGCGTTTCGCCGCGGCATAACGGTCGAACAAGTGCATGTATGGAGCCAAATCGACCCGTTCTTTTTAACGAAAATCGCCCGTATCGTCGCCTTCGAAACGGTTTTACGCGACCATGTTGGCGATATGACTGTTCTTCAACAAGCAAAAGAAATGGGCTTTTCTGATGTGGCGATCGCTAAACTTTGGCATATGGCTGAACGCGACGTATATGAGATGCGGAAACGCGCCAAAATCACACCTGTATATAAAATGGTCGATACGTGTGCGGCGGAATTTGAATCCGAAACGCCGTATTATTACAGCACGTACGAAGAAGAAAACGAATCGATCGTGACCGCGAGGGAAAGTGTCGTCGTTCTCGGCTCTGGTCCGATTCGGATCGGGCAAGGAATTGAGTTTGACTACGCGACCGTTCATTGTGTATGGGCGATTAAAGAAGCGGGATATGAAGCCATCATCATTAACAACAATCCAGAAACGGTGTCAACCGACTTTAGCATTTCCGATAAGTTGTACTTTGAACCGTTAACGATTGAAGATGTGATGCACGTCATCGATTTAGAACAGCCGATTGGTGTCATCGTCCAATTTGGTGGACAAACAGCGATCAACTTGGCGGCGGAATTAGCTGCGCGCGGCGTGCGCATTCTCGGCACATCGCTTGAAGATTTAGATCGTGCGGAAAACCGCGACAAATTTGAACGAACGCTTGCGCAACTCGGCATTCCGCAACCGAAAGGAAAAACAGCATGTTCCGTACAAGAAGCAGTCCATATTGCGAACGAAATCGGTTACCCTGTTCTCGTTCGACCATCGTACGTTCTTGGCGGTCGGGCGATGGAAATCGTGTATAAGGAAGAAGAATTGCTTCATTATATGGAACATGCGGTCAAAGTAAATCCGCAACATCCAGTACTCATCGACCGTTATTTAATCGGAAAAGAAATCGAAGTCGACGCGATTTCGGACGGAGAAGACGTGTTTATTCCAGGCATTATGGAACATATTGAGCGCGCGGGCGTCCATTCAGGCGATTCGATTGCCGTATATCCGCCACAAACGTTATCAAAAGACATTCAACAAAAAATTGTCGACTATACGATTGCACTCGCGAAAGGGTTGCGCATCGTCGGACTGTTGAACATTCAGTTTGTATTGTATGAAGGCGAGGTGTACGTACTAGAAGTGAATCCGCGTTCGAGCCGAACCGTTCCGTTTTTAAGTAAAATTACGAACGTGCCGATGGCCAACATAGCAACAAAAGTCATTTTAGGAGAAACGTTGCAAGCGCTTGGCTACAACACCGGATTAAAAGAAGAAAGCGACGGTGTATATGTGAAAGCCCCTGTCTTTTCGTTTGCGAAATTGCGCAACGTCGATATTTCGCTCGGACCAGAAATGAAATCGACAGGTGAAGTGATCGGAAAAGATGAAACGTTTGCGAAGGCGCTTTACAAAGGACTTGTCGCTTCCGGCATTCATATTCGTCCATACGGTGCTGTGTTGTTGACGATCGCCGACAAAGATAAAGAAGAAGCGATCGCCATCGCCCGCCGGTTTTACCATATCGGTTACCAGCTGCTTGCGACAAACGGCACAGCACAAACGTTACGGGAAGCGAACATTCCGGTAACCGTCGTCAATAAAATTCATACCGGTTCACCAAACATTCTTGATGTGATTCGTCAAGGCAAAGCGCAAGTCGTCATTAACACATTAACAAAAGGAAAAGAAACGGAAAGCGACGGCTTCCGCATTCGTCGCGAGGCAGTCGAAAACGGCATTCCGTGTTTAACGTCGCTCGATACGGCGAAAGCGATGCTTCTCGTTTTAGAAGCGATGACGTTTTCGACAATGGCGATGACGGAAAAGAAGGTGAATGTATGAAGGAGAATATGACGATCATCGCTAACCGCCAAATCGCAAAAGACATTTATGAATTGACGCTCGCTGGCTCGCTCGTTCAGCGCATGCGTACACCGGGACAGTTTGTGCATATGAAAGTGGCAAACAGCGGACCGCTACTTAGACGTCCGCTCAGCCTTTGCGACATCAATCAAGAAGCGAATGAATGTACGATCATTTACCGCGCGGAAGGGGCAGGAACGATGCTCCTTTCGCAAAAATTGCCCGGAGACACGGTCGATGTGCTCGGTCCGCTCGGAAACGGTTTTTCGGTTTCTGCGCTGTCAAGCGGACAACGCGCGCTTCTTGTCGGTGGGGGAATCGGTGTGCCACCGTTATATGAATTGGCAAAACAACTAGTGAACAAAGGAGTATTTGTGACGATTGTGCTCGGCTTTCAAACGAAAGATGTCGTATTTTACGAGGAGCGATTCGCATCGTTTGGCGAGACGTACGTTGCGACCGTAGACGGCTCGTACGGCATGAAAGGATTTGTCACCGACGTCATTCATCACCATCGCCTTTCGTTTCATGTGTTATACGCATGCGGACCGAAGCCGATGCTACGGGCGCTCGCAAACGAGTTTCCGCATCAAGACGTATATTTGTCGCTTGAAGAACGAATGGGATGCGGTGTCGGTGCTTGTTTTGCCTGCGTATGCCGCGTGCCGCATAGCGAAACGGCATATAAAAAAGTATGTAGCGACGGTCCGGTATTTCGGGCGGGGGAGGTCGTGTTATGAATCGATTAGCAGTGGAGTTGCCAGGACTTTCATTAAAAAATCCGATTATGCCTGCCTCCGGCTGTTTCGGATTTGGACGAGAATACGCGAAATTTTATGATTTAAGCGTGCTTGGGGCGATCATGATTAAAGCGACGACGCTTGAAGCGCGCTTCGGCAATCCGACGCCGCGCGTAGCGGAAACGCCAAGCGGCATGTTAAATGCGATCGGATTGCAAAATCCAGGTGTCGATGTGGTGCTCACTGAAGAATTGCCGTGGTTAGCGCAATATGACGTGCCGATTATCGCCAACGTGGCCGGCTCGACCGTAGAAGAATATGTAGAAGTTGCTCGGCGCATTTCAAAAGCGCCAAACGTTCATGCGCTCGAGTTGAACATTTCATGTCCGAACGTGAAAAAGGGTGGCATCGCATTCGGAACCGTTCCAGAAATCGCTGCGGAGCTGACGAGGGCGGTAAAAGAAGTGTCGGACGTGCCTGTTTATGTGAAACTATCCCCGAATGTCACAAACATTGTCGCGATGGCGAAAGCGGTTGAACAAGCAGGGGCGGACGGGCTGACGATGATTAATACGTTATTAGGCATGCGCATCGATGTGAAAACAGCGAAGCCGATTTTAGCGAACCGAACAGGCGGGTTATCTGGCCCAGCGATTAAGCCGATTGCGATTCGAATGATTTATGAAGTGAGCCAAGCGGTATCGATTCCGATTATCGGCATGGGCGGCATTGAAAGCGCGGAAGACGTCATCGAATTTTTTTATGCCGGTGCGAGCGCGGTCGCGATCGGTACAGCCAATTTCATCGACCCGTACGTTTGTCCAAACATTATTCGCGACTTGCCAAATGTTTTAGATGAACTTCGTATCGATCATATTTCACAATGTACGGGAAGGGGATGGAACAATGGACAAACCGTTTATTGTGGCACTTGATTTTGCATCCAAAGAAGAAGTACGGACGTTTTTACAACTATTTTCCGATACGTCGCTCTTTTTAAAAGTCGGGATGGAGCTATATTTTCAAGAAGGTCCAGCGATGATTGACGAACTGAAACAGAAAGGTCATCATATTTTTTTAGATTTAAAGCTTCATGATATTCCACATACAGTAAAACAAGCGATGAAAGGGTTGGCAAAACTAGGCGTTGATTTAGTAAACGTTCATGCTTCAGGAGGAAGTGCGATGATGCGTGCGGCGATCGAAGGATTAGAAGAAGGAACACCACACGGGATGAGCCGTCCACGTTGCATTGCCGTTACGCAATTGACGAGCACAAGCGAACGAGTTCTCCGTGATGAACTGCTCATCGATCGCCCGATGAAAGAAACGGTCGTTCATTATGCCACGCTCGCATACCGTAGCGGGCTTGACGGCGTTGTTTGTTCCGCCCAAGAAGTGCCGCTTCTTCGCGCATCGTTTGGCACATCGTTTATTACCGTCACGCCAGGCATTCGCTTTGCGGGCGACAACGCAGACGACCAAGTGCGCATCGTCACGCCGTATGAGGCGAAACAGCTTGGAACAAATTATATCGTCATCGGACGAAGCATTACAAAAGCATATGATCCATATGCCGCATATGAGCGTCTAAAACGAGAATGGGATGGTGGACAATAATGAAAAAAGAAATCGCAAAACAACTTCTTTCGATCGGTGCTGTATCGTTGCGTCCAAACGAACCGTTTACGTGGGCCTCAGGCATACAATCGCCGATTTATTGCGACAATCGCTTGACGTTAGCGTACCCCGCCGTTAGACAGGCCATTGCCGAAGAACTGACATCACTCATTCGCACGCATTTTCCGAATGTAGAAGTCATCGCTGGCACAGCGACGGCAGGCATTCCCCATGCCGCATGGGTGAGCGAGCGGTTGAATATGCCGATGTGTTACGTTCGCAGTCAAGCGAAAGGACACGGAAAAGGAAAGCAAATTGAAGGGAAAGTAGAACAAGGGCAACACGTCGTCGTCGTCGAAGATTTAATTTCAACAGGCGGCAGCTCATTGCATGCGGTGCGCGCCTTGCGTGAAGCGGGATGCAACGTGCTCGGTGTCGTTGCAATTTTTACATACGGATTAGAAAAAGGAAAGCGAGCATTTCAACAAGAACAAGTCCCATACTATACCGTCACCGACTACGATACGCTCATGGAAACAGCGGCGGAACTTGGCATCATCACCAAAGAAGAGCAAACAACGCTGCACCATTGGCGTGAACAGCTAGAAGCATAACAATAAGGGTGTCCAACGAAAGCCGGACACCCTTTATCATTATTTCGTGGAAATCGCGTTTGTTTTTAAATAGTGGATATCGTTTGCTTGTTGAATCGAACGGAGTGAAAGTGCTTGCAGGACAGTTTCTTGATGATCTAACTTTTCAAACCCTTCTTGCATTTGTTGCGACAACTGTTCGATTTGTTGTTTCATCATTGGAATTTCTTGTACGTGCAACTCAACAACAGTCATTCGTTCCATTAATTGTCCAACCATTTCACGAATCGCTGGCACAAGCGCCACATCCTCTTTCGTCGCCATACGCTGTTCGATGCTAGCGATATCGTCTTTTGTGGCCATCGTCTGTTCGATCTGTTCGATGCGCTTGTCCATAGCAACGATATCGTCTTTCGTGGCCATACGCTGCTCAATGCTAGCGATATCGTCTTTTGTGGCCATCGTTTGTTCGATCTGTTCGATGCGCTTGTCCATAGCAACGATATCCTCTTTCGTCGCCATACGCTGCTCAATGCTAGCGATATCGTCTTTTGTGGCCATCGTTTGTTCGATCTGTTCGATGCGCTTGTCCATAGCAACGATATCCTCTTTCGTCGCCATACGCTGTTCGATGCTGATGATGTCATCTTTTGTGGCCATGCGCTGTTCGATGCTGATGATATCATCTTTCGTCGCCATCGTCTGTTCGATCTGTTTGATGCGCTTGTCCATAGCAACGATATCCTCTTTCGTCGCCATACGCTGTTCGATGCTGATGATGTCATCTTTTGTGGCCATGCGCTGTTCGATGCTGATGATATCATCTTTCGTCGCCATCGTCTGTTCGATCTGTTTGATGCGCTTGTCCATAGCAGCAATATCGTCTTTCGTCGCCATACGTTGCTCGATGCTAGCGATATCATCTTTTGTCGCCATCGTCTGTTCAATATGGCTGACGCGACTTTCTAACGCTCGAATATCATCTTTTAACGCGGCGACATCATCTTTTGTTGCCATGTTCGCGCGCAAAAATGCCAACTCGTCAAAAATGCGTTGCAACAGCTGCTCCATCACGTTCACCTCCTTTTTTCCGATTCTATTATACCACCATTCGACAGAAAGAAGAGAGACGAAACAGAAAATATGACAAAAAATTTTTGAATTTTTTTCTTTAGGTACATATATTGTCCATGTAAAATAGTAATATATTGTTATAAAAAGTTTTTCATAACTTAAGTGTTTATTAATTGATAAAAAATAAAATGCTTGATAATATTCGAGGTAGGAGGTGGAAAAATGAGAAAATATATTCTTTTTATTTTTTGTATGTTTTTTGGGTTGGTTATAAGTTCGCAACATACAAGTGCACAAACAATAGTTTCAGATGAGCAACTTGAACAAGTCAGAGAGAATTTTTTACAGATGGGAATTGATGAAGAGACCGCGAGTAAGCTTGTAGAAAAAGTGAGGAATGGTGAACTTTTAGATAGTCAAAAGCCAGACGAACTTGATAAAAAAAGAGAAGACCTAGTTGTTAGTTTAACTGATGGAAAGAAATATATTGAGTTTAGTGATGGTTCAAGAATAGAGATTAGTGTGTCGAATTCAAGTCCTGTTGTGACTGCTTTTGACTATGCAACTGGTACAGTATCTTATAATTCTTGTCAATCTGGTTCAGGTTATAAAAATTGTACTATTAAAGTAAGGTACTACGACGGGATTTGGGACATATATTTTAATGCTAAAATCTCCTTAGTTCAGGATGGATATGATATGATTTCCTCAATTTATAACCAAGGAGTAGACGCGGTGTTGTACACTGTTGTGGAGAAAAGATTTGAAATTGTGCAGAAAGTTGAAACGAGTTCAGTAGCAGCTAAAGCTGATTATACAAATCAATTCACTCATAAGTCGGGTTTGTATACATTATCTAGAACATTGACACTTTGTGTGGAAAACGATAATGCCTATGCTCGTTTGAACTATTATTGAGCTCTTTTGACTTTTTAACTAGTTGAGCACCATTATGCAATTAGAATTTTAGTAGCGATTGATCGATTGTATTATTTATTATTTTCGGTAAAGTAAAATAGGGGGGATTTAATGGACTGGATTGTCGGGATAGCTTTAATTATCATCATTTTTTTTTCAACTAGTACAATAGAAAAAACTCTTAAAACAATAAAAAGACAAAATGATACAATTATCGAGTTATTAAAGGAGATAAAAAATAAAAAGGAATCGTAAATGCTTAGTGGCAGGTGCAAGTACATCTTTTGGTGATGAACCAAATAACAAAATATGTTGACGAAAATGAAAAACCCGCCTACCTAGACGGGTTTTTTCATCCTCACCACCATCTCCTCATCCGGCGTGACGTAAATCGTCTGCTGGTTTTCATAAATCACAAAGCCGGGTTTGGCGCCGCTCGGTTTTTTGACATAGCGAACGCGCGTGTAGTCGACCGGAACGGAGCTTGAGTGGCGCGCTTTGCTGAAGTAAGCGGCCAAGTGGGCAGCTTCGATGATCGTCTGTTCTGATGGATTTTTGCTTTTAATGACGACGTGTGAGCCTGGGATGTCTTTCGTATGAAGCCAAATGTCGTCTTTGCTTGCGAATTTGTTTGTTAAATAGTCGTTTTGTTTGTTGTTTTTGCCGACGAAAATGTCGGTGCCGTCGCTTGATACGTAGCGTTCGAGTTCGATTGTGCGCACCTTTTGTTTTTTCTGTTTTGTCGCTTTGGCGCGCAAATAGCCTTGTTCGATTAACTCGTCGCGAATGTCGTCAATGTCTTTCGGTGATGCCGTTTCAAGCTGTTGCAAAAGCGTATCGAAATATATGATTTCTTCTTCCGTCCGCCCAATTTGTTCCTGCACGATGGAAAGCGAATTTTTCGCTTTTTGGTATTTTTGAAAATAGCTTTGTGCATTTTCTGACGGCGATTTTTGTTGATCAAGCGGAATGGTGATTGTGACACCGTTTTCGTCATAATAGTTGACGACTTCGATTTCGCTCATTCCTCGCTTCATAGCATAAAGATTTGCGGTCAACAATTCCCCATATAGCCGATATTGTTCCGCCTGTTTTGCTTCTTCAAGCGTTTGTTGAAGTTTCAACAGCTTCTTTTCATTTTTCGCTTTTTCATTCGCGACAAATCGTTCTAAATCGTGCGCTTGTTGTTTCACGCGATCGCGTTCTGCTTTGCCGAAATAAAAACGGTCAAGCATCTCGCTTAACGTAGCAAAATGTTTTCCTTCCCCTTCGATATGGGTAAGCGGCAACGCATAAAATACGTCTTTTGTCCCGTTTGTATATATACATGGAGCAAATTTCTCGTTTCGCACATCTTCCATAAGCGTGATAAAACTTTTCGGCAACGTCGCTCGGTTAGCGAGCCCTGCGCGATAGATGACTTCGCGCGCAAAAAGCGGCGAAATGCCCGTAAATGTGGCAACGAGTTGATCGGCTAGTTTTCCTGCGAGAAAATCGATCTTTTTTAACACCGTCTCTTCCGTCGCGTGAAGCGGATTGATTTTGTCGTGCGATGGGGGCAATATGTAAGGCGCCCCAGGGAGCACCGTTCGATATCGGTTCACCGCAGGGGAGAGATGTTTGACGCTATCGATGATCGTATTCGTCTGTTCATCGACGAGAACGATGTTGCTGTGGCGGCCCATCAATTCAACGATGAGCTGTTTTGTACATACATCGCCGAGCTCATTTCTTCCTTTGACATGAATGATGATGATGCGATCAAAATCGACTTGCGTAATCGCTTCAATGACGCCTCCTTCAATATGTTTGCGCAGAAGCATACAAAACATCGGCGGCTCATGAGGATTATCGTACGTCTCGTTCGTCAAATGGACGCGCGCATACGTCGGATGAGCAGATAATAACAATTTATAATTGCTTCCGTGCGAACGAATATGAAGCACTAATTCGGATGGAAATGGCTGATAAATTTTTGAAATGCGCCCCCCGACAAGCGTGCGCTGTAATTCTTTTGTCATTGCATATGTAAATACTCCGTCAAACGACATCGAAAACACCTTTCTCTTTTTTCTTTTCATTATACCATATCATTTTTTTGTACATGCCTGAATAAGCTGTCATAGATAAGACAAGCGGAAGGGGGAGAGAAATGAGCTGGCACGGACTGCGTATCGAGCAGGTGGAACAACAAGTAAATACAAAAATTGGCTTTGGATTAACGGAAAAAGAAGCGAAAAGACGGCTAAAACAATTTGGAAAAAATGAGCTATCGGAAGAAAAAAAACCGTCTGCGCTAAAACAATTTTTTAGTCAGTTTCAAGATTTTATGGTGCTCGTTCTATTGGCGGCAACCGCGATTTCCGCTGTATTAGGCGAATACATTGATGTGGTCGCGATCGTGGCGATTGTCATCATCAATGCTTTTTTAGGATTTATACAAGAGCGCCGAGCGGAAAAGTCGCTAGAAGCATTAAAAAAATTGTCGGCACCAGAATCGCTCGTTTTGCGGGACGGCGAATGGGGAAAAGTGCCGTCTGCTCAGTTAGTCGTTGGCGATATTGTCAAATTCGCAAGCGGCGATCGCATCGGGGCGGACGTGCGCATCATTGAAGCGAAAGGGTTATATATTGAGGAGTCGTCGTTGACGGGCGAGTCGCTTCCCGTCGAAAAACAAACAGCGCCACTAATAGAAGATGTTTCATTAGGTGATCGTACAAATATGGCGTTTATGGGAACGCTCGTGACGAAAGGAAGCGGTGTAGGGATTGTCGTAGCGACAGGCATGCATACAGCGATGGGACAAATTGCCCATTTAATTCAGTCAGCGCCAACGATGACGACACCGTTGCAGCGGAAGCTCGAACAGCTCGGAAAAATTTTAATCGTCATCGCTTTAGCGCTCACAGCGCTCGTTGTCGTGCTTGGCGTATGGCAAGGACATGCGGTATACGACATGTTTTTAGCTGGTGTGTCGCTTGCGGTCGCCGCCATTCCAGAAGGGTTGCCAGCGATCGTCACCGTCGTATTGGCGCTCGGTGTCCAACGCATGATGAAGCGAAACGCCATCGTGCGCAAACTGCCGGCCGTTGAAACGCTCGGTTGTGCCTCTGTCATTTGTTCTGATAAAACAGGAACGATGACGGAAAATCAAATGACCGTCACGCACGTATGGGTGAATAACCGGTTATGGACAGTAAGCGGGACGGGCTATGAACCGAAAGGAACGTTTTTATATAACGGCAAACAAGAAAAGGTAGATGCTGCCTTACAGCAAATATTATTATTTGGGGCGTTATGCAATCATGCCGACATAAAGAAAAAAGGAAAAACATATATGATTGACGGCGATCCGACCGAAGGCGCCCTCGTTGTTGCGGCGGCGAAAGCAGGATGGACGAAAGAAAAAATTGCCGCTGAATTTACGATTGAACATGAATTTCCGTTTGATTCGACGCGAAAAATGATGACGGTCATCGTGAAAGATCGCGCGAATCGGCGCTTTATTGTCACAAAAGGTGCGCCAGATATGTTGCTAGAGCGTTGTCGTTTCATATATATCGAAGGTCAGGCGAAACTTATGCGCGACCAAGAGCGGAAACTGGTGCAACAAACGGTCAATACGCTCGCCTCCCAAGCGTTGCGAACGATTGCGATCGCTTATCGACCGCTTTCTTTGACGGAAACAATGAACGATGAAACGAAAGCGGAAAGCGACTTGACGTTCATCGGTTTACAAGGAATGATCGATCCGCCGCGGAAAGAAGTAAAACAAGCCATTGCGGAATGTAAAAAAGCAGGCATTAAAACAGTGATGATTACAGGAGATCATGTGTTAACAGCGAAAGCGATCGCCCAACAGCTGCACATGATGCCGCCAAACGGCAAAGTGATGGACGGCAAAACGTTAGCGACGTTATCTGTCGATGAATTAGAAGACGTTGTTGAAGATGTGTACGTTTTTGCGCGCGTATCGCCCGAACATAAATTAAAAATTGTGCAAGCGTTACAAAAAAGAGGGCATATTGTCGCGATGACAGGCGATGGCGTGAACGATGCTCCGGCCATTAAAACAGCAAACATCGGGATCGCGATGGGAGTGACAGGAACAGACGTATCAAAAGAAGCCGCATCGCTCGTTTTGTTAGATGATAACTTTGCGACGATTAAAGCGGCGATCGAAGAAGGGCGAAACATTTATGAAAACATTCGTAAATTTATTCGCTACTTACTTGCATCAAACGTCGGGGAAATTTTAGTCATGTTATTTGCGATGATATTGGCGCTCCCTCTCCCGCTTGTACCGATTCAAATTTTATGGGTGAATCTCGTCACAGACGGACTACCTGCCATGGCGCTCGGATTAGACCCAGCCGAAGAAAACGTCATGAAGCGGCCGCCGCGTCATCCGAAAGAAGGGGTTTTCGCCAGAGGGCTCGGCTGGAAAATCATTAGTCGCGGCTTTCTCATCGGCATGGTGACGTTAATTGCTTTTCTCGTCGTGCATACGCGACATCCGGAAAACTTAACGTATGCCCAGACGGTTGCCTTTGCGACGCTCGTGCTCGCTCAACTCATTCACGTATTTGATTGCCGAAGCGAACGGTCGGTGTTTGACCGAAATCCGTTTGAAAATATGTATTTAGTGCTCGCTGTTTTGTCGTCGCTTGTATTGTTGCTTGTCGTCATTTACTATCCGCCGCTACAACCGATTTTCCATACCGTTTCGTTGCCGCTTACGGATTGGTTGCTTATTATTGGCTTATCGTCTATTCCGACGTTTTTACTTGCTGGCTCGTTATTTACACGTCGTCGTTCATGAAATGTTTTCGCTATATAGCGATATGTGCTATAATGAGAGAAGGTAATGGAGTGAATCTATTACCTTCTTTTATTGTCGATAACACATAATGGATGTGAGAGTATGATCGTAAGTATGACAGGATTTGGTCGAGGAAAAAAAGAAGATGAAAACGTGAGCGTTACGGTGGAAATGAAATCAGTCAATCACCGTTTTTGTGAAATTTCGATCCGCATGCCTAGACAGTGGGTGATGTTTGAAGATAAAATAAAAAAAGTAATTACAGAACATATTGCCCGTGGACGTGTCGAAGTGTTTATTACAATTGAAGGAGAACAGCTCGTTGAACGAACGCTTCACGTCGATTGGCAGCTTGTTGATGCGTATTACCGGATGCTTACCGATGTGCGTCGTCGCTTTCATTTTGCCGATGATGTATCGCTTCGAGATGTTATACATATGCTATCGGATGCGGTTGAAATGACGGAACAGCCGATCGAAAACGATGCGCTTCTTTCTCTCCTTTTAGAAGCGACAAAAGAAGCGGTCGAGCAATTGAAACATATGCGCGAACAGGAAGGAAACGCGTTATTAGCAGACATGCTGATGCAGCTGGAGACGATTGAGAAAAGCGCACATCGCGTTGAACAACTGGCGCCAACGGTCGTCGCTTCTTATCGCGAACGCATACATAAACGAGTGAGTGAATTTGTACAGGGCGTCGTTGACGAACAACGGCTATTGACGGAAGTCGCTCTATTTGCGGAAAAAGTCGATATTCATGAAGAATTAAAACGCATATATAGCCATATTGAACAATTTCGTCGCATCGTTTCTGAAGGGGGAGCGGTCGGACGAAAGCTCGATTTTCTCGTTCAAGAGCTCAATCGTGAAATGAATACGATCGGTTCAAAAGCAAACGATCGCCACATTGCTTCTGAAGTTGTCGAAATGAAAAGCGCCCTTGAAAAAATTAAAGAACAAGTGCAAAATGTAGAGTAGTTTGTTTATGATAGAAAGGCAGGGATGAGCGTGAAAGAACGAGGGTTATTAATCGTTTTATCAGGACCGTCTGGCGTCGGTAAAGGGACGGTACGAAAAGCATTATTTTCACAGCCAGATATTCAATTGCAATATTCGATTTCTGTGACGACGCGCAAACCACGTGAAGGAGAAGTCGATGGCGTCGATTACTTTTTTAAAACGCGCGAGCAGTTTGAACAAATGATTCGCCAAAATGAGCTATTAGAGTGGGCAGAATATGTCGGGAACTACTACGGCACGCCAATTGATTATGTAGAAAAAACATTGCAAGAAGGAAAAGACGTGTTTTTAGAAATTGAAGTGCAAGGAGCGATGCAAGTTCGCAAAGTGTTCCCAGAGGCGCTCTTTATTTTCCTCGCTCCGCCAAGCTTAAGCGAATTGCGCAAACGAATTGAAATGCGCGGAACGGAATCAGAAGACTTAATTCGCGATCGTTTACAAGCGGCGAAAGAAGAATTAGAAATGATGGATGCATACGATTACGTTGTCGAAAACGATCAAGTAGAACTGGCATGCGAGCGCATTAAAGCGATTGTCATGGCGGAACATTGCCGACGTGAACGCGTGGCACAACGATATAAAAAGATGTTGGAGGTGGAGTAATATGTTATATCCTTCCATTGACTTACTTATTACAAAACTCGATTCAAAATATACACTCGTCACAGTTGCGGCGAAGCGCGCCCGCCAATTGCAAGTAAAAAATGACTTAACGATCGAAAAACCTGTGTCGAAAAAATTTGTCGGCAAAGCGTTAGAGGAAATTGCAGCGGGTCATATTGAAGTCGTTAGCGAAGAAGAAGCAGCGCAATAAACTATTTACGACAACCTAGTTTTTAGGTTGTTATTTTTTTACAAATACCGAACGAAAGGGGCAACGTCGATGCTTCAGCAAAAAAACATTTTATTATGTGTTACAGGGGGCATTGCTGTATATAAAGCAGCGGCACTCACAAGCAAACTTGTGCAAGCAGGGGCGAATGTCAAAGTCGTCATGACGGAAGCTGCTTGTCAATTCGTTACACCGCTTACGTTTCAAGCGTTATCAAAAAACGAAGTGTACGTCGATACATTCGATGAAAAAAACCCGAACGTCATTGCACATATTGACTTAGCTGATTGGGCACATATCGTACTCGTTGCCCCTGCGACCGCAAACACGATCGCAAAGCTCGCCTATGGTTTAGCTGATAACATGGTGACAACGATTTTACTTGCGACGAAAGCACCGGTTTGGCTTGCGCCTGCGATGAACGTCCATATGTACGAACATCCAGCGGTACAACAAAATATGCGCACGTTGCAGTCATATGGCTATCGCTTTATTGAGCCAGCGGAAGGGATGCTTGCGTGCGGTTACGTTGGAAAAGGGCGATTAGAAGAACCAGAAACGATCGTCGCTTTGCTTGAACAACATGTTGCATCAAACGAACTGTTAAAAGGAAAAAAAGTGTTAGTGACAGCCGGTCCGACGCGTGAAAAATTAGACCCTGTCCGCTTTTTCAGCAATCATTCGACAGGAAAAATGGGATATGCCATCGCAGAGGTGGCGCGCGATTTTGGAGCTGACGTCACCCTCATTTCCGGTCCGACGTCGCTTGTTCGTCCGGAAGGAATACAGACGATTCAAGTAGAAAGTGCGCAAGACATGTATGAAGCGGTGATGGAGCATTTTCAACATAGCGATATCGTCATTAAAACAGCGGCAGTAGCAGACTATCGTCCGAAATATGTGGCCGACAATAAAATAAAAAAGCAGCAAGGAGACTACACCGTCGTTCTTGAGCGAACGATCGACATTTTACAAACGCTCGGCGAACAAAAAACGCACCAATTTTTAGTTGGCTTTGCGGCAGAAACGAACGATGTGGAACGATATGCGAAAGAAAAGCTCGCGCGCAAAAATGCCGATATGATTGTCGCAAATAACGTCGTCCAAGAAGGAGCAGGGTTCGGCACAGATACAAATATCGTGACGATATTTAAACGAGACGGAACGGCAAAGCAACTTCCACTCTTGCCAAAATCGGAAGTGGCAAAACAAATTTTACGTGAAATTCATGATGAAATTGAGGGACGCCTATGACGGTTGCTTCTGTCATCGTTGATATTCCTACGAGTCAAACGGATCGCCCGTTTGATTACGCGATCCCACCTGAACTTGTCGGCGTTGTACAACCAGGCATGCGCGTTGTCGTGCCATTTGGCACACGTTTTTTACAAGGATTTGTGATTGAACTGAAAGAAACGACGGATATGCCGCTCGAACAATTAAAGCCCATTCATTCTCTTTTTGACGTTGTTCCTGTATTTAATGAAGAATTGTTGCGACTTGGAAAATGGCTAGCTGAAACGACGCTTTGTTTCATGGTATCGGCGTTTCAAGCGATGTTACCTGCCGCAATGAAAGCGAAATATGAAAAAGATATTCGGCTCATCGAACAACATATGCCGTTCATACACGAAAAAGTACGCGCGTTGTTTCGCGACCGTCTCGTCATTCCGTGGAGGGAAGTGGCACAAACGCCATACGTGCCACTGTTGCAAAAAGAAATCGCAAGAGGCCATATGGAAGTCGTTTACCGAGTTGAAGAAAAAGGAAAAATAAAAACAGAAAAGTGGGTCGAACGGTGCGCGAGTGATGACGATGTCACACATGCGCTTGTATCGCTCTCGCAGCGCGCCATAAAACAAAAACAAATGCTTGAGCGCCTGCTTACAGCCCGCTCTCTTCCTTTGAAACAATTGTTAAGTGAAACAAATAGCACGTTTGCTACTGTTCAAGCGCTCATGAAAAAACAGCTCGTCACTGTGACAGAAAAAGAAATATATCGCGATCCGTATGCTAACCGCTCGTTTACAAAAACAAAACCGCTCCCTTTAACAGACGAACAACGCCAAGCGTTACAGGCGATCGGACAAACGATTGACGAAGATGTGCATGACGTTTTTTTAATGTACGGCGTCACAGGAAGCGGAAAAACAGAAGTGTATATGCAAGCGATTGATCTCGTCTTAAAAAAGGGAAAAGAGGCGATTGTGCTCGTGCCTGAAATTTCGCTGACGCCTCAAATGGTGAAGCGGTTTAAAGAACGATTCGGTTCGAAAGTAGCCGTTCTTCATAGCGGCTTATCGCTCGGAGAAAAGTATGACGAGTGGCGAAAAATTCAACGAAAAGAAGTACAGCTCGTCGTTGGAGCTCGTTCCGCCATTTTTGCACCGTTTGAAAACATCGGCATCATCATTATTGATGAAGAACATGAAACGAGCTACAAACAAGAAGAAGCGCCCCGCTATCATGCGCGCGATGTGGCGATTTTCCGAGGTCGTTACCATCGTTGTCCTGTTGTGCTTGGCAGCGCTACGCCATCGCTTGAGTCGTTTGCGCGCGCTCAAAAAGGGGTATATAAACAAGTCACGTTAACGAAACGAATGAACGATCACGCGATGCCGCCTGTAGACATTGTTGATATGCGCGAAGAACTGCGCGCAGGAAACCGCTCGATGTTTTCCCGCCTTTTATTTGAAAAATTAACGGGGCGTTTACAAAAAGGAGAACAATCTGTTTTATTTTTAAATCGTCGTGGTTATTCTTCTTTCGTCATGTGTCGCGATTGCGGTCACGTCATTCAATGTCCACATTGCGATATTTCGCTCACGTATCATCGCGTCCAACAACAATTGAAATGTCATTATTGTGGGTACGAACAGCGAATGTCGTCGCATTGTCCTGCTTGTCAAAGCGAACATATTCGCTTTTTCGGAACGGGAACGCAAAAAGTAGAAGAAGAATTAACAAAGCTGCTTCCAGAAGCGCGCGTCATTCGGATGGACGTCGATACAACGAGCCGAAAAGGAGCACATGAACGACTGCTTCGGGAATTCGGAGAAGGAAAGGCTGACATTTTACTCGGCACGCAAATGATTGCCAAAGGGCTCGATTTTCCAAACGTCACGTTAGTTGGCGTATTAGCAGCAGATACGATGCTTCACGTCCCTGATTTTCGCGCAGCAGAAAAAACGTTCCAATTGCTGACGCAAGTAAGCGGTCGAGCGGGGCGGCATCATTTGCCGGGTGAGGTCGTCATTCAAACGTATACACCTGAACATTACAGCATTCAATTCGCAAGCAAACATCATTATGAGGCGTTTTATGAACGTGAAATGATGAACCGAAAAAAACACGGGTATCCACCGTTTTACTATTTAACGCTCATTACGGTGTCGCATGTCGATGCGCTGAAAGGAATAAGCATCGCTGAAAAAATTGCTGCACATGTGAAAAAACATTTGTCAGCTGAAGCGGTTGTACTCGGGCCTGTTGCTTCTCCGATTGCACGCATGAACGATAGATATCGTTACCAATGCATGATAAAATACAAGCGGGAAGCGAACTTAACGACAGCGCTCCGCACCATTATGGAACATTATCAGCGCGAGATGACGCGCGGTGATGTGACGATTACGATTGATTTAAATCCATATATGATGATGTAAATAAGGGAGGAACCGTTTTGGCTATTTTACCGATTGTAACATATCCTGCCCCGATTTTAGAAACCGTTTGCCAGCCGGTCACTGTTTTTGACCGCAAGCTGACGAAAATATTAAACGATATGTACGATACGATGATTGCGGCCGATGGGGTCGGATTAGCCGCCCCACAAGTCGGCATTGACCAACAAATTGCGATTGTTGATATTGGCGACCGCCACAGGCGCATCGAGTTAGTGAATCCCGTCATCGTTGCCCAAAGCGGTGAACAAATTGGGCCAGAAGGATGCTTAAGTTTTCCGGGGTTATTTGGAGAAGTGAAACGTTCTCAATATGTGAAAGTACGCGCGCAAAATCGTCGCGGTCGCCCGTTTGAAATCGAAGCGACAGGCTTTTTAGCTCGTGCGTTACAACATGAAATTGACCATTTACACGGCATATTATTTACGTCAAAAGTGATTCGTTATTATGAAGAAGGGGAGTTCGAACAATGAACATTGTATTTATGGGAACACCTGACTTTGCTGTTCCGATTTTAGAACAGTTGATCAAAGACGGATACAACGTCGTCGGCGTCGTGACACAACCGGACAAACCGAAAGGACGGAAACAACAATTAACCCCACCGCCAGTCAAAGTGACAGCACAATCGTACAACATCCCGGTATTGCAACCGACAAAAATTCGTGAAAAAGATCAATATGAACAAGTGATCGCCTTGCAACCAGATTTGATTGTGACAGCTGCGTTTGGACAAATTTTACCGAAACCGCTTCTTGAAGCGCCAACGTATGGGTGCATTAACGTGCACGCCTCGCTTTTGCCAGAGTTGCGCGGAGGAGCTCCTATTCATTACGCCATTTTGCAAGGAAAAGAAAAAACAGGCATTACAATGATGTACATGGTTGAAAAACTAGATGCAGGCGACATATTAACGCAAGTGGAAGTGCCGATTGATGAACGCGATACAGTCGGGACGTTGCACGACAAACTTAGCGAAGCGGGGGCGAAACTACTTTCTGAAACGCTTCCGAAACTGCTTCGTGGCGACATTACACCGATAAAGCAAGATGATGAACAAGCAACGTTTGCATACAACATTAAACCAGAACAAGAACGAATCGATTGGACAAAAACGGGAGAAGACATTTATAACCATATTCGCGGCATGAATCCGTGGCCTGTCGCCTATACGACGTATGGCGATGAACGTTGGAAAATTTGGTGGGGAGAAAAAGTACGAGCATCTTTCCAAGCGAAGCCAGGCACCATTGTCGCCGTTGAACGCGACGGCATTGTCGTTGCAACCGGCAACGAAACAGCGATCAAAATTACTGAATTGCAGCCAGCAGGAAAGCGGAAAATGAGCGCTACTGACTTTTTACGCGGTGCAACGATTGAAATCGGGACAGTATTAGGAGGAAAGAATGAGTAAAAAAAACGTCCGAAACTTAGCGTTAGATGTGTTAATCGATATCGAAAAAAAACGAGCATATAGCAATTTATCATTACATCATGTGATCGAAACGAACGAATTATCCGCCCAAGACGTTGCGCTTTTAACAGAGATAGTGTACGGCACGATCCAACGACGCGATACGCTTGATTACTATTTACAGCCGTTTGTGAAAGGAAAAATTGAGCCGTGGGTGCGCCTGTTGCTCCGAATGTCGCTTTATCAAATGGTATTTTTAGACCGGATTCCTGATCGCGCGGTGTTATTTGAAGCGGTAGAAATAGCAAAACGTCGCGGTCATCGCGGCATCGCCTCGCTCGTAAATGGGGTATTGCGCTCCATTCAGCGCCAAGGGTTGCGCTCGTTTGATGAAATAAAAGACGACATCGAACGTCTAGCCGTTGCGACAAGCCACCCGCTTTGGCTCGTGCGTCGATGGGTGGCGCAGTTTGGCTTAGAAGAAACAAAACGAATGTGTGAAGCAAACAACTTGCCGCCAGAACAAACGGCACGGGTAAACGCGATGCGTGTAACGGTTGAAGAAGCGATCGCCCGCTTAAAAGAAGAAGGGATTGAAGCTGTTCCTTCTTCTGTCGTGCCGGTTGGGATAAAAATGGTCAAGGGAAATGCAGCGAAAACGAGCGTGTTTCAAGAAGGGCTTGTGACGATTCAAGACGAAAGCTCGATGCTTGTTGCTTACGCTCTTTCTCCAACCGACACAGACGTTGTTTTAGATTGTTGCGCGGCACCAGGTGGAAAGACGACGCATATGGCTGAACGAATGAACAACAAAGGTCGTGTCGTTGCGTTAGATATTCACGATCATAAAGTAAAGCTGATTGAGCAGCAGGCCAAACGCCTAGGCTTGTCGAATATTGAAGCGAAACAACTCGATAGCCGTCAAGCACATACGCAATTTGCTGCTGAAACGTTTGATCGCATATTAGTTGATGCCCCGTGCTCAGGACTTGGCGTCATTCGGCGGAAGCCGGAAATTAAATATGCGAAAAACGAAAACGATATCGCACAACTTGCCGATATTCAACGAAATATTTTGCGGACGGTCGCCCCGCTTGTAAAACGAGGCGGAACGCTCGTATATAGCACATGTACGGTCGATCGGGAAGAAAACGAACAAGTGATTGCGACGTTTTTAGACGAACATCCACAATATGAGCTCGATGAGACGCTTGCTTCGCGCCTGCCATCATCGGTGGCGCCATACGTGCGTCACGGCATGTTGCAACTGCTTCCACATCACGTATATAGCGACGGATTTTTTATCGCAACATTGAAAAAGAAAGGTGAAATGATATGAAACCATCCATTTACTCGCTGCGTTTAGAAGACTTGCAAAGTTGGGTGGAACAGCAAGGGGAAAAGCCGTTTCGCGCCACACAAATTTTTGAATGGTTATATAAAAAACGGGTGACGTCATTTGAAGAGATGACAAATATTCCAAAAGCGTTGCGCGAACAGTTAGATGAACATTTCGTCATTACGACATTAAAAACGCTCGTACAACAAACGTCAAAAGACGGAACGATGAAGTTTTTATTTGAGCTTCATGACGGCTATTCGATTGAAACGGTGCTTATGCGCCATGACTACGGTAATTCGATTTGTGTGACGACACAAGTCGGCTGCCGAATCGGCTGTACGTTTTGTGCTTCGACGTTAGGCGGTTTAAAGCGCAACTTACAAGCAGGTGAAATTGTTGCCCAAGTCGTCAAAGTACAAAAAGCGCTCGATGAAACGAACGAACGAGTAAGCAGCATCGTCGTCATGGGAATTGGGGAACCGTTTGATAACTACGATGAGCTCATCAAATTTTTGAAAATCGTGAACCATCCAAAAGGGCTGCATATTGGCGCGCGTCACATCACCGTATCAACGAGCGGCATCATCCCAAAAATTTATCAATTTGCCGATGAAAATATGCAAATTAACTTCGCGATTTCGCTTCATGCGCCAAATACGGAATTGCGCTCGAAGTTAATGCCGATTAACCGCGCTTATAAATTGCCAGAGCTGATGGAAGCGGTGCGCTACTACATTGAAAAAACAGGGCGGCGCGTGACATTTGAATACGGCTTATTTGGCGGTGTGAACGATCAAATTGAACATGCCGAAGAGCTTGCTGAGCTGATTAAAGGATTAAAATGTCACGTCAATTTAATCCCGGTCAACTATGTGCCTGAACGCAACTACGTGCGCACGCCGCGCGAGCAAATTTTTGCGTTTGAGAAAACGTTGAAAAAACACGGCATTAACGTAACGATTCGCCGTGAACAAGGGCACGATATTGATGCAGCATGCGGTCAACTACGCGCGAAGGAGCGGAAAGAAGAAACGAAAGCGTAACGATGTGGACACACATATCGAAGTAAGGAAGGGATACGTATATGAAGGCGGTATTTCAGACGGATGTCGGGAAAATAAGGTCACATAACGAAGATAACGGTGGCGTTTTTATCAATCAAACAGGCGATTATTTAGCGGTTGTCGCTGATGGGATGGGTGGTCATCTTGCTGGTGATGTGGCAAGTGAAATGACGATGACGCAGTTAAAACAGTTTTGGGAAGAGACGGAAGAAATGACGTCCCCACAGCAAGCGGAGACGTGGTTAAAAGAACATATTATGAAAGTGAACGAATCGCTTTTTCAACACTCTCAAACGAACGATCATTGTCAAGGGATGGGCACGACGATCGTTGCCGCCATTTGTACAAAACAGTTTGCGACGATCGGCCACATCGGTGATAGCCGTTGTTATTTACTAAACGCAAACGGATTTCAACAAATGACAGAAGACCATTCCCTTGTCAATGAATTAGTGAAAAGCGGACAACTATCAAAAGAAGATGCGGAATATCATCCGCGTAAACATGTGCTATTGCGCGCGCTCGGAACAGAGCAAGTAATTGAACTCGATGTAAAAACGGTCGCTGTCGATGAAGGAGATATGTTATTGCTTTGCTCTGACGGCCTTTCGAATAAAGTGCCTGAACAGACGATGGTAGACGTATTAACGTCTGATCGCTCGCTTGAAGAAAAAGCGCAAGCGTTAATTGATGTGGCAAACGAGCACGGTGGGGAAGATAACATTACGTTAGCGATCGTACAATTTTTAGATGTGAGTGAAAGTAGGTGATCGCTCGTGCTCATCGGCAAACGATTAAACGGTCGCTATAAAATATTACAGCTCATTGGCGGCGGCGGAATGGCAAACGTTTACTTAGCTAGGGATATGATTTTAGACCGCGACGTTGCTGTAAAAGTGTTGCGTTTAGATTTTGTAAACGATGAATTATTTATTAAACGGTTTCGACGTGAAGCACAAGCCGCGACAAGTTTAAACCATGAAAATATTGTCACGATTTACGATGTTGGAGAGGACGACGGCATTTACTACATGGTCATGGAATATGTGCGTGGCTGCACGTTAAAACAATACATTCAACAACGTGCCCCGCTTCCTGTTCAAGAAGCGTTGCGCATGATGGATGAATTAACAGGAGCGATTGCTCACGCTCATCAAAACGGAGTCATTCATCGCGACATTAAGCCACAAAACATTTTAGTCGCAGAAGACGGAACGATTAAAATTACAGATTTCGGTATAGCTGTCGCGTTAAGCTCGACAACGATTACGCAAACGAATTCAGTTTTAGGATCTGTTCATTATTTATCGCCTGAACAAGCAAAAGGCGGAATGGCGACAGAAAAATCGGATATTTATTCGCTCGGTATCGTCATGTTTGAGTTGTTAACGGGACAATTGCCGTTTTCTGGTGAATCTGCCGTAGCGATTGTGTTAAAACATTTGCAAACGGAGACGCCGTCTGTGCGACGATGGAACCCGAACATTCCTCAAAGCGTAGAAAATATTGTGTTAAAAGCGACAGCAAAAAATCCGTTGCATCGTTACAATAGCGCATTAGATATGCAAAAACATATTCGCACCGCTCTTTTGCCTGAGCGCATAAACGAACAAAAATTTACGTTGCCGACCGAAGATGACGACGAAGAAACGAAAATTATCCCGATTGTGAAGCCGACCGCTTCTGCACCGTCAGAAAAGAAAGAGGACGTGCCTCCTCCAAAAGAAAAGCGTTCAAAAAAATGGCTCATTTTATGGGCGACATTTCTTTTCTTGCTCGTCGGCGCTGGGGTGAGCGCAGTCACATGGATTCCTGATTTATTTTTCCCAAAAGATGTGACGGTACCTGATGTGACAAACAAAAATTATACAGATGCGGTGACGGAATTAACGTCGTTAGGATTAAAAATCGAAAAAACGGTCGAAGAAGAACATGATGACATCGCAGAAGGATTTGTCATTCGTACGAATCCGCAAGCCGGAAAAGTCGTCAAAGCGGGTACGGCAGTGACGATTTATAAAAGTATAGGGAAGAAAAAAGTGGAGTTTCAAAATTATGTTGGCGAGCCAATCGATGACGTTGAGCGACAATTGCGATCGGCAAACTATTTACTCATCGATAAAAAACAAGTGTATAGTGACGAACCAGCAGGTACGATTATCGAACAATTCCCGCTTCCAGGCGAAAAAGTTGTACCGGAAGAAACAGAAGTGCGTTTTACCGTCAGCCTTGGACCAGAAAAAATTGTTTTAAAAGATTTAACAGGATACACGGAAAAAAGTGTGCGCGATTATGCTTCAGACCAACAACTGTACGTCATCGTCAAACAGCAATATTCAGATACGGTCGAAAAAGGGCTCGTCATTTCTCAAACGCCACAAGCGAACGCAAAATTAGAAAAAGGAGCAACTGTGACGGTCGTCATTTCCCTTGGAAAAGAACCGGTATTAACAAAGAAAGTCATCCAAGAAATTAGCATTCCGTACGAACCGCCTGTTGATGTAAACGAACCAGTCATGGCAGAATTATATATAGAAGACGAAAACTATTCGTTTGCCCAACCGTACAAACGTTATCGTTTAACAAGTGATGTGAAAGAGCGTGTAGAATTTGTCATTCAACAAGGAAAACAAGGGCGTTATCGCGTCGTCGTCAACGGCACGACGGTGCGTGAAGGCATCGTGCCATATCCAACAACACCTTAAAGGAGGGAAGGCATGGCGGAAGGAAAAATTATTAAAGCGTTAAGCGGTTTTTATTACGTGTTAAGCGACGGTCGAGTGTATCAATGTCGTGGTCGCGGGGTGTTTCGCAAGCGGAAAGTGACGCCGCTTGTTGGCGACTACGTTTCCTTTCAAGCGGAAAATGAACGAGAAGGGTATATATTAGACGTATTTGAGCGGAAAAATGAACTTGTTCGCCCGCCGATTGCAAATATCGACCAAGCGATTTTAGTGTTTTCAGCGGTAGAGCCAGATTTTAACCCAGCATTGCTCGATCGATTTCTCGTCTTAATTGAAGCAAAGCACATTCGCCCAATTATTGTTGTGAGTAAAATGGATTTAGTAGACGATGAAACAAAACCACGCATCGAACAATATATTCGCGATTATCGTCAAATCGGATATGATGTGTTAGAAGTGTCGACGAAAACGCGGGCAGGGGTTGAATCATTACTCCCTTACTTCGAAGGAAACGTGTCCGTCTTTGCAGGGCAGTCAGGTGTCGGAAAGTCTTCTTTATTAAATGCGTTACGTCCGGACTTACAGTTAAAAACGGGCGATATTTCCCACCATCTTGGACGAGGAAAACATACGACAAGACATGTTGAATTAATTGAAATCGGAGGCGGTTTCGTCGCAGATACGCCGGGCTTTAGTGCGCTAGAATTTGATGAAATCGAACTCGAACAATTGCCGCTTTGTTTTCCTGAGTTTGTTGCTAGAAGCGGCGGTTGTAAATTCCGCGGTTGTACGCATACAGCGGAGCCGAAATGCGCGGTGAAAGAGGCGTTCGCATCGGGAGACATTCCTTCTTACCGTTATGAACATTACGTGAGCTTTATCGAGGAAATAAAAGAACGAAAGCCGAGGTATTGAACATGATTAAAATTGCGCCATCGATTTTATCTGCAAATTTCGCCAAACTTGGCGAAGAAATTGTAGACGTAGAACGGGGAGGAGCGGATTACATTCATGTCGATGTGATGGACGGTCATTTCGTTCCGAACATTACCATCGGCCCACTAATCGTGGAAGCGATTCGTCCGGTGACGACACTCCCGCTTGACGTTCACTTAATGATTGAACAACCAGATCGTTATATTCCGACGTTTGCGAAAGCGGGGGCAGATTATTTGACGGTGCATGTCGAAGCTTGCCCGCATTTACACCGCACGATTCATTTAATAAAAGAACACGGTGTGAAAGCGGGGGTGGCGCTAAACCCACATACACCGATAGCGATGATTGAACACATCATAGAAGATATCGACTTAGTTTTATTTATGACGGTCAATCCAGGCTTTGGCGGACAATCGTTTATCCCAGCTGTGCTACCAAAAATTCGTGCGTTTTCGACACTCGTTCGCGAACGAGGACTTTCCGTTGAAATTGAAGTAGACGGTGGCATTCACGCTGAAACCGCAAAGCTTTGTGTACAAGCCGGAGCGAACGTTCTCGTGGCGGGATCAGCCATTTATAATCAAGCTGATCGCGCTCAAGCGATTCGCGCCATTCGTGAGGGTGTGTCATCTTGACACATCCTTCTTTTATAAAGGGGGGACATCCGTTGATTATTCATATTGTTGCAGGTGGTCCGACAAGCTTTTTGCCACATTTACAGGCGTATGATGGGGAGGACGTATATTGGGTAGGGGTAGATCGAGGGGTGCTCGCGTTGCTTCATGCCGGCATTATGCCAAAACGGGCGTTTGGAGATTTTGATTCCATCAACGAACAAGAGTTACAACAATTAAAAATGAAATTACCGCATATCGATATATGGCCGTCTGAAAAAGATCAAACGGATACAGACATTGCACTTGAGTGGGCGCTTGAACAAGAAGCGGAAAAAATTCGATTGTTTGGGGCGACAGGGGGACGGCTCGATCATCTATTCGGTAACGTTCAACTATTATTTAAGGGAGAAGACGGACAAATTGAGTTAATTGATCGTCAAAATATTGTTACGCTTCATCGCAGCGGGAAACATGTCGTTGCTAAAAAAGATGAATACCGGTATGTTTCATTTATTCCGTTGACCCCGATTCGCGCGTTGACGCTTCGTGGGTTTAAATACCCTCTCGATGCGCACGATGTGCCGCTCGGATCGACATTATGCGTCAGCAACGAACTTATCCATCATTTTGGTACTTTTTCATTTACTGAAGGCATATTAATGATGATAAGAAGCAAGGATGAAAAATAACGCTTCGAGGTACGATTTGTGCGGAGATGAATATAATGATGGAAGAGTGTGCACAGTAGGGGAGGGAATGATGATGAAATTTTATACGATTAAGTTGCCGAAGTTTTTAGGTGGGATTGTACGGGCGATGTTAAACTCGTTCAAAAAAGGATAAAAAGCACCAAATGATTGGTGCTTTTTTCTATTACACACGTTCTACTTTTCCGGATTTTAATGCGCGAGCAGAAACCCAAACGCGCTTTGGCTTTCCGTCAACTAAAATGCGAACTTTTTGAAGGTTTGCTTTCCATGTGCGGCGGCTCGCATTCATTGCGTGAGAACGAGCGTTTCCGAATGATTTTTTCTTACCAGTCACAAAGCATTTTGCCATTTTGTTTCCCTCCTCACTTGCCAAACTACGTGCTCAAAACACTACTATAATTTATCATACATAAAAACGGATTGCAATACTTCTGACATACTCTTTCAAGAAAATAACCTTGACATCTGTTTTCTGTTTCAGGTAAATATACTATGGGGAGAAGCTTTCAAAAATAAGCCGAGTATAGTACAATGGCGTTAGCTACCTAATCAGAAAGGGGACTTGAGCGATGTCCATTGAATTACAAACGAAATACGGTCGTGTTGAAATTAGTAACGATGTCATTGCAGCGATTGCTGGAGGAGCGGCAGTCGATTGTTATGGGATTGTCGGCATGGCATCAAAAAATCAATTAAAAGACGGCATTGCTGAAATTTTACGTCGTGAAAATTTCGCCAAAGGAATTGTTGTCCGTCAAGAGAACGATGAAGTGCACATTGATTTATACGTCATCGTTAGCTACGGTACGAAAATTTCTGAAGTGGCCCATAACGTACAAACGAAAGTGAAGTATACGTTAGATCAAACGTTAGGTTTATCTGTTCAGTCAATCAACATCTATGTTCAAGGGGTTCGTGTGACGAATCCGTAGTGAGGAGGAACAAGTCTGTGGGAGTGACAACATTAGATGGAAAGCGCTTTGCACAAATGATATTGCAAGGCGCGACACATTTAGCGAACAATGCAAAAACAGTAGACGCATTAAACGTCTTTCCTGTGCCAGATGGGGATACAGGGACAAACATGAACTTGTCGATGACGTCTGGTGCGAAAGAAGTGAAAAATCACGTATCTGACCATATTGGAAAAGTGGCGAGCGCATTAGCGAAAGGACTACTAATGGGAGCACGCGGAAACTCAGGCGTTATTTTATCGCAACTATTCCGCGGATTTGCGAAAGCGATTGAACAAAAAAATGAAATTAATAGCAAAGAGTTTGCTGCCGCGCTTGAAGCGGGCGTACAAACGGCATATAAAGCCGTGATGAAGCCCGTTGAAGGAACGATTTTAACCGTCGCCAAAGATGCGGCGAAACGCGCTGTTACTGTTGCGAAAAAAGAAACAGACATTATCGTCGTCATGACGGAAGTATTAAAAGAAGCGAAAGCATCGCTAAAGCGGACGCCAGATTTACTTCCTGTATTAAAAGAAGTAGGTGTTGTGGATAGCGGTGGACAAGGTCTTGTGTTTGTATACGAAGGATTTTTAGCGGCATTAAAAGGGGAAACGATTGCGGAATCGGAAGTGTTGTCGATGGAACAACTCGTCCGTACTGAACATCATCGCAACGTGCAAAGTCATTTGAGCGCAGATGACATTGAGTTTGGATATTGTACAGAATTTATGGTGAAATTTGAGCAAGAAAAAGTAGCGAAACATCCGTTTCAAGAAGAAACGTTTCGCCAAGATTTAAGCCGCTTCGGTGATTCACTTCTTGTCATCGCAGACGATGAATTAGTAAAAGTGCACATTCATGCAGAACAGCCGGGAGAAGTGCTCACATATGCGCAACGTTACGGAAGTTTAATTAACATTAAAATCGAAAACATGCGCGAACAGCATGCGAATATTGTCCATGAAAACATGCCGCAACCGAAAAAGCAAGAACGTCTCCCATACGGCATCGTTACGGTAGCGATGGGGGATGGCATTGCTGAATTGTTTAAAAGCATCGGCGCTCATGCGGTCATTGAAGGTGGACAAACGATGAATCCGAGCACGGAAGACATCGTGAAGGCGATTGAAGAAGTGAATGCCCAAACGGTATTTGTTTTGCCAAATAATAAAAATATTATTTTAGCAGCTCAACAAGCCGCTTCTGTCGCTTCGTGTGATGTTGTCGTCATTCCGTCCAAAACGGTGCCACAAGGAATGACTGCGTTGCTTTCATTTAATCCTTCCGCAACAAAAGAAGAAAACGAACAAGCGATGACAGAGGCGCTTCATCGTGTAAAAACGGGTCAAGTGACGTTTGCTGTTCGCGATACAAATATTGACGGTGTCGAAATTGCGAAAGACGATTATATGGGCATTGCGGACGGGAAAATTGTTGTCTCTCACAAAGAGCTCATGCATGTCATTGAAACGTTACTTTCCCATATCATTAGCGAAGAAGATGAAATCGTCACCATTCTTTCTGGTGAAGATGCGACGGATGAACAAACCGCACATGTCGTTCAATGGATTGAAAAGCAATTCCCGGACGTTGAAGTAGAAACACATCACGGCGGACAACCGTTATATCCGTTTATTTTTGCGATTGAATAAAGCGTATTGTTGTAATTCACATACGATAAAGAAGGGGAACGTTCCCCTTCTTTTTCATGAAGATGACAAGGGGGAGAACAAAGCGTGAAATATCGGAGTGTATTTGACATCATTGGCCCGATTATGATTGGCCCGTCGAGTTCGCATACAGCTGGGGCGGTGCGCATTGGCAAAGTCGCGCGCAACTTATTCGGAAGAAAGCCAGCATGGGCGGACATTTTCTTTTACGGTTCATTCGCTGAGACGTACAAAGGACACGGAACAGATGTCGCCATCGTCGGCGGGTTATTAAACTTTGATACGTTTGATGAACGAATGAAAACATCGTTACACATCGCCAAACAAGAAGGGATCCGCATTACGTTTCATGAAGAAGAAGCGATTCCGCCTCATCCAAATACGGCAAAAATTCGCATCGGCGATGAAAAAGGGGAGCTCGAGCTTGTCGGCATTTCTATTGGCGGTGGAAAAATTGAAATCATCGAGCTGAACGGCTTTGAGCTTAAGCTTTCTGGCCATCACCCTGCACTTTTAATTATGCATAACGATCGTTACGGGGCGATTGCAGGCGTTGCGAACGTATTAGCGAAATACGCCATCAATATCGGCCATATGGAAGTATCGCGGAAAGAAAAAGGAAAACAAGCGCTTATGACAATTGAAGTAGATCAAAATATTGATGATGCGATTGTGGAGCAATTAAAAACGTTGCCACATATTATTGACGTAACAAAAATTGTGGAGTAAAGCGGCGCAAAGGGGAGACAACGATGTTTCGAAATGTAGCAGAACTTGTGGAACGAGCAGAACGCGAACAAATAAAAATTGCAGAAGTGATGATTCGTCAAGAAATGGAAGTGACCGAGCGTAGCCGAGAGGATATTGTGGCGCAAATGGAGAAAAACTTACAAGTGATGGAACAAGCCGTTATGCGCGGATTAGCGGGCGTTCGCTCTCATTCTGGGTTAACAGGTGGCGATGCGACACGCTTACAACAATATATTGCGCGTGGGCAATTTTTATCAGGGGAAACGATTTTAGATGCCGTCAGCAAGGCGATGGCAACGAACGAAGTGAACGCGGCGATGGGGATGATTTGCGCGACACCAACAGCAGGATCAGCTGGTGTCGTCCCAGGCACATTATTTGCGGTGAAAGAAAAACTGCAACCGACGCGCGAACAAATGGTTGAATTTTTATTTACAGCTGGCGCATTCGGGTTTGTAGTCGCAAACAATGCCTCCATTTCTGGTGCGGCAGGCGGTTGCCAAGCAGAAGTTGGATCAGCGGCAGGCATGGCAGCAGCAGCGCTCGTCGAGATGGCTGGTGGCACGCCGAGACAAGCGGCGGAGGCGATGGCTATCGCTTTAAAAAATATGCTCGGACTCGTCTGTGATCCGGTCGCAGGTTTAGTTGAGGTACCGTGTGTAAAACGAAACGCGATCGGAGCGGCCAATGCGATGATTGCTGCCGATATGGCGCTTGCTGGCATACAAAGCCGCATTCCGTGCGATGAGGTCATTGAAGCGATGTTTCGCATCGGTCAAACAATGCCGATTGCATTAAAAGAAACAGCACAAGGAGGGTTAGCGGCCACGCCGACTGCGCGCAAATTAGAAGCGCGCATTTTCGGTAAGCCGAATGAGAAACGTGAGTGACGTATTACCACAACCAGTCACAGCGATTAAAGGAATTGGAGAAGAAACAGCCATAGCGCTTCATGACATGGGAATTGATACGATTGAACAACTGTTGTATCACTTCCCTTTTCGTTATGAAGATTATCGCATATGTGCATTAGAAGAAGCAAAGCATGATGAAAAAATAACGATTGTCGGCAAAGTGTACAGCGAGCCTACCGTTACGTATTATCAACGCAAAAAGTCGCGATTAACGTTTCGTGTGCTTGTGGATCGTTTTTTAGTGACGGCTATTTGCTTTAACCAACCTTATTTAAAAAAGAAACTAGCTTTGCACGAAACGGTGACGATGACAGGAAAGTGGGATAAACATCGTCAAACAATTACGGTGCAACAGCTTCATATCGGTGAAATAAAACAAAAAAAGGAAATTGAACCGGTCTATTCGACGCGAGGAGACTTAACGGTGAAAGGGATGCGCCGTTTTATAGCGCTCGCGTTACAACAATACGGCGATGCGATTGTCGACCCGTTGCCTTGCGAATTGTTGCAAACATATCGGCTCGTATCGAAACGTGACGCGATACGAGCGATTCATATGCCGCTTTCGCATGAGCAGCTGAAACAAGCGCGACGGCGGCTCGTTTATGAAGAATTTTTACTTTTTCAATTAAAAATGCAAGCGTTAAAAAAATATCGCCGTGAACAGTCACCGGGCATTGCACATCGCTTTTCAGATGAACAGCTTCAAACGTTTATTCAGTCGCTTCCATTTCCGCTCACGAACGCACAACAGCGGGTTGTCCGTGAAATTGTTCAAGATTTAAAGTCGCCATATCGGATGAATCGGCTATTACAAGGTGATGTCGGGTCAGGAAAAACCGTCGTTGCGGCTATTGTATTGTATGCAGTATATGTTTCCGGATATCAAGGGGCATTAATGGTGCCGACCGAAATTTTAGCCGAACAGCACGCCGAATCGCTCCGTGCGCTCCTTGAACCGATGGGCATTCGCGTCGAGCTATTGACGAGTTCTGTGAAAGGAAAAAGGCGAAAACAGTTACTTGAACAATTGGCAGCGGGAGACGTTCATGTTGTTGTTGGGACACATGCGCTCATTCAAGATGACGTCAATTTTGCTCAGCTTGGAGTAGTCATTACAGACGAGCAACATCGTTTCGGTGTCGAACAACGGCGCATTTTACGTGAAAAAGGGCAATCGCCCGATGTGTTGTTTATGACGGCAACACCGATTCCGCGCACTCTTGCGATTACTGCGTTTGGAGAAATGGACGTTTCCGTCATTGATGAGATGCCGAAAGGAAGAAAAAAAATCGAAACGTATTGGGTCAAGCACGACATGCTTGAGCGCGTCTTTCAGTTTATCGCCAAACAAGTTGAGGCAGGACATCAAGCATACGTGATTTGTCCGCTCATTGAAGAGTCGGAAAAGCTTGATGTTCAAAACGCAATCGACGTTCATGCGATGTTAACGCACTATTATAAAGGGCGGTATCGCATCGGATTGATGCACGGCCGTTTATCTTCAGAAGAAAAAGAAGAAGTGATGCGTGCATTTAGTGTAAATGATATTCATATTTTAGTATCTACAACTGTTGTGGAAGTTGGGGTAAACGTCCCGAACGCGACGGTCATGGTCATTTACGATGCTGATCGATTCGGCCTTGCCCAGCTCCATCAGTTGCGCGGGCGAGTGGGGCGCGGACAAGCTCAATCGTATTGTATTTTAGTTGCCGATCCAAAGTCGGAAACGGGAAAAGAGCGCATGCGCATTATGACGGAAACGAACGACGGATTTGTGTTGTCTGAAAAAGATTTAGAACTGCGCGGGCCGGGCGACTTTTTTGGCACGAAACAAAGCGGCATGCCTGAGTTTCGTCTCGGCGATCTCGTCCACGACTATCGCATTTTAGAAGTGGCACGACAAGATGCAGCCCGCCTCATCGATTCCCCTGCCTTTTGGCGGGAAGAAAAATACGCTCTTCTTCGTGAACATTTACAGCAATCAGGCATTTTAAGCGGTGAAAAATTAGATTAAAAGTGGTTGAAATGTCATCTTGGGTGTTATATACTACTATTAGTACCTAGTAATAATTCGGATGGTGGATCGAAAATGAGAAGAAATAAACGAGAACGGCAACGATTACTGCAAGCAACGATCGAAGAAAATCCATTTATTACAGACGAACAGCTTGCCGAAAAATTTTCAGTCAGCATTCAAACGATCCGCCTCGATCGCCTAGAACTGTCGATTCCGGAGTTGCGCGAGCGCATTAAACATGTAGCTGAGCGCACATTTGCTGACGAAGTAAAGTCGTTGCCTATTGAAGAAGTGATCGGAGAAATCATTGATATACAGTTAGATGAAAGTGCCATTTCAATTTTTGATGTAAAAAAAGAACATGTATTTCAACGAAATCAAATTGCGCGAGGACATCATTTATTCGCACAAGCCAATTCGCTTGCGGTAGCGGTCATTAACGATGAATTAGCTTTAACGGCAAAAGCACACATTCGTTTTATGCGTCCCGTCAAAGAAGGAGAACGGGTCGTCGCGAAAGCGAAAGTAACAAACTTAAATGAAAATGGGCGCACAGTCGTTGAAGTGAATAGCTACGTTGGTCAAGAGCTTGTCTTTCAAGGAGAATTTCACATGTATCGTTCAAATGTTGTCAAAAAGGATGGAGAAGAAAAATGAAAATCGCAATCGATGCCATGGGAGGCGATCACGCACCAAAAGAAGTCGTGATCGGTGCACAAAAGGCGATTGAGCATTTTCACGATATTGAAATTACGCTTGTCGGGAATGAGACGCTCATTCGCCCATACATCACAAACGATGAACGACTATCGATCATTCATACGGAACAAGTAATTGAAGCAACAGATGAACCCGTTCGTGCCGTTCGCCGTAAAAAAGAGGCGTCCATGGTATTAATGGCCAATGAAGTGAGCGAAGGGCGCGCTCATGCGTGCATTTCGGCAGGCAATACAGGAGCTTTAATGGCAGCAGGGCTGTTTATCGTCGGCCGCATAGACGGCATTGATCGTCCTGCCTTAGCTCCGACGTTGCCAACGATTGGTGGAAAAGGATTTGTGTTGTTAGACGTTGGCGCAAACGTTGATGCCCGCCCAGAACATATAATGCAATATGCGTTGATGGGTGCAGCATATGCAGAAAAAGTGCGCGGTGTTGCTCGCCCGCGCGTCGGCTTATTAAACGTAGGAACAGAAGATCAAAAAGGAAATGAATTAGCAAAAAAAGCGTTTCAACTGATCCAAGAGACCCCGCTAAACTTTATCGGCAACGTGGAAGCGCGCGATTTATTAGAAGGAGTAGCTGACGTCGTCGTCACTGACGGATTTACCGGCAACGTGGCGTTAAAAACAATCGAAGGAACGGCGATCGCTGTTTTTTCGATGTTAAAATCGGCGCTGACAAGCGGAGTAGTAAGTAAAATAGCGGCGCTTGCTTTAAAGCCGCAGCTCATGCAATTGAAGAAAAAGATGGATTACGCTGAATACGGTGGGGCAGCGCTGTTCGGTTTACGTGCACCTGTCATTAAAGCGCACGGTTCATCGGACGCCCACGCTATTTTTCATGCCGTACGCCAAGCGCGTGATATGGTCGCCAACGAAGTCGTACAAACGGTGAAACAATCGATCGCGGAAATTACAAAATAAGAGGTGCTGTGATGGGGAAAATCGCATTTATTTTTCCAGGACAAGGTTCACAAACAGTCGGGATGGGAAAAGAATGGGCGGAAAAAGATGAGAAGGTAGCATCGATTTTTCGCCAAGCAGATGAACGATTGCAAATGTCTTTGTCACAACTTATTTTTGAAGGACCACAAGACGTATTAACAAAAACAGAAAACGCTCAGCCAGCATTGCTCACGACAAGCATCGCATTTTTACAAAAAGTAAAAGAAGCGGGTATTCATCCGCATTATGTAGCAGGACATAGCCTCGGAGAATATAGCGCGCTCGTTGCAGCGTCTGTGCTTTCGTTCACTGATGGTGTATATGCGGTGCGCAAGCGCGGAGAATTGATGGAGCAGGCGGTGCCGTCAGGACAAGGAACGATGGCGGCGGTGCTCGGGATGGATGAAGCTTTATTGCAACAAGTTGTCGATGAAGCAGCAACGGAATCATCACCTGTCCAATTAGCGAACTTAAACTGTCCGGGACAAATTGTCATTTCAGGTGCGAAAGAGGCAGTTGAGCGTGCGGCGCAGCTCGCGAAAGAAAAAGGGGCTAAGCGGGTCATTCCGCTCGAAGTGAGCGGGCCGTTTCACTCCATTTTAATGAAACGAGCGGCAGAGCAGTTTTCGTCCGTGCTCGACACGTTGTCGTTCCAAGCAAGCGACGTACCAGTCATTTCAAACGTCACAGCCCAACCGATGACAGATCCAATAGAAATAAAACAGCGCCTTGTCGAACAGCTATATTCGCCTGTTCGTTGGGAACAATCGATTCAAACGATGATTGATCTCGGCATAAATACGTTTATCGAAATTGGTCCTGGAAAAGTGTTAAGCGGTCTTGTGAAAAAAATAAACCGTCATGTCAACGTCTATTCTATTTTTGATGAAGCATCGTTTACAGCGACGGTAGCTGCGGTGAAAGGGGAATGAAAATGGAAGGGAAAGTAGCGATTGTGACAGGGGCGTCACGTGGAATCGGACGTGAAATTGCTTTACATCTCGCTCGCCTCGGTGCAAAAGTAGCGGTCAATTATGCAGGGAGCGAAGCGAAAGCGAATGAAGTTGTTGCCCAAATTGTTGAACATGGTGGCGAAGCGTTTGCTGTGCAAGCCGATGTGGCAAATAGCGAAGCGGTCGAGCGCATGGTGAAAGAAGTGCTTGAACGCTGGGGGCGCGTTGACATTTTAGTAAACAACGCAGGCATTACGCGCGACAATTTGCTTATGCGCATGAAAGAAGAAGAATGGGATGCAGTCATTAACACAAACTTAAAAGGCGTCTTTTTATGTACGAAAGCTGTCACCCGTCCGATGATGAAACAACGGTACGGTCGCATTGTCAACGTCGCATCGATCGTTGGCGTGAGCGGCAACCCTGGTCAAGCAAACTACGTTGCAGCGAAAGCAGGCGTCATTGGACTGACGAAAACGGCAGCAAAAGAACTAGCGAGCCGAAACATTACGGTGAACGCTGTTGCGCCTGGATTTATTACGACAGATATGACAGACCAATTAAGCGAAGATGTGCGCCAAGCGATGTTGCAACAAATTCCGCTCGCGCGCTTCGGAAATCCAGAAGATATCGCCCATGTCGTCGCGTTTCTTGTTTCAGATGGGGCAAGCTATATGACAGGGCAAACGATTCACGTCGATGGCGGCATGGTCATGTAAAAATTCGTTTTATTTTCTGATATCGTTCTGTTTTTAAACTAAACCGTAAAAATATATGAAAGACTTCAATAAAATGTATTTAAAAACACCACTTCTTTTGTTATTATTTTTACATGTTATTGCAGGGTTCTCTGATGAACATGTATAGTAAAAGAGAAAGAATCAAGCGTGGACTGTTTCAATCTGAAAACGGAACGCTCATCCACGCAGATGTCAACGGAGCATATAACATCATGAGAAAAGTATTCCCAAAGGCGTTCGCCAATGGGATAGCGGGTGTGGGGTTACACCCAATCAGAGTACATGTCGCTTAAACGACGTGGACTGATAAACAATTTTATTAAAATTTATCATATATTTTATAGGTTTTAATAAAATTGATAACCTAATGGCTTGAGGGGAGGTGAATAAAATGGCAGACGTATTAGAGCGTGTAACGAAAATTATCGTAGATCGCCTTGGTGTCGAGGAGTCACAAGTGACGCTTGAATCTTCATTCAAAGAAGATTTAGGAGCAGATTCGCTTGATGTCGTTGAGCTTGTTATGGAGTTAGAAGACGAATTTGATATGGAAATTTCAGATGAAGAGGCGGAGAAAATTGTTACTGTCGGTGACGCAGTAAACTACATAAAAAGCCGTCTATCATAATAAGCAAAGTCCCGTTTTGTAAGCGGGGCTTTCTATGCTTTTTACGTTTATAGTTGGGGGTTCATATGCATGTCGAAGCAACGACCGTACATGAAGTTTAAACAGTTTCAAGAGCAAATCGGCATTTTTTTTCGCGATGAAAAATTGCTTATCCAAGCATTTACCCATTCATCATATGTGAATGAGCATCGAAAGCGGCTATACGAAGATAACGAGCGCCTTGAATTTTTAGGAGATGCCGTCCTTGAATTAACCGTTTCGCAATATTTATTTGAACAGTTTCCGCAAATGAGCGAAGGGGAATTAACAAAACTGCGGGCGGCGATCGTTTGCGAACCGTCGCTTGTTACGTTCGCTCATGCGCTATCGTTTGGCGATCTCGTTTTGCTTGGCAAAGGAGAAGAGCTAACGGGGGGACGAATGCGTCCATCGTTGTTAGCGGACGTGTTTGAAGCTTTTATTGGGGCGCTTTATTTAGATCAAGGGATCGAGGCAGTTGTACAATTTTTAGGGAAAACGATGTTCCCGAAAATTCGCGAAGGTGCTTTTTCTCATGTGATGGATTACAAAAGTCAACTACAAGAGCTCGTACAACGTGATGGCAATGGTGTTTTAGAATATAAAATTTTACAAGAACGAGGTCCTGCACATAATAAAGAGTTCGTATCGCGCGTATCGTTAAACGGGGAAGAGCTTGGCGTTGGCATTGGTCGCTCGAAAAAAGAGGCAGAACAACGCGCCGCACAAATGGCATTAGCTAAGCTAAAACAATCAAAACAAGGCTGATCCGGTGCGAGAGGACAGCCTTGCTTGTTGTTACATCTTTAAGATAAAGGGGGATACAAGTGTTCCTCAAACGATTAGAAGCTATCGGATTTAAATCTTTTGCAGATCGCATTTCAATCGATTTTGTTCCGGGGATGACGGCCATCGTCGGTCCGAACGGAAGCGGAAAAAGCAACATTACAGATGCGATTCGTTGGGTGCTTGGGGAGCAATCGGCGAAGTCGCTTCGCGGGGCAAAAATGGAAGACGTTATCTTTTCAGGGAGCGAATCGCGCAAGCCGTTAAACGTTGCGGAAGTGACATTAACGCTTGATAATAGCGATCAATTTTTGCCGCTTGAATACGAAGAAGTCAGTGTAACAAGACGTGTATATCGCTCTGGAGATAGCGAATTTTTTATTAATAAACAGCCGTGTCGCTTAAAAGATATCGTTGATTTATTTATGGATTCAGGCGTTGGTCGCGAAGCGTTTTCGATCATTAGCCAAGGAAAAGTCGAAGAAATTTTAAGCAGTAAACCGGAAGAGCGTCGCATGATTTTTGAAGATGCAGCCGGTGTGTTAAAATATAAAATGAGGAAAAAAAAGGCTGAACACAAGTTAAGCGAAACAGAAGATCATTTACAACGTGTGCAAGATATTTTACATGAGTTAAACCAACAACTAGAACCGTTGAAACAACAAGCGTCCATTGCGAAAGAATATATCGAGAAAAAAGAACAATTACAAACATACGAAGTCGGGCTAATCGTCTATGAAATTGAACAGCTACATGAAAAATGGGAAGCGTTAAAAGAACAGCTCGCTATACATGAACAAAACGAGATCGAATTAGCAACGACGCTACAAAAAGAAGAAGCGCACATCGCTGAATTGCGTCATGAACTGACGGCGCTCGATGAGTCGATTGACGGCTTACAACAAGTGTTATTGCTTGTGAGCGAAGAGCTAGAAAAAATGGAAGGAAAAAAACAAGTATTAAAAGAGCGAAAAAACAACGCCCATAAGCAACAACACCAAATGGAACAAACGGTGGCCCAATTGGCTGAGCGCGAACGTGTACTGGAAGCGACTATTGCAGAAAAAAAGAAGTTGCTTCAACAGCTTCAAACAAATGTGCAAGCGCTTCAAGCGGAATTAAAAGAAAAAAACAACGTGCTTTCTGCTTACGGTCCGAAAGCGGAGGCAGAAATTGAACGGCTCAAAAGTGAATATATCGATCTCGTCCATGAACAAGCGACGTTAAAAAACGAACGGACGCACACGGAAGCACAGTTGCAAAAAAACGAAGAGAAACAACGACAGCTGATCGCTGCAAACGACGAGCATATTCGGGCATACGAGCAAATCGTTCAACAATGGGAACAAAAGCAACAGCTTGTTCACAAATTACAACAGCGCATCGCCGAGCAAGAAGAAGCAATGAAAGCAAAAGAACAACAATTAACGGCGCAAAAAGAACAATATCGCAAAAAAGAAGCGACGTTATATGAAGCGTACCAATACGTGCAAAAAATGAAATCAAAAAAAGAAATGCTTGAAGCGATGCAACAAGAATACGCTGGATTTTTCCAAGGTGTAAAAGAAGTATTAAAAGCAAAAGATCGCCTTTCAGGCATTCATGGGGCTGTCGTTGAACTGATGACGGTGCCGTCTGAGCTAGAGACGGCGATCGAAGTGGCGCTTGGCGGAGCAGCGCAACATATCGTCGTAGAGAACGAACAAAGCGCACGCGAAGCGATTCAGTTTTTAAAGCGACATGCGTACGGACGAGCTACTTTTTTACCGCTCAACGTCATTCAAGGAAAATCGCTTCCTCCATCTGTTCGGGCGGATATGATGAAACATCCCGCTTACGTTGGCGTCGCTTCCGAATTAATTACGTATGAAGCAACGTACGCGCAAGTAATGACAAACATTCTTGGAACGGTCATTATTACGCGCGACTTAAAAGGAGCGAATGAGCTTGCGCGCCACCTGCAATATCGCTATCGTTTCGTCACGCTTGACGGAGATGTTGTGAATCCTGGTGGAGCGATGACGGGAGGAACGGTAAACAAACAGACGAGTTCATTATTAAGCCGCACACGTGAACTTGAAGAAGTGACAGCAAGTTTTCGCGAAATCGAACGAAAAACGATTGAACTCGAACAGCGCATCCAGCGTGAAAAAGAGACGATCGCCCAAGCAGAACAGCAACGAGAGCATCTTTATGCGGAACTAGAAGCAAACCGTATGGCGCTGCAAGAAGAAAAAAGCGCATGGACGGAACTAGATCTTCGGAAAAAACATATGGATGAGCGACTAGCTGTGTATCGCTATGAACGACAAACGCTCGAAGAAGAAAAACAACAGCTGACCGCTCGACTTCACGATGTCATACAACAGCTTGATGAGTTAGAGAAAAAAATCGCTCATATTGACGAGCAAGTACAGCAATGGACAGAAAAAAAACAGCTCGAACAACAATCAAAAGAACAAATGCAAGAACAGCTGACCGCTTTAAAAGTCGCGCTCGCAGAAAAGCAAGAACACGTAAGAAATGAAGAACAACATGTGCGTCGACTTGTCGAAGAATGGGAAGAAACGAAACGAACGCGCGCAAAAATGGAAGAGGAGCGGCATCAACTCATTCATCATATGAACGAGCAAACGGAAGATGAACAACAGCTCGAACGAATATGCCAAGAAAAAACGAAGCAAAAAGAAGAGACGATTCAACTGATCGCTAGCCGCCGTGAACAACGACTACAATACCAAACGAAGCTTGAACAGCTCGAAAAAGAAATAAAAGAGCTGAAACGTCAACATAAACAGTTAACAGATACGTTAAAAGACGAAGAAGTGAAGCTCGCTCGTTTTGATATGGAGTTAGATCACTTGTTAAATCGACTTCGTGAAGAATATAAACTATCGTTTGAAGCGGCGAAAGAAGCGTTTCCGCTTCACATCCCAGCGCAAGAAGCGTGGAAAAAAGTAAAGCTCATTCAATTGGCGATTGATGAGCTCGGGACGGTGAACCTTGGCGCGATTGAAGAATATGAACGCGTATTTGAGCGCCATCGCTTTTTAACGGAACAAAAAGAAGATTTACAACGCGCGAAAGATACACTTTATCAAGTGATTGACGAAATGGACGATGAAATGAAGCGAAGATTTGCGGTGACGTTTGAACAAATCCGTACGCAATTTGCGCGCGTGTTCGTCGAATTGTTTGGAGGAGGAAAAGCGGATTTAAAGCTGACCGATCCGAACGATTTACTTCATACAGGTGTCGATATCGTCGCACAGCCGCCGGGCAAAAAACTGCAACATTTAAGTTTATTATCAGGCGGTGAACGAGCCCTTACTGCGATTGCGCTTTTATTTGCTATTTTAAACGTTCGACCTGTTCCGTTTTGCGTGCTCGATGAAGTGGAAGCTGCACTAGATGAAGCAAACGTGCAACGATATGCAAAATATTTAAAGAAATTTAGCAACGAAACGCAATTTATCGTCATTACTCATCGAAAAGGAACGATGGAAGAAGCGGACGTATTGTACGGAGTAACGATGCAACAATCAGGCGTATCGAAACTTGTTTCTGTTCGATTGGAAGAAGCAGCTGGAAAGAAAGGATGAGAAACGGTGAGCTTTTTTAAAAAGTTAAAAGAAAAAATTGCAAAACAAGCGGATACAGTGACGGAAAAGTTTAAGCGCGGCTTAGAAAAAACGCGCGACTCTTTTGCAGGAAAAGTGAATGACTTAATTGCCCGCTATCGAAAAGTGGACGAAGAGTTTTTTGAAGAACTAGAAGAAATTTTAATTGCGTCAGACGTTGGTGTGGCAACGGTCATGGATTTTATTGATGAGTTGAAAATGGAAGTGAAGCGCCGCAACATTCAAGACCCGAAAGAAATGTATAGCGTCATTTCCGAAAAACTCATCGATATATATCAAGCGAGCGGCGATGAAACGACAGAATTAAACATTCAACCAAACGGTTTAACGGTCATTTTATTTGTCGGTGTCAACGGTGTCGGAAAAACGACGACGATCGGAAAGCTCGCGTATAAATTAAAAAACGAAGGAAAAAAAGTGATGCTTGCGGCAGGCGATACGTTCCGTGCTGGGGCGATTGAACAGTTAGAAGTATGGGGAGAGCGAGTAGGCGTCGAAGTGATTAAACAGTCAGCAGGCTCCGATCCGGCTGCGGTGATGTACGATGCGATTCAAGCGGCGAAATCGCGCAACGTCGATATTTTGCTGTGCGATACAGCTGGTCGCTTGCAAAATAAAGTAAACTTAATGAAAGAGCTTGAAAAAGTGAAACGCGTCATTGAACGAGAAGTACCAGGTGCACCGCATGAAGTGTTGCTCGTGTTAGATGCAACGACGGGACAAAATGCGATGAGCCAAGCGAAGACGTTTAAAGAAGCGACGAATGTGACCGGCATCGTGTTAACAAAGCTTGACGGAACAGCAAAAGGTGGCATCGTGTTAGCGATCCGCCACGAGCTAAACATCCCGGTGAAATTTGTCGGGTTAGGTGAGAAAATGGACGATTTAGAGCCGTTTCAAGCAGAACAATTCGTTTACGGACTATTTTCATCGTTTATGGAACGTGAAGAAGCGCAAGGAGAATAACTTGACAGCATCGGTTAAAACATATACACTAAAGTCATGTAAAGGCGTTTCACTTAACAGGGGGGAGTTTCATGCTAGAAAAAACAACGAGAATGAACTACTTATATGACTTTTACCAATCGTTGTTGACACCGAAGCAGCGGAACTATATGTCCCTTTATTACTTAGACGATTACTCCCTCGGTGAAATTGCCGAAGAGTACGAAGTGAGTCGTCAAGCTGTATACGATAACATTAAACGGACGGAAGCGATGCTAGAAGACTACGAGCAAAAACTATTGCTGTTTCAAAAGTTTCAACAGCGGCAAAAACTATTGCATTCGTTAAAAACGCATATTGCCGAACGCTATCCGAACGATGAAAAGCTGGTAAAGCTCGTTGCGGAGTTGGAGAAATTAGAGTAGGGGGCGGTAACGATGGCATTTGAAGGATTGGCCGACCGTCTGCAACATGTCATGAATAAAATTCGTGGCAAAGGCAAAGTCACGGAAGCCGATGTAAAAGAAATGATGCGCGAAGTGCGGCTAGCGTTATTAGAAGCTGACGTCAATTTTAAAGTCGTCAAAGACTTTGTGAAAAAAGTAAGCGAGCGAGCTGTCGGACAAGAAGTGTTAAAAAGTTTGACCCCGGGGCAGCAAGTCATTAAAGTCGTCAAAGAAGAATTGACGGAATTAATGGGAGGAGAAAATAGCAAAATTGCTGTCGCAAGCCGTCCGCCAACCGTCGTTATGATGGTCGGCTTGCAAGGGGCAGGAAAAACGACGACGACGGGGAAATTAGCGAACTTACTGCGCAAAAAACATAATCGCAAACCGTTGCTCGTGGCCGCTGACATTTATCGCCCAGCGGCGATCAAACAGCTTGAAACGCTAGGTAAACAATTGAACATCCCTGTGTTTTCGCTCGGTGATCAAGTAAGCCCAGTTGAAATCGCCAAGCAAGCGATCGCAAAAGCGAAAGAAGAACACCACGATTATGTGTTAATCGATACCGCAGGGCGACTGCACATCGACGAAGCGCTCATGGACGAATTAAAACAAATCAAAGAAGTGACGAAACCGGATGAAATTTTCCTCGTCGTCGATGCGATGACAGGACAAGATGCGGTAAACGTCGCGCAAAGCTTTAACGAACAGCTTGGCTTAACAGGCGTCATTTTGACGAAGCTCGATGGCGATACGCGCGGCGGAGCGGCGTTGTCGATTAAAGCGGTCACAAACACGCCAATTAAATTCGTCGGTATGGGCGAAAAGCTCGATGCGCTTGAACCGTTTCATCCCGAGCGGATGGCATCGCGCATTTTAGGCATGGGCGACGTACTGACGCTCATTGAAAAAGCGCAAGCCGCCGTCGATGAAGAAAAAGCAAAAGAGCTCGAACAAAAAATGCGCACAGCCTCATTTACCCTTGACGACTTTTTAGAACAGCTTGGACAAGTGCGCAAACTTGGCCCGCTTGATGAAATTTTAAAAATGTTGCCGGGCGCGAACAAAGTGAAAGGGCTCAACAACTTACAAATTGATGAAAAACAAATTAGCCGCGTCGAAGCGATTATTCGCTCAATGACAAAAGAAGAAAAAATGAACCCAGACATCATTAACTCAAGCCGCAAAAAGCGAATCGCCAAAGGAAGCGGAACGACGGTTCAAGACGTCAACCGCTTGTTGAAACAGTTTGACGAAATGAAAAAAATGATGAAAATGATGACAACTATGCCAAAAGGGAAAAAGAAAGGGTTCCGTTTCCCGTTCATGTAAACAAAATGATAGTGTTAAGAAAAAACACTTTACAAACAAAACGTTTATTGCTAATATACTATCTTGTGTGAAATATTTTCGGAGGTGCTACAATTATGGCAGTAAAAATTCGTTTAAAACGTATGGGTGCAAAAAAATCACCATTTTATCGTATCGTTGTTGCAGACTCTCGTTCTCCACGTGACGGTCGTTTCATCGAAACAATCGGCACATACAATCCGTTAACAGAGCCTGCAGAAATTAAAATTAACGAAGAACTTGCGTTAAAATGGTTGCAAAACGGTGCGAAACCATCTGATACGGTGCGCAACTTGCTTTCAAAACAAGGAATTTTAGAAAAATTCCACAACTTAAAGTACGGAAAGTAATGTATGAAAACGTTGCTTGAGACGATTGTTCGGTCACTTGTCGATCATCCGGAATGCGTCGTCGTTCGCGAAACGGAACAACAACAATCGATCACGTATTCGATTGCCCTTCATCAAGAAGATGTAGGGAAAGTGATCGGGAAGAACGGGCGAATCATTCAAGCGATTCGCACCGTAGTTCAAGCAGCTAACGAGTCGAAAAAGCGAATAGACGTACGCATCGAAGAGTAAGGGAGAGGGACATACCTCCCCTTTTTTCGTTCAGAAAGGCGGTGCGCCATGAAAATTATTCAAAAAGTGGAAGTGAGACAGCGATTAACTGAGAACAGTAAGCAGCAACTCATTCAACAATTTATGCAACAAAAACAACAACTGGAACAACAATGTGCGCAACTCATCTTTGAACAAAAGCGAATGGAAAAGCACACTTCGTTTTCACCAAAGCAAATAAAAGACAAGTTTGAACGCGAAATGAACGTTCGTCGTCAAAAAATAGAAGAGCTTGATTTCCTTCTTGAGCAATTGCGCATATTACCGATAGGAAGTGAAATAAAAGAAAGAGATGTCGAGGCGATCATCGACGTCCAAATAGGGATGCGATGGGAGTCTCCGAAAACGATTGTCATTGAAGATGGAATCGTTGTCGACATACGTGAGGGGTGATCGTTGTGAAATGGTTTCATGTCGGAAAAATTGTAAATACGCACGGCATTCGCGGTGAAGTGCGCGTCATTTCACGCACCGATTTTGCTGAAGAGCGATATAAAAAAGGAAATGTATTATACATTTTTATGGAAAACGAGCCGCCAGTCGAAGTAAAAGTGGCGAACCATCGTGTGCATAAGTCATTTGATTTGTTAACATTTGAAGGATATGACAACATTAACTTAGTTGAAAAGTTTAAAGGAGCAATCATTAAAGTGCCTGAAAGCCAGCTTCAACCACTTGCTGAAGGGGAGTATTATTTTCACGAAATTATCGGCTCTGTCGTTGTCACGGAAGATGGTGAAACGATTGGTGAAGTGAAAGAAATTTTAACGCCAGGGGCGAATGACGTATGGGTTGTTAAGCGGAAAAAAGGCAGCGATGTGCTCATTCCATATATTGAAGATGTTGTTAAACAAGTCGATGTGAAAAATAAGATGATTACGATTCATGTGATGGAAGGGTTGCTTGACGAATGAAAATCGATGTGCTCACTTTATTTCCAACGATGTTTACCGGCGTGCTGAACGAGTCCATTTTAAAGCGGGCGCAAGAGAAAGGAGCTGTCACGTTTCGGCTCGTCAACTTTCGCGAGTTTGCCGATAATAAACATCAAACAGTGGACGATTATCCTTATGGCGGTGGTGCAGGCATGGTATTGAAGCCGCAGCCGATTTTTGATGCGGTCGATCATTTAACAAAACAGAGCGAACATCGTCCGCGCATCATTTTACTTTGTCCACAAGGGGAACGATATACGCAAAAAAAAGCGGAAGAACTAGCGAAAGAACAACATATCATTTTCATTTGCGGACATTATGAAGGATATGACGAGCGCATTCGAGAGCATGTAGTAACGGACGAAATTTCTATTGGAGATTACGTCCTAACCGGTGGAGAACTCGCGGCGATGGTCGTTATCGATAGTGTTGTTCGCTTGCTTCCCGGCGTGCTCGGCAATGAACATTCGCCTGTACTTGACTCGTATAGCTCCGGTTTGCTCGAACATCCACATTATACGCGCCCTGCAAATTTCCGCGGCATGAAGGTGCCGGACGTTCTTCTTTCCGGCAATCATCGCTTAATTGAAGAATGGCGCCAAAAAGAGTCGTTGCGTCGCACATGGTTGCGCCGTCCAGATTTACTTGAGACGTATGAACTAACGGAACAACAAAAAAAATGGATCGAACAATGGGAAAAAAATGAGCGGTAACTCTTGCATCCGATACATCTTTATGCTAGTATAAACGTTGTGACTTACGTCGCATGAAAACGATGTTCCGCTGCTATGAACAAGAAGCATAAGCATGAGCATCTGTTGGAAGGAGATGAATATGATGCATCATTTAATTCAAGAAATTACAAAAGAACAACTACGTAACGATCTTCCTGAATTCCGCCCTGGTGACACTGTGCGCGTTCACGTTAAAGTTGTTGAAGGAAACCGTGAACGTATCCAAGTATTTGAGGGCGTTGTAATCAAGCGTCGTGGTGGTGGAATTAGCGAAACATTTACAGTTCGTAAAGTATCTTACGGTGTAGGTGTTGAGCGTACATTCCCATTACACACGCCGAAGATTGCAAAATTAGAAGTTGTTCGTCGCGGTAAAGTTCGTCGTGCGAAGTTGTACTACTTGCGTCAACTCCGCGGTAAAGCAGCACGCATCAAAGAAATCATCTAACAAAAGAAATGATTGCGAGGAGCTTGATCATCAAGCTCCTTTTTCAACATGTATCATATAGGTGGGAGAAGGATGGAAAAACAAAAAAACGAATGGTTTGAATGGGTGAAAGCAATTCTTATTGCAGTGGCGTTAGCAGGCGGCATTCGCTACTTCATTTTTGCCCCGATTATTGTCGAAGGGGAATCGATGATGCCGACGTTGCATCATCAAGATCGGATGATCGTCAATAAAGTTGCATATAAAATTGGTGAACCAGAACGGTTTGATATTATCGTTTTTCATGCGGAGGAAGGCAAAGATTATATTAAGCGCGTCATTGGGCTGCCGGGCGATCGCATTGAATATAAAAATGATACGCTATATGTGAACGGAAAGCCGTATAAAGAGCCTTATTTAGACGAAGAGAAAAAGCAAGTATTTGACGGCCCGCTAACAGAGTCGTTTACACTTGAAGAACTATGGGGACAAAAAACAGTTCCAGAAGGTCATTTATTCGTGCTCGGAGATAATCGTCGCTACAGCAAAGATAGCCGTCATATCGGCTTTATTCCAATGGATAAAGTTGTAGGCAAAACGTCGGTCGTCTATTGGCCCCTTTCTGATGCGCGAATTGTTGAATAACATCATACAAAGTAGGTGGCAGCAATGACGATTCAATGGTTTCCCGGCCATATGGCGAAGGCGAAACGAGAAGTAACAGAAAAATTAAAGCTCATTGATATCGTATTTGAACTTGTTGATGCGCGCATTCCGATGTCATCCCGCAATCCGTTAATTGATGAAATTGTCGCAAATAAGCCGCGCATCATGTTGTTAAATAAAGCGGATATGGCTGATCCAGACGTCACAAAGCAATGGATTGAATTTTTCGCCACGCAACAAATCGAAGCGATTGCGATCGACTCGCAAAGCGGAACGGGCGTGAAGCAAATTGTGACGGTCGCAAAAGAGAAGTTGCGCCCAAAGTTTGAAAAAATGATGGCTAAAGGAATTAAACGTCCTCGCGCCATGCGCGCGTTAATTGTCGGAATTCCAAACGTCGGAAAATCGACGCTCATTAACCGACTAGCAGGAAAACATATTGCCAAAACGGGCGATACACCAGGAGTGACGAAAGCACAACAATGGATTAAAGTCGGCAAAGAACTTGAACTGCTTGATACGCCAGGGATTTTATGGCCGAAGTTTGAAGACGAAGAAGTCGGATTGAAGCTTGCGACAACGGGGGCAATTAAAGATACGATTTTAAATTTACAAGACGTCGCTGTATATGCGTTGCGCTTTTTATCTGTTTATTATCCTGACCGTTTAAAAGAACGGTACGCGCTTTCAGATATTCCAGAAGACATCGTTGTATTGTTTGATGAAATCGGGAAAAGACGAGGCTGTTTAGCTGCTGGAGGGGTCGTGGATTACGATAAAGTAGCTGAGCTTGTGTTGCGCGATATTCGCACAGAAAAATTAGGACGGCTCAGTTTTGATCGCCTGTAAGGTTCGCATAAGCGGGCCTTTATTTTTTTGCCAATTTGCCGATATAACATGTAAGGAGTGATCGAGCGTGAATATGCAAGAGATCAAACAACGACTACAAACGATTCATGATGAAACAGATGAATGGTTTCAACAACTATTACATGATGAGCGAAAAGGCGTCCAACGCCTCGTTCAACAATGGTATAAACAAAAAGAAGCAGAAAAACGCGAAAGGGAACGTTTTTCGCATATGTTGCAATATGAACAGGCGCTATATGAAAAAGGAGTGCGCTACATCGCTGGCGTAGATGAAGTTGGACGCGGTCCGCTCGCTGGCCCAGTCGTTGCCGCTGCGGTCATTTTGCCGAAAGACGTGTTTTTACCTCATTTGGACGATTCGAAAAAACTATCGGAAACGAAGCGGGAGCAATTGTTTTCTATTATTCAACAAACGGCGCTCGCGATCGGCATCGGCATAGTGAGCGCCCGTGAAATTGATGAGTTAAACATTTACGAAGCGACGAAAAGAGCGATGGTGCAAGCCGTTCAAGCGCTTCCGATCGCTCCTGAACATTTGCTTATTGATGCGATGCACATTCCGCTATCTATTCCGCAAACATCCATCATTAAAGGAGATGCGCACAGTGCATCCATTGCGGCAAGCTCCATTATAGCAAAAGTGACGCGCGATCGGATGATGAAACAGCTAGGAGAGGAATATCCACAATATGGATTTGAGAAACATATGGGATACGGAACGAAAGCGCATATCCAAGCGATTGAACGATATGGTGTCATGGAAGAACATCGTCGTTCTTTTGCGCCAATTCGTGAGCGAATGAAACGAGGGGAATGAAATGAACGTCCAATGGCTGCGTACGTTAGTTGATGATCGGCAAGCGGTTCGCCTGCCGAAAGGGCCGACGTTTCAAGTTGGCGATATGATTTACGGGAAAATCGAAAAAATCAATGAAGATCAAACAGCGCTCGTTCGCATCGGAAGTTATACGCTGACAGCAGAATTGCATTCACCTGTCAAAGAAGGTAGAACATATACGTTTCAAGTGCAAAAGACGATGCCGCTTGAGCTGAACATATTGCCGCGTCCAGCAAAACTGACAGATGAAGAAAGCGTCATTCGCCATTTTCGTCTACCAGAGAATGAACAAACGAAAGCGCTCGTTCGTTGGATGATGAATGAATCATTTTCGTTTAAAAAGAACGACATGGCACTCATTCGGCAATGGTTGCGAACAGGCGGTGAAAAAGAGGTGCAAGCAATCAAATGGCTATTGATGCACGATTTGCCGCTTCATGACGATGTGTTTCGTGCGCTCGTCACTTTACAACATGATCAGCCGTTATATGAACAACGGCTTATGCTTGCGTCGCTCATTGATCGCGCTCATCCGAAAGGAACGTTAGCGACACTTTCTGCTCATTTGCGTCATATACCAACGCTTTCCTCTTTTTCGCCTGAACATATGCAACGATTGCTCGAAGAAACGATGAAACAACAAGATGAATGGCTCGTTTTATTGCAAACAGCAGCAGAAGAAGCAACAGGTGAGTTGAAAGCGGAGATCGCCTCATTACTTGATCGGATGAAAGCATATCAGTTGTTATCAACAAACAGCAATTCGCTCCAACATATATTTACGCAATTTCCATTACTCATCGGGACGCATGCAACAGATGTGACGATTCAATGGCGCGGAAAACAACGAGAAAACGGAAAAATGGATACAGACTATTGTCGCATTTTATTTTATTTGACGATGGCGACGTTAAAAGAAACGATTGTAGACGTTCACATTCAACAGCGCATCGTTCATATTTCGATCATCAACGACACGCCCCATGTAGAACTGTACGCATCCGCCCTTGAGCCGTCATTAAAGGAGAAGCTTGCTGAACATGGCTACACGCTTTCTGCCGTTTCCGTTAAACTGCCGATAAACAAGCGAAGCGAACGGTTACTTGTTGAACCATTTTCTTATAAAGGAGTCGATTATCGCGTATGAAACGAAAACGTGCCGTTGCTTTGTCGTACAACGAACAACATATTGCCCCCGTCGTTGTGGCAAAAGGGGAAGGAATGGTTGCCGAGCGCATCATTGAACGCGCGAAACAATACGACGTCCCGATTTACGAAGATCAAACGCTCGCGACAATGCTTAGTCAATTACAATTGAACGAAACGATTCCAGAGGAGCTGTACAAAGTCGTTGCTGAAGTATTTGCATTTATTTATCAAATAGAAAAGAAGGTAGAGGAGCGCTCGTGACCGTCGCTTCTTTTTCTTTTGTTAAAGAATTTTCTGTCTAAATGGTAGACAACTGACAAAGTATCATTATACAATGAAAGCGCTAGTACTTTTATTTTTATACATAGGAGGATGGGGTATGAATATTCATGAGTATCAAGGAAAAGAGATCCTCAGAAGCTACGGAGTGAGCGTACCGAACGGCCGTGTGGCGTTTACGGTTGAAGAAGCGGTCGAGGCAGCGAAAGCGCTTGGCAGTAGCGTTTGTGTCGTCAAGGCGCAAATTCATGCCGGCGGTCGCGGAAAAGCAGGGGGTGTAAAAGTCGCAAAAAGTTTAGAAGAAGTTCGTACATATGCGAGTGAGCTATTAGGAAAAGTGCTCGTTACGCACCAAACAGGTCCAGAAGGAAAAGAAGTGAAACGTCTTTTGATCGAAGAAGGATGCGACATTAAAAAAGAATATTACATCGGACTTGTTGTTGACCGTGCGACATCCCGCGTTGTTTTAATGGGATCTGAAGAAGGCGGAACAGAAATTGAAGAAGTAGCAGCAAAAACGCCAGAGAAAATTTTTAAAGAGTACATTGACCCAGCTGTCGGCTTACAAGCGTTTCAAGCGCGTCGCATGGCGTTTAACATCAACATTCCGAAAGAGCTTGTCAACCAAGCGGTCAAATTTATGTTAGGCTTATATCAAGTGTTCGTCGAAAAAGATTGCTCGATCGCTGAAATTAACCCGCTCGTTGTTACAGGAGACGGAAAAGTGATGGCGCTCGATGCGAAGTTAAACTTTGATTCTAACGCGTTATATCGCCATAAAGACATTTTAGAATATCGCGATTTAGACGAAGAAGATCCGAAAGAAATTGAAGCATCAAAATATGATTTAAACTACATTTCGCTTGACGGAAACATCGGCTGCATGGTTAATGGTGCAGGCTTAGCGATGGCGACAATGGACATTATTAAATATTATGGCGGCGAGCCAGCAAACTTTTTAGATGTTGGTGGCGGTGCGACGACAGAGAAAGTAACGGAAGCATTTAAAATCATTTTATCTGATCCGAAAGTAAAAGGCATTTTCGTGAACATTTTCGGGGGCATTATGAAATGCGACGTGATCGCAAACGGGATTGTTGAAGCGACAAAACAAGTCGGTTTAAACCTTCCGCTCGTCGTTCGTTTAGAAGGAACAAACGTCGAATTAGGGAAAAAGATTTTAGAACAGTCTGGACTAAACATTACAGCCGCTGAATCGATGGCAGACGGCGCGCAAAAAATCGTTTCGCTAGTAAGCTAATAGAAGGGATGGGAGAAACGTGAGCGTTTTTGTTAATAAAGATACGAAAGTAATCGTGCAAGGAATTACAGGTTCACAAGGATTGTTCCATACAAAACAAATGATCGAATACGGCACAAACATCGTTGGTGGTGTCACACCAGGAAAAGGTGGAACAGAAGTAGAAGGTGTGCCTGTATTTGATACGGTTTCCGAAGCGGTTGAAAAAACAGGAGCGAACGCTTCTGTCATCTATGTTCCGCCGGCATTTGCTGCGGATGCCATTATGGAAGCTGTCGATGCAGAAATCGACTTAGTTGTTTGTATTACAGAAGGCATTCCTGTATTGGATATGGTGAAAGTGAAGCGCTATATGGAAGGAAAGAAAACGCGTCTCATTGGTCCGAACTGCCCTGGCGTCATTACGCCGGAAGAATGTAAAATCGGCATTATGCCAGGTTACATTCATAAAAAAGGTCACGTCGGTATCGTTTCGCGTTCTGGTACGTTAACGTATGAAGCTGTTCACCAATTAACACAAGCAGGCATCGGTCAATCGACAGCGGTTGGCATTGGTGGTGACCCAGTGAACGGTACAAACTTTATCGACGTATTAAAGGCGTTTAACGAAGATGAAGACACATATGCGGTCATTATGATCGGTGAAATTGGTGGAACAGCAGAAGAAGAAGCGGCAGAATGGGTCAAAGCGAACATGACAAAACCGGTTGTCGGCTTTATTGGTGGACAAACAGCTCCTCCAGGAAAGCGCATGGGACATGCGGGTGCGATTATTTCTGGTGGCAAAGGAACAGCCGCAGAAAAAATTCAAACGATGACAGCATGCGGCATTAAAGTGGCTGAAACGCCATCTGTGATCGGCGAAACGCTCATCTCTGTATTAAAAGAACGCGGTTTATACGAGAAGTGTAAAACACATTAATCGTTCAATCGTCCTAAGGAGCAGACCTTAGGACGATTTTTATACAAAGGAGGAATACGATGTACGATACAGCTCGCGAAAGGCTTATTCATTTGCATCATTGTCGTGGGATCGGATGGAAAAGCATCGCGCGCTTGCTTGATGTTGATCCATCCCTTACCTCGATTTTTCATCTTTCTTCTCATCAACTTCAACGATTACTGGCCATCCCCGAAAAACATTTCGCTGTTTTTTTCCATGATTTGCATTGTCACAAATTGAAACGTATGATAAAAACATATGAGGAGCAAAACATTCATATTGTGACAATTAAGGACGATGAATACCCAGATTGGCTCAAACATATATACGATCCGCCTTGGGTACTATATGCGAAGGGAAACGTGCAATTGTTGAAGCGAAAAAAATTAATAAGCGTCGTCGGGACACGAACACCAACTCGTCAAGGAATGGCGGCGATGCACATCGTTCTTCCGCCGCTCATCCAACACGGGTGGGTCATTGTGAGCGGATTAGCGAAAGGCGTCGATGCCGAAGCGCATCGTTTATGTTTACGCCATAACGGTGAAACCATTGCGGTCATGGCGGGGGGATTGCGTTATATATATCCTCCTGAAAACGAATCATTATTTCGACAATTAGCGACAACACAACTCGTTATTTCTGAGTATCCGCCGTTTGTTCGCCCACAAACATGGCATTTTCCGATGCGCAACCGGATCATTAGCGGTTTGTCTGTTGGCACGCTTGTCGTGCAGGCGAAAGAGCGAAGCGGCTCGCTCATTACTGCTCATTTTGCGCTACAACAAGGAAGAGACGTGTTTGCGATCCCAGGTGACATCACGACAAAAGAAGCGCACGGGACGAACCGGTTAATCCAACAAGGAGCGAAATTAATCTTATCAAGCGACGATATCGAAGAGGAATTTCGACATCTTTTTACATGAGCGAAAGAAAAAATCGAAAAATGATGTTTGACAAATGAACGAATCATCATTAATAATAATGAAGATTTTATTTTACGAATTACCTCTTAAGGGAGGACAAAATGATGTCAGACTACTTAGTCATTGTAGAGTCGCCAGCAAAGGCGAAAACGATTGAAAGATACTTAGGAAAAAAGTATAAAGTAAAAGCATCGATGGGGCATGTGCGCGATTTGCCAAAAAGTCAAATGGGCGTTGATATACAAAACGACTATGAACCGAAGTATATTACGATTCGTGGCAAAGGTTCGGTCATTAAAGAGTTAAAAACAGCAGCGAAAAAGGCAAAAAAAGTATTTCTTGCCGCCGACCCGGATCGCGAAGGGGAAGCGATCGCTTGGCACTTAGCACATTTGCTTGATTTAAACACCGACTCCCCATGTCGCGTTGTATTTAACGAAATTACAAAAGATGCGATTAAACAGTCGTTTGAACAACCGCGCGCCATTAATATGCATTTAGTTCATGCACAACAAGCGCGGCGCGTGCTCGATCGCCTTGTCGGCTACAACATTAGCCCGTTGCTTTGGAAAAAAGTAAAAAAAGGGTTGAGCGCAGGGCGTGTGCAATCTGTTGCGCTTCGCTTAATTATTGATCGTGAAAAAGAAATTCAATCGTTTCAACCAGAAGAATATTGGACGATTCAAGGGACGTTTGTCAAAGGCAATGACACATTTGAAGCGCAATTTTATCGTCTAGACAATGAAACGTTCGATTTAAAAACAGAACAAGATGTACAACATGTGTTAAGCCATATGCAAGGCAATGAATTTGTCGTCACATCGGTAACGAAAAAAGAACGAAAGCGCAATCCGGTTGCACCATTCATTACATCGTCATTGCAACAAGAGGCGGCACGGAAGTTGAATTTTCGCACGAAAAAGACGATGATGGTCGCACAACAGCTATACGAAGGAATTGATCTAGGAAGTGAAGGAACTGTCGGTTTAATTACATATATGCGTACAGACTCGACGCGCGTATCCGAGAGCGCTCAACAAGAGGCGATTCAGTATATTGAACAGACGTTCGGTACATCATATGTAGCAACAGAAAAAAGAAAAGAAAAACAAAAGGCGAACGCGCAAGATGCGCACGAAGCGATTCGCCCAACGTCCGTCTGGCGTCATCCGAGCGCCATTAAGCCGCATGTGACACGCGATCAATATCAGCTGTACAAACTCATTTGGGAGCGCTTTATCGCCAGTCAAATGGCTCCAGCTTTGCTCGATACGGTCGCGGTCGAACTTTCAAACGGTTCAGTCGTCTTTCGTGCGACTGGCTCGACAGTCAAATTTCCAGGCTTTATGAAAGTATATGTGGAAGGAACAGACGATCCGAAAGATGAACAGCAACGATTATTGCCAGACTTTGTTGAAGGGGAGCGCGTATTTAGTAAAGATATTGAAGGAAAGCAACATTTTACACAGCCGCCACCGCGTTATACGGAAGCGCGCCTTGTCAAGACGTTAGAAGAGCTCGGCATCGGTCGTCCATCGACATATGCCCCGACGCTCGATACGATTCAAAAGCGCAATTATGTGACGCTTGAGAACAAACGATTCGTCCCAACAGAGCTTGGGGAAATTGTCCTTGATTTAATGATGCAATTTTTCCCGGAAATTTTAGACGTCGAGTTTACAGCAAAAATGGAAAAAAACTTAGACGACATCGAAGAAGGGAAAGTCGAATGGGTACGCATCATTGATGAATTTTATCGCGAGTTTGAAAAACGGTTAAAAGTGGCTGAAGTTGAAATGGAAAAAGTCGAAATAGCAGATGAATCAGCCGGTGTCGATTGCGATGTATGCGGAAGCCCAATGGTATATAAAATGGGGCGTTTCGGAAAGTTTATCGCTTGTTCAAATTTCCCACAATGCCGCAATACAAAAGCGATCGTCAAACATATTGGTGTGACATGTCCGCGCTGTCATGAAGGAAACATCGTCGAACGAAAAAGCAAAAAGAAGCGCATGTTTTATGGTTGCGATCGTTTCCCAACGTGCGATTTCGTTTCATGGGATAAACCGATCAATCGACCGTGTCCAAAATGCGGGGGCATGCTCGTTGAGAAAAAAGGGAAAAAGACCGTGCACGTTCAATGTACACAATGTGAATATAACGAACAACAGTAAGGTGAGGCGAATACCCTCACCCATTTTATCGAGGAGGGAATATGAATGGAAGTAACAGTCATTGGAGCAGGATTAGCAGGAAGTGAGGCGGCATGGCAACTCGCGAAGCGCGGCATTCGCGTCAAATTATATGAAATGCGCCCGGTGAAACAAACACCTGCGCATCATACGGACAAATTCGCAGAACTCGTATGCAGCAACTCCCTTCGCGCAAATACGTTAACGAATGCAGTCGGTGTATTAAAAGAAGAAATGCGTCGGTTAGATTCCGTCATTATGAAAGCAGCGGACTCTTGTTGCGTGCCAGCTGGTGGAGCTTTAGCTGTCGACCGTCACGAATTTGCAGCGAAAGTCACAGACATGGTAGCGAATCATCCGAATGTGACGGTTGTGCGCGAAGAAGTAACAACAATTCCAACAGGCCCAACGATTATTGCAACAGGTCCGTTAACATCGCAGCCGCTTTCGGAACAGCTTCAAGCGTTGACAGGGGAAGAATATTTATATTTTTACGATGCGGCTGCACCGATTGTTGAGAAAGAAAGCATTGATATGGAAAAAGTGTATATCAAGTCTCGCTACGACAAAGGGGAAGCAGCATACATTAACTGCCCGATGACAGAAGAGGAGTTTGACCGATTTTATGATGCGCTCATTTCTGCTGAAACAGTGCCTTTAAAAGAGTTTGAAAAAGAAATTTATTTTGAAGGATGTATGCCAATTGAAGTGATGGCGCGGCGCGGCAAAAAGACGTTGTTGTTTGGACCAATGAAACCTGTCGGCTTAGAAGATCCGCGTACAGGGAAACGCCCTTTTGCTGTCGTCCAACTTCGCCAAGATGATGCGGCAGGAACGTTGTACAATATTGTCGGGTTTCAAACGCATTTAAAATGGGGGGCGCAAAAAGAAGTCATTCGCTTGATCCCAGGGCTTGAGCAAGCAGAAATTGTACGATATGGTGTCATGCACCGCAATACGTTTATTAATTCGCCAAAGTTATTAAAACCGACATATCAATATAAAGAAAGAGAAGATTTATTTTTTGCAGGACAAATGACCGGGGTCGAAGGGTATGTTGAGTCAGCAGCATCAGGACTTGTGGCGGGAATTAATGCTGCGCACTATATGCTTGGGAAAGAACTTGTCGTATTTCCGCAAGAAACGGCCATTGGCAGCATGGCGCATTATATTACATCGGCGAATCCGAAACATTTCCAACCGATGAATGCGAATTTTGGCTTATTCGCACCGCTCGATGAACCGATTAAAGATAAAAAGAAAAAAAATGAACGATATGCACAACGGGCATTAGAAACGATTCAGAATTTTTTAAAAAAATGGTGAAATTCGTTGCAAGAGCTACTAAATTATGCTACTATTTAGTAGCTCTTGTGAGGTGATCGAATGGAAAATGTGAATTTTACGTTAAATTTGTTCATTGAATATTTACAAATAGAAAAAAATTATTCAGAATATACAATTGCGTGTTATAAGCATGATATTGGCGAATTTTTTGAATTTATGGAGCGCGAACAAATGAAACAGTTGCAACAAGTGTCTTATAGCGACGTTCGCCTGTTTTTAACAGAGCTTCATAAGCGTCAGCAATCAAGCCGTTCGATTGCCAGAAAAATGTCGAGCTTGCGCAGCTTTTATAAATTTTTAGTTCGGGAGAAAATCGTTTCTGAAAATCCGTTCGCGCTTGCATCGTTGCCGAAAAAAGAACAGAAAATTCCACATTTTTTGTATCCTGATGAATTAGAACAGCTGTTTGTTGTCAATGATTTGAATACAGCGATCGGTCAACGAAACCAAGCGGTCATTGAACTGTTGTACGCGACAGGCGTTCGTGTAAGTGAATGTTGTAACATTCGCTTATCGCACATTGATTTCTCTGTATGTACGATTTTAATTTACGGAAAGGGAAACAAGCAACGATATGTGCCGTTTGGCACGTATGCAAAAGAAGCGCTTGAACGATATATACAAGATGGACGTCAGCAACTTGTAAGTAAGGCGAAAGCGCCAACGGATGTGCTTTTTTTAAATGCGCGTGGTGGAGCATTAACGCCAAGAGGGGTACGTCACATTTTAAACGACATCGTTGAACAAGCTGCCCTTTCTTTGAAAGTCAGTCCCCATGTGTTTCGCCATACGTTTGCGACGCATTTATTAAATGAAGGTGCTGATTTACGTTCTGTGCAAGAATTGTTAGGTCATGCGCATCTTTCGTCGACACAAGTGTATACACATGTAACGAAAGATCATTTGCGCTACGTTTATTTACATTCTCACCCGCGTGCATAAAAAGGAGGATGGGTTATGAGTCAATTTCATGCGACGACGATTTTTGCCATTCGCCATCAAGGAAAAGGAGCGATGGCGGGCGACGGTCAAGTGACGTTCGGCAATGCCGTAGTGATGAAACATACAGCGCGGAAAATTCGTAAACTTTTTCATGGCAAAGTGTTAGCTGGTTTTGCAGGGGCGGTAGCTGATGCGTTTACGCTATTTGAAATGTTTGAAGGAAAGTTAGAAGAATACAACGGAAATTTACAACGGGCAGCGGTTGAGCTAGCAAAAGAGTGGCGGAGCGACAAAGTGTTGCGCCGATTAGAAGCGATGTTAATTGTCATGGATGAAACACATCTTTTGCTCATTTCTGGAACAGGCGAAGTCATTGAACCGGACGATGGCATGTTAGCGATTGGCTCCGGTGGTAACTATGCGTTAGCAGCTGGTCGGGCATTAAAGACGTATGCAGGTGAACATTTCACAGCGAAGCAAATTGCGGAAGCGGCATTAAAAGTAGCGAGCGATATTTGCGTGTACACAAACGATTCCATTATTGTTGAAGAGCTGTAGAGGAGGGAGCGGCATGTTAACGCCAAAACAAATTGTTGAAAAGCTTGATCAGTTTATCGTCGGTCAGCATGAAGCGAAAAAAGCGGTTGCGATCGCATTAAGAAATCGTTATCGCCGCAGTTTATTAGATGAAAAGTTGCGCGATGAAGTCGTGCCGAAAAACATTTTAATGATTGGACCGACTGGTGTTGGAAAAACAGAAATTGCACGGCGATTAGCGAAACTTGTTGGCGCTCCATTCGTAAAAGTAGAGGCAACGAAATTTACGGAAGTCGGTTATGTCGGTCGCGACGTAGAGTCGATGGTGCGCGATCTCGTGGAAACGTCTGTGCGCATCGTGAAAGAGAAAAAAATGAACGAAGTAAAAGAACAAGCGGAACAATTAGCGAACAAACGGCTTGTTGAACTGCTTGTACCTGGGAAAACGAAACAACCGATGAAAAATCCGTTTGAACTTTTGTTTGGCGGTGCAGCGGAACAACAAACGACAAACGGAAGCGACGATCAACAGCTTGCCGAAAGACGAAGACAAGTCGCTTGGCAATTGGCAAATGGGCAGTTAGAAAACGAAGTAGTGACGGTTGAAATCGAAGAGCAACAACCGATGATGTTTGACTTATTTCAAGGCGCTGGTTTGGAGCAAATGGGCGTAAATATGCAAGATATGTTAAGTAGCTTTATGCCGAAAAGGCGGAAAAAACGAAAATTAAAAGTAAAAGAAGCGCGCCACGTCCTTGCCAACGAAGAAGCGCAAAAGTTGATCGATATGGACGAAGTCACGCAAGAAGCGATTCGACTCGCAGAGCAATCGGGCATTATTTTTATTGACGAAATTGATAAAATTGCTCGAAAAGGGCAGGTCGGTTCATCAGCTGACGTTTCGCGTGAAGGGGTGCAACGCGACATTTTACCGATTGTGGAAGGTTCAACTGTCATGACGAAATACGGACCGGTCAAAACGGACTATATTTTATTTATTGCTGCTGGGGCGTTTCATATGGCGAAACCGTCCGACTTAATCCCAGAATTGCAAGGGCGTTTTCCGATTCGCGTTGAATTGACGAAACTGACAGTAGATGATTTCGTAAAAATATTAGTTGAACCGAACAATGCACTTTTAAAACAGTATATCGCTTTACTTGCTACAGAAGGTATACAACTGGAATTTTCTGACGATGCTATTCGTAAAATCGCAGAAGTCGCTTTTGAAGTGAATCAACAAACGGATAACATTGGTGCGCGCCGCCTTCATACGATTATGGAAAAATTGTTAGAAGATTTATTGTATGAAGCGCCAGACGTACATCTTGAAAAGGTAGTTATCACCCCACAATATGTGGAGCAAAAACTAGGGAACATTGTAAGAAATAAAGATTTAAGTCAGTTTATTTTATAAGGAGGATGCGATATGAATTTACTTGAAAAAACGAGAAAAATTAATGCGATGTTGCAAAACGCGGCTGGAAAGCCTGTGAACTTTAAAGAGATGGCAGAAACGCTTTGCGAAGTTATTGAAGCAAACATTTTCGTTGTAAGCCGTCGCGGAAAGTTGCTCGGCTTTGCGATTAAACAAACGATTGAAAATGAACGAATGAAAAAAATGTTAGCGGACCGTCAATTTCCAGAAGAGTATACGAAAAACTTATTTCATATTACAGAAACATCGCCAAATCTTGATATTAATAGCGAGTATACGGCATTTCCAATTGAAAATAAAGACTTATTTAAAAATGGCTTAACGACGATCGTGCCGATTATCGGTGGCGGGGAACGCCTTGGAACGCTCATTTTATCTCGATTAGATAAAGAGTTTCACGACGATGATTTAATTTTAGCTGAATACGGAGCGACAGTTGTTGGAATGGAAATTTTGCGTGAAAAAGCGGAAGAAATTGAAGAAGAAGCGCGCAGCAAGGCGGTCGTACAAATGGCGATCAGCTCTCTTTCATATAGTGAATTAGAAGCAATCGAGCATATTTTTGAAGAATTAGATGGGACAGAAGGCTTGCTCGTTGCGAGTAAAATTGCCGATCGTGTCGGCATTACGCGTTCCGTCATTGTCAACGCACTTCGTAAACTAGAAAGTGCCGGAGTCATCGAATCTCGCTCGCTCGGAATGAAAGGAACGTATATTAAAGTATTAAACGATAAGTTTTTAACGGAACTCGAGAAGTTAAAACATCATTAAAACAAAAAGGCATCTTTCTCGTGAAGATGCCTCTTTTGTTAAAGTATGTGAAAAATAGTCCAATGTTCCCTATATACATAACATAAATAATTTTTTACAATAGAGGTGTGTTGTCGAACGGTGTCTTTACAAGGAGGAATATGCCGTGAAATTGTTTTCAAATACATTCCAAATACTAGAACAAGGATTAAATTATTCATCATTGAAGCAAAAAGTGATCGCAAACAATATTGCGAATGTCGATACACCAAACTTTCAAGCGAAAGATGTTCAGTTTCGCACTGAATTTCAGCAAGCGTTGCAAGCGTATCGTACCGATCCGCGCCATTTTGAGTTTAAGGGAAGTACTAACAAATTTTTCGTGACAACTAAAAACGATCTCGTTTACAATCATAATAAGAATAATGTCGATCTAGATAAAGAAATGTCGGATTTAGCGCAAAACCAAATTTACTATAACGCGTTAGTTGAACGTTTAAACGGAAAGTTTAACTCCTTAAAAACGGTCATTAAGGGAGGAAAATAATACATGTTTCAAAGTTTCAATGTGTCTGCCTCTGCGTTAACTGCTCAACGGTTGCGTATGGATGTCATCTCAGCAAATATGGCGAACGTCGATACGACTCGCGCCAAAATGGTCGATGGAAAGTGGCAGCCATATCGTCGAAAAATGGTTGTCATGCAACCGAACGAATCGTTTTCTTCTTTTTTGAATCAAGCGATGAACGAGCGGTCAACAGGTGGGGTGAAAGTGACGAAAATTGTCGAAGATCAAACCCCATTTAAACTTGTGTACGATCCATCTCATCCCGATGCAGATGAAAACGGATATGTGCAGCTACCGAACGTCGATCCGTTAAAAGAAATGGTTGATTTAATGAGCGCTACGCGCTCGTATGAGGCGAATGTGACGGTGTTAAACGCGACGAAAGGAATGTTAATGAAGGCGCTAGAAATCGGGAAATAGGGGGATAAATGATGATTGATCGCATTCAACGTACATTACCATCAGCTGTACAGCAACAAACGATAAAGCCTGTGGAAGCACAACGGGCATTTTCACAATTTTTAAAAGAAGCGATAAATGAAGTAAATAAACAGCAAATCGAGTCAGATTTGCTCACGACAAAGTTAGCAAAAGGAGAAAACGTTGACTTACACAACGTGATGATCGCTTCGCAAAAAGCGAGCGTGTCGCTTCAATTAGCGATTGAAGTGCGCAATAAAGTCATTGAAGCATATCAAGAAGTGATGAGAATGCAAGTATAATGGACCTCAAGAGATAGCGGAGGAAGCGTATGAACGAGCGATTAAAACAAGCGATAGAACGATTTCAATTGTTTTGGAGCGAGAGAACAAAACAGCAAAAAATGATGGCAATAGGACTTGTCGGGCTGTTGGTCGTCGCTGTTGCGCTTACTGCTTTTTTTGCGACGCGAACGAATTTTGTTCCTCTCTACAGCAATTTATCGCCACAAGAAGCAGGACAAATTAAAGCGACGCTTGACCAGCGGGGAATTAAGTCGCAAATTACGGATAACGGCACGACGATTTTAGTGCCTGAACAGCTTGTGAATACATTAAAAGTGGAGCTAGCTGCAGAAGGCATTCCGGATAGCGGAAGTATTGATTATTCGTTTTTCGGAAAAAACTCTGGTTTCGGGATGACGGATAATGAATTTAACGTGTTGAAAATTGAGGCGATGCAAACAGAGCTCGCCAATCTAATAAAAAGTATCGACGGGGTAGAAGATGCAAAGGTGATGATTAATCTACCCCAGCCGACCATCTTTGTTGGTGACCAACAGGAAGAGGCATCTGCATCCATCGTTTTGAAAACGAAGGCAGGATATAAGTTTAATGAACAGCAAATTAAATCGCTATATCACCTTGTTTCCAAAAGCGTGCCGAACCTTCCTACTGAAAATATCGTCATTATGAATCAATATTTTGAGTACTTTGACTTAAAAAATGAAGAAAATTTTTCGTCAGGCAAAACGTTTGCTGAACAATACGAAGTGAAACAACAAATTGAGCGCGACATTCAACGTCGCGTTCAACAAATGTTAGGAACGATGATCGGACAAGATAAAGTTGTCGTTTCTGTTACAGCAGACGTTGATTTTACGCAAGAAAACCGTCAAGAAGAGCTTGTTGAGCCAGTCGATAAAGAAAATATGGAAGGCATCGCAGTAAGCGTCCAGCGCATTACTGAAACGTTTTCCGGCAAAGGAGCTCAAGCAGGTGGTACAGTAGGAACGGGTGAGAACGCTATACCAGGATATGAAGGTGCCAACGGCGAGACAACCGGGGATTATGAACGAATTGAAGAAACAATTAATAACGAGGTTAATAGAATAAAAAGAGAAATTGTAGCAAGTCCTTATAAAATAAAAGATTTAGGCATTCAAGTAATGGTTGAGCCACCGAAACGAAACGATCCAAATTCACTTCCTGCCCAAACGGTTGATGACATTACAAAAATTTTAGGTACGATTGTGCGGACGTCCGTTGATAAAGAGATCGCTGGACAATGGACAGATGCAGATTTGCAAAACCGCGTCGTCGTTTCAGTACAACCGTTTAACGGAAAAGTGCAGTTTGACGAACAAACATCAGCCATTCCGACGTGGGCATATATTGTTGGTGGCGGAGTCATCGTGTTGTTGCTTGCTTTGGTCGTCTTTTTATGGTTGCGCAAACGGAAGAAAGAAGAAATGGACGAACGACCATTGCAAGAAGAGCAAGTGGCCGTACAAATTCCAGATGTAAACGAAGAAGTAGAAACGGAGGCTACATTGCGACGGAAGCAGCTTGAAAAGCTCGCAAAAGAAAAGCCAGAAGAATTTGCGAAACTGTTAAGAACATGGCTTGCAGAGGAGTAAAGGAGGGGATTGTATGGCAAAACGCGATCCAAAAGAATTAACAGGAAAACAAAAAGCAGCCATTCTCCTCATTTCATTAGGACCAGACGTTTCAGCATCGGTATATAAACATTTATCGGAAGAAGAAATCGAAAAGCTCACACTTGAAATTTCTAACGTTCGTCAAGTTGATGGCGAGAAAAAAGAAATGATTTTAGAAGAGTTTCACCAAATCGCCTTAGCACAAGATTACATTTCACAAGGCGGTATTGCTTACGCGAAACAAGTGCTTGAAAAAGCGCTAGGGCCAGAGCAAGCGATGAACATTATTAATCGTCTAACGTCCGCGTTGCAAGTGCGCCCGTTTGATTTTGCACGCAAGGCGGATCCTGCGCAAATTTTAAACTTTTTGCAAAACGAACATCCACAAACGATTGCGCTCGTGCTGTCGTATTTAGACCCTGCGCAAGCGGGACAAATTTTGTCCGCGTTACCACAAGAAATGCAAGCGGATGTCGCGCGTCGCATCGCGTTAATGGATCGCACATCACCAGAAATGATTAATGAAGTTGAGCAAGTGCTCGAACGGAAACTATCGACGACAGTTGTGCAAGATTATACGCAAACGGGTGGTATTGAAGCGGTTGTCGAAGTGTTAAACGGTGTCGATCGCGCAACAGAACGAACAATTTTAGATGCGCTTGAAATTCAAGACCCAGAATTAGCAGAAGAAATTAAAAAGCGCATGTTTGTCTTTGAAGATATCGTTACGCTTGATAATCGCGCGATTCAACGTGTCATTCGCGAAGTGGACAATGCCGACTTGTTGCTTGCGTTGAAAGTGTCTAGCGATGAAGTGAAAGAAGTCGTGTTCCGCAACATGTCTTCACGCATGGCGGAAACGTTTAAAGAAGAAATGGAGTTTATGGGTCCTGTTCGCCTTCGCGACGTAGAGGAGGCGCAATCGCGTATTGTTGCGGTTATTCGTCGTCTCGAAGAAGCGGGTGAAATTGTCGTCGCTCGCGGTGGAGGAGATGATATTATTGTCTAAATTAATTAAAGCCCCATTTGCTAGAACGTGTACGGAACAACGAGCCGTCATTCAAGTAAAAAAAGTGTTGCCAGACGTGCAACAAGAAGAACACGAGCAACATGACGAAGCGATGACAGCACACGCACAAATGATCATTGAACAAGCAGAACAGGAAGCGGCAAACATTCGTCAAGAAGCGGATATGTATTACGCATCTGTTCAACAACAAATGGAAGAAGAGCGGAGACGATGGGAAGAAGAACGAGATCAATGGGTGAACGAAGCGCGTCAAGAAGGATATGCCATCGGCTTAGAACAAGGGCGCCAAGACGGATTTCAACAATACATGGAAACGATCCAAGAAGCGAAACAAATTGTGCAGTCAGCAAATGAACAATTTTATCACATGTTGCAGTCGGCTGATGAAACGATTTTGCTTATCGCGTGCAAAGTGGCGGAACGAATTATCGGTGAACGTCTCGCTGAAAATAAAGAACATTTTCTCGGTCTTGTGAAGCAAGTCATTAAAGAAGTTCGTGAACATGAAGAAGTGAAAATGTATGTTCACCCGACTTACTATGATGTCGTCATTCGCCAAAAAGATGAGCTGAAAGCGCTATTTAGTCAAGACGTTCATTTATTTATTTACCCAGATGACACATTGGCTGAAACAAGTTGTATTGTTGAATCGCCGTTTGGTCGTATTGATGCAAGCGTTGACACGCAACTTGAGCAATTGAAGTTACAATTGCTCGAGCGAATCGAGGGGGCAAGTGAATGAACTGGCAAGCACTTATTCATGAGATCGAACTGCTCGACCCGTATAAACGATTTGGTAAAGTGACGCGCGTCATCGGCTTAATGATTGAAGCGAAAGGACCGGAAAGTTCCATCGGAGATGTATGCTACATTCATATTGGTCATAAAAAAAAGAAAAAAATTCAAGCCGAAGTTGTCGGATTTCGTGACGAATATGTGCTTTTAATGCCGTACGCAACCGTGCAAGACATCGCCCCAGGGTGCATTGTTGAAGCAACGGGTGCCCCTCTTGAAATCAAAGTAGGTACTGCGCTTGTCGGACGTGTCATTGACGCGTTAGGTGCTCCGCTCGATGATCAGCCGCTTCCGAAAGGGCTGACGGCTGTTCCGATCGATCGTCAACCGCCAAATCCGATGACGCGTCCACCGATTGCGGAGCCTATTGAAGTCGGCGTGAAAATGATCGACAGTTTGCTTACGGTTGGAAAGGGGCAACGCGTTGGCATTTTTGCTGGGTCTGGCGTTGGAAAAAGTACGTTGATGGGAATGATTGCCCGCAACACAAACGCCGATTTAAACGTCATTGCTCTCATTGGAGAACGCGGAAGAGAAGTGCGCGAGTTTATTGAACGTGACCTTGGCTCAGAAGGATTGAAACGTTCCATTGTCGTTGTTGCGACGTCCGATCAACCAGCCCTTATGCGCATTAAAGGGGCGTATACAGCGACAGCTATTGCCGAATATTTTCGGGATCAAGGGTTGAACGTCATGTTTATGATGGATTCCGTCACGCGCGTAGCAATGGCGCAACGTGAAGTCGGATTAGCCGTCGGAGAACCACCGACGACGAAAGGGTATACGCCGTCTGTTTTTGCTATGTTACCAAAACTGCTTGAGCGGACGGGAACGAATGAACACGGAACGATTACTGCTTTTTATACGGTGCTCGTTGACGGCGATGATATGAACGAACCGATTGCCGATACAGTTCGTGGTATTTTAGACGGTCATTTCGTATTAGAACGACAACTAGCAAACAAAGGTCAATATCCGGCAATTAACGTATTAAAAAGCGTAAGCCGCGTCATGAACTACATCGTAACGCCAGAACATCGCAAAATGGCGGAAAAGTTGCGTGAGTTGTTAGCGACATACGTTCAGTCTGAAGATTTAATTCAAATTGGTGCATACAAACGAGGATCGTCGCGAGAAATCGACGAAGCGATTCGTTATTATCCAAAAATTATTTCGTTTTTAAAGCAAGATGTTCATGAATCGTACACAATAAACGAAAGCGTTCAACAGTTGTTTCAACTTATTGAACAAGGGTGAATAAACGATGACACCATTTAAATTAACAAAAATTTTAAACTTAAAAGAACATGAAAAACAAAAAGCGTTGCACGAATATGAAGAAGCGCGCAACCGATTTGAAGAAGTGGCGGAAAAACTATATCACTTTTTAAAGCAAAAAGAAGATTATGAAGAACAACATAAACAACAACTACAATTAGGGGTAGCGATTCAACATATTCGTTCGTTTCAACAATTTATGAGCAATTTGCAACGCGTTATCGACCATTATCAACATCTTGTCATGCAAGCCCGACAACAAATGGAGTTGAAACAACTGAAGTTAGTTGAATTGAATGTAGAAGTGAAAAAATACGAAAAAATAAAAGAAAAATATGACGATATGATTGCAACACAAATGCGAATCGCAGAACAAAAGCAGATGGACGATATTTCAATACAGCAATATTGCTATCGAGAGACAAGGTGAGCGTCAATGGAACAGTTTGAAAAAGAAGAAGAAACGAAAAAAACAAGTAAGTTTCAATGGTTTCTCTTTGTCGTTTTTATTCCACTTTTATTTACAATCTCGGTTGTTTTACTTATTTTAACATTCTCCGGTATTAACGTATTTGAACAAGGGAAAAAATATGCGAGTCAATTGCCGTTCGTATCACAATGGATTGAAGGAACGGAAGCAAACGAAAAAAAGAAACTACAAGAACAAATCGTTGAGCTAAAAGCAACGATTGTCGAAAAAGAGAAACAACTAACAAAAGCGAACGATGCGCTCAAAGAAAAAGAAGGGGAAATTGATGCGCTGAAACAAGAAATTGCGCGTCTGAAAGCAGAAAAAGAACAAGCTCAGGGGCCGACAACGCCACCAACAGAACAAACAAACACTTCACGTGTGGACGTTGTGAAAATGTATGAAACGATGTCTCCAAAAAAAGCAGCAGAAATTATTCCGCAAATGTCGGACCGCGAAGCTGTCGATTTGCTTTCGCAACTAAAAACAGATAAAGTGGCGGCCATTTTAGAAAAAATGGATGCAGCAAACGCCGCAAAATATACGAGCTTGCTTGCGAAAAAAGCGAACAATTGAAAGGAGGTGAAAACATGAATATCGCACCGATTTCCTCGTTGACTTCGTTTCGAGGGCAACAGGCACAAACAACGGTCCAAACGAATGATGGCAACGCATTTGCTCATTTGCTTTTGTCGCTACGGCAACAGTCGGCACTACAACCATCGCCTGAGCAACATATGGTGCAATCAATCGATTGGGAAGCATTGCAACAATGGTTGACGCAACTACCGGACGATGTCACGTATGCAGATGCCGACATGTTGTCAAACGAAATGATACAGTCGTTCCTTTCTTTTTTACCAGAAGAAGTAAGAGAGAAAATGGTCGATCGTTTTTCAACAAGTCAACCGTTTGAAACGATGTTTGCGTCAGAAAATGATCGAAACGAAGAAGATGAACTTGCGCTTATGATGGTATTGTTTCAACTCGAACAAAAGCAGCAGACGATTCCAGAGCCGATCATCGAACAAGTACGCACAAAGATGCGCACGATGTTTAGCATGGGTGATGAGCAAAGTAGCACGATGACAGCGATGTTGCAAAATTTAATAAAAGAAATGAACGAGAGTGACAAACGAGCGATTGCTACGTCTCACACGCCAGACGATCGCACGCTCGAAAATCTGTTGAAAGATGCGCCATTCACATCACGTTTGCAAGAACAAAGATTTGATTTAAAAGGCGCTGCATTATTACAAGGGGAACGAGTGGATTCCAAAGGCGTTGCACTATTACAAGGGCAACAAGTGGATTCCAAAGGCGTTGCACTATTACAAGGGCAACAAGTGGATTCCAAAGATGTTGGCTCATTAACGCAAGAGAAACAAGCTGTCCAAAAACAATTTACATCGTTATCACAAGCACAGCTACTTGCCCAAAAAGAACCTACATCATTATTACAAGATCGTAAACAACCGATTGCTCCCAAGTATGAACATATGTTACATGTCGGGCAAACAAATGAACATGCACCGATGGAACTCAAAACGATCGATACAACAAAAGATACGCCTTTTGTTACACAGTTTGAACGCATTTTGCGAACAAGTAAACTGACGCAATGGAAAAATGGCAATACACAAATGCTTATTCGTTTGCATCCGGAACATTTAGGGTATGTCACAATTAAGCTCATTCAACAAAAAGGAAAATTGACGGCAAAAATGATTACATCAACCGATGCGGCGAAACAGTTAGTTGAACAACATATTCATCAGCTGTCACATATTGTTGATCATATTACCGTTGAGAAGTTTCATGTATTTGATGAAGCAAAATTTCGCGACCATTCATTCCAACAACAAAAACAGCAGCACCAAGAACAACAAAAAGAACAAAAGAAACAACATGACGAATCTTTTGATGAGTGGTTGAAAGAATGGTTTGACTTTGAAAAGAGGTGATGAACGTGACAGCCATTGATCCGAGCTTATTTTTATCACAGCGTCAAACACAACAAAGAGCAACAGGAAAAAGCTCATTAGGAAAAGATGATTTTTTAAAAATTTTAATTGCCCAATTGCAGCATCAAGATCCGTTAAATCCGATGGAAGACCGTGAATTTATTTCGCAAATGGCGAATTTTTCATCGCTTGAACAAATGGTAAATATGTCAAATATGATGAGCAAATTTATCGAGACACAAACAGGTACATCAGAAAAACTTGTGACGACGCTAGATTTGTTAAAAAAGTCAATTCAACAACAATCGACGCCATCGCTTGCTCAATATAGCGAATGGATTGGCAAAACGGTCACATGGGATGAACAAAGCGGCGTTGTGAAAGCGGTCGTTCAAAAAGGAACGGAAGTATGGTTAGAGCTTGAACAAGGGGAAACTGTTTTAGCCTCTCGCGTCACAAAAGTGTCGCAATAAAGGAGGTGAGTGAATGAATCGCATTCAATTTTTCCCGCACACTCCGCTTATTCCGACAAAAAAACAAGCGGTCGTTTCAACAGAGCGACAATCGTTTCGGGATGAGCTTGCCAAAGCTGAACAAACGTTAAAAATAAGCAAACATGCTCAACAACGATTGCAAGAACGAAATATTCATATTAACGATGAACAATGGGAAATGATCGGACAAAAAATTGTCGAAGCGAAACAAAAAGGGGTGCGCGATTCGCTCGTCATTACAGATGAAGCGGCACTCATTGTCAGCGCTGTGAATCAAACGGTCATTACAGCAATGCATCGTGAAGAAGCGCAAACGCAACTGTTCACAAACATCAATGGTGCGATTATTATATAAGGCTGGACCTTCATTTGGAAGCCTTCGAGCGTGCGGAATGACAGAAGCCGCTCAAATGATGAAAAGGAGAGGATTATATGTTACGTTCCATGTTTACAGGCATTGGTGGTATTCGCAACTTTCAATATAAATTAGACGTGATTGGTAACAATATTTCTAACGTCAATACGTATGGCTATAAAAAAGCGCGCGTCACATTTAAAGATCTCGTTTCCCAACAAATTTCCGCGGCGACATCATCAACAGGAACGCGTGGAGGAATTAACGGCAAACAAATCGGACTAGGAAGCGGCCTCGGTTCAATTGAAACGATTCATACGCAAGGATCGACGCAAACAACATCGCGCCCACTTGACTTAGCGCTCGGTGGCGACGGATTTTTCGTCGTCGGTTCGATTAACGATGTAACGTTAATTAGTATGGATGGACCGGCTGGGAAATTAGGAACAAATAAAGTAAATACAGGTGTACCGATCGACCGTGTCTTTAACTTAAGCTTTACACGTGCTGGAAACTTTTATTTAGATGAGTATGGATATGTCGTAAATGCAGATGGACAGTATTTAATTGGTGAAGCAGCGATTAAAACATTGCCTTCTGCCACGAACCTTACTCAAGTGAACACTTTAAGAACTCAGCTCGATAGCTTTGTTAATGGATCTAGTGGATTAGTTAATTTTGTTCAAAATTGGAAAAATAACTTTGACCCTCCTTCGTTTTCTAACTTTAATACTTTTATCAATAACTTTAATACGCAAATAAACAATATGAATACAAATGTGGGCAACTTTAATAACAATGTTTCTCCAAAAGCAAGTATTAACAACATGACAACGATTCCGACGAGCGGATGGCCAAGTACGCTAGATCAAGCAGAAAAAATGATGGGTCCATACTTGGAAGGAATTAGTGGGGCTATTGAGAGCATTCAACAAGTGTTGCAAGATTATAGCGAGCCAAAATACGGCAACGTGACAAGTTTTGAACCAGGGCTAATTCAAATTCCGAAAACAGCGAAAAGCTTTGGAATTACAGCGGACGGAAAAGTGACATTTATTGATAGCAACGGACAATTAAAAATTGCTGGACAAATTTTGTTGGCGCAATTTCCAAACCCAACCGGTTTAGAAAAAATGGGCGGCAATACGTTTAAAGAAACAAACAACTCCGGTAAGCTTGACCGAAATGCGAACGGTTTGACGATTAATGAGTTATCGCGCCCTGGTTTAAACGGCGCGGGCGAAATTATTTCCGGCGCTTTAGAAATGTCGAACGTAGACTTATCCGAAGAATTTACGGAAATGATCGTCGCACAACGCGGATTCCAAGCAAATACGCGCATTATTACAACGTCGGACGAAATTTTACAAGAGCTTGTTAACTTGAAGAAATAATAAATAAAGGGGGGACGGGGGCGTTTGCCCCCGATACATAATGATTCAATTAACGCGGTTAAACGGCAAACCTTTTACGTTAAACGCCATTTACATAGAGCAAGTGGAAGCATTCCCAGATACGACAATTACGTTAACGAATGGTAAAAAGTTTGTCGTGCGGGAGTCTGTTGAAGATGTTATGTTATTAGTAGAAACGTTTTATCGTAACATTTCTGTTCTCGGATTAAGGAGAGATGCGGAGGGATCCGACGTTGAAGGACAATAAAATGTTAAAAATCATGCTTATTGTGATGGGGGTTATTACGCTCGTTAGTGTTGTCGCACTTGTCGTTGTCATGAAGTTTATGGGGAACGATGAGCCGAAAGAACCGACGGTCGATGAAATTGTTGCAAGCTCATTTGATGTACCGGAAATGATGACGAATTTAATGGACGGCAGCTTTATTAAAATTGCGTTTAAAATTCAAACAGATAGCGAAAAAGCAAAAGAAGAAGCAGAAAAACGCGATTTTCAAATTAAAAATATCATTATTGAAGAATTGTCAGAAATGACAGCCGAACAGTTTAAAGGAAAACAAGGAAAACTACTTTTAGAGAAAAAATTGCAAGAGCGTATCAATGAGGTCATGCAAGAAGGAAAAGTTGAGAAAATTTATATAACCTCCTTTATTCTCCAGTAAATAAAATGAATAGGAGTAGGAGGTGAGAACGGTGTCAGGAGAAGTTTTATCGCAAAGTGAAATAGATGCGTTGCTGGCGGCGCTATCTGCTGGAGAGATGAGTGCCGATGAATTGAAAAAGGAAGAAGCAGAGAAAAAAGTAAAAGTGTATGACTTTAAACGGGCATTGCGGTTTTCAAAAGACCAAATTCGCAGTTTAACGCGCATGCACGAAAACTTTGCCCGATTATTAACGACATTTTTTTCAGCGCAGTTGCGAACATATGTACAAATTTCTGTCGCATCGGCTGACCAATTGCCGTATGAGGAATTTATTCGTTCCATTCCGAAAATGACGATTTTAACAGTGTTTGAAGTCCCTCCACTTGATGGACGCGTGCTGTTAGAAGTGAACCCAAATATCGCTTATGCGATGCTTGATCGCGTATTAGGCGGCAGAGGGGTAAGTTTGAACAAAATTGAAAACTTAACAGAAATCGAAACAAAAATTATGTCAAATTTGTTTGAAAAAGCGTTTAGCAACTTGCGTGAAGCGTGGGAGTCGGTAGCGGATATCGATCCGATGTTAACTGATTTTGAAGTAAACCCGCAATTTTTACAAATGGTATCACCAAATGAGACGGTTGTTGTTATTTCGTTAAATACGCAAATTGGTGATACGAGTGGCATGATTAATATTTGTATTCCGCATGTTGTGTTAGAACCAATTATTCCGAAATTATCGGTTCATTATTGGATGCAAACGCAAAAAAAAGCGCGCGAACCAGAAGAAGTGGCGACGTTACAAAAGCGACTAAAACAAACGAAAGTGCCGATGATTGCAGAGCTTGGTACATCGACCATTTCTATCCAAGAATTTTTACAACTTTCCGTTGGCGATGTCATTCAACTAGATCAAACCGTGCGTGATCCGCTTGTGATTAAAGTAGGAGATGTGCCGAAGTTTATTGGACAGCCCGGAAAAATGAATAAACGATTAGCCGTACAAATTTTAGATGTGATAAAGGGGGAAGACGGCGATGATGAGTGACGATATGTTATCTCAAGACGAGATTGATGCGTTGTTGCGAGGAATTGACGAAGACCCGATGCCGTCTAGCACAATGTCGATCGATGAAGTGTTAACACCGATCGAACAAGATGCACTTGGTGAAATTGGAAACATTTCGTTTGGTAGTTCAGCGACAGCGCTCTCGATGTTATTAAATCAAAAAGTGGAAATTACAACACCGAGCGTTTCGCTCATTGAGCGTGCACGCGTGGCAGAGGAGTTTCCACATCCGTATGTGGCGATTCAAGTGAGCTATACGGAAGGATTTTTAGGAACGAATTTGCTTGTGATTAAGCAGTCTGACGCGGCCATTATTGCTGATTTGATGATGGGTGGAGACGGAACAAATCCGCCAGCATTCATGGATGAAATTCAGCTAAGTGCCGTGCAAGAAGCGATGAACCAAATGATGGGTTCCGCTGCCACATCGATGTCGACGATTTTTAGTAAAAAAGTCGATATTTCTCCGCCAAGTTTACATTTGCTTGATTTATCAGAAGGAGAAGGATTTGAATATTTACCGCCAGACGATGTGCTTGTAAAAGTATCGTTTCGTTTAAAAGTAGGCAACTTAATTGATTCGAACATTATGCAACTGTTGCCGATTCATTTTGCGAAAGAATTAGTCGAAAATTTATTAAATCCGTCTAGTACAAAGGCACAAACATCAGCTACAATAAATACGAATGAGCCACGTCAAACCGCGCCATCCGCACAAACACAACAAGCGCCTTCACCGGCTCAACAAACGCAAAAAGAAGCTCCTCAACATGTAGGAACCGGAGCTGTGCAGCAGCCTGTCAACGTTCAGCCTGTTGCTTTTGCAAGTTTTGAACCAGCGCCGTTGCCAGAGACGGAATCGCGCAATCTCGACATGTTGCTTGATATTCCGTTGCAAGTGACGGTAGAGCTTGGGCGAACGAAGCGCTCTGTTCAAGATATTTTAAGTTTATCGTCAGGGTCCATTATCGAACTCGATAAGCTGGCTGGTGAACCGGTTGACATTTTAGTAAACAATAAATTGATCGCCAAAGGTGAAGTCGTTGTCATTGATGAAAATTTTGGCGTGCGCGTGACAAGCATTATTAGCCAGAGCGATCGATTAAACAAATTACGATAATTTGGGAGGTTTTTGGAGAATGGCGAGAATTTTAATTGTTGATGATGCAGCATTTATGCGAATGATGATTAAAGATATTTTAACGAAAAACGGACATGAAGTCGTTGCTGAGGCAGCTGATGGAGCGCAAGCGGTAGAAAAATATAAAGAGTTTCGTCCAGACTTAGTTACGATGGACATTACGATGCCAGAAATGGACGGCATTACAGCGTTGAAAGAAATTAAAAAAATTGATAGCAACGCAAAAGTCATTATGTGTTCGGCCATGGGACAACAAGCGATGGTCATTGATGCGATTCAAGCAGGAGCAAAAGACTTTATCGTCAAACCGTTCCAAGCAGATCGCGTTATTGAAGCCATTAATAAAACGCTCGGTTAGAGGTGGAATTCATTGCGCTATATTCGCATCATGATGTTGTGCGCGTTCGTTGTTCTGCAAGCAGTTTCCCCTGCTTTTGCAGAACAAACGAATAGCGTCAAAGAATGTGTAGAGCATCCAGAAAAGTGTAAAGAACAACAAGTGAACGGGGCAACGAAAGCGGAAACGGTTGCCCAACCAGATCCGATTACGTTTTGGGATTTTGCGAAACTAATCGCTGCAACGGCTTTTGTTGTGTTTTTGTTATATACCCTTTTAAAATGGCTAAATAAACAAAACCGATTTTATGAGCGAAAAGGGCTCATTCAACATTTAGGTGGGACAAGTTTAGGAACGAATCGAACGATTCAAATTGTGAAAGTTGGTCGACGTGTGTTTGTCGTCGGTGTGGGGGAATCGATCCATTTATTGAAAGAAATTACGGACGAACAAGAAATTGAAGAGCTGCTTAAGCAACATGAAGCGCGGCTTGATTCATTGCTTGATACGAGCGTATGGAAATCGCTCCAATCGCTTTGGCAGCGAAAAGCGAGCGAACCTCGTTTTCGTCAGTTGTTTGATCGCGAGTTACAACGGTTAGCTGAAGAGCGAAAAAAAGCGATGAGAGCGCTAGAAAAAGAAAGGGATCCACATGAATGAAGTGATGCAGTTTTTTAACAATAGCGCCCCTGACAATGTAGCGACATCTGTGAAGCTGTTATTGTTGTTAACCGTGTTGTCGATTGCACCTGGCATTTTAATTATGGTGACATCGTTTACGCGCATCGTCATCGTCTTATCGTTTGTCAGAACAGCGCTCGGCACGCAACAAATGCCGCCAAACCAAGTGATCATCGGGCTATCGCTATTTTTAACATTTTTTATTATGGCACCGACATTTCAACAAATTAACCGTGACGCTTTACAACCGTTATTTGATGAAAAAATTAACTTAGAGCAAGCATATGAACGAGCCGAAGTGCCGTTGAAAGAGTTTATGAGCAAACATACGCGGCAAAAAGATTTAGCTTTATTTTTAAGCTATGCAGGAGCTGAACAGCCAAAAACGGTGCAAGATATTCCGATGTCAGCACTCGTCCCTGCATTTGCGATTAGCGAATTAAAAACGGCTTTTCAAATCGGCTTTATGCTATTCATCCCGTTTTTAGTGATTGATATGATTGTTGCAAGCGTGTTAATGTCGATGGGGATGATGATGTTGCCGCCGGTCATGATTTCGTTGCCGTTTAAAATTTTATTATTTGTTCTCGTGGACGGTTGGTATTTAGTTGTGAAATCGTTATTAGAAAGCTTTTAAAGTAGGTGGGAAAAATGAGTCCCGATTTTGTCATTCAAGTGGCAGAACGCGGCGTATATATGGTGCTTATCGTATGTGGACCGCTCATGTTGCTTGCGCTTGCGGTCGGATTATTTGTCAGCATTTTGCAGGCAACGACACAAATTCAAGAACAGACGTTAGCGTTCGTTCCAAAAATTGTCGCTGTTCTCATCGGTCTCGTTTTTTTCGGACCGTGGATGCTTTCGCGCATGATTTCGTATGCATACAATATTTTTAGTAACTTAAGTAAATTTGTAGGATGAAGCGTATGGAGTTATACACGTATGTACCAACGTTTTTGCTTATTTTTGCGCGCGTCGCTTCCTTTTTTGCGACGATGCCGCTTTTCTCTTATCGGAATGTGCCAAACGTTCATAAAATCGGTTTTGCCTTTTTCATTAGTTGGATCATGTTTTTTTCCCTTGATCCGAAACCGATCGATGTTGACGGAACGTATATGATGTTGCTAATTAAAGAAGTGCTTGTCGGGCTGTTGATTGGGCTTGTTGCGTTTATTATCATGTCAGCGATTCAAATTGCGGGCGGACTCATTGATTTTCAAATGGGCTTTGCGATCGCAAACGTCATCGATCCACAAACAGGCGCACAAAGCCCATTAATGGGACAATATTTGTATACGATCGCTTTGTTTTTTTTACTTGCCGTCAATGGACATCATTTGTTGTTAGACGGTATTTTTTATAGTTATCAGTTCATTCCGCTCGAGCGCCTCATTTCTTTCGGAAATGGACAAATCGCAGAACAAGTCGTTCGTTTATTTCAAGCGATGTTTGTCATTGCGTTACAAATGGCCATTCCCATTGTCGGCTGTTTATTTTTAGTGGATGTAGCGCTTGGCATTGTCGCACGCACCGTTCCTCAAATGAACATTTTTGTTATTGGATTGCCTGTAAAAATTATCGTTAGTTTTGTTTTGTTTGTCATTGTATTTTCAAGCATGTTTGTCGTAACAAAACAACTGTTTGAATTCACTTTTACGTCGATGCGCGGCATGATGAAGCTGTTAGGGGGCGCGTAACGTGAGCTGGCTGTCGGTTGATTTGCAGTTTTTCGCCGGAGAAAAAACAGAAAAAGCAACGCCGAGAAAACGGCAAGAAGTGCGCAAAAAAGGGCAAGTAGCGAAAAGTGCTGATGCGACTGCAGCTTTTTTAATGCTCGTCGTTTTTCTTACTCTTTCGTTTTCTTCGGGCGTGTGGGGAGATGCGATTGTACGACTGTTTCGTCAATCTTTTCAACATTATTTTTTCATGGATGTGACGGTTGATTCTGTGCAGCTGATTTTCGTTGACCTTCTTCGCCAGCTTGCGATGCTTGTTGGACCGATTTTTTTAGCCGCGATTGCCGCAGCGCTATTTGTTAATTTTGTGCAAGTTGGCTTTTTGTTTACGACAGAACCGTTGCAAATGAAACTAAGTAAACTCGATCCGATTCAAGGATTCAAGCGCATCTTTTCCCTTCGTTCACTTGTAGAATTGTTAAAGTCGATTTTAAAAGTGCTGTTTGTTGGCGTTGTGACATTTTCAGTTTTATGGTTGCACATGGGTGATATTTTATCGCTATCCCATAAATCAATTGGTGCTAGTGCGATCACGCTTGGACGTTTAACGATTCAAATGGGGATCGTCGCTTCTGTCGCTTTACTGTTTCTTTCGATATTCGATTATTTGTATCAACGGTACGATTTTGAAAAAAATATTCGTATGTCAAAGCAAGATATTAAAGATGAATATAAAAAGACGGAAGGAGACCCGCTCATTAAATCGCGCATTAAGCAAAAGCAGCGAGAAATGGCGATGCGCCGTATGATGCAAGAAGTGCCGAAAGCGGATGTTGTTATTACAAACCCGACGCATTTTGCCGTTGCGTTAAAGTATGATGAACAACAAGCGGATGCCCCGATCGTTGTTGCCAAAGGGGCAGACTATATGGCACAAAAAATAAAAGATATCGCTAAAAAAAACGATGTGATGATCGTTGAAAATCGTCCGCTTGCGCGCGCACTATACGATCAAACAGATATCGGTATGGTTATTCCGGAAGCTTTTTTTAAAGCGGTAGCAGAAATTTTAGCGTACGTTTATAAAACGAAAAATAAACTTTAATTTTTATGTATGTGAACAGGAGAGAACGTTTATGTCGGCAAGGGACTTATCTGTATTACTTATGGTTGTATTAATTGTAGCGATGCTCATCATCCCTCTACCATCATGGTTGCTTAGCATCCTCATTATTATGAATATTTCTCTTGCGTTGCTCGTTCTCTTAACATCGATGAATATGCGCGAACCGCTCCAATTTTCGATCTTCCCTTCGCTTCTCCTTTTGCTTACATTATTTCGCCTCGGTTTGAACGTTTCAACGACTCGCTCGATTTTGAGCAGAGGAGAAGCAGGAGGAGTCGTTGAAACGTTTGGAACGTTCGTCATCGGTGGAAATGTTGTTGTTGGTTTTGTTGTCTTTTTAATTTTAATTATTATTCAATTTGTCGTCATTACAAAAGGGGCGGAGCGCGTATCAGAAGTTGCGGCTCGTTTTACGCTCGATGCGATGCCGGGAAAACAAATGAGCATTGATGCCGATTTAAATGCTGGCATTATCTCCGAACAACAAGCGAGAGAACGACGTGAAAAAATTGCGCAAGAAGCGGATTTTTACGGTGCGATGGACGGAGCGAGTAAGTTCGTAAAAGGTGACGCGATCGCAGGAATTATTATTGTATTAATTAACATGTTATTTGGAATCGTCATCGGCATGGTGCAACAAGGGATGGACATCGGGGAAGCAGCAAGAAGATATACGCTATTGACCGTTGGGGACGGAATTGTTAGCCAAATTCCAGCGTTATTAATTTCAACGGCCACTGGTATTGTCGTCACCCGTGCAGCCTCTGATGATAATTTAGGTGCCGACATTATGCGGCAGCTGTTTGCGTATCCGAAAATGTTATACGTCACAGCGGGAACCATTTTTTTACTCGGGTTGTTCACTCCAATTAATGATTTGTTAACGATTCCGATTGCTTCTTTGCTTGCTTTCGGCGCATATCAATTGACAAAACAAGCTCGTGTGGCAGAAACGACAACAGAAGAGACAGAAGAGGAAATCGAAACCGATCAAATGAAAAGTCCAGAAAGTGTTGTTAGTTTATTAAGTGTCGACCCAATTGAATTTGAGTTTGGGTACGGACTCATTCCGCTTGCTGACGCTAATCAAGGCGGAGATTTATTAGATCGTATCGTCATGATTCGTCGCCAACTTGCTTTAGAGCTTGGTATCGTCATTCCTGTTGTTCGCATTCGTGATAACATTCAACTGCAGCCGAATGAGTATCGACTAAAAATTAAAGGAAATGAAGTGGCGCGTGGCGAGTTGTTGCTTGATCATTATTTAGCGATGAGCCCTGGCGTTGATGATGATTCCATTGAAGGAATCGATACGATTGAGCCGGCTTTCGGTTTGCCAGCAAAATGGATTTCCGAAGAAATGAAAGAGCGAGCTGAAATGTTTGGATATACGGTCGTTGATCCGCCATCTGTCGTATCGACGCATATCACTGAGCTGTTAAAAGCGCATGCGCATGAGTTGCTCGGTCGACAAGAAACGAAGCAGTTAATCGATCATGTCAAAGAATCGTATCCAATTTTAGTTGAAGAAGTGACGCCGAATCCACTATCGGTTGGCGACATTCAAAAAGTGCTTGCGAATTTATTACGTGAAAAAGTATCGATCCGCAATTTGCCGGTTATTTTTGAAACGCTTGCAGATTTTGGACGAATGACAACAGATCCAGATCTTTTAACAGAATATGTGCGTCAAGCGCTCGCGCGTCAAATTACGAGCCAGTATGTTGTTGAAGGTCAGCCGTTGCGTGTTATTACATTATCAGGAAAAGTTGAAAAAATGATTGCCGAAGGCGTGCAACAAACGGAACACGGCAATTACTTGGCGCTTGATCCCGTTGTTTCACAAGCGATTATTGAAGCGATTGCTATGCAAATTGAGCAATTTCCGTTTCAAGATCAATCACCGATTTTACTTTGCTCGCCGGCTGTGCGCATGTATGTTAGACAATTAACCGAACGATATTTCCGTCACGTTCCGGTCTTGTCGTATAATGAACTTGAAGCCAATGTGGAAGTTCAAAGTGTTGGGGTGGTGAATGTGGAATGAAAGTAAAAAAGTTTGTTGCTTCGTCTATGCCAGAAGCGATGAAAATGATTCGTGCGGAACTTGGAAATGATGCTGTTATTTTAAACTCGAAAGTCGTACAAAAAAAGGGCTTTCTTGGTCTATTTTCCCGAAAAAATATTGAAGTGATTGCTGCCGTTGATCCAAAGCCAACCACTCCGCCTGTTCAAAAAATGAAAGAAAAACGAAAAGAGCGCACAGAACCGTTGCGTGATGAACAGCTATTAAAAGAAATTCATGAATTAAAAGCGACGATCCGTCAGTTGTCACAAGGAGGGGGAGTTGAGCATTACCCCGCTCCGTTAAAAGCGATAGATGCCCATTTAATTGATCAAGAAGTAAGCGATGATGTGCGAGCGATGTTCATGTCTACTTTGTTGCAACGATGGTACACGTCGGGAGCGAACGGATCGTATGACGAAGTAAAGAAATGGCTTTATGAGGAAATTGTAAACACATTATCTTCTCTTTCGTTCGGCGGTATTTCTTTTCAAAAAAAATTCGTTAACGTTGTTGGACCAACAGGGGTTGGAAAAACGACGACACTGGCGAAAATGGCAGCCGATTGCGTCATTAAACATAGAAAAAAAGTAGCATTTATTACGACCGATACGTATCGCATCGCAGCGATTGATCAGCTAAAAACATATGCAAAAATTTTAAATGTGCCAATTGAAGTATGTTACAATCTTGACGATTTTCGCCAAGCAAAAGAGAAGCTTACATCGTACGATATTGTTTTTATTGATACGGCCGGAAGAAATTTTCGCAACGTCCAATATGTGAACGATTTAAAAGAAATGATCGATTTTAATGAAGAAATGGAAACATTTCTCGTCTTATCGTTAACAGCGAAATGGCGAGATATGAAAGAAATTTATACACAGTTTTCCCTCATTCCGATTCATAAATTTATTTTCACGAAAATGGACGAAACGAGTCGGCATGGGGCGATGTTAAATATGATGGTTCAATGCGGTATCGGTACAGCGTATATGACGCACGGGCAAAACGTGCCAGACGATATCGTTGAAGCTACTCCACAACTTGTGGCAAATATGATTACCGGGGTCGAGCAACAATGATGAGAGATCAAGCGGAAAGCTTACGTTTACGTGTGAAAAAAATGCAACACGGTTCAGAAACGAAAGCGATTGCTGTGTTAAGTGGAAAAGGTGGCGTTGGAAAGTCGAACGTTTCGCTAAACTTTTCATTAGCGCTACGTCAGCGGGGGAAACATGTATTGTTGTTTGATATGGATATCGGAATGGGAAATATCGACATTTTACTTGGACAAACGTCATCCCATACGATCATCGATATTTTTCGTCCAAATGTCACCATTCATGATATTATAAAGACAGGACCGAATGAGTTGGCGTTTATTGCAGGGGGAACGGGATTTACCGAAATTTTTCATATGGACGAACAACAAGTGGAATATTTTATTGAACAGTTACAACACGTTTCTGTGCAATATGATTACATCATTTTTGATATGGGAGCGGGGATGTCCGAAGATCGTCTTCAATTGTTAAAGGCGGTTGATGATATTTTCATCGTAACAACCCCTGAACCAACCGCTTTAACTGATGCATACGCAACGATGAAATACATTCATTTAGCGGACCCACACCTTCCGATTTATGTGCTAGTGAATCGTGTGCGTTCGGATAAAGAAGGAATCGAAACGTTACAACGTTTAAAACAAGTGGCGAAACGTTTTTTAGGAAAAGAGTTACATGCCTTAGGATATGTGCCAGAAGATCGAACAGTAAGCACAGCTGTTATTCGTCAAACGCCTTTTCTTTTGTTTGATCCGAGTGCGAAGGCGAGCAAGGCGGTAGTACAAATGACAGATCGCTATTTAGCAGATGAAGAGCATGAGGGGAAAGAGAAGCGCCCGTTTCACTTTTTTGCCAAGCTGCGTCAATACTTTTTAGAAAGGTAGGTTATCATCGCCGTGAAGAAAGCAAAAGTGCTTGTCGTTGATGACTCTGCTTTTATGCGAAAATTAATTAGCGACTTTTTGTCAGAACATCCCCGCTTGCACGTTGTCGGTACAGCACGTGATGGACAAGAAGCGCTACAAAAAATTGAGCAATTACAACCTGATGTTGTCACGTTAGATGTTGAGATGCCTGTCATGAACGGGCTTGAGACGCTAAAGCATATTATGCAGAAACGTCCGCTTCCTGTTGTCATGATTTCAAGCACGACGACAGAAGGAGCGGAAAATACAATTTTAGCGTTGCAATACGGTGCCGTTGATTTTATTGCTAAGCCCTCAGGTGCCATCTCGCTAGATTTATATAAAATTAAAGATAAAATGATCGAAAAGGTGCTTTTAGCGAGCGAAGCGAATTTGCGAACGGTAAAGACAAAGCAAAAAATGTCTATGTTGCCACAAAAGCAATATAGTAAAATAGAGGTAAGCGAACGACAACATGTGAGCGGAAACAAAAAAATCATCGCCATCGGCACATCGACGGGTGGACCGCGTGCGCTTCAGCACGTGTTAACGAAATTTCCAGCGACCATTGATGCACCTATTTTAGTTGTGCAACATATGCCAAAAGGATTTACAAAATCGTTAGCGAACCGCCTCGATTCGTTATGCGATATTCGGGTGAAAGAAGCAGAAGACGGTGAAGTTATTCAAAAAGGGACGGCATATATCGCACCGGGTGGAAAACATTTATATGTCAAACGTGTCGGTACATCGCTTGCCATTCATCTTGATGAAGCAGCACCGCGCAACGGACATCGCCCTTCGGTTGACGTCATGTTTGAGTCGTTAAGCGCTCTAACAGATTACGAAAAAATTGCCGTCGTTATGACGGGAATGGGTTCAGACGGCACAGCAGGATTAAAACAGTTAAAAATGTCTGGTAAAACGTTTGTTATTGCAGAATCTGCTGAATCTTCAGTCGTATTCGGCATGCCAAAATCGGCCATTGCTGCGAACGTCGTTGATGAAATTGTTCATGTTGATGATATTGCTGAAGCGGTAATGAAGCACGTACAAGTTTGAGGGGGATAGGAACAATGGACATGAATCAATACCTCGAAGTGTTTATTGATGAAAGTAAAGAACATTTACAAACGATTAACGAACAATTGTTAGAGCTTGAAAAAAATCCAGATGACGTGTCGATCGTCAATGAAATTTTCCGTTCTGCCCACACGTTAAAAGGGATGTCAGCGACGATGGGATTTGAGGACTTAGCGAATTTAACACACCAAATGGAAAATGTGCTTGATGGCATTCGCAATGGGAAAATTGCGGTGACACCTGAGTTGCTTGATGTCATTTTCCGTGCCGTTGACGATTTAGAAGCGATGGTTGTTTCCATTGCAGAAGGTGGGGATGGAAAGCGTGACGTTACAGCCGTTGTTGCGCAGTTAAAACAAATCGAAAAAGGAGAAGTCGTTGTCGCTCCACAAAAAAGCAATGCAATCCAAGAACAAACGTACGATGAATTTGAATACACCATTTTAAAACAGTCAGCTGAGCAAGGATTTCATAGCTACGAAGTGAGCGTAAAATTGCGTTCCGACTGCTTATTAAAGGCCGCTCGTGTATTTATGATTTTTGAAGTCATTGAACAAATTGGTGAAGTAATCAAATCTGTTCCGTCAGTAGAAATGCTTGAAGCGGAACAATTTGACGATCAATTTGTCGTGACAGTTGTGACAAAAGTATCACAAGATGAGTTACAAAAACGCATTATGAAAGTGTCCGAGGTAGAAGAAGTAAACGTTCAGCCGGTTGATTTACATAGATCTGAAAACACGGTCGAACAAAAAGAAGAGCAGAAAAAGGAACAAAAAGAAGAAACAAAAACGGTTGAACAAACAGTCGAGAAAAAACAAGAAGCACAAGAAGAAAAGCAAACGGGAAAGCAAGTGAGTAATAAAACGATTCGCGTAAATATTGAGCGGCTCGATATATTAATGAATTTGTTCGAAGAGCTCGTCATTGATCGCGGTCGATTGGAACAAATTTCACGCGAGCTAAACAACCCAGAATTACACGAAACGGTTGAACGTATGTCACGCATTTCAGGCGATTTGCAAAACATCATTTTAAATATGCGCATGGTCCCTGTTGAAACGGTATTTAACCGCTTCCCGCGCATGGTTCGTCAATTAGCTCGCGATTTAGGAAAGAAAATTAACCTTGAAATTATCGGAGCAGAAACGGAGCTTGATCGCACGGTGATTGATGAGATCGGCGATCCGCTCGTTCACTTATTGCGCAATGCAATCGACCACGGTATTGAAACGCCAGATGTGCGCCGTGCGAAAGGAAAGCCGGAAGAGGGGACAGTCAAGTTAAAAGCGTATCATAGCGGCAACCATGTATTTATTGAAATTGAAGATGACGGTGCAGGCATTAGCCGTGAAAAAGTGTTGAGAAAAGCGATTAGTAAAGGGATTATCTCCGAACAAAATGCGGCGAATTTAACGGATAAACAAGTATATGAGCTTATTTTTGCGTCAGGTTTTTCGACAGCAGATAAAGTATCTGATATTTCTGGGCGTGGTGTCGGCTTAGATGTTGTCAAAAGCACGATCGAATCGCTTGGTGGTTCGGTATCAATTGATTCAGAGGAAGGAGTCGGCTCCGTCTTTTCGATTCAACTACCGCTTACACTATCTATTATTTCTGTCATGTTAGTTGAAATTCAAAAGGAAAAATATGCAATTCCACTGTCATCTATTATCGAAACGGCTATTGTGAAGAAAGAAGATATTTTACATGCTCATAACCAAAAAGTCATTGATTTCCGTGGAAAAGTTGTTCCGCTTTTATTCTTAAAAGATATTTTTGAAGTGCCTGTCGTCAAGGAAGAAGACGATTTCTTATCGGTCGTCATGGTGCGGAAAGGTGAAAAAATGGCTGGACTTGTCGTCGATTCGTTTATTGGTCAACAAGAAGTGGTGTTAAAATCGCTTGGCAACTACTTAACGTCCGTGTTTGCGATTTCTGGAGCGACCATTTTAGGTGACGGACAAGTGGCGCTCATTATTGACTGCAATGCGCTCATTAAGTAGGGACAAGCGAGAGGGGGAATATAATGTGGCTGAGCTGAAAGTGATTGTATTTCAATTAAAAGACGAAGAATATGCCATTCCAGTTCAACAAGTACGTTCAATTGAAAAAATTCAACATATTACGCGCGTTCCTCGCGTTCCGAAGTATGTGAAAGGCGTCATTAATTTGCGCGGCGTTGTAACACCGATTATTGACTTGCGCATGCGTTTCGGTTTAGAGGAAGCCGAGTTTTCTGACCATACGCGCGTCATTATCGTTGCGCTCGATGATATGGAAGTCGGTTTAATTGTTGATGCGGCAAACGATGTCGTTGATATTTCAACAGAAGCGATTGAACCGCCACCAGAGGTAGTGGATACAACAACAGCGGAATATATTAACGGTGTCGTGAAAATTGGAAAACGACTATTCATTTTATTAAACTTAGAAAAAGTATTAAAAACAGAGAAAGGATAAATCGTCCATGTCATATTTTGAACGGATGGATGCCGTCCATATGGACATACTAAAAGAGATTGGAAATATTGGTGCGGGTCACGCAGCGACAGCGTTATCAAAGCTGTTAAATAAAAAAATTGAAATGACGATTCCGGATGTGCGCATCATTTCATTTGATGAAATGATGGATATTGTTGGAGGAGCTGACAATGTCGTCGCCGCTGTTTTCTTGCGCATTGAAGGAGATGCGCCAGGGAATATGTTTTTCGTATTATCTATTGAACAAGCGGAGCGGTTTATTCAGCAAATGATTGGCGATGAACAGTTTAAACTAGAGCAAGATTGTTCCGAATTGTCGCTATCTGCGTTGCAAGAGCTAGGCAACATTTTAGCCGGTTCGTATTTATCGTCTTTGTCAGATTTTACTCATTTAAATTTATATCCATCTGTTCCGGCGCTTAGCATTGATATGATTGGTGCGATTTTAAGCTATGGATTAATTGAAATGTCGCGCGTTGGCGATCATGTCATTGTCGTTGATACAGCCATTCATGAAGAACATCAGCCTGATGACCGTGTAAACGGACACTTTTTCCTACTCCCTGACCCTGAATCATTTCACATTATTTTTCGGGCTTTAGGTGTGGAACATGATGAGTGAAATTGTTCAAGTAGTAAAAGTAGGAATTGCTGACATGAATGTAGTAAAGGCACCACATGTCATTCGTACATGTGGACTTGGCTCTTGCGTCGGTGTCGTTGTGTATGATTTAGCAAAAGAAGTGGCAGGGATGGCGCATGTCATGCTCCCTGACTCATCGTTAGCAAAATCCGAAAACATGAATGTAGCAAAATATGCCGACACTGCGATTGAAGAGTTAGTGCGCCGAGTCATTGGGGCGGGGGGAAGAAATGGTCATTTGAAGGCAAAAATGGCTGGCGGTGCGCAAATGTTTCAGTTTCGTACAGGTACGACAGATATGATGCGCATCGGACCGCGCAACGTTGAGGCTGTTCGTGAGCAGCTTCAACGTTTTCGCATCCCAATCGTTGCTGAAGACGTCGGAGGGAGTAGTGGACGAACGATTGAATTTCATCCGAAAACAGGCATGTTGCTCATTCGAACAGTAAATCAAGGGGTACGGGAAATGTAATGGCTAGTACATGGAAATTTAACGTGATGTTTGCCTTATTTGGCTGTATCGTCGCTTTTTTTTCTTCATTATTGCAAAATAGTGTATCGACATCTATGATACGTGCGTTGATCGCATTTGTTATTTTCTTTGTTTTTGCATTTATCATTCGTTGGATGATGGCGTTTATTCAAAAAGATGTATCGACACAAAACATGTCGTTCACATCATCAGATGAAATCGAAGTGGAACAGATGATTGAAAATTTAAACGAAGAAGAGCAACAAAAAGTAGCAGAGTATATTCGGCAACTATTGAGGCAGGAAGAAAAGTAAATGAACGTTAACATTTAGGGGGGATGATATGATTGAGCAATGCTGGCAAAAGTGGATTGATGCTCGCGATCGCGAGGCTTGCGATCAACTGATTGAAAAATATATGCCACTTGTCGATTATCATGTGCAACGTATTGCTTCATCCCTTCCGAAAAGCGTGAAAAGAGAAGATTTAAAAAGTTTAGCGCTACTTGGCTTATATGATGCGCTAGAAAAGTTCGATCCTTCACGCGATTTAAAATTTGATACGTATGCTTCCTTTCGCATTCGTGGCGCGATTTTAGACGGATTGCGCAAAGAAGATTGGCTTCCGCGCAGCGTACGAGACAAGGCGAAAAAAATAGAAGCAACAATTGAGCAGTTGCAACAAACTTACATGCGTGATGTCAGCGCTAAAGAAGTGGCGGAAGCATTAAACATTTCAGAAGATGAAGTGTATGCGGTGATGAGCGAACAGTTTTTCGCCAATGTTTTATCTTTAGATGAGCGACCGTTTGATGATGACGACGATCAACCGTCATTTACGATTCGCGATGATCGATCTCTGTCGCCCGAAGAACATATGTTGCGTGAAGAACAAATTGCGCAATTAGCGAATATCATTCAACAGCTAAATGAAAAAGAACAGCTAGTCATTAGTTTATTTTACAAAGAAGAATTGACGTTTACAGAAATCGGACATATTATGGGACTGTCCACGTCACGAATTTCCCAAATTCACGCAAAAGCCTTATTTAAAATGCGCAAACTGATTGAGCAAGCGATATGACAGTCCTTCATCACTTTATGAAGGAAGTGAGAACATGAGTTTAAAATTAGTCGAGTTACAAGTGGCGTTGCCGAAAACGCATGAGCTCGGAAAATGGCAAGAACATATGCAACAATACGGACAGCTTGCTCAGCAACAGCTTGCAACAGAAATGAAAAAACAAGATGAGCGCATTCGGCAACAAGTGACGAGAGCGGAACAAAGCGAACGCGCGAAGTGGAAAAAACAGTCTGAGAAAAAAGAAAAAAGTAAACATCCTTACAAAGGAACACATATTGATTTTATTGGATAAGAGGGATGATATGACGACGTTTTTATGGTTGATCAGCTTCGTTCTGCATGGTGTCTCGCTTTTTCTCATTATTCTTTTATCATTAAAATGGGCAAAAATTAAAGAGACAGAAAGAGAGCAAGCGGAGCTAATTCGCGAAATGGAAACGATGATGACGACATATTTAATGCAGTTTAAAGAGGAAAACGAACGATTTGTTAAACAAATGACATCATCGGCCGTTCGTCAAAAGAAAAAAGAAGCCTCTCCCCTATTTCGAGACGAACAAGTGCGACTTCCAGTTGACGACGTTGTTGACCGAGTGGAATTATCAACAACTTCGCCGAAGGAAGAGCCGTCGCTCGAGTCGCTCATTTCAGAAGCGTTAAAACTTCAACAACAAGGAAAAACAATGGATGAAATCGCGAAAGCATTGAAGCGTGGGAAGACAGAAATAGAGCTTTTGCTTAAATTTCACCAAAAGTAGTTGAATGTGCTTTTTAATTATGATATAGTTCTATTTGGTGTGAATACACACGCTCATCGATTTAAGCAACGGTGCTGCTTTGCAGTCTTGCTTAAAAATGACGTGAGCGGAGGAAAAAAACCATCTAGGAGGATGAAAGATGTCTGTTATTTCAATGAAACAGTTGCTTGAAGCAGGGGTTCACTTCGGGCATCAAACACGTCGTTGGAACCCAAAAATGAAAAAATACATTTTCACTGAGCGCAATGGTATTTACATCATTGACTTGCAAAAAACAGTGAAAAAAGTAGAAGAAGCGTACAACTTCGTCAAAGAACTTGCGGCAAACGGCGGCAAAATTTTATTCGTTGGTACGAAAAAACAAGCGCAAGATTCTGTGAAAGAAGAAGCAGAACGTTCTGGCATGTTCTACGTAAACCAACGTTGGTTAGGTGGGACGTTAACAAACTTTGCAACGATCCAAAAACGTATTAAACGTTTAAAAGAGATCGAAAGAATGGCTGAAGACGGCACATTCGATGTATTGCCTAAAAAAGAAGTGGTAAAACTAAAGAAAGAATTAGAGCGTCTTGAAAAGTTTTTAGGCGGTATTAAAGAAATGAAAGAATTGCCAGATGCGTTATTTGTTATCGACCCACGCAAAGAGCGCATTGCCGTTGCAGAAGCTCGTAAATTAAACATTCCGATCATCGGAATCGTGGATACAAACTGCGATCCAGACGAAATCGACTACGTCATTCCTGCGAACGACGATGCGATTCGCGCTGTGAAGCTTCTTACAGCTAAAATTGCGGATGCGATTTTAGAAGCAAAACAAGGCGAAGAAGCGGTTGTCACAGCTGAGTAAACATGTGAAAGGTGATAAGAGGGGGAAGCCTTTTATCACCTTTTTTTAAGAAAATCGGGCATACTAAGCATACAAACCGTTTCGGTTTGTGTACATACGATTTCGCACATAAAAAAGGAGGATGTTTGACATGGCAATTACTGCTCAAATGGTAAAAGAATTGCGCGAAAAAACAGGTGCAGGAATGATGGACTGCAAAAAAGCATTAACAGAAACAAACGGTGATATGGAAAAAGCGATCGACTGGCTTCGTGAAAAAGGAATGGCGAAAGCAGCGAAGAAAGCAGATCGTATCGCAGCGGAAGGAACAACGTTAATCGAAGTAGATGAAAATACAGCAGTGATTTTAGAAGTAAACTCTGAAACAGACTTCGTTGCGAAAAACGAAGGGTTTAAAACATTAGTAAAAGAATTAGCTGACCATTTATTAAAACATAAACCTGCAACAGTCGAAGAAGCTTTACAACAAAAAATGGATAACGGTGCGACAGTAGAAGAACACATTAATGCAGCGATCGCTAAAATTGGTGAAAAAATTACATTACGTCGCTTTGCGGTTGTTGAAAAAGGAGACAACGCTGCATTCGGTGCGTACTTACACATGGGTGGTCGCATTGCTGTATTAACTGTATTAGAAGGTACAACAAATAGCGACGTTGCGAAAGATGTAGCGATGCACATCGCGGCAATTAATCCAAAATACGTTTCTCGCGATGAAGTATCTGCAGATGAAATCGCTCGCGAGCGCGAAGTGTTAAAACAACAAGCATTAAATGAAGGAAAGCCTGAAAATATCGTTGAAAAAATGGTTGAAGGCCGTTTAGGCAAATTCTTTGAAGACATTTGCTTACTTGAGCAAAGCTTCGTGAAAAATCCAGATGTGAAAGTGCGTCAATTTGTAGAGTCTAATGGTGCAACTGTGAAAAGCTTCATCCGTTACGAAGTAGGCGAAGGTATTGAAAAGCGCCAAGATAACTTTGCTGAAGAAGTTATGAGCCAAGTTCGTAAGTAATGAAGACAAATAGGGAACACATATGTGTTCCCTATTTTTAAAGAACGGTATGGAGGTTTACAATGGAAAGTCCAAAGTATAAACGTGTCGTTTTAAAACTAAGCGGTGAAGCGTTAGCGGGAGAGCAAGGATTTGGAATTAATCCGTCTGTCATTAAATCGATCGCTCAACAAGTAAAAGAAGTGGCAGAACTAGGAGTCGAAGTTGCCGTTGTCGTTGGGGGCGGAAACATTTGGCGTGGAAAAATTGGTAGCGAAATGGGGATGGACCGCGCCACAGCTGATTACATGGGAATGTTAGCAACGGTGATGAACTCGCTCGCGCTGCAAGATAGCTTAGAGCAGCTCGGTGTACAAACGCGTGTGCAAACGTCGATTGAAATGCGCCAAGTAGCCGAGCCGTACATTCGAAGAAGAGCGATTCGTCACTTAGAGAAAAAACGTGTCGTCATTTTTGCAGCAGGAACAGGAAACCCGTACTTTTCAACAGATACGACAGCCGCGCTTCGTGCTGCAGAAATTGAAGCGGATGTCATTTTAATGGCGAAAAACAACGTAGACGGTGTATATAGCGCCGATCCAAAAGTGGACAAAAACGCAGTCAAATATGATGAACTCTCTTATTTAGATGTCATTAAACAAGGATTAGGCGTCATGGACTCGACTGCTTCATCGCTATGTATGGATAACGATATTCCACTCATTGTTTTCTCCATTATGGAAGAAGGAAATATTAAACGTGCTGTATTAGGTGAAAATATCGGAACAATTGTAAGGGGGAAATAACATGCAAGTATTAACGAACGCGAAAGAAAAGATGGATAAAGCGGTTCAAGCTTTTTCACGTGAACTTGCAACGATTCGTGCAGGTCGTGCGAATCCTGCATTATTAGAAAAAATTACGGTCGATTACTACGGCATGCCAACGCCAATTATTCAATTAGCCGGCATTCAAGTGCCTGAAGCGCGCCTGCTTGTCATTCAACCGTATGACAAATCTGTATTGAAAGAAATCGAAAAGGCGATTTTAGCATCAGATTTAGGTTTAACACCTTCAAACGACGGTTCAGTCATTCGCATTGCGATTCCACCGCTTACTGAAGAGCGCCGCCGTGAACTCGTTAAGCTTGTGAAAAAATATGCTGAAGAAGCAAAAGTCGCTGTGCGCAACATTCGTCGCGATGCAAACGACGAGTTGAAAAAGCTAGAGAAAAACGGTGAAATTACTGAAGATGAATTGCGCGGTTATACAGAAGATATTCAAAAACTAACAGACGATCATATCGCAAAAATCGATGCGATTACGAAAGAAAAAGAGAAAGAAGTGATGGAAGTATAAGTCCCTCTATGTTTATAGAGGGTTTTTTGTTATAATTACGAAATAGGGCGCACAGCCTAATTACGATCGATCAAAGCTGGAGGACATGCGCTTATGTTTGAAAAGATGAAAAGATGGAAAAACAAAGAAGAAGCGTATTCAAAAGAAACCGTTTTACAAGGACCAATTCCTGCGCATGTGGCGATCATTATGGACGGAAACGGACGATGGGCGAAAAAACGTGCATTGCCACGGATGGCTGGACATTACGAAGGTATGCAAACGGTGCGAAAAATTACGCGCTTTGCCAACGAACTAGGTGTGAAAGTGTTAACGTTATATGCATTTTCAACAGAAAATTGGAAACGACCGAAAACAGAAGTCGATTATTTAATGCAGCTTCCTGAACAGTTTTTAACGACATTTTTGCCCGAGTTAATTGCAGAAAACGTACAAGTGCGCGTCATGGGACATAAAGACCAACTACCTTTACATACGTTACGTGCAGTCGATCAGGCGATCGAACAGACGAAACAAAATACCGGTTTAATTTTAAACTTTGCTTTAAACTACGGAAGCCGTGCAGAAATTGTACATGCGGTTCAAAAACTTGTTGACGATGTGCAAAACGGAGCGATTCAAGCAAACGATGTCGATGAACAGTTGTTTCATTCTTATTTAATGACAAACGATTTGCCTGATCCTGATTTGCTTATTCGCACAAGCGGGGAAATTCGTTTAAGTAACTTTATGCTTTGGCAATTAGCATATACAGAGTTTTGGTTTACAGATGTATTATGGCCAGACTTCACAGAACAACACTTTTTACAGGCGGTACATGAATTTCAGCAACGTAGCCGCCGATTTGGAGGCGTATAATTTCATATGAAACAAAGAATTGTGACAGCAATTATTGCAGCTTCAGTCTTTTTACCGATCGTCATATATGGCGGATGGCCATTTTTAGTCTTAACGTATATACTCGCTACGGTTGGTTTATTTGAACTTATTCGCATGAAAAAAATGTCGCTTTTTTCGTTTCCAAGCATCGTTAGTTTTCTTGTATTATGGCTCTTTTTATATCCGTATGAACATATGATAAACATATGGATCCTCATCATCGGACTCTTTTTGTTGCTCATTTATACGGTCATATCTAAAAATGCGTTTACGTTTGATGATGTTGGGTTTATGATTGCTTCTTTACTATATGTAGGCGTTGGGTTTTATTCGTTTTTTCACGTGCGCGAAGCAGGGTTGTCGTATATTTTTTATGCGCTCTTTTTAATTTGGGCAACGGATAGCGGAGCGTACTTTATTGGTCGAGCGCTTGGAAAACGAAAACTGTGGGAGCACATTAGCCCGAACAAAACAGTTGAAGGGGCTGTTGGAGGCATTTTATGTGCACTTTTTGTTGTCAGTGTTTATGAGTGGCTATCACCGTTTGCTCCATCTTTTCCGATGTTACTGATCGCGACAGTCGTTTTATCCGTTTTCGGCCAACTCGGTGACTTAGTGGAGTCGGCGTTTAAACGGCATTATGGAGTAAAAGATTCAGGTGCTATTTTGCCGGGGCATGGCGGCATTTTAGATCGCTTTGATAGTTTGTTGTTTATTTTACCAATTTTATATTTGTTTTACCTCATTGTTTAAAAAGGAGTGGACAGCTTGCGAGCAATTAGTTTATTAGGGGCGACGGGCTCGATTGGAATGCAAACGTTAGACGTCATTCGTGCTCATCGCGATGCGTTTCGTCTCGTTGCTTTTTCAGCTGGACGAAATATAGAACAGGCAAGAATGATCATTGAACAATTTTCACCAAAAGTTGTATGTGTTGCCCAAAAAGAAGATGCCGACATGTTGCAGAGCGAATATATTGGGCGAGTGCGCATCGTTTCAGGTGAAGATGGGCTCATTGAAGTGGCGACCGTTCAAGAAGCTGACATTGTCGTCAATGCGGTAGTAGGAAGCGTTGGACTAGTGCCTACGTTAAAAGCGATTGAGGCGAAAAAAACAATTGCGCTAGCTAATAAAGAAACGTTAGTTACCGCAGGCCATCTCGTTATGAAGCACGCGATCGATTACGGTGTGTCGATTTTGCCTGTGGACAGTGAACATTCCGCTATTTTCCAATGTTTACAAGGAGAACAACAAAAAAATATCGAATGTATTATTTTGACGGCATCCGGCGGCAGTTTTCGCGATCGTACGCGCGAGCAGCTAGAACATGTCACGGTGGAAGAAGCGCTAAAACATCCGAATTGGTCGATGGGAGCAAAAATTACGATCGACTCTGCAACGATGATGAATAAAGGGCTTGAAGTGATCGAAGCACATTGGTTGTTCCACCTACCGTACGAACAAATTGACGTTCTTTTACATAAAGAAAGCATCATTCATTCTATGGTGCAATTTCATGACGGAAGCGTAATTGCTCAGCTTGGAACGCCAGATATGCGCGTACCGATTCAATATGCGCTAACGTATCCGGATCGTTTTCCGCTACATATCGAACGACTGAACTTAGCACAAGTAGCCACGTTGCATTTTCAAAAAGTGGACATGAACCGGTTCCGTTGTTTACAATTTGCTTATGAGGCAGGAAACATAGGTGGAACGATGCCGACCGTATTAAATGCAGCGAATGAAGAAGCGGTGGCAGCCTTTTTAGCTGGACGAATATCGTTTTTAGCGATTGAACAATGCATTGAACAAGCGATGGAGCGGCACGTGCCGATTGCTCATCCAGATCTTGAGACGATTCGCGAAGTCGATCGTGAAACGAGACAATATGTAAAATCACTACACATGTAAAAGGTGGTTGAAACGTTGGAAACGGTTATTGCTTTTATTGTCATTTTTGGTGCGCTTGTGTTTTTTCATGAATTAGGGCACTTCATTTTCGCAAAGCGAGCAGGTATTTTATGTCGCGAATTTGCGATTGGATTCGGTCCGAAAGTGTTTTCGATGAAAAAAGGAGAAACGACATATACGATTCGTTTGCTCCCGCTTGGCGGTTTTGTGCGCATGGCCGGCGAAGATCCAGAAATGATTGACGTGAAGCGCGGTCAAGTTGTCGGCTTATTGTTTCATGAAGACGGGAAAGTGAAAAAAGTGATCGTCAATCATAAAGACGAATATCCCGATGCGAAAATCATTGAAGTAGAACGCGCTGATTTTGAACATGAGTTATATATTGAAGGATATGAAGGCGATGATGAGCGTTTACAACGCTTTGAATTAAGCGATCCTGCTTACATCGTCATCGATCGAGAAGAAGTGCAAATTGCGCCATACGATCGTCAATTTGGTTCTAAAACGCTCGGACAGCGCGCGATGGCCATTTTTGCTGGTCCGTTGATGAATTTTATTTTAGCGCTTGTCATTTTCATTCTTATCGGACTGTTGCAAGGTTATCCGGTTGATAAACCAGTGATTGGTGAATTGACAGAGGATGGTGCTGCACGTCAAGCTGGGCTACAACAAGGGGATGTCGTCATGTCGATTAATGGACAGCCGATGTCTTCTTGGACAGATGTTGTGACAATCATTCGAAAAAGCCCAGAAAAACCGCTTCAATTTCAAGTAAATCGCAACGGTCAAATCATTGATCTCACCGTCACACCAGAAAAGAAAACGATCGAAGGTGAAACGATCGGTCTCATCGGTGTGTATGGACCGATGGAAAAGTCGTTTGTCGGGGCGATAAAACAAGGAGCGTTAGAGACGTACTATTGGACAAAAGAAATCATCGTTGGATTAGGTCATTTGTTGACGGGGAAATTTTCTTTTGATATGTTGTCCGGACCTGTTGGCATTGCTGTTTCGACTCATAAAGTCGCTCAATCCGGTGTGTATTACTTAATGAAATGGGGAGCGATTTTAAGCATTAACTTAGGCATTATCAACTTGCTTCCACTTCCGGCGCTCGATGGAGGACGGTTAACGTTTTTTGCGATTGAAGCGTTGCGTGGAAAACCGATTGATCGTCAAAAAGAAGGCATTGTACACTTTATCGGTTTTGCCCTTCTTATGTTGCTTATGCTTGTTGTTACATGGAATGACATTCAAAAATTTTTCTTATAATTAAATGAAGTAAGAGGTGCTAAAAAAGATGAAACAAAGTATGTCGTTTATTCCTACATTACGTGAAGTGCCGGCAGATGCGGAAATTAAAAGCCATCAACTGCTGCTTCGTGCCGGCTTTATTCGCCAAAATGCAAGCGGAGTATATAGCTTTTTGCCACTTGGTAAGCGCGTGCTGCAAAAAATTGAAGCGATCATTCGCGAAGAAATGGAGCGTGCTGGTGCTATTGAACTGTTGATGCCAGCGCTTCAACAAGCGGAATTATGGCAAGAATCAGGTCGTTGGTATTCATACGGACCAGAATTAATGCGTTTAAAAGATCGTCACGATCGCGACTTTGCACTCGGTGCGACACATGAAGAAGTCATTACGGCGCTCGTTCGTGATGAAGTGAAATCGTATAAACGGTTACCGCTTACGCTTTATCAAATTCAAACGAAGTTTCGCGATGAAAAACGTCCGCGCTTCGGTTTGCTTCGCGGTCGCGAATTTATTATGAAAGATGCGTATTCATTCCACGCTTCACAAGAAAGTTTAGACGAAGTGTACAATAAAATGTACGAAGCATATGCGAACGTGTTCCGACGCTGCGGATTAAATTTCCGTGCCGTCATTGCGGACTCTGGTGCAATGGGTGGCAAAGATACGCATGAATTTATGGTTTTATCCGATGTTGGTGAAGACACGATCGCATATTCAGATTCGTCTGATTATGCGGCAAACATTGAAATGGCGCCGGTGATTACGACTTATGAGCGAAGTGATGAACCGCATGCACCGCTTGAGAAAGTGCATACACCAGAACAACGTTCGATTGAAGAAGTGAGCCAATTTCTTCAAGTACCAAAAGAAAAATGTATCAAGTCGCTATTATTTAAAGTAGACGATCGCTATGTCCTCGTTCTTGTGCGCGGTGATCATGAAGTCAATGATGTAAAAGTAAAAAATATATTAGAAGCAACTGTTGTAGAATTGGCAACGCCAGAAGAAACGAAGCAAGTGATGAACTGTGAGATTGGTTCACTTGGCCCGATTGGTGTTCGTGATGGTGTCCTCGTTTTAGCTGACCATGCGGTAAAAGCGGTTGTCAACGGTGTGTGTGGAGCGAATGAAGCGCACTACCATTATAAAGGGGTCAATCCAGATCGTGATTTTGCTGCGCAATATGCGGATGTGCGTTTCATTCAAGAAGGGGATCCGTCACCAGATGGAAAAGGGACGATTCGTTTTGCGCGCGGAATTGAAGTTGGACACGTATTTAAACTTGGGACTCGTTATAGCGAAGCGATGAATGCGACGTATTTAGATGAAAACGGACGTACGCAGCCGATGATTATGGGTTGTTATGGTATCGGTGTATCGCGTACGCTTGCGGCAATTGCTGAGCAATATAACGATGAGCATGGACTCATATGGCCAACTGCGGTGGCTCCTTTCCACATTCACTTAATTTCTGTAAATCCAAAAGTGGACGAGCAACGAGAGCTTGCTGATGAATGGTATGTACGTTTACAACAAGAAGGATTTGAAGTGCTGTATGACGATCGTGCCGAGCGTCCAGGAGTCAAATTTGCTGACAGCGATTTAATTGGGTTACCTGTGCGTGTGACGGTCGGAAAACGTGCAAATGAAGGAATCGTTGAAGTAAAAGTACGAAAAACAGGTGAAACAGAAGAAGTACACGTGTCGCAATTAGTCGAAACGTTGCGCCGTTACTTATAGGCAGAGAGGGGGGCCCCCCTCTTTCTGTCGTCTATCGCTCCCAAACGATGTATAAAAAAGAAAGGGAGGTGTACCGTTACATTTTTTGTAACGAACAACGATGAGAGAAGAACAAAAAGAACGATTTTCGATTTTACTACAACAGCTACAGCTTTCTTCACATATGGCAGATGACTTATTGCATGGACGGATTGAAAAAGTTGTTGTTGATAAACGAATGAAATGTTGGCACTTTTATTTTCGATTTCCTGCGATTTTACGAGCGCACGTATATGTCGAGTTTCGTAAACGACTAATCGAACAATTTCGCCATATTGCCGATGTGCAATGCACGATAGAAGTAGAAGATCAAACGTTTACTGCTGAAGATGTCGTGTCGTACTGGCCAATATTTGTTGACACGATTCAACAAACATCACCGCTTTTTTCACTACTTACACAGCAGCAACCGGAAGTAAAAGGGACGAAAGTCACTGTACAAGCGCGCAATGAAGCAGAAGCGATCGCGTTGAAAAAGCGATTTGCGGAAATGTTCGCTGCGACGTATGTTTCTTTCGGATTTCCGCACTTGCAGTTAGAAGCGAGTGTAAAACACGACGAGCAGCAGTTTGAACAATTTTTAGTGCAAAAACAAAAAGAAGATGAAGAACGAGCGTTAGCCGCGTTTATGGAAGCAATGCCGAAACAAGAAGATCCTACTGTAAGTGACACAAGCGGTCCGCTTGTGATCGGCTATCAAATTAAAGATGACGAACATATTCGTCCGCTCGATCAAATTGTAGAGGAAGAACGTCGCGTCGCTGTGCAAGGATACATTTTTGATGCTGAAGCAAAAGAACTAAAAAGCGGACGTACGTTATTGACGTTAAAAATAACGGACTATACAAATTCGATTCTTGTCAAAATGTTCTCGCGCGATAAAGAAGACGCCGAGCTTATGCAACGTGTAAAAAAAGGAATGTGGGTAAAAGTGCGCGGCAGCGTGCAAAATGACACATTCGTGCGAGATCTTGTGCTTATTGCGAACGATTTGAATGAAGTGAAACCGAATGAACGTCAAGATACAGCGGAAGAAAAACGGGTAGAATTGCACGTTCATACTCAAATGAGCCAAATGGATGCGGTCGCTTCCATTACAAAGCTTGTCGAACAAGCGAAAAAATGGGGGCATGAAGCAATTGCTGTCACGGATCATGCGGTCGTTCAATCGTTTCCGGAAGCATATAGTGCGGGAAAAAAATATGGTGTAAAAATTTTATATGGACTAGAAGCAAATATTGTCGATGACGGGGTACCAATCGCTTATAACGAGGCGCATCGACGGCTAATGGACGATACGTTTGTCGTATTTGACGTGGAAACGACAGGGCTTTCTGCTGTATATGATACAATTATTGAATTAGCAGCGGTCAAAGTAAAAAACGGGGAAATTATCGACCGTTTTGAGTCGTTTGCGAATCCGCATCACCCGCTTTCCGCAACGACAATCGAATTAACGAAAATTACAGATGACATGTTAAAAGATGCGCCAGATGTCGAAGAAGTGTTAGAAAAGTTTTATCATTGGATCGATGATTGTGTGCTCGTTGCTCATAATGCGACGTTTGACATCGGTTTTTTAAATGCAGGATTTAAAAAGATAAATCGAGGTAAAGTAACGAATCCGGTTATTGATACACTTGAACTTGCTCGCTATTTATATCCAGAGTTAAAAAACCATCGTTTAAATACGCTTTGTAAGAAATTTAATATTGAATTAACCCAGCACCATCGCGCGATTTATGACGCCGAGGCGACAGGATATTTACTTATTCATTTGGTGAAAGAACTTGATGAAAAAGGAATTCAATATCTCGACCAATTAAACGAAGCATCGAAAGAACAAGGGGCGTTCCAACGTTCCAGACCGTTTCATGCAACGTTGCTTGTACAAAATGAAGTCGGTTTAAAAAATTTATTTAAACTCGTATCGTTTTCACATGTGAACTATTTTTATCGCGTGCCACGCATCCCACGTTCCGTATTGCAACAACATCGCGAAGGCATTTTAGTTGGATCAGGTTGCGATAAAGGCGAGTTATTTGAAGCGATGATGCAAAAAGGAATTGAAGAAGCGGAGGCGATTGCACCGTTTTACGACTTTCTTGAAGTGCATCCGCCAGAAGTATATGCGCCGCTTATTGAGATGGAATACGTACGCGATGAAGCAGCACTCAAAGAAATTATTACAAACATTGTGCAACTTGGCGAACGGCTCGGCATTCCGGTTGTTGCGACTGGAAATGTGCATTACATCAATCGAGAAGATAAAATATATCGCAAAATTTTAATTCATTCACAATCTGGTGGAAATTCGTTAAATCGACACGAATTGCCAAACGTTCATTTTCGTACGACAAACGAAATGTTAGAAGCGTTTTCGTTTCTTGGTGAACAAAAAGCAAAAGAAATTGTTGTGACAAATACGAAAAAAATCGCTCATTTAATCGAAGAAGTGAAACCGATTAAAGATGAATTGTACACACCGAAAATTGAAGGAGCGGACGAAGAAATTCGTCGGATGAGCTATGAACGGGCGAAAAGTATTTATGGTGACCCGCTTCCAGACATCGTTGAAAAACGGCTAGAAAAAGAATTAAAAAGCATTATTGGTCACGGGTTTGCAGTCATTTATTTAATTTCTCATAAACTTGTAAAGAAATCGCTTGATGACGGATATCTTGTCGGTTCACGCGGCTCGGTTGGCTCATCGTTTGTCGCAACGATGACGGAGATTACGGAAGTGAACCCGCTTCCACCGCATTATGTTTGTCCGAACTGTAAACATTCCGAGTTTTTCGATGACGGTTCGGTCGGCTCAGGATTTGACCTACCGGATAAAAACTGCCCAAAATGTGGCGTGCGATACAATAAAGACGGTCACGATATTCCGTTCGAGACGTTTTTAGGGTTTAAAGGAGATAAAGTGCCAGATATCGATTTAAACTTTTCGGGTGAGTATCAACCGCAAGCGCATAACTATACGAAAGTGTTATTCGGTGAAGATAACGTATATCGTGCAGGAACGATCGGTACTGTCGCTGACAAAACGGCATACGGATTCGTCAAAGGGTATATAAACGATCACAACCTTCATGTGCGCGGGGCGGAAATTGATCGTTTAGCTGCAGGATGTACAGGAGTGAAACGAACGACAGGGCAACATCCAGGTGGGATTATTGTCGTGCCAGATTACATGGATATTTATGACTTTACACCAATTCAATATCCAGCCGACGATACGAGCGCGGAGTGGCGCACGACGCATTTTGACTTCCACTCTATTCATGATAACTTATTAAAACTTGATATTCTCGGACACGATGATCCAACGGTCATTCGGATGTTACAAGATTTAAGTGGCATTGATCCGAAGACGATACCGACAGACGATCCGGAAGTGATGAAAATTTTTAGTAGCACGGAATCGCTTGGTGTGACGCCGGAACAAATTATGTGTAACACCGGAACGCTTGGTATTCCAGAGTTCGGTACAAGATTTGTTCGTCAAATGTTAGAAGAAACAAAACCGAAAACATTTTCAGAACTTGTACAAATTTCCGGGTTATCGCACGGAACGGACGTTTGGCTCGGCAATGCACAAGAGCTCATTCAAAATGGGACATGTACGCTATCTGAAGTCATTGGATGTCGCGACGACATTATGGTGTATTTAATTTATCGTGGGTTAGAGCCGTCGTTAGCATTTAAAATTATGGAGTCCGTTCGAAAAGGAAAAGGATTAACGCCTGAGTTTGAAGAAGAAATGCGCAAACATGATGTGCCAGAATGGTACATTGAATCATGTAAAAAAATTAAATACATGTTCCCAAAAGCGCATGCTGCTGCTTACGTGCTCATGGCTGTTCGCATCGCGTACTTTAAAGTCCACCATCCGCTTCTTTATTACGCATCGTATTTTACTGTGCGTGCAGAAGATTTTGATTTAGATGCGATGATTCAAGGGTCTGCTGCGATTCGTAAACGAATTGAAGAAATTCAAGCAAAAGGGCTCGATGCGTCCCCGAAAGAAAAAAGCTTGTTGACTGTGCTTGAAATTGCCCTTGAAATGTGCGAACGAGGATTTTCGTTCAAAAATATTGATTTGTATCGTTCACAAGCAACAGAGTTTATTATTGACGGAAATTCGCTTATTCCGCCGTTTAATGCGATTCCTGGACTAGGGACAAACGTGGCTCAAAGCATTGTACGCGCACGTGAAGAAGGCGAGTTTTTATCGAAAGAAGATTTGCAACAACGCGGCAAAGTATCGAAAACGATTTTAGAATATCTCGAAAGCCGTGGGTGCTTACAGTCGCTACCGGATCACAATCAATTATCACTCTTTTGAATGAGTTGCAATTTTTTTGCCAATATGTTATAGTTCTAGTGGAAATGGTAAAGATAATGGACAAAAAGAGTGGGGAAACCCACTCTTTCGTATTGATTTGAGATTCCTTGCCAACCGCAAGGGATTTTCTTGCAGTTAGGAGGACCAACATGAAAAAAGTGACGCACATCGTTGAGGAGCTCGTTACCCCGATCGTGACAGATATGGGGTTAGAACTTGTCGACATTGAATATGTGAAAGAAGGAAAGAATTGGTTTTTGCGCGTCTTTATTGATTCACCAACTGGAATTGATATCGATCAATGCGGTGTCGTAAGCGAACGATTAAGTGAAAAGCTTGATGAAATCGATCCGATTCCGCACAATTATTTTTTAGAAGTATCGTCACCGGGAGCAGAACGTCCGCTTAAAAAGGCGAAAGATTTTGAACGCGCCGTTGGGAAAAACGTTTATGTGAAAACGTATGAGCCAATTGATGGTCAAAAAGAATTTGAAGGACTATTAACTGCATTTGATGGTCAAACGGTGACCGTAGAAGTAAAAGTCAAAACAAAGAAAAAAATGGTGACCATTCCATACGAAAAAGTAGCTAGTGCACGGCTAGCTGTCATTTTCTCTTAATTCACATTAAAGGGGGACGACCGGTTCATGAATACAGAGTTGTTGGATGCCCTAACGGCGCTCGAGCGCGATAAAGGCATTAGTAAAGAAGTGTTAATTGAAGCGATTGAGGCGGCTATTGTGTCCGCTTATAAACGCAATTTTAATCAGGCGCAAAACGTTCGCGTCGATTTTAATCAAGAGACAGGAACGATTCGCGTATTTGCTCGCAAAGAAGTAGTCGATGAAGTGTACGATTCACGCTTAGAAATTTCGCTTGATGAAGCGAAGCGAATCAATCCAAATTATCAAGTAGGCGATGTCGTTGAAATTGAAGTGACGCCGAAAAACTTCGGACGCATCGCTGCGCAAACAGCAAAGCAAGTCGTCACGCAACGCGTTCGCGAAGCAGAGCGCGGAGTCATTTATGCCGAATTTGTTGACCGAGAAGAAGATATTATGACAGGTATTGTTCAGCGGACGGATTCGAAATTTATTTACGTCAGCCTCGGCAAAATTGAGGCGTTGCTTCCGGTGAGCGAACAAATGCCGAATGAAACGTATAAGCCACATGATCGCATTAAAGTGTACATTACAAAAGTCGAAAAAACGACAAAAGGTCCACAAATTTACGTATCTCGCACGCATCCAGGTTTATTAAAGCGATTGTTTGAATTAGAAGTGCCAGAAATTTATGACGGTACGGTAGAAATTAAATCGGTCGCACGCGAAGCAGGAGATCGCTCGAAAATTTCTGTTCATTCCGATAACCCAGAAGTCGATCCGGTTGGTGCGTGTGTTGGACCTAAAGGACAACGGGTACAAGCGATCGTAAACGAGTTAAAAGGCGAAAAAATCGACATCGTTCGTTGGTCAGCGGATCCAGTTGAATTTGTCGCTAATGCGTTAAGTCCATCCAAAGTGCTTGACGTCATTGTCAACGAAGAAGAAAAGGCAACAACGGTCATCGTACCAGATTATCAACTTTCGCTTGCCATTGGGAAACGTGGGCAAAACGCTCGTTTAGCAGCGAAATTAACAAATTGGAAAATTGATATTAAAAGTCAGTCTGAAGCGGAGCAATTAGGTATTTACCCTCGTTCTTCATCATCGTTCCAAGTTGACGAAGAGGAGATTAGTGAGGTGGAATAATATGCCGAAAAAAATTCCGATGCGCAAATGTGTTGTCACAGGGGAAATGAAGCCGAAAAAAGAGCTTATTCGCATCGTTCGTTCAAAAGAAGGCGACGTATCAATTGACCCGACAGGAAAAAAGGCGGGACGCGGTGCATACATTACGCTAAGTAAAGAATGCATTTTGCTTGCGAAAAAGAAAAATACGCTTGCGCATCATTTGAAAGCGACTATTGATGATTCGATTTACGAACAGCTATTACAGCTCGCTGAGAAGGAGAATGGAGAAACAAATGAATCATAAACCGTGGGCTTCTTTTCTCGGATTAGCGAATCGGGCGCGCAAAGTTATTTCGGGAGAAGAGCTCGTTGTGAAAGAAATTCAGCGTCAGCGTGTGAAGCTTGTCATTTTATCGGAAGATGCGTCAGAAAATACGAGAAAAAAAATTTCCGATAAATGTACGTTTTATCGCGTTCCGCTTTGTTATGTAGACAATCGCTATGAATTAGGTGGAGCGATTGGCAAAGGAGCACGGGTCGTTGTAGCAATTACAGATGAAGGATTCGCACAAAAGCTAAAAACGATGCTCTAACATTTTGGGGGTGAATGTATGTCAAAAATGCGTGTATATGAATATGCCAAAAAACATAACGTGTCAAGTAAAGATGTCATCCATAAATTAAAAGAAATGAACATCGACGTATCGAACCATATGACGATGATTGAAGCGGATGTTGTCGAAAAGCTAGATCGTTCGTTCAAAAAAGAACAAAAACAAGAAACGAAAAAAGAAGAAAAGACGGTACCTGTGAAAAAACCTGTTTTAGAACAGTTTGAAGAAGATGAGGATGAAGTCATTCAAACGAAAGTGCCGATCAAAAAAGCAGTAGTAAAAAATCGCGAAGGGAAAAAACACGACTTGCAAATTCAACAAAAAGAAAAGAAAATTTTCAATAACAAAAAAAATAAAAAACAAAAACCTCAGCAAGCTCCACAACAAGAAGTGCAAAAGAAAAAAGAAAAAGAGCTTCCGAAAAAAATTACATTTGAAGGTTCTTTAACGGTCGCAGAGTTAGCAAAAAAATTAGGGAAGGAGCCTTCTGAAATTATTAAAAAGCTATTTATGCTCGGCATCATTGCAACAATTAACAAAGATTTGGACAAAGATGCGATCGAGCTCATTTGCTCTGACTACGGCGTAGAAGTAGAAGAAAAAGTGACGATTGACGAAACAGAATTTGAGACGATCGAAATTGTTGATCATCCAGAAGATTTAGTTGAACGTCCGCCTGTTGTGACGATTATGGGACACGTCGACCACGGAAAAACGACGTTGCTTGACTCAATTCGCCATACGAAAGTAACGGAACAAGAAGCTGGCGGTATTACACAGCATATCGGTGCGTATCAAGTTGTTGTAAACGGCAAAAAAATCACATTTTTAGATACACCTGGTCACGAAGCGTTTACAACGATGCGTGCACGCGGTGCGCAAGTGACAGATATCGTCATTCTCGTTGTCGCAGCAGATGACGGAGTGATGCCGCAAACGGTTGAAGCGATTAACCATGCGAAAGCGGCAAAGGTTCCAATTATTGTTGCGGTCAATAAAATCGATAAGCCAACAGCGAATCCAGATCGCGTCATGCAAGAGCTAATGGAATATGAGCTCGTTCCAGAAGAATGGGGCGGCGATACAATTTATTGTAAACTATCTGCGTTAACAGGCGAAGGGATTGACAATTTGCTTGAAATGATTTTGCTTGTGAGCGAAATGGAAGAGTTAAAAGCAAATCCAAACCGTCGTGCGACAGGAACGGTCATTGAAGCGAAGCTCGATAAAGGTCGCGGTCCGGTGGCAACTCTCCTTGTTCAATCAGGTACGTTGCGCGTTGGTGATCCGATCGTTGTCGGTTATACGTACGGACGCGTACGGGCGATGACGAATGACCTTGGGCGCCGTGTAAAAGAAGCGGGACCATCGACGCCAGTTGAAATTACTGGATTAAACGAAGTGCCGCAAGCAGGCGATCGTTTCATGGTGTTTGAAGACGAGAAAAAAGCACGTCAAATTGGCGAAGCTCGCGCACAAAAGCAAATCGTGCAACAACGAAGCGTAAAAGCGCGCGTTAGCCTAGACGACTTGTTTGAAAAAATTAAGCAAGGCGAAATGAAAGAATTAAATATTATTGTCAAAGCGGACGTACAAGGTTCCGTAGAAGCGCTCGTTGCGGCATTACAAAAAATCGAAGTCGAAGGAGTGCGCGTGAAAATTATTCACTCCGGTGTTGGTGCCGTGACGGAATACGACATTATGCTTGCATCCGCATCAAATGCGATTGTCATCGGCTTTAACGTTCGTCCAGATGCGAACGCAAAACGTGTCGCGGAAGCAGAAAAGGTCGATATTCGTCTCCATCGCATCATTTACAAAGTGATTGAAGAAATTGAAGCAGCGATGAAAGGGATGCTTGATCCAGAGTACGAAGAAAAAGTGATCGGTCAAGCGGAAGTGCGTCAAACATTTAAAGTATCAAAAGTCGGTACAATTGCAGGATGCTATGTGACAGATGGAAAAATTACGCGCGATAGTAGCGTCCGTCTCATTCGTCAAGGCATCGTCGTTTACGAAGGACAAATTGATACGTTAAAACGTTACAAAGACGATGTAAAAGAAGTCGCACAAGGGTACGAGTGTGGGATCACGATTAAAAACTTTAATGACATTAAAGAAGGCGACGTCATTGAAGCATATATGATGCAAGAAGTGGAGCGCAAATGATCGGATACGTCGAATGTGAATGCATCATTTACGACGTCCAATCATTGAAAGAAAAAAGAGCCGTGTTGCAACGCGTTGTCACACGGCTTAAACAAAAATATAATATATCAGTAGCCGAAGTAGATTATCAAAACGTATGGCAACGAACGAAGCTAGGGATTGTAGCGATTACAGCCGAGCGAACGGCGACGGAACAAGAGCTACATCGGGCGTTACAATTTATCGATTCGTTTCCAGAAATCGAACGAACGGTTACAACATTCGAGTGGTTTTAATCGAGGTGATGACAATGAGTTTGCGAGCCACACGTGTAGGCGAACAAATGAAAAAAGAATTAAGCGATATTATCGGACGCAAACTAAAAGACCCACGCATCGGTTTCGTTACCGTAACAGATGTTCGTGTAACGGGTGATTTACAACAAGCAAAAGTGTATATTTCTGTTCTTGGTGACGAAGAACAAAAGAAAAATACGCTAAAAGGGTTAGCGAAAGCAACGGGCTTTATCCGTTCAGAAATCGGTCAGCGTATTCGTTTGCGCAAGACGCCGGAAATTTACTTTGAAATTGATGAAACGATCGATTACGGTCAACGAATTGAAAGTTTAATTAAACAAATTTCCGAAGAAAAAGAACATAAAGAAGAATAATGGATAGACGTGCGTCTATCCATTTCCGCTATTTTAGAGGTGAAGCGATGGACGGAGTGTTATTGTTACATAAACCTGCAGGCATGACGTCACACGACTGCGTCATGCGCATTCGTAAGTTATTCCAAACGAAAAAAGTTGGTCATACAGGAACGCTTGATCCTGACGTAAGTGGTGTATTGCCCATTTGCATCGGCAAAGCAACAAAAATCGTTGAACTATTAACAGCGGAGAGAAAAACTTATGAAGGGGAAGTGACGTTAGGCATAGCGACGACAACAGAAGATGCATCAGGTGACATCGTTTCAGTAAAACCGATCGAACAGCCGATTTTCCGACATGACATTGAGCGAGTATTTGCTAATCTGACGGGGGACATTGAACAAGTTCCACCGATGTATTCCGCAGTAAAAGTAAATGGAAAAAAACTATATGAGTATGCACGCGCAGGTATTGACGTGGAACGGCCGAAACGAAACGTCCACATTTTTGAACTGCTCCTTCTTGATGATAGACAAGTATTTACAGGTGAAAGGATATCGTTTCGTTTTCGTGTGACATGTAGCAAAGGGACATACGTGCGTACACTCGCTGTTCAAATCGGCGAGCGACTTGGGTATCCGGCGCACATGTCATATCTTGTTCGCACAGCGTCAGGACCGTTTACGCTCGATCAATGCGTGTCGTTTGCTGATATCGAACAGCATGTCGCATCTGGTACAGCGCATACGTTACTTTTACCGATTGAACGAGCGTTAGTTCATTTCCCGGCGTATGTCATGAGTAAGGAAGAAGAGGAAAAAGTAAACCATGGAGCGCTTTTGCCTATTCTATCCTCTATGCCAGAGCGTCTGTTAATGGTTAATGAACAAGGTGAAGCGTTAGCGATTTATATGCCTCATCCGACAAAGCAAAGCTATATGAAACCTTTAAAAGTATTGTAGGTGAAAACGATGAAAACCATTTGGCTGTCCCATCCGTTCAACAAAAAAAATGATGAACCACTTGTTATGGCGCTCGGTTATTTTGACGGCGTTCATCTTGGACATCAAAAAGTCATTCAAACGGCAAAACAAATCGCTGATCAATATGGATACAAAAGCGCGGTCATGACGTTCCATCCGCATCCGTCGGTCGTGCTCGGACGCTCACAACAACATGTTCGATTTATTACACCATTAAAAGAAAAAGAAAAACAAATTGCAAAACTTGGCGTTGATTATTTATACGTTGTTGAATTTACGCCTGAATTTGCTTATTTGTTGCCGCAACAATTTGTTGACGAATACATCATTGGACTCGGTGTAAAGCATGTCGTGGCAGGCTTTGATTTTACGTACGGCCGCTTAGGAAAAGGGACGATGGAAACATTGCCGTTTCATTCTCGTGAACAATTTACGCAAACGGTCATTCCAAAACAGACGTTTGGGGAAGAAAAAATTAGCTCCACATATATTCGGCAGCGATTAGCTGAAGGGGACGTTGAACAGTTACCTCATTTACTCGGAAGATGGTATGAAGTAACAGGCACAGTCATTCATGGGGATAAACGGGGACGGACGATCGGATTTCCAACAGCAAACGTTGCGCTTGACGATGACTATATGATCCCGCGCATTGGTGTATATGCTGTCACGGTAACGATAGACGACAACACGTGGACGGGAGTATGCAACGTCGGGTATAAGCCGACATTCCACGCCCAACAACAAAAAGATCCGTCGATCGAAGTGCATTTGTTTGACTTTTCATCAGACATTTACGGTGCACATGTACGTATTCAATGGCATAAACGATTGCGTGATGAACGAGCATTTTCTTCCGTTGACGAGCTCGTTGAACAAATTCATCGTGATGCTCAAGCGGCGCGTGAATATTTTCAAAATCCCCTTGCATTTTATCGGAAAAACATGTATTCTATTTAATGTATGTTAACCATTGCTGGGCAAAACGAGTCACCGCCGTTTGCTTGGTAACTGGGGTTGAAAAAAGAGGAGGTGAACAAGGATGGCATTAACACAAGAGCGTAAAAACGAGATCATCAACCAGTTCAAAATTCACGAAACTGACACAGGTTCTCCAGAAGTACAAGTTGCTATCCTTACAGAGCAAATTAACAACTTGAACGAACATTTACGTGTTCATCGTAAAGACCATCATTCTCGTCGTGGTCTTTTGAAAATGGTTGGTCGTCGTCGTAACTTACTTACGTATTTACGTAACAAAGACATCAACCGTTATCGTGAATTGATTAACAAACTCGGATTACGTCGATAAGTAAAAAGCGGGAGCATTCCCGCTTTTTATTAGTATTTGCGCCGATATTTGCTTATACTAAAACAAATATGATTTTTTATTTGTACATAGAGAGGGGTACTCGGTTTATATGGAACAAGAAAAACATGTGTTTTCGATCGACTGGGCAGGTCGGCCGTTGACCGTTGAAATTGGCGAATTAGCCAAACAAGCAAACGGCGCTGTATTAGTGCGATACGGTGATACGGTCGTATTAAGTACAGCGACAGCATCGAAAGAACCAAAAAGCGTTGACTTTTTCCCACTAACAGTCAATTACGAAGAACGTTTATACGCTGTTGGTAAAATTCCAGGGGGATTCATTAAACGTGAAGGGCGTCCAAGTGAAAAAGCTATTTTAGCTAGTCGTCTCATCGACCGTCCGATTCGGCCATTATTTGCTGAAGGATTCCGAAACGAAGTGCAAGTTGTCAGCATGGTGATGAGTGTTGATCAAGACTGCTCACCAGAAATGGCGGCGATGTTTGGCTCTTCGCTTGCGTTAACGATTTCTGATATCCCATTTGAAGGGCCGATCGCAGGGGTAACAGTTGGCCGTGTGAACGGTGAATTTGTGATTAACCCGTCTGTCGCACAAATGGAACAAAGCGATATGCATCTTGTCGTTGCCGGAACGAAAGATGCGATTAATATGGTTGAAGCAGGGGCGAATGAAGTACCAGAAGAAGTTATGCTTGAAGCGATTATGTTTGGGCATGAAGAAATTAAGCGGCTTATCGCATTCCAAGAAGACATTGCCGCAAAAGTTGGTAAAGAGAAGATGGAAGTCGTTCTGTATGAACTCGATGCCCAGCTTGAAGCGGACATTCGTGCTCGCGTAGAAGGAGAAGTGAAACGTGCGGTTCAAGTCCCTGAAAAATTAGCGCGCGAAGCAGCAATTGAACAATTAAAAGCAGAAGTTGTAGCGGCGTACGAACAACAAGAAGCAGATGAAGAAACAATAAAGCAAGTAAAAGAAATTTTACATAAACTTGTTAAAGAAGAAGTGCGTCGCTTAATTACGGAAGAAAAAGTGCGTCCAGACGGACGAAAAGTAGATGAAATTCGTCCGCTTTCATCAGCGGTTGGACTTTTACCACGCACGCACGGATCAGGCTTGTTTACACGAGGACAAACACAAGCGCTTAGCGTATGCACACTCGGTGCACTTGGTGATGTACAAATTTTAGATGGACTTGGTATCGAAGAAACAAAACGGTTTATGCATCATTACAACTTCCCGCCATTTTCAGTCGGAGAAACGGGAGCGATGCGCGGACCAGGACGTCGCGAAATCGGTCACGGAGCGCTTGGCGAACGCGCGCTTGAACCGGTTATTCCATCTGAAAAAGAGTTTCCATATACGATTCGCCTCGTATCAGAAGTGTTAGAATCAAACGGTTCGACATCTCAAGCGAGCATTTGTGCGAGCACATTGGCGATGATGGATGCGGGTGTGCCGATTAAAGCGCCAGTGGCTGGTATTGCGATGGGGCTTGTGAAAAGCGGCGAAAACTATACAATTTTAACAGATATTCAAGGCATGGAAGATCATCTCGGTGATATGGACTTTAAAGTAGCGGGGACAGAAAAAGGAGTCACTGCTTTACAGATGGATATTAAAATTAAAGGTTTATCGCGTGAAATTTTAGAAGAAGCGTTGCAACAAGCGCGCAAAGGTCGCCTTGAAATTTTAAAACATATGATGCAAACGATTAGCGAACCGCGCAAAGAGCTATCTAAATATGCACCGAAAATTTTAACGATGCAAATTAATCCGGATAAAATTCGTGACGTCATCGGTCCGAGCGGAAAACAAATTAACAAAATTATTGAAGAAACTGGCGTAAAAATTGATATTGAACAAGACGGAACGATCTTCATTTCATCTGTAAACGAAGATATGAATCAAAAGGCGAAAAAGATCATTGAAGATATCGTTCGTGAAGTAGAAGTTGGACAAGTGTACTTAGGAAAAGTGAAACGAATTGAAAAATTTGGTGCATTTGTCGAATTGTTTAGCGGAAAAGACGGTCTCGTACACATTTCAGAATTGGCGGAGGAACGCGTCGGAAAAGTGGAAGATGTCGTTTCTATCGGCGATGAAATTTTAGTGAAAGTAACGGAAATCGATAAACAAGGCCGTGTAAATTTATCGCGAAAAGCGGTATTGCGCGATCAAAAAGAAGCCGAGCAATAAAAACGGAGCCTTGGGTTCACATCCCCTTGGCTTCTTTGCTGTGTGTAAATTTTTTTTGCGCCCGTTCTACCTTGTCCGTCTTGCACATACCCTCTTTATTAGAAAAGGAGGGGACGAAGCATGCGGCGAGCGCTCTTTTTAATTATCATCATATGTATGGCGGCGATCATCGTGCAAAATCCGTGGACGACGACGTATATCCACGAATTACGGCATATGACAGCAGCGAAACAAAGCGATCCGTTATACATTCAAATTATGGAACGGGCAAAACAATACAATATTCCTGCACAAAATGCAAAAGTCGATCGCGTTTGGAAGGCGATTCCTGGCTACAACGGATTAGAAGTAGACGTTGAGGCATCATATAAACAAATGAAACAGAACGGAACATTTTCCGAACAACAGCTTGTATACAAACAAGTATCACCGACCATTCACTTGCATGATTTGCCTCCGTCACCGATTTATCGGGGACATCCAGATAAACCGATAGTCTCTTTTTTAATTAATGTCGCATGGGGAAGCGAACATATCCCAAACATGTTACATATTCTTGAAAAATACAACGTTCGCGCGACATTTTTTTTAGAAGGTCGCTGGGTAAAACAACATCCCCAACTCGCGAAAATGATTGCAGACGCCGGTCATGAAATTGGCAATCATTCATACAATCACCCGGATTTAAAAATGATGAGTAAACAAGCGATTCGTGAACAAATTGTCAAAACAAACGATGCCATTGAAGCAGCGACGGGAGTGAAACCTCGCTTATTCGCTCCGCCAAGCGGTAGCTATCGCGACGATGTCGTATATATCGCTCATGAGCTCGGGATGTACACAATTTTATGGACGGTCGATACAATTGATTGGCAAAAACCGTCCCCGTCTGTTATAGTGGAACGAGTAACGTCTAAAGTTCATAATGGGGCGATGATTTTAATGCATCCAACCGTATCGACGGTACAGGCGTTAGAGCCGTTAATTCAATCATTACAAAAACGAGAATATGTCATTGACAATGTGTCTACATTATTAAGCGAGGAAAGAATTGTAAAAAGTAGGAGGAAGGGAATTGATTAAAACATATACATGTCAAAATGGGGTAAGAGTTGTACTTGAGCACATTCCAACTGTTCGATCTGTGGCGATCGGAATTTGGATCGGTACAGGATCACGCAATGAAAACGAACGAAATAACGGCATTTCACACTTCCTTGAGCATATGTTTTTCAAAGGAACAAAGACGCGTACAGCGCGGGAGATTGCAGAATCGTTTGATCGCATCGGCGGTCAAGTGAACGCGTTTACGTCGAAAGAGTATACGTGCTATTACGCAAAAGTATTAGATACGCATGCATCATTTGCGTTAGATATATTGGCGGACATGTTTTTCCATTCAACGTTTGTAGATGAGGAATTACAAAAAGAAAAAAATGTCGTATTTGAAGAAATTAAAATGTATGAAGATACACCCGATGATCTCGTTCATGACTTACTGAGCAAAGCAAGTTATGGCAATCATCCGCTCGGTTATCCGATTTTAGGAACGGAGGACACGTTAGCGACATTTACAGGTGAGACGTTGCGACAATATATGCATGAAACGTATACGCCAGATCGAGTTGTCATCTCAGTTGCGGGTAATGTTGACGATTCGTTTATTCAACAAGTAGAAGCTTATTTCGGATCATTTACAAGACAAAAAGGTGACGATGCGCATATCACACCAACGTTTTATTCAAATAAAATCGCGCGCAAAAAAGATACAGAGCAAGCGCACGTATGTATCGGATTTAACGGATTGCCAATTGGTCATGAAGATGTGTATAGCTTAATTATTTTAAACAACATTTTAGGCGGAAGCATGAGCAGTCGCCTTTTCCAAGAAGTACGTGAGCAACGTGGATTAGCTTATTCCATTTTCTCTTACCACTCTGCATATCGCGACGGAGGAATGGTAACGATTTACGGAGGCACAGGAAGCCAACAGCTCGATCTTCTATTCGATACGATTCAACAAACGATCGAACAATTAAAACAAGATGGCATTACTGAAAAAGAGCTAGAAAATAGCAAGGAACAAATGAAAGGGAACTTAATGTTAAGTTTAGAAAGCACAAATAGCCGCATGAGCCGAAACGGAAAAAATGAGTTGTTGTTAGGTCGTCATCGCTCGCTTGATGAAATCATTGAAAGCATCGATCGCGTGACGAAGGAAAGCGTTGATCGGATGGCGCAAACGATTTTTACAGACGACTTCTCCGTTGCCCTTATCAGTCCAGAAGGAACATTGCCAAAAAGCCTGCAGCAATAAACTTGCAGGCATTTTTTTATGCCTTGTTTTCTACAATGATAAAGAAAGGGGGGCAACATGTGCGACTAAGTGAACTGAGCGGAAAAGAAATTGTCGATATGAAAAGGGCAGAGCGGCTCGGCATTTTAGGACAGACCGATTTAGAAATTAATGAGCGAACAGGGCAAATTCAAGCGCTCCTTATTCCAACAACAAAATGGTTTGGCTTTCGGAAAGAAGGGACAGATATACGTGTACCGTGGAGCCGCGTAAAAAAAATTGGCTCTGATATGATTTTAATTGATATTGATGACTAGACACCTCAAGCGGGTGTCTTTTTTCATTTTACGCTCACCGTTTGATGACCGGCATCATAAGATGTGAAAGTAACGATGGGCAAAAAACTAGATGTATAAGAGGGTGAATGAACTCATGCTGACAGGAATGCACGTTGCGATCATCGGTGGGGACGCTCGGCAGCTTGAAGTCATTCGGAAATTGATGGAACTTGACGCGAAATTGTCACTCGTTGGCTTCGATCAATTAGACCATGGCTTTGCTGGAGTAACAAAAATGAAAATTCATGAAGTCGATTTCCATGATGTAGACGCCATTGTTTTACCTGTCCACGGAACGAACATGGACGGTGAAATTCAAACGGTGTTTTCAAATGAAAAAATGACATTTACAGAGGAGTTGCTTCGCCAAACACCAGCGCACTGCACCGTTTATTCAGGAATTACAAATGACTATTTAGATCGTGTCGTCAAGTCGGTTGGGCGAAAACATGTTCAACTATTTGAACGGGATGATGTGGCAATTTATAACTCGATTCCAACCGCAGAGGGAACGGTCATGATGGTGATTCAACATACAGATGTGACGATTCATGGATCGCGCATCGCTGTTTTAGGGTTAGGACGTGTAGGCATGACGGTAGCGCGGACGTTTGCGGCTTTAGGTGCCCGAGTAAAAGTAGGGGCTCGCCGCTCTGAACATTTAGCGCGTATTGCAGAGATGGCGCTAGAACCGTTTCATTTAAACGATTTAGAACAACACGTGAAAGATATTGATGTTTGCATTAATACGATTCCTCATCTCATTGTGACCGCCAGTGTCATTGCGAAAATGCCTGCCCACACGCTCATTATTGATTTAGCTTCAAAACCGGGTGGCACTGACTTTCGATATGCTGAAAAAAGAGGCATTCAAGCATTACTAGCGCCGGGGCTTCCTGGCATTGTCGCTCCAAAAACGGCGGGGCAAATTGTCGCGAACGTATTGTCGCAACTTCTTTCTGCAGATTTGAAAAAACGAAAGGAGAATAAAAAATGAACGTACAAGGAAAGCGCATTGGCTTCGGTTTAACAGGTTCACATTGCACATATGATGCGGTCATGCCGGAAATTGAAAAATTAATTGCCAAAGGGGCAGACGTCATACCGATCGTTTCGTATACGGTGCAATCGACAAATACGCGGTTTGGCAAAGGGGAAGAATGGGTAAAAAAGCTTGAAGAGATGACAGGCCATCAAGTCATTGATACAATTGTAAAGGCGGAGCCGTTAGGACCGAAATTGCCGCTTGATTGTATGGTTATTGCCCCGTTAACAGGAAATTCAATGAGCAAATTAGCGAATGCGATGACAGATTCCCCGGTATTAATGGCAGCGAAAGCGACGATGCGCAATCATCGTCCGGTTGTTGTCGGCATTTCGACAAACGACGCGCTCGGTTTAAATGGCGTGAATTTAATGCGATTAATGGCGGCAAAAAATATTTACTTTATTCCGTTCGGTCAAGACGACCCGTTTAAAAAGCCAAATTCGATGGTCGCTCATATGCCATTGTTGCTTGATACGGTAGAAGCCGCGCTAGAAGGTCGGCAAATTCAACCGGTCATCGTCGAATATCGCCGTTCATAAATAAACAGTTGAAAGAAAATTTATAAAAAACGTCTCTCCTTTATGAATGAATGTGCTAAAATAAATGATATTAAAATTGTCTATGAGTTGGAAGGAGAAGGAGAAATGGAGCAAAAAGGATTGCATGTCGCAGTTGTCGGTGCAACGGGAGCTGTCGGACAACAAATGATTCAAACGTTAGAAAAAAGAAATTTCCCAATTGCTAAACTATCTTTACTTTCATCGGAACGTTCAGCTGGGAAAAAAGTGATGTTTAAAGGTGAAGAAATTGAAGTGCAAGCAGCAAAGCCAGAAAGCTTTGAAGGGGTGCATATCGCGCTATTTAGCGCAGGGGGAGCAGTATCTAAACAGCTTGCTCCGGAAGCGGTGAAACGTGGAGCGATCGTTGTTGATAATACGAGCGCGTTTCGTATGGACGAAAACGTGCCGCTCGTTGTTCCTGAAGTGAATGAAGCCGATTTACATTGGCATAACGGAATTATCGCAAATCCAAACTGCTCAACGATTCAAATGGTCGTTGCGCTTGAACCGATTCGCCAAGCGTTCGGATTAAAGCGGGTCATCGTCTCAACATACCAAGCGGTGTCAGGAGCAGGAGCGCAAGCGGTAGAAGAGTTAAAAACACAAACAGCAAACATGTTGAATGGTGAGGAAGTCACACCGGAAATTTTACCGGTTAAATCGGATCGTAAACATTATCCGATCGCATTTAACGCCATTCCACAAATTGATAAGTTTCAAGATAACGGATTTACATTTGAAGAAATGAAAATGATTAATGAAACGAAAAAAATTATGCATATGCCTGAGTTAGAAGTAGCAGCAACGTGCGTGCGCATTCCAGTCATGACGGGACATTCCGAATCTGTGTATATTGAAATTGAACAAGAGGGCGTAACGGTTGATGAGTTGAAAGCATTATTAAAAGAAGCGCCTGGCGTTGTATTGCAAGACGACCCAAGTGAACAGTTGTATCCGATGCCGCTATATGCAACGGGACAAAACGACGTATTTGTCGGTCGTATTCGTAAAGATTTAAATTGCGACAAAGGGTTCCATTTATGGATCGTTTCTGATAACTTGTTAAAGGGCGCGGCGTGGAACTCTGTTCAAATCGCTGAAAGTCTTTTAAAATTAGGGCTTGTAAAAGCGTAAAATCATCATCGAGGTGTTGACGTTGAAAATAATCGTTCAAAAGTTTGGCGGCACGTCCGTTCGTGATGAACACGGCCGAAATTTAGCGCGCAAACATATTGAAAAAGCGCTGCAAGACGGTTATAAAGTGGTTGTCGTCGTTTCAGCCATGGGGCGAAAAGGAGATCCGTATGCAACGGATACGCTCCTTAGCCTCATTGATGGGGCGAATGCGCATGTGACAAACCGTGAAAAAGATTTATTGATGGCGTGTGGCGAAATCATTTCAAGTGTCGTGTTTACAAACATGTTAAATAAGTGTGGGGTAAAAGCGACAGCCTTTACCGGAGGGCAAGCAGGCTTTCGTACGAACAACGACCATACGAACGCGAAAATTATTGATATGCGTTGCGAGCGTTTGTTGCGTGCCTTAAAAGAGCACGATGTTGTCGTTGTCGCAGGTTTTCAAGGCGTTGCTGAAAACGGAGATGTGACAACAATTGGACGCGGAGGAAGCGACACGTCTGCGGCTGCACTTGGTGCCGCACTCGGTGCGGAATGGATCGACATTTTTACCGATGTGGAAGGCGTGATGACTGCAGACCCGCGCATTGTAGAAAACGCGCGACCGCTTGATGTCGTGACATATACAGAAATTTGCAATATGGCGTATCAAGGAGCGAAAGTGATCCATCCACGTGCAGTCGAGATTGCGATGCAAGCAAAAGTCCCACTCCGCATTCGCTCTACGTATTCCGATGCGCCAGGGACGCTTGTCACATCGATTGCGAAAAAAGGAAGCGATGTAAAAGAGCGGTTAGTGACAGGAATTGCCCATGTTTCAAATATTACACAAATTAAAGTGCCAGCAAAAGAGGGACATTACGATTTACAAGCGGAAGTATTTAAGGCGATGGCGAATGAAGGAATTAGTGTCGACTTCATTAACATTTCGCCAAATGGTGTCGTATATACCGTATCGAGCGACATGGCGGATCGAGCGATTGCTACGCTACAAAAGCTCGGTTATGAGCCAATCGTCACGCGCGGCTGCGCAAAAGTGTCGACTGTTGGTGCAGGGATCGCAGGTGTTCCGGGTGTGACAGCAAAAATTGTTACAGCATTATCGGAACGCGGCATTCAAATTTTGCAATCAGCTGATAGCCATACAACGATTTGGGTGCTAGTGAAGGAAGAACATTTAAAAGAAGCGGTCAATGCATTGCATGATGCGTTTCAACTTGCAGAACAGAAACAATACGACTTTAGTTAGGAGTGAAAAATTGTGGTTCAATTTGGTCAAATTGCCACAGCGATGGTCACCCCTTTTGACAATAAAGGGAATATCGATTTTGCGAAAACGACGCAATTAGTGAATTATTTAATTGAAAACGGCACGGATTCTCTTGTTGTCGCTGGAACGACTGGAGAATCTCCGACGTTAACGACGGAAGAAAAATTGGCGCTTTTTCGCCACGTGGTCGAAGTCGTTGACGGACGTGTACCAGTCATTGCTGGAACGGGAAGCAATAATACCCGCGCATCGATTGAATTGACGAAAAAGGCAGAAGAAATAGGTGTCGATGCAGTTATGATCGTCGCACCTTATTACAATAAGCCAAATCAAGAAGGAATTTATCAACATTATAAAGCCATTGCAGAGAGTACGTCGTTGCCTGTGATGGTGTATAACATTCCGGGACGGGCGGTTGTAAATATTTCTGTTGAAACGATTGTGCGTTTGTCACAAATTCCGAACGTTGTCGCTGTGAAAGATGCAAGCGGCAACTTAGATGCGATGACAGAAATTATCGCAAAAACGCGTGACGATTTTATGTTGTATAGCGGAGATGACGGATTGACACTTCCTGTATTAGCTATTGGAGGAAGCGGTGTCGTTTCCGTCGCCTCGCACATTATCGGAAACGAAATGAAAGAAATGATTCAAGCCTTTATGCGCGGAGACAATAAGGAAGCAGCAAAGTTGCATCAGCGTCTATTGCCGATCATGAAAGCATTATTTGCCGCCCCAAGCCCTGTCCCAGTAAAAACGGCTTTACAGATGAAAGGGTTAGATGTCGGTTCCGTCCGTCTTCCGCTTGTGCCACTAACTGAGCAAGAACGTTTGCAGCTCATGCATGTGTTACAAGGTTAAAAGAAAGGGAATTCATCCCTTTCTTTTTTATTGTTGAATCAGTTATAATGGATGTAAGTGACTTTGAGCGGGTGAGTTTGTTTGACTGTAGGAGGCTTTGAAGATGAAACAAGCAGAGAAAATTCGTGTATTTGCCCTCGGCGGCGTGGGAGAGGTAGGAAAAAATATGTATGTCGTCGAGGTGGACGAAGACATTTTTGTCTTAGATGCGGGACTCATGTTTCCAGAGGACGAAATGTTCGGCATTGATATGGTCATTCCTGATATTACGTATTTAGTGGAGCAACAAGAGCGCATTCGCGGCATTTTTTTAACGCACGGCCATGACGATCATATTGGAGCAATTGCGTATGTGTTACGAAAAATTACTGTACCTGTGTACGGAGCAAAATTGACGCTTGCGCTCGTGGAAGAAAAATTAAAAGAGCAAGGGATTACATCGAAAGCAAAGCGCATCGAAATAAACGCGAATAGTGAAATTGTATTTGATAAGGCGGTCGTATCGTTTTTTCAAACAAACCATAGCATTCCAGATTGTCTCGGTGTAAGCATTCATACGTCACAAGGTGCCATTGTATATACGAGTGATTTTAAATTTGATCAAACGCCTGTTGGCATATGTCGTACTGATTTTGGTAAAATGGCACAAATCGGAGCGCAAGGCGTGCTTTGCTTACTATCCGATAGCACGAATGCGGAAAAACCGGGATATACGGGTTCTGAAGCGGTTGTTGGACAAGAAATTTCCGATGTCATTTACAATGCAGATGGACGCATTATCGTTGCTTGCTTTGCATCAAACATTACGCGCATTCAACAAGTGTTAAATGCTGCACGCGATCATAGACGAAAAGTCGTTATTATGAGCCGTCATATGCATAAAGTGATTGATATTGCCGTGCGTCTAGGGTATTTGAAATTTGATGAAAATATGATCATTCCGATGAACGAAGTAGGTCGCTACAATGATCGCGATTTAGTCATTTTAACGACAGGCAACCAAGGAGAACCAATGGCGGCGCTTGCACGCATGGCGAAACAGGCGCACAAATACATCAATATTAAAGAAGGAGACACAGTGATTGTCGCTTCTTCTCCAATGCCGGGACATGAATTGTTTATTGCTCGAACGATTGATGCGTTATACCGTGCAGGAGCGAATGTCGTGTACGGTCAACGTCAAGTGCATGTGTCTGGACACGGATACCAAGAAGAATTAAAGTTAATGATTAATTTCATGAAGCCAAAATATTTTATTCCGGTACATGGAGAATTTCGCATGCAAAAGGCGCATGGGAAAATTGCCCAAGCGGTCGGCATTCGCCAAGATGCAATCTTCTTAATTGAAAAAGGAGAAGTGATTGAGTTCCGTAACGGTCACGCCCGTTTTGGTGGAAAAGTGCCGAGCGGTCAAATTTTAATTGACGGATTAGGTGTTGGCGATGTAGGAAATATCGTGTTGCGCGATCGCCGCTTACTTTCACAAGACGGAATTATGATTGTTGTTGTTACATTAAGTAAACAAGATAAGCGCGTTGTTGCCGGTCCGGAAATGATTTCTCGCGGTTTTGTATACGTGCGTGAATCAGAAACACTTTTTGAAGAATCTGTTAAAATTGTAAAAGAAATTGTTGAAAAAAGTATGGAAGATTATGTTGTTGAATGGTCTTCATTAAAAACAAACATTCGTGACGCATTGAGCCAATATTTATTTGAGAAAACAAAACGAAAACCAATGATTTTACCAATTATTATGGAAGTGTAAAACAACATGCTCAAAGTCAAGAAAACACCTGCATTTCGCAGGTGTTTTTTGTATGAACAAGACGATGTTCACGTATACTAACGACATCATGTAACAGAAAGGGGATTATGATGGAAGAACGAGATGTACCTCAAGAGGAAACAAAACCATCTCCGGCAGAAAACATTGTTCAGCTCGGTCAAACAAATGTCCCGCAGCTTTCTTCCGATTCAACGGTCCATTGTTTAACGATTGTCGGACAAATTGAAGGACATATTCAATTACCACCGCAAAACAAAACGACAAAATATGAACACATTATTCCGCAAATTGTAGCAATCGAACAAAATCCGAATATTGAAGGATTGCTTGTCGTATTGAATACAGTTGGAGGAGATGTTGAGGCGGGGCTAGCCATTGCAGAAATGTTAGCATCGATGTCCAAGCCGACTGTTTCTATTGTGCTTGGTGGAGGACATTCGATCGGAGTGCCAATTGCGGTATCGTGCGACTATTCGTTTATCGCAGAAACGGCGACGATGACGATTCACCCGATTCGTTTGACGGGTCTTGTCATCGGTGTCCCGCAAACGTTTGAGTATTTAGATAAAATGCAAGAGCGCGTTGTCAATTTTGTTGTGAAACATTCAAATATTAGTGAAGAAAAATTTAAAGAACTCATGTTTTCTAAAGGAAATTTAACACGCGATATCGGAACGAATGTGGTGGGAACAGATGCGGTAAAGTACGGTTTAATTGACGAGGTCGGAGGGCTATCGCAAGCGATGCGCAAATTGCGGGAATTCATTGATCATTCTAAGCAACAAGGGGCGATGTTACAATGATTTTACATACGATCGTTCCGGAATTTATCGTTTTTCAAACGAATGAGGCGGAGTATAAAAAACAACGCACGGTCCAATATAACGGGGTGTCTTTACTTGTGCAACAAACAGAAACGAATGAGTATGAAATTGTGCGGGTGCTAAGCAGCGATCCACAGCATTATTTAACGTATGAGCCGGGCACAAAACTTTGTGCGACATCGCTACAATTTATGGTATAATAAGAACAAGCAGCCACGCTTCTCCTGTTGGCTGCTTTTTCATCTTATATGTTGGAGTGGGCGAAATATGGGAAAGAAAAATAAACGTCGCACAAACAAACAAGAACAATGGAAAAAAACATTGCGTTTCGAACTCATCGGTTTAACGATGTTAGCATGCACGGTCATTGCGATGGCAAATGTCGGCGCTGTCGGACGTTCACTCGTTTTTACTACGCGCTTTTTTTTAGGGGAGTGGTACATTGTTGCGTTGTTAGGAGCGCTTATGACGTCGTTGTACATCATTTGGAAGCGAGCGTGGCCTCCGTTTTTTCAACGCGTGCTCGTCGGATTGTATTTAATCATTCTTTCATTATTACTATTTAGTCACGAAACGTTGTTCAACATTTTATCGCGGAATGGAAAATTAGTAAATCCGAGCATTATTCAGACGACATGGGAGTTATTTTGGAAAGATGTGCGTGGGGAAAACGGGTCTTTTTCTGATTTAGGCGGAGGTATGCTTGGCGCTTTATTGTACACAATTAGCTATTATTTATTTGATCAATTAGGAACAAAATGGATTGCTTCGCTGTTGATGATACTTGGCGTGTTGCTTTTGACAGGAAAAACGTTACGTGATACTGCTGGAAAAGGGATTGAATGGTTCATTTCATTTATGCGGACGCAAACGAAAGCAGTTCTTTCAGATGTTCGTTCGTTTTTGAGTCGTCCGAAAAAAGAAAAGCAACCTCAGCCACACATTGAAGTGGTGACGGCATTCGAAGAAAAAGAGGAAGATGAAGCGGAGGAAAAAGAAAGCGAAGGTCCTGTCATTTCTAATTTTAATGAAGCAGCGGAAGAAGAAAAGCCGATCGTATTTACGCAAACGCATGAAACAGATTATGCGTTGCCGCCCATTGATTTGCTTTCTCCTCCGAAGGCAGTTGATCAATCGCGGGAAAAAGAAAGTATTTATGAAAATGCCCGCAAGCTTGAAAAAACGTTTCAAAGCTTCGGTGTAAAGGCAAAGGTAACGAAAGTGCATATCGGTCCAGCTGTCACAAGATACGAAGTATATCCAGATGTCGGTGTGAAAGTAAGTAAAATCGTTAGTTTAAGTGACGATTTAGCGCTTGCTCTCGCCGCAAAAGACATTCGCATTGAAGCACCGATTCCCGGAAAATCAGCGATCGGCATTGAAGTGCCAAATGAAGAAATTGCGATGGTTTCTTTACGCGAAGTATTAGAAGCGAAAGAAGCCGATAAACGAGAGGCGAAACTGTTAATCGGACTTGGGCGCGATATATCGGGACAAGCGGTGCTTGCTGAACTAAATAAAATGCCTCATTTACTTGTTGCTGGTGCGACGGGAAGCGGGAAAAGTGTATGCATTAACGCCATTATCGTTAGCTTGCTTATGCGCACGAAACCGCATGAAGTGAAAATGATGATGATTGATCCGAAAATGGTTGAGCTAAGTGTATATAATGGCATTCCGCATTTGCTTTCCCCGGTCGTAACTGATCCGAAAAAAGCGTCCCAAGCATTAAAAAAAGTAGTGAGCGAAATGGAACGGCGATATGAGCTCTTTTCACATACGGGCACGCGCAATATTGAAGGATATAACGAATATATCGAGCGTCATAATGAAACAGCAGAAGTCAAGCAACCGCTTTTACCTTACATTGTCGTCATCGTTGACGAACTAGCCGATTTAATGATGGTTGCTTCAAGCGATGTAGAAGATTCTATCACTCGCCTTGCCCAAATGGCCCGCGCAGCAGGCATTCATTTAATTATTGCCACGCAGCGTCCATCTGTTGATGTCATTACGGGCGTCATTAAAGCAAACATCCCGTCTCGCATCGCATTTAGTGTATCATCACAGACGGACTCGCGAACGATTTTAGACATGGGTGGAGCTGAAAAATTGCTTGGGCGCGGTGATATGCTCTTTTTACCTGTCGGTGCGTCTAAACCTGTTCGTGTCCAAGGAGCTTTTGTGTCCGATCAAGAAGTAGAAAATGTCGTACAATATGTCATTTCACAGCAAAAAGCACAATACGAAGAAACGATGATCGCGCAAGATGATGAGCCGACAGAAGCGTTTGATGATGAGTTGTTTGATGAAGCGGTTCAGCTCGTCATTGATATGCAAAGCGCATCTGTTTCGATGTTGCAGCGGCGATTTCGTATCGGCTACAACCGAGCGGCACGTTTAATTGATGCGATGGAAGCTCGCGGCATTGTCGGACCTTATGAAGGAAGTAAACCGCGCGCTGTGCTTGTATCGTCAAACGATCAAGCAAAAACGTCATGAAAGAGGCTGAAAAACAAGCCTCTTTTTTGTATAAATGGGGCATAATAATGATATATTATTAAAATCGCTTACATATGATTTCATACGACTTTTTTCGACATTTTTTTTATTCGCTATTTATTTATGAACGAAAAAATGTTATATTATTAGTAAGAAATTTGTCTAACATCAGATGTCTGATATCTAAGGTGGGGGATGGTGAATGTCTGTTAAATCTGATCATCGACACTTATATTTACAAGTGATTGATCGTATTAAAAAAGATATTGAACAAGGGGTATATAAGGAAAAAGAAAAACTCCCTTCTGAGTTTGAATTGGCAAAACAATTAGGAGTAAGCCGAGCGACATTGCGGGAAGCATTACGAGTATTAGAAGAAGAAAATGTCATCATCCGCCGCCACGGTGTCGGGACGTTCGTTAGCTCTCGCCCGATGTTCACTTCAGGTATTGAACAACTAAGTAGCGTGACGGAGATGATTCGCCAAGCGGGGCGTAAACCAGGGACGATTTTTTTATCTTCTTCCATTCAGAAACCGACTGAAGATGATATAAAGCGCTTTCAATGTCATAAAGAGGAAGATTTACTCGTTGTTGAGCGGGTGCGAACAGCGAATAACGAACCGGTCGTATATTGTATTGATAAAGTGCCTTGTAAATATTTACCTAAAGGAATTGCTTATGAAAATGAGTCATTATTAGAAATATTACATAATGAAGCGAATCGGTATATCGCCTATGCTGTTACACACATTGAACCGCTCGGCTATCACGAAAAAGTGTCACCGATTTTACAATGCGAGCCGGAAACAGCGCTTTTAGTTTTAAAGCAAATGCATTTTGACGAAAACGACGAGCCGATTTTATATTCGATCGACTACTTCAAATCAGATAAGTTTAGTTTCCACGTGTTAAGAAAACGCGTGTAGCTTATTCAAGCGCTTATCCTGTTAAGGAGGTGACATGGGCGGGAGAAGGATATGTATACATCTCACATTTCACTTTTTTACTAATCCATACTTTAATTTAAGGGGGTAATGATTGATGAGGAAAAAGCGTTTTGGATTATCGATGTCTTTATTATTGACTGCCGGCATGCTTCTTGGCGGCTGCGGACAGGCGAAAGAAGAGCCGAAAAAAGAAGAAGGAAAAGCGTCTGAATTTAGCGTAGCGATGGTTACGGACGTTGGTGGAATTGACGATAAGTCGTTCAACCAATCAGCATGGGAAGGATTACAAAAATTCGGTGAAGAAAACGGATTGAAAAAAGGAAAAGGTGGCTATGACTATTTACAGTCACAAAGCGATGCGGATTACGCAACAAACTTAAATAAACTTGTACGTAACGACTTTGACCTCATCTACGGTATCGGTTTCTTAATGACAGATGCCATTACAGAAATTGCGGACCAAAAACCAGACAATAAGTTTGCGATCGTCGACAGCGTTGTTGAAAAACCGAATGTCGCAAGCATTACATTTAAAGAGCATGAAGGTTCATTCCTTGTCGGTGTTGTCGCTGGTTTAATGACAAAAACGAACAAAATCGGTTTCGTTGGCGGTATGGAAATTCCGTTAATTGAAAAATTCGAAAGCGGCTTCATTGCAGGGGTAAAAGCGGTAAACCCAAATGCGACAGTTGAAGTGCAATATGCAGGTGCGTTTGATAAAGCGGATAAAGGAAAAGCCATTGCTTCAAGCATGTACGCTTCTGGTATTGACGTGATTTATCATGCAGCTGGTGCGACAGGAAACGGTGTATTTTCTGAAGCGATCGACTTGAAAAAACAAGATCCGAACAAAGAAATTTGGGTCATCGGTGTTGACCGCGACCAATACGAAGAAGGAAAAGTGCCTGGAACAGATAAAAGCGTAACATTAACATCCATGGTAAAACGTGTTGACGTTGCGGTATACGACTTAGCGACAAAAACGAAAAACGGCAACTTCCCTGGCGGTCAAGCAGTTGAGTACGGCTTAAAAGAAGATGGTGTAGGCATTGCGCCGACATCGAAAAACAACGTCCCTGAAGACGTATTGAAACAAGTGGATGAGTGGAAACAAAAAATTATTAACGGTGAAGTGAAAGTACCTACAACTCGCGCTGAGTTGAAATAAATAAACGGCTGTTCTCCGAAGAACGTGTTTCTTCGGAGAACCACTAAATGAAGAGTTGCAACATGTTGCAGCTTTTCATTTAGTGATTTTAACAAGCTCACATAAGGAGTGGATCACGTTTGGAATACGTAATTGAAATGCTAAATATCCGCAAAGTTTTTGGGAATTTTGTGGCAAACGATAACATTACGTTGCAATTGAAAAAAGGGGAAATTCATGCGTTATTAGGTGAAAACGGCGCAGGAAAATCGACGTTAATGAACGTGCTATTCGGTTTATATCAGCCGGATGGTGGGGAAATTCGTGTAAAAGGAAAAAAAGTAAATATCGCCAATCCGAACGTCGCTAACGACTTAGGAATTGGAATGGTGCATCAACACTTTATGCTCGTTGATACATTTACAGTAACGGAAAACATTATTTTAGGAAGTGAACCGACAAAAGGCGGGCAAATCGATATTGAGCGTGCAGAAAAAGAAGTGCGCGAACTATCAGAGCGTTACGGTTTGGCGGTGGATCCGAAAGCAAAAATTGCAGACATTTCTGTCGGAATGCAACAACGTGTAGAAATTTTAAAAACGTTATATCGCGGGGCAGATATTTTAATTTTTGACGAACCGACGGCGGTCTTAACCCCACAAGAAATTCAAGAGCTTATCCAAATTATGAAAGCGCTTGTACGCGAAGGCAAATCGATTATTTTAATTACGCACAAATTAAAAGAAATTATGGAAGTGTGCGATCGCGTGACCGTCATTCGACGAGGAAAAGGCATCGGTACATTAAACGTATCAGAAACAAACCCGAACGAACTCGCTGCACTCATGGTTGGGCGTGAAGTGCATTTCAAAACGGAAAAACAACCTCCGAAAGTCGGAAAACCTGTCCTTGAAATTGAAGATTTAGTCGTGAAAGACTCACGTGGCATTACAGCAGTCGACCATCTCCATTTAACCGTCCATGCAGGAGAAATTGTCGGAATCGCAGGGGTAGACGGAAATGGACAGACAGAGTTAATTGAAGCGATTACTGGTTTAATGAAGTCGGAATCGGGTTCTATTCGTTTAAATGGAAAAGAGATTCGCAATTTGACACCTAGACAAATTACGGAAACGGGTGTAGGCCATATTCCACAAGATCGCCATAAACATGGTCTTATCCTTGACTTCCCAATCGGGGAGAACATGGTGCTGCAAACGTATTATAAAGAGCCATACTCGAAACGCGGCATTTTAAACTTTAAAGCGATTTACGATAAAGCACGTCAGCTTATTCAAGAATTTGACGTTCGTACGCCAGATGAATATACGAAAGCGCGGGCTTTATCTGGGGGGAACCAACAAAAAGCCATCATTGGCCGTGAGGTAGACCGTGACCCAGATTTACTCATCGCTGCGCAACCGACACGCGGACTTGATGTGGGAGCGATCGAATTCATTCATAAACGTCTTATTGAACAGCGTGATAAAGGGAAAGCGGTATTGCTCGTTTCATTCGAATTAGATGAAATTATGAACGTCAGCGATCGCATTGCCGTAATTTATGAAGGAAAAATTGTAGCTATTGTCGATCCGAAAGAAACGACAGAACAAGAGCTTGGCTTGTTGATGGCAGGAAGCAAACGGAAGGAAGCGGGTGTATCATCATGAGTGAAAATCGTTTAACGAACATTCTCGTCCCTGTTTTTGCAGTTATTCTTGGAATTATTGTGGGCGCAATTGTCATGATCGTGAGCGGTTATGACCCAGTGGCCGGATATTCTGCTTTATTGTACGGGGCTTTTGGTGATCGATATTATATTGGGGAAACGATTCGTCAAGTGACGCCATATATTTTAGCGGGGTTAGCGGTTGCCTTTGCGTTTCGTACAGGGCTATTTAACATCGGTGTAGAAGGGCAACTCATCGTCGGTTGGCTTGCAGCCGTTTGGGTCGGCGTTGCCTTTGAGCTTCCAAAAGTGATTCACTTGCCACTTGCAATTGTTGCGGCAGCACTTGCAGGTGCGCTTTGGGGATTTATTCCCGGGTTTTTAAAAGCGCGCTTCCGCGTTCATGAAGTTATCGTGACGATTATGATGAACTATATTGCGCTATACGTATCGAATGCGGTCATTCGTTCCGTTTTATCAGATCAAGGCTTTAAATCGGAAAAAATTCATCCGTCAGCATCATTACGTTCAGAGTTTTTACAGTCTTTAACTGATTACTCCACGCTTCATTACGGCATTATTATTTCATTAATTGCGGCTGTTGTCATGTGGTTCTTGCTTGAGAAAACGACGACAGGATATGAACTTCGTGCCGTCGGTTTTAACCAACATGCATCGCATTATGCAGGGATGAACGTCAACCGCAATATTATATTAGCGATGGTCATTTCAGGGGCATTTGCAGGTATTGCCGGAGCGATGGAAGGGCTAGGAACGTTTGAAAACGTCTCGGTCAAGGCTGGATTTACCGGAGTCGGATTCGATGGAATTGCGGTTGCCCTCCTTGGTGGAAATAACGCATTCGGAATTATTTTAGCAGCGATCTTATTTGGAGCGTTAAAAGTTGGAGCGCTTGAAATGCCATCAGCAGCCGACGTGCCAACAGAACTTGTTGACATCGTCATTGCGTTGATTATTTTCTTCGTTGCTTCAAGCTACTTAATTCGTCTTGTGCTTACGCGCTTCAAAAAGGAGGGAAAATAAATGTTACACATCCTTGAAATTATTATTCCTTCCGCGATTTTCTTTGCGGCACCTCTTATTTTTACGGCGCTTGGTGGCGTATTTAGTGAACGTTCCGGCGTTGTCAATATCGGATTAGAAGGATTGATGGTCATCGGTGCATTTACCGGTGTCGTGTTTAACTTAACGTTTGCCGATCAATTCGGTGAATGGACACCATGGCTTGCGATGCTTGTGGCGATGGTTGTTGCTTCGATTTTCTCGCTTATGCATGCGGTCGCGGCGATTTCGCTTCGCGCGGACCAAGTCGTTAGCGGGGTGGCGATCAACTTTTTAGCATTAGGATTATCGTTGTTCCTTGTGAAAATGTGGTATGGAAAAGGTCAAACAGACCAAGTGCAAGTTGGTTTTGATAAAATTGACATTCCAATTTTAAGCAAAATTCCGATTCTCGGTCCGATTTTATTTTCAAACGGATATATTCCATCTTACTTAGCGATTGTATTAGCATTTGTCGTATGGTATGTCATTTACAAAACGCCGTTTGGACTTCGTCTTCGCGCGGTTGGGGAACATCCGATGGCGGCAGATACGATGGGAATTAACGTGGCAAAGATGCGTTACATCGCAGTCATGTTAAGCGGTGCCCTTGCAGGAATTGGCGGTTCAGTTTATGCGACAATCATCTCGCGCGACTTTAGCCACGCGACAATTTCCGGGCAAGGATTTATGGCGCTTGCTGCAATGATTTTCGGAAAATGGCACCCGCTTGGCGCGATGGGAGCAGCGCTTTTCTTCGGATTTGCGCAAAGTTTAAGCATCGTCGGACAGGCGATTCCGTTTTTGAAAAACGTACCGACTGTTTATTTGCTTATTTTGCCGTATGCTTTAACGATTTTAGCGTTAACTGGATTTATCGGACGTGCGGATGCGCCAAAAGCGCTCGGTACGCCGTACGTAAAAGGAAAACGTTAATAGGGAAAAGACTTCGGGACAGCCCGAAGTCTTTTTTTCACGCTTTTGATCACGCATAATAAAAGCAAGGAGGGGATTTCATTGCATAAATTAGTTGATCAATTATTTTTTGAACTGCAACATCCCGTAACGATTGAATCGCGCGATTTTGAATTGCTTGCATATAGCGGTCATCACGATGAAACGGATGAAGTGCGCATGCGCACCATTTTAAGCAAGCGAGCATCCGCTCATGTGTTCCATTATTTACATGAACACGGATGGATGAAAAAAATTGAACAAGCAGACGGAGTCGTTAGCATTCCTCCACTCCCTGAGATTGATCTTGGTGCACGCGCTGTCGTTTGTTTAAAACATGCTGGGAAAGTGTACGGCTATCTTTGGGTGCAGGTAGCACTCCACGATTTGACAGACGAACAACGGAGACGGATCGAAGAAGTAGCAAAAGAGGCTGCTCAAATATTACACGAGCAAATGGGGAAAAGATACAAACGGCAAGAAGAAGTTCATGACCTTTTTTTGCGCTTTATTCAATATCGTGATATGAGCGAACGAGACGTTCAAATGGAACTACAGTTGCTTGGGGTAACGTTTCCTTCGCGATTTGCTGTTGTCGTTTTTCATGTCGAACATCATGAGAGCATAGATGACGTTCGCCAATATGTAACATGGGTGTCAAAAACGACACATGCCCCAATCTTTTTTATTCATCACCATCATCCGTTTTTGCTTATTGTTGGGGAAACATCGACGCAACGCCCGATCGATGTAGTGAATATGATGATCACAAAATTGCAACAAGATTTTCATTGTCGAATCGATCACGATGTTCTCGTTGGCATTGGCAATGAATATAACGGGCTGCAAAAACTGCGCGACAGTTATAAAGAGGCGATGGAAGTGATTCATTTGAAAAAGCATATGGATGAGCCGTTACCGCATGCTTATTGCGATTTAGGTATTTATCGCATCGTTCCATTCATATACGAACAATACAAACAACGTCGCTATAAAAACGAAGCGATTATGAAACTAAAAAAGCACGATGAACAACATGGAACCGATTTTTTACATACGCTTCGTACGTACATTCAACACGACTGCAATATGAAACAAACAGCCGAAAGTTTATACATTCATCCGAATACATTACATTATCGACTAAAGCGTATGCAGTCGATCACAACGCTTCCGCTGCACGATTTTGAACAACGAATGATGTTATATATCGATCTCCTTTTATACAAATATAAGGAAAGCGTTGTGGATGAACAACAAAAATAAGTAGAAATGATTATATATTGACGACAAACAATTTTCAGAAAGTATAAATTATAATGAATCGTAGAATATGTGACAAAATCGTGAAAGGATCGATGCATGTGACTGTACCATACAAACATGAACCGTTTACAAACTTTACAATTGAGCAAGAAGCAGCTGCGTTTCGTCAAGCGCTTGCTTATGTTGAAACACAACTAGGACAAGTGTATCCAATCATTATTGGAGGAAAACGAATCGTTACGGAAGAAAAAGTGGTGTCGACGAACCCTGCGAATAAACAGCAAGTGGTTGGGGTCGTCTCAAAAGCGACGAAAGCGCTCGCTGATAAAGCAATGCAAGCGGCACTTTCTGCATTTGAAACGTGGAAGCGCGTATCGCCAAAGGTGCGCGCCGATGTGTTGCTGCGCGCAGCAGCGATGTTAAGAAGAAGAAAACATGAATTTTCTGCATGGCTAGTGAAAGAAGTCGGTAAACCGTGGAAAGAAGCAGATGCTGATACAGCGGAAGCGATTGACTTTTTAGAATATTACGCGAGACAAATGATTTCTCTTGCGGAAGGTGTACCTGTGCTCAGCCGTTCCGGAGAGTCAAACCGATTTTTTTATGTGCCGCTTGGTGTCGGATTAATTATTTCACCGTTTAATTTCCCACTTGCGATTATGGCTGGAACGACGGTTGCTGCCATTGTGACAGGAAACACGGTCATTTTGCGACCATCCGATCGCGCCCCAATTGTTGCTGCAAAGTTTGTTGAGCTGATGGAAGAGGCCGGTCTCCCTCAAGGAGTATTAAACTATTTGCCGGGAGGAGAAGCAGAGGTCGGAGAATATATTGTCGAACATCCGCAAACGCGCTTCATTTCTTTTACAGGATCGCGTGCCGTTGGATGTCGCATTTATGAACGGGCAGCTATCGTTCAACCAGGACAAAAATGGTTGAAGCGTGTCATCGCAGAAATGGGTGGAAAAGATGCGATTATCATTGATCGGGATGCGGATCTTGAATTAGCAGCGCAATCGATCGTTGCTTCCGCATTCGGTTTTTCCGGGCAAAAATGCTCGGCATGCTCGCGTGCTATCGTTCTTGAAGATGTATATGACGAAGTGCTTGCGCGCGTCGTTGCGTTAACAAAGCAATTAAAGGTCGGCAATCCACAAGAGCAAAGCACGTTTATGGGACCTGTCATTGATCAAGTATCGTACGATAAAATTATGGGCTATATCGAAATTGGCAAGCAAGAAGGGAAGCTCATGACGGGGGGCGAAGGAGACGATACGACGGGATTTTTTATTCAGCCAACCATTTTTGCAGACGTCGCACCAACTGCGCGAATCATGCAAGAAGAAATTTTTGGTCCGGTCGTTGCGTTTACGAAAGTGCGTACGTTTGATGAAGCGCTTGAAGTGGCGAACAATACAGATTACGGATTAACAGGGGCAGTCATTTCAAACAATCGTGCTCATTTAGAAAAAGCGCGCGAACAGTTTCATGTTGGGAATTTATATTTTAATCGCGGTTGTACTGGAGCGATTGTCGGCTATCATCCGTTTGGTGGGTTTAACATGTCAGGAACAGATTCTAAAGCAGGTGGTCCAGACTATTTATTGCTCCATATGCAAGCAAAAACAGTCAGTGAAATGTTTTAAAAGGGGGAATGGCCATGCTTGCGCAACTATCGAAAAACATTTTTTTATACGCTTCACAAAGTAAAATGTTAAATCAAGCAGCGAAAAAATGGGGGCTCCGTTTCGGAGCTTCCCAAGTTGTTGCAGGGGAAACGATTGAAAGCGCTATCAAAAAAGTACGTGAACTAAATGAAAAAGGGCTCGTTTGTACGCTCGATCATTTAGGAGAGTTCGTTTCAAGTCGCGAAGAAGCTATTGAAGCGACACAATATAACATCCGCACATTAGAAGCTATCCATCGTGCAGGTGTTCAAAGCAACTTGTCCGTCAAATTGACGCAGCTTGGGCTTGATATTGACTTTGATTTTTGCTTAAACAACATGCGTCAAATTGTTGAAACGGCGAAAAGATATAACAACTTCGTGCGCATCGATATGGAAGATTCAGCGCATTGCCAAGCGACGCTCGATTTATTACACGAACTACGCCGCACGTACGACAACGTTGGAACTGTCATTCAAGCATATTTATATCGCGCTGAACAAGATGTAAAAGATTTAAAAGGAGTATCGCTTCGTTTAGTGAAAGGAGCGTATAAAGAGTCGCCAGAAGTGGCGTTTCAAGAGAAACAACAAATTGATGAAAACTACATGAATATTATTCGTCTTCACTTATTAAGCGGAAGTTATACAGCGATTGCCACACATGATCATCATATTATTGAAAAAGTAAAAAAGTTTGCGAAAGAAAATAATATTCCGCGTAATCAATTTGAGTTTCAAATGTTATATGGCTTTCGAACAGATATGCAACAACAGCTTGCAAAAGAAGGCTATACAATGCGCGTATACGTTCCATTCGGAAACGATTGGTTTGGCTATTTCATGCGCCGATTAGCAGAACGTCCACAAAACGTCGCGTTCGCATTAAAAGGCTTTTTTGGAAAATAATTTTTTGTACAAATTGTGAACATATTTTAGTATAATGATACGTACAAAGGGGTTTTTATAGACAACAAAGGAAGGGGAGATTGTTTTGGTTATTACATCTGTCGTTTTGTATATGGTAGGGATGTTATTCATCGGGTATTGGGCGTATAAACGGACATCGAACTTGTCTGATTATATGTTAGGCGGACGAACGCTCGGTCCAGCAGTGACCGCGTTAAGCGCCGGAGCATCGGATATGAGCGGTTGGTTGTTGCTTGGGTTGCCGGGAGCGATGTATGCGCAAGGGTTGAGCGCTTCATGGATTGTGATCGGATTAGCTCTTGGAGCGTATGCGAACTGGTTATACGTTGCTCCACGTTTACGAGTATATACGGAAGTAGCGAACGATTCGATTACGATTCCGTCGTTTTTAGAAAACCGTTTCGGTGATACATCGAAGTTACTGCGTCTCGTTTCCGGATTCGTCATTATGATTTTCTTTACGTTTTACGTTTCTTCTGGTCTCGTTTCTGGTGGGGTCATGTTTAAAAATTCGTTTGGTACAGATTATCATACAGGATTATGGATTGTAGCTGGTGTTGTTGTCGCGTACACATTATTCGGGGGATTTTTAGCGGTCAGTTGGACGGACTTTGTGCAAGGACTCATTATGTTTATTGCGCTTATTCTCGTGCCGGTTGTGACGCTTATGCACATTGGGGGAATTACGGAGACAACGACAACGATTCGCGATATAGATCCGAACTTGCTTGATTTGTTTAAAGGGACGAGCGTTGTCGGTATCATCTCGCTATTTGCATGGGGACTTGGCTATTTCGGCCAGCCGCACATTATTGTTCGTTTTATGGCGATTTCCTCGGTGAAAGAAATGAAACAAGCGCGCCGCATTGGAATGGGCTGGATGATCTTTTCGTCTGTCGGTGCGATGTTAACAGGTCTTTTTGGAATCGCTTACTTTAAACGAGCAGGCATGACGTTAGAAGATCCAGAAACAGTATTTATTAAACTCGGGGAAATTTTATTCCATCCGCTTATTACAGGATTTTTACTTGCAGCGATTTTAGCGGCAATTATGAGTACGATTTCATCTCAATTGCTAGTGACATCTAGTTCACTAACGGAAGATTTATATAAAATTTTATTCCGTCGCTCAGCGTCTGATAAAGAGCTTGTATTTGTCGGTCGCTTATCTGTCCTACTTGTATCGATTGTTGCCTTGTTGCTCGCATACGAGCAAAATAATACCATTTTAAATCTTGTCGGTTATGCATGGGCAGGATTTGGGGCTTCATTCGGTCCTGTGATTATATTAAGTTTATACTGGCGCCGTATGACAAAATGGGGAGCGCTTGCGGGGATGATTGCAGGGGCAACGACAGTCATCATCTGGGCGAATTCTTCATATGCAAGCGTCATGTACGAAATGGTGCCGGGCTTTATCGCTAGTTTTATTGCCGTAATTATCGTCAGCTTATTGACAGTTACACCTGAAAAACGCGTGACAGAGCAATTTGATACGTTTAAACGTACGATTTCATCATAAGAAAAAGGTGTCCGAACAGGGCACCTTTTTACGTTGAAAACTGTCGGATCGCTCGTTTCATTGCAAAAGAAATGATTCCGTCTATTGTTTTTTTATAAAACTATGTTCTAAATCATCAACAAACAAAGTAAAAAAGGATTTTTCGTCTATTTGTAGAAAAGAAATACATGAAAGGGGAGTGGGGAAGTGAGAAACATATATATTTTTGTATGTGTCTGTCTGTTTTTATTTGCCCAACCAGCTTGGGCACAAGGAGAAACGAGCATTACATTAAGCGCCGCTGGCGATGTGACGCTTGGTCGCGATGAAAACTATGGCTATACATATTCGTTTGATCATGAAGCGAAAAAAAATGGCCTTGCTTTTTTTACAAAATATATTGAACCGATTTTTAAGCAAGATGATTTTACAACCGTCAATTTGGAAACAACGTTAACAAACGCAACGCAAAAAGCGGAGAAAAAGTTTCGTTTTCGAGGCGATCCGTCGTATGTCAACGTTTTAACGCGCGCGAGCATTGAAGGGGTCAATCTTGCGAATAATCATACGTTAGACTATGGACAAAAAGGATATATAGATACGATTGCTACGTTAAAACGAGCGAATGTCGGATATTTTGGGAACGGAGTACAGCTTGTGAAGACCGTTAAAGGAGTAAAAATTGGTGCGCTCGGCTATAAAGGATGGAGCGATACGAAGGCGGTACGAAAGCAAATTGCAAACGACATAAATTCCCTACGAAAACAAGGAGTCCAAATCATTCTCGTTCATTTCCATTGGGGTGACGAGCGAAGCTATATGCCAAATAACCCGCAAAAAGCGTTAGGGAGATTTGCGATCGATAGCGGAGCAGATCTTGTCGTTGGTCATCATCCGCACGTCATTCAAGGAATAGAGCAATATAAAGGGAAAATGATCGTTTATAGCTTAGGTAATTTTATGTTTGGAGGCAATAAAAATCCGAGCGATAAAGATACGTTCGTTTATCAACAAACATTTTATTTTGTTAACGGCCAAAAACAGCCGAAAACAACGATTCGCATCATTCCATTTTGCATCTCATCTGTCACGACGCGAAACAACTATCAACCGATTCCACTTCAAGGAAAAGAAGCAAGTCGCGTAAAAGAAAAAATCGTCAATTTATCAGCAAAAATTAATAAACCAACATGGCTCGTATATGAAAAATAAAGTATAATGGAAAGAAAAGGAGTTGATTTTATGTACATCGGGGACATTGTATTTCAACTCGTGATGCTCGGTACGTTGCTTGGGGTTTTTGCTGTATTCGTTTTTGGTGCTGTATGGTTGACAAGGTCTATAAAGGGAAAAAGAGGGTAAAATTTATTTTAGATGATTAAAACCGAGCGATATGCTCGGTTTTATAATGCCTTTCCGCAAGATGGACAAAAGCGAAAATCTGTTTGTACGTTTGTTCCGCAGTATGGACAAAACTTCCCTTCTTCATGATGGGCGAAGCGAGCATTTAGCGGATCTTTTTCTTCATTTTCTTCAACGATATCGACGATGGACATCCGTTCTTTCCCTGTGGCGTTTTTATAATGATATACCGCCTGAAAAATACCGATGCCAATAACGATCAGTCCGAAAAAAGGAAAGAGTTGTGTTCCTGCAATTGGAGATTCTTTTGTAATGGAAAAAGTCATAAACGTCCAAAATATGCCGAATAAAATGGTGGCGATACTGCCAATAAATCCTTGTATGGACGGTCCACGGCCAGGTTTTATACTTTTCATGTGTATTCCTCCAATTTGTTTGATACATCCATTATATACAAGAAATAGAGGAAGTTCATGTTGTTTTTAAATAAAAGGAGTAGAATGTATGCTAGAATGAGTGTGGATGCCATAAAATATATGGTAAGCATCATGGAACAGGAGGAGGGTTTTATGATATGTCATTATCATCATTAAGGCGTGAAGCGAGGAAAGCATTGAAAGGAAAATGGGGGAGTGCGGTGCTTCTCATACTTGTTTATGCCCTTGTAACGATGGTTGTTCCTTTCAGTGTTGAGGTTGTGTTTAGTGGAGGATGGGAAGCGTGGCTTTATCAAGAAACTGTACCGACATCAGCCTCGATTGTAAGCATGTTCGTTTCGTTTGCACTTATCCCGCTTAGTGTCGTCTTGTATTGGTTGTTTTTAGATGCGTATCGCAATGAGCCTATTCGTATCGCTCCGCTATTTACTGTTTATCAAAACGGAAAATTAACTTTAAAGCTGATTGGTACTTCGCTTTTATTCGGGCTTTTCGTCTTTTTATGGAGTTTATTGCTCATCATCCCGGGAATTATTAAATCGTTATCTTACTCACAAACGTTCTTTCTCTTAAAAGATCATCCAGAGTACAGTGCACTTCAAGCGATTAGCGAAAGTAAAAAACGAATGAAAGGGTATAAAGGAAAGCTATTTTTACTATATTTGAGCTTTATCGGTTGGGGACTTCTCTCGATCCTCACGTTTGGTATCGGATTTTTATGGCTCGTCCCATACATCTACACATCGCTTGCTGCGTTTTACGATCAATTTATTCGTACGCAAGAAGCACCGGCTGAATAAAACGAACAAGGGCCCCCTTGTTCGTTTTATTTTTTTGAAATAAAACTAGTAAAATATCAAATTGTTTTGTAAAATCATTAAAGAAAGAATATTGTTTCTTTTTGTCGAACAGATAAAAGTGCAGAGTCTTTTTGATTTAACGATATAGCCACGTTTGTAAAATAAACAATAATAGTGACATACTATAATTGAAATGTGTTATAATAAATACGGAGAAGTTTTTGATCGAATTGATGGGATTTAGGGGGTCCAATGATGAAAACAGATGTCATTTTAATTGGTGCGGGGATTATGAGTGCGACTTTAGGGACGTTGTTAAAAGAATTGGCACCAGAGTGGGATATTGCGGTATTTGAAAGGTTAGACCAACCAGCAGATGAAAGTTCGAACGAATGGAACAATGCCGGAACCGGTCATGCCGCACTTTGTGAACTAAACTACACAGTAGAAAAAGCGGACGGATCAATTGACATAAGCAAAGCGATTAAAATTAACGAACAATTTCAAGAGTCGCTACAATTTTGGTCTTATCTTGTTCAAAATAAGCGCATTCGCGACCCGAAGGACTTTATTATGCCTATTCCACATATGAGTTTCGTACAAGGGGAAGAAAACGTCGCGTTTTTGAGAAAGCGCTTTGAACAGATGGCTAATCATCCGTTATTTAAAGGGATGGAGTTTTCTGACGATCCGCAAAAATTAGAAGAGTGGATTCCGCTGATGATGGAAGACCGCATCGTCACAGAACCGATTGCTGCCACGCGCATAGAGTCAGGAACCGATGTGAACTTTGGCGCTTTAACGCGCATGTTATTTGAACATTTAGAACATAAGCATGTCAATTTATATTATAAACATCACGTTGAAGATATGAAACGGACAAGCGACAATTTATGGGAAGTGAAGGTACGCAATCTCACAACCGGCGAAGTCGAAGTCCATACAGCGAAGTTCGTCTTTATCGGTGCAGGTGGTGGAAGCTTACATTTACTACAAAAATCCGACATCCCTGAAGGAAAAGGAATCGGTGGATTCCCGGTAAGCGGGCTATTTATGGTGTGCAACAATCCAGATATCATTGCCCAACATCATGCGAAAGTGTACGGAAAAGCGAAAGTTGGTGCACCGCCGATGTCTGTCCCGCATTTAGATACGAGATTCATAGGCAATGAGAAAATGTTATTATTTGGACCGTTCGCTGGGTTTTCACCAAAGTTTTTAAAGAACGGTTCGATATTCGACTTAATTACGTCTGTCAAACCGCACAACGTGCTGACAATGCTTGCGGCAGGGGCGAAAAACATGGCACTTACAAAATATTTAATCGAACAAGTCATGTTATCAAAAGAACAACGCATGGAAGAATTGCGCGAATTTATCCCGAATGCGAAAAGCGAAGATTGGGATGTTATTATCGCTGGTCAGCGCGTGCAAGTCATTAAAGATACAGAAGCAGGTGGCAAAGGAACACTTCAATTCGGTACGGAAGTTGTTGCTGCACATGACGGCTCCGTTGCCGCTTTACTCGGTGCATCGCCAGGCGCTTCAACGGCTGTTCATGTCATGCTTGAAGTCATTGAAAAATGCTTCCCAAATGAGATGAAACAATGGGAACCAAAAATTAAAGAAATGATTCCTTCATACGGCGTGTCGCTGATGAAAAACGAAACACTTTTACGCGACGTACAAACGCTCGCTGCTCAAACGCTTGGCCTAAAAGAAAACATGCCGCTCCAAATTGCATAAATACGAAAGGCAGAAGTCGGTGGACTTCTGTCTTTTTTCGTAGCGATCATGCATTTGTTGTAACGAGAAAAAAGGGGTTCTGTTTTTAGGTTTATCATCAAAATATGTACTTCTTTTTTAACAATATAAAAAAAGAGTAATGTGGAAGTAAAGTAGAGTTTTTCGTTTCCTGACCATGGTCGTTTTTACTTATCAAGTACAACTTATGGTGGAAATCCAAAAAATGTTGAAATAACAAAAAGATTGTAATAATATATTTTTATATAAAAATACATAATTTTCAGTTTATTCAATAGGAGGTGACTGCTTGTTGAAACGATCAGTGTTACAAATAGAAAGTTTGCGAGTTTCTTTCAGGATTCAAGATGAGTATTATGCAGCGGTGGATGATGTTTCGCTAACTGTTCACGAAAACGAGGTGCTTGCCATTGTCGGAGAGTCCGGATGTGGAAAAAGCGCGCTCGCTCTTTCGATTATCGGATTACATCCGCCGGAACGGACGAAATTAGAAGGGGCTGTAGTATTTAAAGGAAAAAATCTTTTAACACAATCGGTACAAGCATTAAATCAAATTCGCGGAAAAGATATCGGCATGATTTTTCAAGATCCGCTGACGGCGTTAAATCCGCTTATGACTGTTGGCAAACAAATTGAAGAAAGCATGGACTATCACACCACACTATCTACCGCTGAGAAACGAAATCGGACGCTAGAGTTGCTTGAGCACGTTGGCATTCCAAATCCGTCACAAACGTATGACCGTTATCCTCATGAATTATCAGGAGGAATGCGACAACGTATAGTCATTGCGATTGCGATTACTTGTAATCCAGCGCTACTCATTGCCGATGAACCGACGACGGCGTTAGATGTCACGATTCAAGCACAAATTATTCGCCTATTAAAAAACTTACAGCAACAACTCAACACAGGCATTCTTTTAATTACTCATGACTTAGGGGTAGTTGCCGAAATGGCAGATCGGGTCGCCGTCATGTATGCAGGCGAAATTGTCGAGCTTGCGGATGTACATACGCTATTTACCCGCCCGTTGCACCCGTATACCCGTTCGTTACTGCAGTCCATCCCTTCCTTGCAAACTCCAAAAGAAACGCTTCATGTGATTCAGGGGATTGTTCCACCATTGACGAAACTTCCGAGAACTGGCTGCAGATTTCGATCCAGAATTAGTTGGATTCATGAATCAAAACATGAGCCACATCCTATATTGCGCGAAGTCGAACCAAACCATTGGGTTCGTTGCACGTGTTACCAACATTTTTACTTTCCCGATGGGGGGGAAAAGGCATGACATTTCTCCGAGTCAATCAACTAAAAGTGCATTATCCGGTGCGCGGTGGGTTTTTTCGTAAGGTCATCGGGCATGTAAAAGCGGTCGATGGGATTAGCTTTGAATTGAAAAAAGGGGAAACGTACGGACTAGTCGGGGAGTCGGGATGCGGGAAAACGACAACGGGGCGAACAATTATTGGCCTAGTGAAAGCGACAGCAGGAGAAATTTTGTTTGATGGGAAAGATTTGACGAAACTAAGTCGCCGTGAATTTGTCCAATATCGAAAAGACATACAAATGATTTTCCAAGACCCGTACTCTTCGATTAACCCAAGAAAACGAGTATTAGATATTGTTGCGGAGCCGTTGCGTAATTTTGAAAAACTATCTCCGCAAGAAGAAAAACGAAAAGTACAAGGTCTCATTGAAAAAGTAGGGCTGCATTCGGACTCCGTCTATAAATATCCTCATGAATTTTCCGGCGGACAACGGCAGCGTATTGGCATTGCCCGTGCCCTCACGCTCAATCCAAAGCTAATCATTGCTGACGAACCGGTATCGGCGCTTGACGTGTCTGTTCAAGCGCAAGTATTGAATTTCATGAAAGATATTCAAAAAGAGTTTCAGCTGACGTATTTGTTCATCAGCCATGATTTAGGAATTATTCGCCATATGTGTGATCGCATTGGTATTATGTACCGCGGGCAATTTGTTGAAGAAGGGACGAAGGACGAAATATTTCACGATCCGAAACATATTTATACAAAAAGGTTATTGGCGTCTATTCCTAACGCCGACCCGTTAAGACGGCAAGAGCAGCAAAAACTACGACAACAAATCGAAAAAGACTATGAACAATTGTATTCTCGTTATTTTGATGCGGAAGGAAGAGTATATCCACTGAAACGCATTTCCGAAACTCATTCGGTTGCGATCCCGTAAGAGAGGAAGGAGAGAGGATGGTCAAATTTATATTGCGACGTATCATGATGATGATTCCACAACTATTTGTTTTAAGTGTGCTTATTTTTCTGCTTGCCAAAGCGATGCCTGGTGACGCTTTAACAGGCCAGCTAGCAAACAATCCAAAAATGGATGCGCAAACGTTAGCAGAGATGAGAGAAAAACTAGGGCTAAACGACCCTCTGTATGTTCAATATACGCGTTGGATAAAAAATTTACTCCATGGAGATTTAGGATTATCATATGTTCATCAACAGCCTGTGACAGACTTGTTAGCAGGGAGAATGTGGAATACGATTTTGCTTTCGTTGTGTATTTTAGTGCTAACATACGCCATTGCCGTCCCCCTAGGAGTAATTTCCGGTCGTTGGCAAGATTCGTGGGCGGATAAGTTGATTGTCGGATATAGCTATGTTAGCTTTGCCACCCCGTTATTTATTTTTGCGCTCATCATGCTTTTTTTGTTTGGGTTTAAGCTCGGATGGTTTCCAACGGGCGGTAGCGTTGATATTCAGCTAGAGGAAGGGACATTTGATTATTACATAAGTAAGCTTAATCATCTTTTATTGCCGTCTTTATCTGGTGCGTTAATTAGTACGGTCGGAATCATTCAATATTTGCGTAGTGAAATTATTGACACAAAAGTAAAAGATTTTGTCCGCACGGCACGGGCAAAAGGAGTGCCAGAAGCGAAAATTTATTCGCGTCATATTTTGCGTAACTCATTTTTACCGATTGCCGCTTTTTTAGGCTATGAAATTACCGGATTAATTGGCGGATCTGTTTTTTTAGAATCTATTTTTAGTTATCCAGGTATCGGTCAGCTTTTTCTTCAGTCGATTATGCAGCGGGATTATAGCGTCGTGACAGCACTTGTGATGATTTCAGGACTTGCAACATTAATCGGGACATTGTTATCGGACATCATTTTAAGTGTTGTTGATCCGCGGATAAGAATCGATTAGAGGAGGGGGAAAAATGAAAAAGACAGAATATTCACCCTTTTCTGTTCTGTGGCGGGAAGTAGTGAAAGATAAACTAGCGCTTAGCTCTCTTTTGCTTCTTTCACTCATTCTATTCATTGTATACGGGGCTTCCATTGTACTAGATCAAGAAGAAATCGTCAAAGTCGATCTTTTGTCCATCTACTCCCCGCCGTCTGCCGAGCATTGGCTAGGAACAGACTATGGTGGAAGGGATATTTTAGGACAACTCATTATTGGGGCGAGAAATTCTTTTACGATCGGTTTAGCCATTACGTTGCTGACAGGATTAATCGGATTAACAATCGGATTAATTGCAGGTTATTTTGGTGGAGTAATTGATAACATCATTATGCGTATTATTGATTTTATCCTTATTTTGCCTTTTTTAATGCTAGTTATTGTTTTCGTGGCAATCGTTCCGAAATATAACGTGTTTACGTTTATTTTGATTATGAGTGCCTTTCTATGGACAGGAAAAGCGCGGCTCATTCGGGCAAAGGTGTTGGCGGAACGAGAGTTGGACTATGTGAGCGCCTCAAAAACGCTCGGCACGCCCGATTGGAAAATTATCGTTCGGGAAATATTACCGAACTTAAGCTCGATCATTATCGTGAATTTAACATTGAATCTTGCAGGCAATATCGGAATTGAGTCAGGACTAAGCTATTTAGGATTTGGTCTCCCAGAAAGCACGCCAAGCTTAGGGACATTAGTCAGCTATGCGACAAATCCGGATGTATTGCAAAACAAATGGTGGGTTTGGTTACCAGCATCAGTACTTATTTTAGTAATGATGTTGTGTATAAATTTTATCGGCCAAGCGTTAAAACGTGCGGCTGATGCAAGACAACGATTAGGATAAAAGGGGGAGATGGAATTGAAAAAAAGGTATTGGAAGTTTTTTAGCGTGCTCGCTGGACTGGCACTCGTATTGTCCGCATGCACCGACTCGACAAGTAGCGATCCAAAAAAACCGACAGAGCAAACTGCACCAAAAGAAGACATCGGCAATTTTCCGATGACGGTCAAAAACGATGGGGAAATTGTCGACGGCGTACTTACTTATGGGTTAGTGTCAGATACACCATTTGAGGGAACGCTCAACTATGCATTTTACACAGGACATCCGGATGCGGAAATTTTGCAGTTTTTTGATGAAGCGCTATTTCGTACAAACGGAGACTATGAGATTACGAATGATGGGGCAGCCACGTACGAGCTTTCCGCAGACAAAAAAACGATGACAATTAAAATTAAAGACAACGTGAAGTGGCATGACGGGGAGCCAGTAAAGGCAGAAGATTTAGAGTATGCGTATTTAGTCATCGGACATAAAGATTATACAGGGGTGCGTTATGGCGATGCGCTTATACAAGGTATTGTCGGCATGGAGGAGTACCATAGCGGAAAAGCGTCAACGATTTCTGGCATTAAAGTAGTCGATGAAAAAACGCTTACGATTACGTGGAAACAGGCGAATCCATCCGTGTTAACCGGAATTTGGGCATATCCGCTGCCGAAACATTACTTGAAAGATATTCCAATTGACCAATTGGCTCAATCAGACAAAATTCGTAAAAATCCGATCGGTTTCGGACCGTTCAAAGTGAAGAAAATTGTCCCAGGAGAATCGGTGGAAATGGTGCGCAACGATGACTATTATGGCGGGAAGCCGAACTTAAAAGGGGTCATTGTAAAAGTCGTCAGCCCGAAAGTCGTTCTTCAGTCGTTGAAAAAAGGCGAAATTGACATTGCAGAATTTCCAACCGATCAGTATGTAGGTGCGAAAGGAACGAAAAATATTCAATTCGTTGGCAAAATCGACTTAGCTTACAACTATATCGGCTTCAAGCTCGGGCGTTGGGATGCGAAAAAGCAAGAAAACGTCATGGATAATCCAAAATTCCAAGACAAACGATTGCGCCAAGCGATGGCATATGCGATTGATAACAAGTCAGTCGGCGAGAAACTTTATCATGGGTTGCGCTTCCCTGCGACAACGCTCATTCCACCATCGTTCCCTGGCTACCATGATAAAGAGGCAAAAGGCTATTCGTATGACCCAGAGAAAGCGAAAAAGCTGTTAGATGAGGCAGGGTATAAAGATAAAGATGGCGATGGGCTTCGCGAAGATCCAAACGGAAAGAAATTTACGATTCATTTCCTTGCGATGAGCGGCTCCGATGTGGCCGAACCGTTAGCGAAATTTTATATGCAATGTTGGAAAGATGTCGGATTGGATGTACAATTAGTCGACGGACGCTTAGCGGAGTTTAACTCGTTCTATGATATGGTTGAAAAAGACGACCCGAAAGTCGATGTGTTTGCTGCTGCTTGGGGAACAGGAACAGATGTTGACCCATACGGACTGTATGGACGAAACGTCATGTTCAACTACTCGCGTTGGGTGAACGAGAAAAATGATGAGCTACTCGAAAAAGGGCATTCGGAACAAGCGTTTGATAAAGAATACCGGAAAAAGATTTACAACGAATGGCAAGCATTAATGAACGAGGAAGTCCCGGTAATTCCGACACTATACCGTTCAGCGCTTTATGCAGTAAACAATCGGGTGAAAAACTTCACGGTCGACCCAAGCTCGCAGTTGACGTGGAAAGATGTCGGTGTGACAGCAGAAAAACCAGAAGTAGAATAATAAATGAAGGGGCGGTTCGAGAAAAGAACCGCTCTGTTCATTTATCTAGCGTGTGACACTAGGTTATCAATTTTATTAAAATCATCAAATAACGATAAAGATTTTCATAAAATTGTTTATCAGTCCATGCCATTTATGCGACATGTCAAACGCCTTTGCGAATACTTTCTCATCATTTCGCAATATGATTAAGAACATATTGTCAAATCAAAAATAAAGGTGGTGTGTGTTGACATGTCGTGTTTTTGTTGTATAATTGTGCATAGAATAAACGCTGTCGTTCATATGGATGGCAGGTCAAGAAGGGAGCGGCATCGTGTCGCTCCTTTTGCTTTTTATGTGAGGAGGGATGTTTTTGTATTCACGAATCGCCTTATTTATCGATGGCGGGTATCTTGACAACGTATTGAAATGGCATGGAAAAGCAAAAATTGATTACGGTAAGCTTGCTACAGCTATGGCTAACGACCACTTGCTTCTGAGAACGTACTACTATCACTGTCTCCCTTATCAATCTCCAAATCCATCTTCAGAGGAAAAAGAGTATTTTTCCAATGCTCAAAGTTTTTTCAAAAGATTGAGTAGGCTAGAAAGCTTCACTGTTCGAGAAGGAAAACTTGCATTCCGCGGTATTGATGATCGCGGTTTCCCTGTGTTCGAGCAAAAGCGTGTTGATGTTATGCTAGCGACAGACTTAGTTATGCATAGTACGAAAAAACTGATTACGCATGCAGCCCTTTTAACAGGGGATAGCGACTTTTTACCAGCGTTGCAAATTGCACAATCAGAAGGAGTGCATATTACTCTGTATTATTCTGATGAAAGCGACGACATTCGCCCGCACGATGAACTGTTGGATATTGTAGATGATCGGAGGTTGATCAACAAGGACTTCATCCATAGTATTAAAAGAGGATCATGAGTAAGCCATTGCATACTGTCTGAATCAATGGGATAAGTTAGTGGCCTTTTTAGAGGATGGGCGACTGCAGATCGATAATAATCGCAGTGGGCGATCTATCAAACTTGTCGTGATAGGAAGGAAAAATTGGCTTTTCGCAAATACACCACAAGATGCTAGGGCGAGTGCCATCATTTACAGCGTGGTAGAGACAGCGATAGCGAATCGACTACATCCGTATTACTATCTTCGCTATCTTTTTGAGCAGCTTCCCAATATGGATGTATCAGACAGTCGTGCATTGGATCAAGTACTTCCTTGGTCTAAAACACTTCCTGCTTCATGTATTGCTTTTCATCAACTAACTCAATAATACCTTAAGCCTCGGCCTTTAAAAAGGTGGGGGCTATTTGACGTTTACGTTTTTTCTCGTATTTACGCACGTTTCCGACTAATTTCGACAGTTTTTGTCATCTTTATTTTGATACAATAAAACTATGTCGAAACGAATGGTAGTTATGACTAATAAAGGAGTTCGGATGTTACATGTCAAAAGGAATGATTGATAATAAACAGCGTGGTTTAGTGGGGGATGTGCTCAAAAAGCATATGCAAAAAGGGAGCAAACTTTCTGTTGCGGCAGCTCATTTTACGCTATATGCTTTTGTAGAGTTAAAAAGGGAGCTTTCACAAATTGAAGAATTTCGCTTTATTTTTACAGAACCGGCATTTGTAAAAGGAGACTATTTAGCGAAAGAGAAAATCGCAAAAAATGAAGCGTTATTGTATGGGGTGGAAGAAGAGCAAAAATATAAAGCCGAGCTGAACCAAGCATACATAGCAAAAGAATTTGCGAAATGGTTGAAGCAAAAAGCGAAAATAAAATCGGTTACTACGCGCAAAATTGAAGGCGGGCTATACCATGTCCAAAATAAAGATGGAAAGCAAATTGGATTGGTCGGTGGCGCTCCTTTTTCAAGCCCAGGACTAGGTTACAGCAACTCGTCCAACATGTATATTAACACGATTACAGATGATGAAAAAGAGAATATCGAATTATTACGTCAATTTGATGACATTTGGAAAAATGAGTATGCATTGCAAGATGTAAAGGAACAAATTTTGCGCCAATTAGAGGTACTGTATCGAGAGCATACGCCTGAATTTATTTATTTTGTTACACTTTACAATCTTTTTAAAGACTTTCTGCAAGAAACACGTGATTACAGCACGTTGCAAACGAAAACAGGGTTTGAAAATACGATTGTTTGGAACAAGCTCTACGATTTTCAACGCGACGGCGTGATCGGGGCAATCAATAAAATTGAAACGTACGGAGGGTGTATTATTGCCGATAGCGTCGGATTAGGAAAAACATTTGAAGCATTGGCGGTCATTAAATATTATGAATTACGGAATCATCGCGTTCTTGTGCTTGCGCCAAAAAAACTGCGGGAGAACTGGGAAATTTATCGCGCGAATGACAAACGAAATATTTTGCTAGAAGACCGCTTCTCTTATGATTTACTGAATCATACCGATTTATCGCGTAAAAGTGGATATAGCGGAAATATCAATTTAGAATACGTTAACTGGGGAAATTACGATTTAGTCGTCATTGACGAGTCGCACAATTTTCGTAACAATGACCCGCGGAAAAGCCATATTACCCGCTACTCACGTCTAATGAACGACATTATTAAATCGGGCGTGAAAACAAAAGTGCTCATGCTTTCCGCTACCCCTGTCAACAACAAACTTGACGATTTAAAAAACCAAATTGCTTTCATTACGGAAGGGAATGATAAAGCACTAGCAGAAAAAGCGAATATTAAAAGCATCAATCAAACGATTCGCCGTGCGCAGTCACAGTTCAAAAAATGGAGTAGCTTACCTGAAGAAGAACGGACGACAGAACGGTTATTAGATATGTTAAGCTGGGACTATTTTACGTTGCTTGATTCTTTAACGATTGCTCGCTCGCGCCGCCATATTGAAAAATATTATAATGTAAACGCGATCGGGAAATTCCCGCAACGCTTAAAACCGATCAATATAAAAGAAACGATTGATGCAAAACATGAATTTCCACCGCTTTCTGTCATCAATAATGACATTTTGCGTTTGCGGTTTGCGCTTTATTCGCCGATGAAATACATTTTGCCGCACAAGCAAGCGTTTTATCACGAAAAATACGACACAAAAGTCGCGAATGGACGTGTATTGAAACAAACAGACCGTGAAAACAATCTCGTCTATTTAATGAAAACAAACTTATTGAAGCGTTTAGAAAGTAGCGTCCACTCTTTCTCGCTAACATTACAAAGCATTATCGAACAAATCGATGCCTATTTGTCTAAAATTGAGAACGAGGCTACTAACATTGGCGATTTCGATAATATTGACATGGAAGATGATGAGATGGAAGAAGCATTTGTCGGGGCAAAAGTGAAAATTGCCCTGCGTGATATCGATCGTATCCGTTGGAAGCAAGATTTACTATATGATCGTACCATTCTACAAAAGTTATTGGATTATGCTAGCCAAGTTACACCGGAACGCGATCAAAAAATGTTGACGCTTAAAAAGATGATTCAACAGAAAATCGCACACCCAATCAATGGACAAAACAAAAAGATACTCATTTTTACGGCGTTTGCCGATACAGCAAAATACTTATATGAACATTTGCACCGCTGGATTCGGCAAGAGTTCCATCTTCACTGTGCAGTAGTGACAGGGAAAGATCGGCCGAAAACGACGTTTCCGATGCAAAAGACGGACTTTAATAACGTTTTAATGCATTTTTCTCCTATGTCGAAAGAGCGAGGGAAACTGATTCCTGATACGATCGGTGAAATTGACATTTTAATTGCCACAGATTGTATTTCGGAAGGGCAAAACTTGCAAGATTGCGATTATTTAATTAACTACGATATTCACTGGAATCCGGTGCGCATTATTCAACGGTTTGGCCGGATTGACCGAATTGGAAGTAAAAACGAGCAAATTCAGCTTGTGAACTTTTGGCCGCCAATGGAACTTGACGAGTACATCAACCTTGTTGGCAGAGTGAAAGACCGCATGGCAATTCTCGATATTTCATCGACCGGAGAAGAAGATGTCCTTTCTAGCAACAGCAATGAAATGAAAGACCTTGAGTATCGGAGAAAACAATTGGAAAAACTACAAAGCGAAGTGATCGATTTAGAAGATATTTCGGGAAACATTTCGTTAACTGACTTTACGATGGATGATTTTCGCATGGACTTATTGAATTTTATGAAACAAAACAAAGAAATGATCGAAACAGCACCTTTCGGACTGTTTAGTATTACAACCAATAAAAATGAAAAACTAAGAGAAGACATTCAACCAGGAGTTATTTTTTGTTTAAAGCAAATCAATCATTTTGCGACTACACATGAACAAAATGCACTTCATCCATACTACTTAGTGTATGTGAAAGAAGATGGAGAAGTATTATACAACCACGTCCATGTGAAAAAGATTTTGGACTTATATCGATCGTTATGTCACGGAAAAAGTGAAGTAGAAAGCGAATTATATGCGGCGTTTTACGAGGAAACGAAAAACGGAAAAGAGATGGGCGGGTATAAACTACTGCTTGAGCAAGCGGTGGAAGAGGTTGTCGGAAAAATCGATCAGCATGCAACGTTGAACATTTTCAGCTTAGGAAATTTAGATCAACTAATGACAACAGTTAATACAAATTTACAAGATTTTGAAATCGTTTCTTATCTTATTATCAAAGGGTGAGAATGATGGCTGGAGTTGCGTTTTATCAAGCGATTGGTTTGGATCCTCACGTTCGTCCGCTCCGCAAAAAATTAGATAAAAAGATGTTTTATGATTTTGCGGATTTAAACAAAAAAGAAAAAGACTATATCACGAAATATGTGGAGCGGATCGAATTAACGTATGTATTAACGCCAAGCAATATGAATATCCAGCCGTTCATCAATGACGAGTACTATTATGAAGGGGTTATGTTTATTACCATTCGGTTAAGAGAAGAAACAAAAGATTTTCACGTTTCAACGATTGGTGAGATCATTCAAGAAGCGCTTCCGAATCCGGTTGTCATCGTGTTTGAAAAGCACGGGAACATCCGAATGGGTACGTGTATAAAGCGGCGAAACAAAGTGGAACGGTCACAAACGGTTTTAGAACAACAAGCTTACACCCCTTGGTTTCAGCTCGATGAAACAAACGAAACCGTTCGACAGTTTATCGCGTCCGTACATATGAAAAACGTATCATTTGCGCATTTCTTTCAGTTTTATCAAGATATTCATCGTGCCGTCCAAGCGTTTCAACATATAAACGCTGTCGGTACGTTTTATATCGCAACAAATGAACAATCACAACAATTGATCGAGCAAATCAAGCAACTAGAAACAGAAATCGCTGCGTGGAAAGCGAAGCTAAAAAAAGAAACGCAATTCAATCGCAAAGTGGAAATGAACATGAAAATTCACGAATTAACAATGCAAATCGAACAATTAAAACAACGATTAAAATGAAGGGGGAAAACCGATGGAAAAGTTAGACGGAAAATCGTTGGATTTAGTGCAAACAAACATCGAAGCATTAAAGAAGCTATTCCCAGAAGTCGTGACGGAAGGAAAAATCGATTTTGAGAAACTAAAGCTTGTGCTTGGTGAAGAAATTGAAAAAAGAAACGAGCGATACGAATTTACATGGCACGGCAAGACACAAGCCATGAAACTTGCGCAAACGCCGTCCACCGGAACGCTCAGACCAGACAAACAATCAAGCAAAAACTGGGACACGACGGAAAACCTTTATATTGAAGGGGACAACCTCGAAGTATTGAAGCTATTGCAAAAATCATACTTTGGCAAAATTAAAATGGTCTACATCGACCCGCCATACAACACCGGAAAAGACTTTGTTTATAAAGACGACTTCCGCGATAACATTAAAAACTACAAAGAAATGACGCAGCAAACAACAAAAGCCAATACGGAAACAAACGGACGGTACCATACCGATTGGTTGAATATGATGTACCCGCGGTTAAAACTGGCGAGGAATTTGTTAAGGGAGGATGGGGTTATTTTTATTAGTATTGATGATAACGAGGTTCACAATTTGAGAAAACTTTGTGATGAAGTGTTTGGAGAGGAAAATTTCGTTTCTCAAATTACCGTTTTGTGTAATCCAAAGGGGCGCTCACAAGATAAGTATTTTGCAACTAATCATGAGTACATACTCGTATATTCAAAAGCAGTTTTAGAAAAAGGTTTTTTCTCTATTAAAAAGGATGACCATCAGATAATAAGTGACTATCCTTTAGAGGATGAAAGTGGGAGATATCGCCTCATTGAGCTAAGAAACACACATAGGGAGTTTGGAAGGCATAATCGTAAAAATCTCTTCTATCCTTTCTATGTGAATCCATCAACAAAAGAAATATCCCTCGAACAAAAGGAAGAATATAGCATAGTAGTTGAGCCAATTTGGGATGATGGATACGAAGGATGCTGGACATGGGATAAATCAAAATCTTTGAGAGAAATATCTTCATTAGTCGCACAAACGACTAGTAAGGGGAAATGGAAAATATATAGAAAAAATTATGCCGACGGTGCAAAAAAAATGTTAAAAACAATTTTTATAGATAAACTATTTTATACAGAAAAAGGACAAAATGCATTTTCGATTTTGTTTTCAACGAAAGAAAAATTATTTCCTTCCCCTAAGTCTGTAGATCTAATATCCCAGTTGCTAATGACTGTGACTCAGCAAGACGATATTATTCTCGACTTCTTCTCCGGCTCCGCGACTACCGCTCATGCGGTGATGCAACTGAATGCTGAAGATGGTGGAAATCGGAAGTTTATTATGGTACAGCTACCAGAGCCAACTGCTGAAAATTCAGAAGCACATAAAGCCGGTTATAAAAACATTTGCGAGATCGGGAAAGAACGCATTCGCCGTGCAGGGGAGAAGATTGTGCAAGAAACAGGGAAGGCAGATTTAGATATCGGGTTTAAAGTGTTTAAATTGGACTCTTCAAACGTAAAGCCATGGGATCCTGATTTTGAGAACTTCGAGAAAGACTTGGTAGAGCAACTAAATAATCTAAAAGAAGATCGGACAAAAGAGGACTTGTTATACGAGATTTTACTAAAAATAGGTCTGCCGCTCACGACGTCGATTGAAGAAATCGACTACAACGGCAAAACGATTTACAACGTCGGGTTCGGGGCGGTGCTACTATGTTTAGAAAATGACATTGATTTAGACATTGTCCATGAAATGATGAAATATAAGTCCGAGCATTTATCGCCGAAAGTCATTTTTAAAGAATCGGGCTTTATGAACGACTCGGTGAAAATAAACGCCATTCAAACATTGAAAAAGAACGGAATCAATGATGTAAGGAGCGTGTAGGAAATGAAGCTAAAGTTTCATGGAGATTTAACCTACCAAAAACAAGCGATTGATTCCGTCGTCCAGATTTTTAAGGGACAAGAGCTGAGCCAGTCAAATTTTACTGTTTCGTATGGGCCAAATGCCGGAATGATTCAAACGGCGCTCGGGATAGGAAATCGTTTAGACCTTACGCCCGATGAAATGTTAAAAAACGTTCAAGACGTTCAATTGAAAAACGGCTTGCCGCGCAGCGAGAAGTTAGACGGTATGAATTTTACGATCGAGATGGAAACAGGAACAGGGAAAACGTACGTTTATTTGCGAACAATTTATGAATTAAATAAACATTACGGTTTTACAAAGTTTGTCATCGTTGTCCCGTCTGTTGCCATCCGCGAAGGAGTTTATAAATCGCTGCAAATCACAAGAGAGCACTTTAATGAACTATATGACAACAAGCCGCTAGAATATTTTATTTACGATTCACAAAAATTGGATCGCGTCCGCAATTTTGCGACCGCTACGACGATTCAAGTGATGATTATTAATATTGATGCTTTTCGTAAAAGCTTTGAAGATCCAGAAAAAGAAGACAAAGCAAACGTCATTCATCGCCCGAACGACCGTTTAAATGGCTATCGACCGATTGATTTTATTCGCCAAACGAACCCGATTGTTATTATTGACGAACCGCAAAGTGTCGATACGACGCCAAAATCAAAAGAGGCGATTGCGTCACTCAGCCCATTATGTACATTGCGTTATTCGGCAACGCATGTCGATAAATACAATATGATTTACCGACTGGATGCGGTCGATGCTTACAACCAAAAACTTGTTAAGCGAATTGAAGTCATGTCCGTTCGCTCTGAACCGTCGTTTAATGTGCCTTATATCAAGCTAGTAGATGTGAAGGAACGAAAAGCAACGATTGAACTGGATGTCGAGACGCGTGGGAAAGTAAAGCGAACGACGAAAACGGTGAAATATGGCGATGACTTATATGACGTTTCTGGAGAACGTGACGTATATCGCGGCTATATTGTTGAGCAAATTGACTGGACGCCGGGGAACGAATCGATCGAAATTAACGGTCATTATTTACGAATCGGTGACGCCATAGGTGATATTGACGATGATACAATTAAACGTTATCAAATTCGTAAAACAATCGAAGAGCATTTAGATAAAGAATTGCGCTTACGCCATCGAGGCATTAAAGTGCTTAGTTTATTTTTCATCGACAAAGTCGCAAACTATCGCGACTACGATAAAGATGGCAATCCGATAAAAGGAAAATATGCCGTGATGTTCGAAGAAGAGTATCAAAAATTAATTCAGAAGCCAAAATATCGCACGCTATTTAACGACATTGACGTCGATATCCCGATTGAAAAAGTGCATAACGGCTATTTTGCGCAAGATAAAAAAGGGAGATTAAAAGATACGAAAGGGAATACGGAAGCGGATACGGATGTATATAACCTTATTATGAAAGACAAAGAACGGTTGTTAAGTTTGGATGAGCCGCTTCGCTTTATTTTTTCGCACTCCGCTCTGCGCGAAGGTTGGGACAACCCAAACGTATTTCAAATTTGTACATTAAAAGATTCATCGGGAACGTACGTATCACGCCGTCAAGAAATTGGTCGCGGGCTGCGCTTAGCAGTCAACCAAAACGGTGAACGAGTGCAAGATGACAGTGTGAACATATTAACAGTGATGGCAAATGAATCGTATGAAGAGTTTGTTGCTTCTTTGCAAAAAGAAATGGAAGAAGAAACAGGCGTGACTTTCGGCAAGATCGAAAAACACGTATTTGCCAAATTAACGTATATCGATCCAAATACAGAAGAACCGATGCAAATGGGCTACGATTTATCGGCTAAATTGTACGAAGAGCTGAAGCGTAATGGCTACATTGATGATAAAGGAAAAGCAAAGCCAGAGCTAAAAGAAGCGATAGATAATCATACATTGAATGTTGGCGAAGATTTTCAACCGTGGAAGCAAGCGATTTTGCACGAAATTAACCATTACTTGCAGCACTTGCCGATTAAAGATGCGACGAAAAAGAAAAGAGTACAATTAAATAAGCAAGTGTTTTTTGGTGAAGAGTTTCGTCAGCTTTGGGATCGAATTAAATATAAGACGGTCTACTCCGTTCAAATCGACAGCGATCAACTCATTCAAAAAAGTATAAAAAGCATTCAACACATGCCGCGTATTGAAAAAATTCGTATTATCAGCAGAAAAGATCAAGTGGCGATCGACCGCGTCGAAGGAGTACACTTGGAAACCGTCAGTGAGCGAGTAGAAGATTATGTTACAGCGCATCATACGTTGCCAGACATTATTACTGAACTGCAAAACCGCACGAATTTAACGCGAAAAACAATTGTTGAAATTTTAACCGGCTGCAACCGTCTTGATGACTTTAAAAACAATCCGCAAAAGTTTATGGAAGAAGTCGCAAAAGTCATTCAGCGCGAAATGAAGTTGCTTTTAAAAGACGGGGTAAAATATTACAAAATCGGCGACGATGCGTATTATGCCGTCGAGCTGTTTGAAAATGAAGAGCTGCTTGCGTATTTAAACAACAATGCGATTCGTAGTGAAAAATCGTTGTTCGATCATATCGTATATGATTCTACAATTGAGGCAGACTTTGCGGAACGATTCGAAAGAGACGAACATGTCAAAGTGTATGTCAAACTGCCAAATTGGTTCAAAATCGACACGCCAATCGGAGCTTACAATCCAGACTGGGCGCTTGTGATCGACAAAGATGGCGAAGAAAAGCTATACTTCGTTCTCGAAACAAAAGGAACCGACTGGGAAGGCGGGCTCCGTCCAGAAGAAGCGGCGAAAATCGACTTCGCCCGCAAACACTTCCAAGCGATTCATACAAACGTCGAATTCATCGGACCAGAGAGAGATGTGAATGAATTTATGCTTCGGGCAATGAGCCGATAGAACCGATTAGACAGGAGTTGATAAAACTTCTGTCTTTTTTTTATTTTGTGATGGGGTTTTATGGTACCTGTTATACCCAGAGATTCGATAGAGTCACAGACTTCTATCTTTTCGAGAATAGTTATGCCACAAATTGTGGACATATTTTTTCGAACGGTTCATATGTTCCTTATTAGGGGAGTCACTCGTGACAGAAAGGGGAATAGAGAGTTATGGCGAATTGGGAAGCCTTTAGGGTGTCAGATGTTGTGAAAAAAATTTCAAACGAAGAGTTTGTGTTACCTGTGATTCAAAGAAGGCTTGTTTGGAATGAAGAAAAAATGGAATTGCTATTCGATACTTTGCTTAAAGGGAATTCTTTCGGAGGGATTATTTGTATTGAAGAAGAAAAAGGATCTGAACCGCTTTTTGCGTTTCGACCTTTTTCTAAAGAAGGACATCCTCTTAGTTCGGTGCAGCGAGAATTTCTAAATAAAGGGCACATGCTTGTAATAGACGGTCAACAAAGGCTGCAAACTTTTTACATAGGTTTGCTTGGTAGTTACGAAGGAAAGCAAATGTACTTTGATTTGTTCAGTGATTTTGCTAATTTAGAATACTCCTTTAAATTTGAAAATGACGAATCTAAATTACCTAAATACGATCAAGAAAAAGAGGGTATTAAAGAACATATGTGGTATAGTGCAAAAGATCTCTTTAGAAGACTGAAAGAAACGCAAGATGAGGATCAAGTAGCAGACGAGATCATACGATTGAAGCATATAGTGAATGAGACGGAAAAGAACTATGTATTTCGAAATGTACGGGTATTTTATAAAAATATTTTTTCAGCTACAAATATCGGGGTGTCAAAAATCACGGTGAATAAATCTTTAAACTTGAACGAGAATCGGCAAAGAGTGGTTGAACTATTTAGAAGGCTCAATGATGGAGGAACGAAACTGTCTTCGTACGATTTAACGGCCTCTATTTTGAAAGGTTTCGATGGGAAAATTGAGTTGTTTTTAGATGTTATTTCAAAAGAAAACGACGACATCGGTTTATCACAAGATACGTTAATTAATTTACTTTTTGTTTTGCGTGATACGCCAATGAAGCAAATGACCGAAATTAATATAGAAGATGCTGAATTTGCGACAAAGCATTTTTCGAGAATACAAAAAACAATCAAGGTGTTAAAGAATTTTTTGAAGGCAGTGGGACTTTATAGTTATTACTTAAAAGAGAAAAACCGATCTTTTATTCCTTTGTATTTCATCGCTTATAATATTTTTTATAGAACACCACTCGAACAACCACTAGATGAAGAAATGTTCGATAATTTCGATACAAATAATAGTAATTTCCAAAAAATACGTGAGTGGTTATATAAGTCCTTATTAAATGGCGTATTTAGTAGAGGATGTGGGTGGATTCCTTATAAAACAGGAATTCGAAAAATATCTAGTATTGTTAAAGAGTATAAGCTGAAAGATTTTCCCACAGATGAGTTATTTAAGGTATACAGAAGCCATCCATTGCGTTTTTACGATATTCGTACTGCTTATTTAAACGAATTCGACAGAGAGATTGTATTTCAAATGATTTATGATGAAATACCGAGTATTCGTGAGAATGATATAGATCATATACATCCTGTAAATATTTTACGATCTCATGGATATGATGAATATGAGATCAATCGCATAGGAAATTATCAGTTGCTGGATAGTGTGACAAATAGATGGGTGAAAAATGGTAAATCTCTAGGTGAATGGATAAAAAGTAATGTGAGTGAAAAAGATACTTATTTGCGAAAACATTTAATACCTGCAGATGAAACTTTGTGGGAAGCATCTAGTTACAGGGATTTTCTAAAAGTTCGAGAAGAACTGATTGTATCTAAAATTAAGGAAAGGCTTTCCTTATAGGAGATGATTTTGCCTAACTTGTCACACTCAAAAAATTATCGAATTTTCACCAAAACAGAGAGCCACGCCTCTCTGTTTCCTCATTCCCAAGGCAGGAATCTCCTCGCTTTTATCGAAAATACACAACAAAACCGAAAGCGAGGTGCATATATGGCCATTGATCATGATCGGTTGTTTAAGGAGCTGATCACGACGTTTTTTGAAGAGTTTCTTCTTCTCTTTTTCCCTCATGTGCATGAGCATATCGACTTTCAGCACGTGTCGTTTTTGTCGGAGGAATTGTTCACCGATGTGACGGTGGGGGAGAAGTATCGCGTGGATTTGTTGGTTGAGACGAAGTTGAAAGGGGAGGATAGCCTTATTATCGTCCATATCGAAAATCAAAGCTACGTACAGCCATCGTTTCCAGAGCGGATGTTTATTTACTTTAGCCGTTTGTTTGAAAAATACCGAAAGCGCATGTTGCCGATTGCGGTATTTAGTTACGATTCTCTCCGACGTGAACCTTCATCGTTTACGCTCCAATTTCCTTTTTTCGATGTGCTTCATTTTCAATTTCTTACTGTTGAGTTACGCAAACAAAACTGGCGTGATTACATTCGCCACGACAACCCAATTGCCGCTGCGTTGTTAAGCAAAATGGGGTATACTGAAAGTGAACGGGTAGAACTAAAGAAGCAGTTTTTACGAATGATTGTGCGCATGGAATTAGACGAAGCAAAGCAGCGATTATTAATCGGCTTTTTTGAAACATATGTGAAGCTGTCGGATGAGGAAGAACAACAATTGCGAAACGAGGTGAATGAAATGGAAACGAAAGAAAAAGAACAAGTGCTGGAGTTAATCATTTCGTACGAGAAAAAAGCGTTAGAAAAAGGCTTAAAAGAAGGGGTGGAACGAGGTCGACAGCAAGGGCTACAACAAGGGCTACAGCAAGGATTACAACAAGGTCTGCAGCAAGAAAAGCGCCAGATCGCGAAAAAGATGTTGGCGAAAGGCTATGATATACAGGCGATCCACGAACTAACGGAGTTGCCTGTAGAAGAGATTGAGAAGCTGAAGTGATATGGTTCTGTTCCTCTTTATTAAACACTTATATAACAAAGGGAGTCATCCGGCTCCCTTTCGTTGTGTGTGCCAGTAAGAAGGAAAAATCCCTCCTCACGTAGCAATAAATGTTCAAAATTTACCCATCAGTTTCTACAATATTCGACAGTATTTTCGGTTTTCTTTCCGTATAATGGGAGTGGGATATTTGATTTTAGGGGGGATCAGAGTGACGACAATTTGCAAAGCGGATTATTATTATGGTGCACTTCTTTCTGTATTAGTGAATGGAGGATTGGCACCAGCATTGTTTGAAAAAGAAAATGAAAGTAGACAAATTTATACGGTTACAACAAATAAAGACAGTTACATCATTTATGCAAAATATCATACTACCCCATCTGGCTCCGAAGATTTTACATGGTCTTTCACATTTAGTGACAACGAAATACAAGAAATTATAAATGTCCATCAAAATCATTCAGATAAAACGCTAATTTTTGCTTTTATTTGTGGTCAGAAGCAAGTAAGTGACAATAACCAAATTATCGCTATTGTTCGCTGGGACGAATTCGTTGCATGTGTGGATGTAAATAAACAGCAATCTCGTGGAACACCTCGGTTATCAGTGAAGGTCATAAAAGGCTCTCCACGTTTTCGTATTTACGGAAGCAAGCGTGCTGATCTACTTGATGGTAAAGACAATACGATTAGAATTGAACGAAACCGATTAAGAGAGTTATAAGCACAATGATTGTCAACGAATCAATGCACGGATGACTATTCATCATAAGGGGTGATTGGTTAGATGAATCAATACTATATAACCGAGTGTATCGCAAACGAAAACGCAAGTAACATTCCACTTCATATTTATACCGTGTCTTTATTAAACCTGAACCAAAAATACTCGTTTGTCCATCACATTGTTTATGAGTTAAGAAAGAGGAATGCTAATGTGACCATTGCTGCTCACGGCCAATATATTGCATCGTTTCAAGAGATCACTCATTGGGGTGATCATGAATATATTAAACATGAGTACCGAGCAATAGAATGTTTCAATGCCGCAGAAAGAACGGTATTGGAAAGGTTATTGAAACAAGAGTTAATAGAACGATGCAAAAACGACTATAAAATTTACAAAGATTTGTTTTGTTTGAAAACCGAACAATCGATTGAAATGAACGAAATTATTGTTTACCCGGCTATTTACTTATCTTTTACAGTTGAAGAGAACGGAAATATATTGATCGGCTTTGAATATCAACATCGTTTTGAATATAAAAAAACATTAGAAGACTTACTTCGTGATCGATCTCCACTGATCAAAGAAGGGGTGGAAGTCGTTGATTCATACAATAAAAAATCGTACTACTATACTTTTGTTGAGGTGGCTCCGTATACAGCTGGAGAAAAAAGCCCGTATTTACAACAAAGTGTGATAGATTATTACATAACAAAAAATGAAACATGGAAATTAAAAGGTGTTCATAATAAGACACCTATTGTGCATGTCAGATCACAAACCGGTGATATTTTTCCATACTTGCCTCATTTATTACGTCTCACTTGTTCGTATGAACAATTGATGCCATCAACCGCGAAGCAAGTAAATCGTATCATTAAGTTGCCACCGAATGAGAAAATGCCGAAACTTTATCAAGAGATATTTCGTTTGTTGCAATATCAGAACATGTTGACTTTCAGAAAAGAAAACGTTCGGGCGGCAAATCTTAATTATGATA